>NZ_JBFAIQ010000032.1:66246-82258 GCF_040654755.1 Streptomyces sp. NPDC050625
GCCACCCAACCCCAGGGGCGCGGAGAACTGCGCGACCAGCCACACACAACCGGCAGACCGCACCGCACCCACGCCCCCACGGCGCCACCGCTTCGGTCCCCAGGCGGACGCCAGCCCCTTCAACACAGGCCCAGCCGCCCACCCCCAGGGGCGCGGGGCACTGCGCGACCAGCCACACACAACCGGTGGACCGCATCGAACCCGCACCCCTACGGCGCCACCGCTTCGTTTCCGAAGTCGTGGAGGCGGCAGCCTGTCGTCGGGCAGGATCGGGGCCATGGCGCTCTCGGGGACCGACGCGTACACCGCTGTGGGCGACCTGCCTCCGCTCGTCCGGCGCGCGGTGGCCGTCGCCCGCGGCCACGGCTTCCCGTACTCCTGCCGCCCCGAGCAGGGCCGTCTGCTGTACGCCCTGGCGGGCGGCGCACGGGCCCGGATCGGCGAGACGGGCACGGGGCTCGGCGTGGGGCTCGCGTGGCTGGCCGCCGGCGCGGGCGCGGACGTGCGGCTGTACAGCGTCGAGCGCGAGCCGGAGCGGGCCCGGGTCGCGGCCGGGATCTTCGCCGGTCGGCCGGGGGTCGAGGTACTGACCGGCGACTGGCGGCGGATCGAGGAGCACGCGCCGTACGACCTGCTCGTGCTCGACGGCGGCGGGCAGGGAAAGGAACCCGGGGACACCCCCGCCGACGTGGAGCGGCTGCTCGTGCCCGGCGGCACGGTCGTCGTGGACGACTTCACGCCCGCCACCACCTGGCCGCCGCTCCACGACGGTCTCCCCGACCGGGCCCGGCTGCACTGGCTGGAGCACCCGGCGCTGTGCTCGGCGGAGCTGCGACTCGCTTCGGATCTGAGCGCGGTCGTGGGGACGCGGCGGCTGGTGTAGGAAGGGTGCTGTCGTTCCCCTCAGCGTCCCGACAGGCAAGGAGTGCTCCGCGTGTCCTCCCTCTTTCCGGCCCTGGTGGGCGGTTCCGGCGAGCGAGTCGCCCTGCGGTTCGGCGAACGGTCGCTGACGTACGCGCAACTGGGTGCCGCCGCGGGGGCCGTGGCCGCCCGGATTCACGGCGTGGGCCGGGTGGCCGTGTGGGCGACCCCGGAGCTGGAGACGGCCGTCGGGGTGGTCGGTGTGCTGCTCGCCGGGGCGGCCGCGGTGCCGCTCAACCCGAAGTCGGGGGAGAAGGAACTCGCGCACATCCTCTCCGACAGCGCGCCGCAGTCGGTGCTGGCGGCGCCGGGTGCCGAACTCCCCGCCGCCCTCGGTGACCTGGAGCGTGTCGACGTCGACGCGTACGGCACCGGGGCCGTCCCCGAGGACCGTACGTCCGAGGGCGACCCCGCGCTGATCGTCTACACCTCCGGCACCACCGGCCCGCCCAAGGGCGCCGTCATCCCCCGCCGGGCGCTCGCCACGACCCTGGACGCGCTCGCCGACGCCTGGCAGTGGACCGGCGACGACGTCCTGGTGCACGGGCTGCCGCTGTTCCATGTGCACGGTCTGGTGCTCGGTGTGCTCGGCCCGCTCCGGCGCGGCGGATCCGTGCGGCACCTCGGGCGCTTCGGCACCGAGGGCGTGACCCGGGAGCTGACCGACGGCGCCACCATGCTGTTCGGGGTACCGACGATGTACCACCGCATCGCCGAGGCCCTGCCCGGCGACCCGGAGCTGGCCAAGGCGCTGGGCCGGGCCCGGCTGCTCGTCTCCGGCTCGGCCGCGCTGCCCGTGCACGACCACGAGCGGATCACGGCGGCGACCGGGCAGCGGGTGATCGAGCGGTACGGCATGACGGAGACGCTGATGAACACCAGCGTGCGGGCCGACGGCGAGCCCCGCCCGGGCACGGTCGGGGTGCCGCTGCCGGGCGTGGAGCTGCGGCTGGTGGAGGAGGACGGGACGCCGGTCGCGGCGTACGACGGGGAGACCGTCGGCGAGATCCAGGTGCGCGGCCCGAACCTGTTCACCGAGTACCTCAACCGGCCCGACGCCACCGCCGCCGCCTTCACCGAGGACGGCTGGTTCCGGACGGGCGACATGGCGGTGCGCGAGCCGGACGGCTATGTGCGCATCGTCGGACGCAAGGCCACCGACCTGATCAAGAGCGGCGGTTACAAGATCGGGGCCGGGGAGATCGAGAACGCCCTCCTGGAGCATCCGGGGGTGCGGGAGGCGGCCGTCACCGGGGAGCCGGACGCGGATCTGGGCGAGCGGATCGTGGCCTGGATCGTCCCGGCGGATCCCCAGTCCCCGCCGTCGGACCAGGAGTTGGCCGACCATGTGGCCCGCCGCCTGGCGCCGCACAAGCGCCCGCGTGTCGTACGGCACCTGGACGTCCTCCCCCGCAACGACATGGGGAAGATCATGAAGCGGGAACTGCGCGATGCCTGAACGGCTCTCGGCGCGCGACGTCCTCGCACTGCTCTGCGACGCCTCCACCTTCACCGAACTCCCCTACCGGGAAGGGAGGTCCGCGCCGGACGGGCCGATCTCCTGGCAGGGGTACGACGCCTCACGCGCCCGCGCCGCCCGCCGCACCGGCGAGGAGGAGTCCGTCGTCTGCGGCACCGCACGCGTCGAGGGCACGCCCGCCGTGCTGATCGCCTTCGAGTTCGGCTTCCTCGGCGGCTCCCTGGGCCGGCGCACCGGCGACCGCCTGGAGGCGGCGTACACCCACGCCCGCGCACACCGCCTCCCGGTCGTCCCGCTGGTCGCCACCGGCGGCAGCCGGATGCAGGAGGGCATGCTCGCGCTGACCCAACTCCAGCGTGTGGCCCGCCAGTCGGCGCTCACCCGGGAGGCGGGCCTGCCCCAGATCGCCGTGCTGCGCGACCCGACGACGGGCGGCGGCTGGGCCACCCTGGGCGCCGGTGCCGACATCACCCTCGCCCTCCCCGGCGCCCAGGTCGGCTTCGCGGGCTCCCGGGTCCGCCCGCCGGACGCCGACCCCGCCGCCTACACGGCGGAGGCGCAGGTGGCTGCGGGCTCGGCGGACGCGGTGGTGCGGCCGGAGGAGCTGCGGGAGACGCTGGGGCTGTGGCTGCGGCTGCTGACCACACCGGCGGCCGAGGCCCCGCCCCCGTCCGCCCTCGGCTCCACGCCCCTCCCGGCCACCGGCTGGGAGGCCGTCCTCCGCGCCCGAGCCCCCGAACGCCCCCGGGCGCAGGCCTACTTGGACGCCTACTTCACCCGCCGTACCGCGCTTGTCGGCGACCGCTGCGGTGGCGCCGACCCGGACGGCATGCTGTGCGGCTTCGGCGAGCGGGACGGACGTACCGTCGCCTACGCCGCCCAGACCGGGACGAAGACCCGCCCCGCCGGATACCGCACCGCCGCCCGGCTGATCCGGCTGGCGGACCGGCTCGGGATACCGGTGCTGACCCTGGTGGACACGCCGGGCGCGGCGAACGACGCCGAGGCGGAGCGGCAGGGCGCGGGTGCGGCGATCGCGGACGTGTTCGGGGCCGTGGCCGCGGCCCGTACCCCGGTCACCACGCTGGTCATCGGCGAGGGCGGCTCGGGCGGCGCGCTGGCCCTGGCGGCGCCCGGCAACACCTGGGCCACGCCGGACAGTTACTTCTCGGTCATCGCCCCGGAACTGGCGGCCGCCATCCTGAAGCGCCCCCCGGAGGAGACGGAGGCGACGGCCGACCAGCTCCGCATCCGGCCGCAGGACCTGGTGGAGCTGGGGGTGATCCGCGGCATCGTGGACCATCCCCAGCCTTGAGCTACCTCACTCCCACCGCCCGGATCACCTCCTGTGTCACCGAGCCGCCCCGGTCGTCGCCGGCCGAGGCCCGCAGGGACACGTACCGGGCATCGCGCGGCACGGTCAGCGTCCCGTGCCAGGAGGCCGCCGCGCCGGTGAGTCGTACGGGCTGCCATGTCGTGCCGTCGTCGTACGACACTTCGAGCCGCCCGCCGCCGAGGGTCCCGGTGCCGGACGCGTCCGCCACGTACTGCGCGGACAGTCCGATCGGGACCCGGCTCCCGCCCCGTACGTCGCCCGCGAGGTCGGTGTCGACGTCGAAGGCGAGGTTGATGAGCGGGAGGTAGGTCCAGCGGTCCTCCGGGGTGGCGGCCGACCGGAAGGTCCACTCGGCGTGGCCCCGGGTGGCGAGGCCCCAGCGGTCCGCGTCCAGCGTGGTGTCGGTGACGACCTTGTAGGTGTGCTCGTCGGCGGGCGCGTCCCACACGTACGCCCCGGAGCTCCTGCGCCGGTCGACCAGCGTGCCGTCCAGGTACACCTCCGTGTACTGGGTCATCCCGGTGTCGTCGCTCCACACGTCGCCGAACCCGGTGTGGTCGGGCCCCGAGTCGCCCCAGCCGGGGGTGTTGAGCTGGATCTGGTTCCCGGCGCGCTGCTGCCCCCAGCCGAGCCCGGTGCCCAGCCACGGGTGCCAGACCGGCCGGAACCAGTTGAGCGCCGGACGTGACCCGCCGGTGTAGCGCACCAGCCCGCTGCGCTCCTCCAGCGTGCCGTCGCCGACCGCCACGGACTCGTGCCACAGCTGGCCGGGGCCGGTGGAGACGTAGTCGGTGCGCTCGGCCGGGTAGTCGACGCGCTCCTGGAAGCCGAGTCCGACGGGGAAGGAGTCGGTGATCGAGTACCGGAACTCGCCTCCGCTCACCGGCCGTACCGCGTGGAACTTGACGTCCAGGGCGGCCAGTTGGCGCCCGGAGGGCCGGTAGGTGAGGTCCCGGTCCGGGACGGCGCCCCGGTGGCCCTCGGAAAGGTCGTACATGTAGGGCGAGTTGCGCGTCCCGGTCATGTCCACCGTCCCGGCGGCCCGCAGCCGTGCCGCGTCGGCCGCGTTCACCGTGGCGATCTGGAGTGGCCGGTCGGCGTTGTCGTCCGTGCCCCACCAGGCCATGAGCCGTCCGGGCGCGTCGTCCGTCACGAACAGGGCCTCGGCGCCCGCGTCCTGCGCGGCCCGGGCGAGGGCGGCCGGGTCGGCGCCGTCGGCGAGGCGGGCGAGCACGGCCTTGCCCGCGACACCGGTGAAGGGCCCGTCCCCGACGTCCACCAGCGGCAGTCGCCTGCGCCCCTCGATCAGTGTGCCGCCGGGCTGGACGACCGCCTCGCCGATCCCCTCGACCTCCAGGAGCGGCTTGCCGAGCCGCCATACGGTCCGGTACTCGAAGCTGCCCCGGGTGACCTTCTCGGTGGGGGCGGCGAAGACGCTGTCGTAGGCCGCCGGCACCATGACAGCGCCGAACAGATCGGCGCCGTTCGCCTTCCGGTCGTACTCCATGAGCAGTTGCCGGGTCTCGGTGCGCCGCTTCACCGCGGCCTTCACCTCGCGCAACGTGCGTCCGTCCAGGGTGACTTCGCGGTCGCGGTCGAGGATGGTCTCGGGTGCCGCGAGGAAGCCGAGGCCGAGCGAGTCGGCGCCGTGGCTGCCGCGCACGTCGAGGAAGGAGGCCAGGGTGTACGTGCCCGGCCGGAGCCGCAGTTTCAGGGTGCCGGAGTCGCCGACGTGGGCGGGGAAGGGGGCGTCGCCCTCGGCGAGCCGCTGCACGGTGAGGTCGGCAGGGGCGGGCGTGCCGTCCCGGTCCTTGACGTGGACGGTGAGCGTGTACCGCTCCTCTTCCTTGACCAGCCCGAAGACGGTGTGGGCGACCGGCGTCCCGGCGACGGCAGCCACGATCTGCCCGCTGGTGGTGCCGACCGGCGCCTTCGATCCGTCACCGGTGACGGTCGTCGACGCGGTGCCGTGCGCGGGGACGGTGAGGGTGGTGTCGGCGAGCGCGGCGACGCCGTCGGGTGCGCCCTGCACGGAGAGCGACAACTCGACTTGTGCGTCCGACGAGTTGGCGTAGGTGACGGTCCTGGTGACCGGCTTGTTCGCGTCGTACGGCCAGCTGTAGAAGCCGAGGTCGGCGCTTCCGGTGGCGGTGACGTCCGCCTCGACCGCGTCCGGCACGCTGACCCGGCCCGCCCCCAGTACGTAGGCGGACTCGTCGAGCCGCTTCGACGTCGACATCAGCGCGTCCTTGAGGCGGGCGCCGGTCCAGTCGGGGTGTTCCTCGGCGAGCAGGGCGGCAACTCCGGCGATGTGCGGTGTCGCCATCGACGTACCGCTCATGGAGGTGTAGTAGCCGCTGCCGGGGGCGAGTTGGGAGCGGGCGGCGAGGATGTCGACGCCGGGGGCGGAGAGGTCGGGCTTCAGGGCGTTGTCGCCGTACCGGGGTCCGGCGCTGGTGAAGTAGGCGGCCCGGTCGTCCGCGTCCACCGCGCCGATGGTGAGGGCCTCGTCGGCGGCGCCCGGCGAGCCGATGGAGGAGGGGGCGCCGGTGTTCCCGGCGGCGACGACGAAGAGGGCGCCGGTCTCCCGGGAGAGGGTGTTCACCGCCTGGGCCATGGGGTCGGTGCCGTCACTGGCCTCGGTCGAGCCGAGGCTCATCGAGACGATCCGGGCGTGCACGTCCCGCGCGGCCCACTCCATGCCGGCGATGATCTGGGACTCGCTGCCCGACCCCTGGTCGCTGAGAACCTTCCCGACCGCGAGCGTGGCCCCGGGCGCGACGCCCTTCTCCTTGCCGTCGGAGGCGGCGCCACTGCCGCCGACGGTGGAGGTGACGTGCGTGCCGTGGCCGTTGCGGTCGGCGACCTCCTGCCCGTCGATGAAGCTCTTGGTGGCGCCGATTCGGCCCGCGAGGTCGGGATGGCTCGCGTCCACCCCAGTGTCGAGGACGGCGACGGTGACACCCTTGCCGGTCAGCCCGGCGTCCCAGGCGGCCGGCGTGCCGATCTGCGCGTTGCTCTCGGCCATGTCGGCCTTGACGCGCCCGTCCAGCCAGACCTTGTCGAGGCCGCCTTGCCCGGTGAACGACCGCCAGAAGGTCCGCCCCTTGTCCGCGGCCAGGGCGGCCCCGCGCAGGCTGACCAGCGTCCGCGTCCGCTCGGCACCGCGCGGGGTGACGACCCGCGCGCCCTTGTCGTACGTCACGATCAGCGGCAGCTCGTCCGTCTTCCCGTCGGCGAGCCCCTGCCGTATCAGCCCGCTGACGTCGAAAAGCCGCCGGTCCAGGGTGCCGGCCCGCAGATACGGCAGTGCCTCGTCCGGTACGACGGTGATGTCGCCGTCGGCGGTCTGGGTACGCACGGCCCCGGTGGCGCCGGGCGGCCGTGCGACGGTCACCGTCCGCTTCCCGTGCCCGAGGTCGGTGACGGTCACCCTGTCGCCGGTGACGAGGGTGACGGTGGTGCCGGCGCCGGTGGGGCGGGGGCCCGCGCCGACGGGTTGTCGTGCGGCCGCCGGGGCCGCCGGCAGCAGGGCGATCACGAGCCCGGCCGACAGGAGGGTCGCCCCACGTCCGACTGGTCCTCTGGTCATCCACGCCTCTTCTCGTGTCGAGTGCGTCGGGTGCTTCGAGTGCTTCGAGTGCTGCGAAGAGTGTCACGGGGCTTGTGCGGCAAAGGAGTTGAGCGGAGCTGGCGGAAAGGTGCCCCGGCGGGTTCCCGCCAGCTCGGGCGGGCGCGACCGGCGGAACGGGGGACATCGCCGGTCGCCTTCGGGAACAATGGAGCCGGTAGTGGATCAAGAACGCGGGGGAGCGTGGAGCCATGGGCAAGCTGGTGGAGTTCAAGACCGAGGACGGCGCGATCGTGGTCGTGGAGACCGCGGACCCCGCGACCGGGACCCGCCTCGTGTCGCGCGGCGAAGGCCCCGGCAACGGGGCGGCGGACCGGACCGCCCGTACCTTCGAGGGCGCCCTGGACTCGGTCCGCTCGGCCGCGCAGTCCGCGCTGCGGGTCTTCCGGGAGGGCGCGCTGCGGCCCGACTCCGTGGAGCTGGAGTTCGGGGTGAAGCTGAGCGCGGAGGCCGGGGCGGTGATCGCCAAGGGGGCGGCCGAGGGGCAACTGGTCGTCCGGCTCAGCTGGTCGTCGGAACAGGGGGCGGCGGCCCCGTCGGGCACGCCAGGCCAGGAGCCGCCGCGGACGCCGGCCGTTCCGCCCGCGGCCGGTCCCACCACCGGATCCTGAGCGGCGCGCCGCCCGTGCCCCCCGCCCGGCCCCTTTGAACCCCCCATTCAGCGGCACCCCGCCCGGCCCCCTCCAGAAGGCGCGCCTTCCCCTCGCCCGCGCAGGATGCAGGAAGAGGCCCGCCACCCGGCGGCACCCCCATGGCCTGCGCACCCGGGAGGATCTGCCGTGACCGTCAGTCTGGAGCAGTTGCGCCGCTGCCACTTCGCCGTCGACCTGGGGGCGGCCCGCACCCGGGTCTATGTGAAGGGCGCCGGTCTGGTCGTCGACCAGCCCTCCGTCGCTGCCGTGAACATCCGGACCGGCGCGCTCATCGCGGTGGGCGAGTTCGCGGAGCGGATGACGGGGCGGACGCCGAGCTACATCCGTGTGGTGCGGCCGGTCTCCGGCGGCACGGTCGTCGACATCGAGATGGCCCAGCGCATGCTGCGCCATCTGCTCGGCGACAAGGTCCGTCGCACCCTGCGCCGCAAGACCCGCCTCCGGGCCGCCGCCTGCACCCCGCACGACGCCGATCCGCTGGCCCAGCGGGCGACCATCGAGACCCTGGTCGGCCTGGGCGCCCGGCGCGTCGAGCTCGTCGACACCCTCATCGCCGCCGCCGTGGGCTGCGGGCTCCCGGTGGAACAACCCCAGGGCATGATGATCGTCGTGTGCGGGGCCGCCGCCACCCAGGTCGCCGTCCTCTCGCTCGGCTCGATCGTCACCGCCGAGCGGATCAACGTGGGCGGGGAGGCCGTCGACCACGCGATCGTGCAACTCCTGCGGCACGAGCACGAACTGGTGCTGCCGAGCCAGTCCGTGCGGCCGTTGCAGCTCGCCCTGTCCGGCAACGGTCTCGACGCGCAGGGGCCGACGACCACGGAGATCCACGGGCGGGACGTGGCCACCGGCCTCGCCCGGTCCGTGCGGGTCGACACCGCGGCCGTACGGGACGCCATCCACACGCCGTTGACGGCCGTGCTGGACGGCATCGGCAAGGTGCTGCGGGTCTGCCCGCCCGATCTGGTGGCCGACCTCGCCGACGTCGGGATGATGATGGTCGGCGGGTCCGCGCTGATCCCCGGGTTCGACGAGATGCTCAGACGGGCCACCGGCATGCCGGTGCACATCGCCGAGCGGCCCGACGTGTGTGCCGTACAGGGCATCGGCGCCATGCTGGAGGGCAGGATCGAGCCGATGCTGCTGGACCCACTGGCGGCCTGAACCCCCAGTGGCTCACGTCAGTAGGGCAGGATCCGCCCCGAGGGCGTCCTGCGGTCGATCTCCTGCCCGCGGGGTGCGGCGGGCCGACGGCTGACACGAACACGGATCCGGCGGTCCATGACGCCTCCTCAGGCCTCGTACTGTCGGGTCTTGCTGGCACTGGTCGGTACCGCTCATTCGGTACGAGGTCAGTGCCCCGCAGTTGATACGCCCAAGCCTCGCCCGCGACCCGGTCTGGCACATCGTGCCCACGGAGAGACCTCCCATGCCTCCGCGGCAGGAGACGAAGGGGTCCGTCTACTCCCGGGGGAGGAGACGGACCCCTGAGCCGTGTCAGCCGAGGCCGAGGCTGGAGAGCGCGGTGGTCCAGTCGGTGACGATCGCGTCCTGGGCGTCGGCCAGGCTGACCTGACCGGCGCAGACGGCCTTCTTGAGCTTGTTCTCGACGGTGTCCTTGTTCGCGGCGGTGCTGGTGCCGTACTCGGGCTCCGGCCAGAGGTTGAGCGCGCTCTTGGGGGCGCCGCCGAGTTCGAGCGGGACGAAGTGGTCCTCCTCGTAGTCGGAGGTGCTGGTGTCGGTGTAGCCGTACTCGACGATCTGCTTCTTCTTCAGCGCGGTGGTGTAGGAGCTGGACGGCCGTACGGTCGCGGTCCAGCCGGAGACGCAGATCGTGGAGTCGATGGTGTCCTGGGTGACGTCGGGGTTGAAGGCGCCGGGCTGGCAGTCGGGGTCGGGCAGGGGGAGGTAGTCCTGGCTGCAGCCGGCGGCGTGGGCGCTGCCGGTGGTGACGGTGAGGCCCGCGGCGGCGAGGGCGAGGGCGGACAGGGTGGTCACGAGGGGGCGCGGTATTCGGGACATGTGGGGGTCTCCCGGTGCGATGCCCGGCACGATTTCCGGGCGGTCGTGCGCATGACAGCACCGGCCGTTCTATGCGGGTAGACCCCTTTGCCGGACCCAGGGAGGCTTGATTGAAGATTTGACCGCGCCATGACAGTCGCAGATCAAGTCATGGGCCGGACTTGGTTGTTGGACCGGGCCGTCACAACTGCCGTACGCGAAAGCCGGGAAGGCCGTCGGTGCGTGCGCCCGGGTCACCCCGCATCCGGCATTGCCTGCGGGCCCGCCTCCCCCCGCAACTCCGGTGTCGCCACCAGCTCCGCGAGGAAGTCCTGCGGCTTCTGGTAGCGCAGATCGGGGTCGCGGGCCAGGCAGGTGCGCAGGACGTTGCGCAGGGCGGGCGAGACCGGGAGACCGTCCACCGAGATGTCCTCGTGCACGACGGAGTAGAGAACGCTGGCGGCGTTGCTGATGTTGTCGTGGGGCAGCCGCCCGGACAAGCACCGGTAGAGCAGTGCGCCGAGGGCGAACAGGTCCGATCTGATGTCCGCCTCACGGCCGAGGATCTGCTCGGGCGCCATGAAGCTCGGTGTCCCGATCAGAACGCCGGTCTGCGTCAACTGCCTGCCCGCTTCCTCCAGGGCCCGGGCGAGACCGAGATCGACGATCACAGCACCGCGGGTCGCGTGACGGACGACGTTCGACGGTTTGATATCGATGCGGTACAGGCTCATGGAATCCATGTACCGCAGAGCCTCACCGAGGTCCTTTCCGATCCGGGCGGCCTCCTCGGGAGGCAGCGCACCCTGCTCGGCGAGGACGTCGGCAAGTACGGGCCCCTCGATCAGCTCCATGATCAGTGCGTGCTCCGGAGATTCGACGATCTCGATCGTGTGCATGATGTTGGGGTGCCGCATCCGCATCCCGATCCGGGCCTCGCGGTGGAACCTGGCCAGCATGGTCTCGTCCACCGCCAGTTCGCGGCGCAGCAGCTTGATCGCCACGGCCTCGCCGGTCCGCAGATCGCGCCCCCGGTAGACGACACCCATCCCGCCCGACCCGATCGGAACGAGCGCCTCGTAGCGGTCGCCCAGCCGCATGACCGGCGGCACCGCGGCGCTCGGCACGAGTGGTGAGCCGCCCGCTCCCGTCGTGTCCGCGGCCGCGGGAGTGCGCAGGTTTGCGGCCGTGGTGTCCCAGGGGGTGGTCAGTGGCGGTGGCGGCAGCCGCAGGTCCGCGCGCTCGCTCTCGCTGTGCCACGCGAAGCCGGCCAGCCGCCGGCAGTAGGCGTCGGTGAGCCGGTAGTACGTGACGCGGGTATCCGCCGGATTGCCGTACTCGGTGGCGTCGGGCCGGTCGCCCTCGCTCGCCACTTCGAGGACTCCGCTGCGCACCAGGTGTCGCAGCAGCCGCGTCACCGTCGGGCCGTCCACCCGCAGTAACGGGTCCAGTTGCCCATCGCTGGTGATCTCCGCCACCGTGAACACCCGGCCCCGGCTGCGCAGGGCCCAGTCCACCACGTGATAACCGCAAAGACGCCACCGGTCGTTGTCGATCGGCAACGGGGCCAGTGCGTTCGTCGGGTCCGTGGACACCGCCCCGGACACGACCGACTCCAGGTGGCCGTAGAACAGCATCCGCTGCCAGTCCTCGTCCGGCACCTGGAGCATGGGCGCACCCGAACTGTCCCATTCGACCAGGGCGTTGAGCTCCTGCAGGAGTCTGCGCGGTACGCCTCTCGACTTGAACCGCAGGTACTCGATCAGCGTGCCGAGTCCCTCCGGCTCGTGGTGCAGCTCGTCCGAGGAGATGTTCCCGGGCCAGGTCACGCCCATCGGCCAGTTCCTCGGCATGGGGCGCGCCGGTCCGTGCATACGCACGAGCTCCGCTCGCCGGGCCGCCCCGAGCCCGTGTACCAGCCGCTCGGGTGCCGTCCACAGGCACGGCACGTACATCCGCCAGCTGAAGACACTCTCGTACACGCCGTTGCCGCGGTCCGCGTCCCTGAGTGCCTGGTCGTGCAGATCGGGGCCGGCCACCAGGATGAAGTGGGCGCCGCGTGCGGTCAGTACGTTCTTGAGCGTGCCGAGGAGTGTCTCAAGGTGACCGAGTGCTTCCTCGGAGTTGTCGGTCAGTTTGTCGACCTCGTCGAGCACGATCACGGGGTGCACCAGCAGCCGACGCCGCTCTCGGCGGCGGCGGAGGCGGAGGCGTCGTCGGCGCGTGGTCGTACGACCCTGCACGCCGCCGAGCAGCTGGATGATCCGAACGAGGTCGTGCTCGACGTCCGTCTCGGAGTAGGCCAGGAACGAGGCCTCCGTCGCACGGGCACTCGTCCGCCTGCCCGTCAGACTCAGCGTGGGTGACACGGAGGCGAGCGGGCCCTTCTGGAGGCCGAAGCCCATGGTGCCGCCGTGCTCGTTGCCCTCCGACTGCGTCTGCTTGAAGGACAGCGAGGTACGGGTGTAGGCGAGCAGCAGGGCCTCCTGGACGTCGTGCGGCAGCTGCTTGAGCAGGCCCTCGTCGTCCAGCGTCTCGAAGATGCGCCGGACGACGGCGAAGAGCAGTTGGTCGCCCTCCATCTTCCGCGCGATGTTCAGATGCACGCTCAGCAGCTCGTGCTTGCCGGTCCGTCGATAGTGCGATGCCGCGGCGGAGAGCGCCTGCAGGACGAGCGTCGACTTGCCGACCCCCCGGAATCCGCTGATCAGGAAGGTGCCGCCGTGTGAGTAGACCAGCCGCTCCCGCAGCGTCGCGACGAGTTCTTCGTGGCCGAGGACGGGAATCGCGTCGTCGTCGACGGGCAGGGGCTCGTGGATGTAGCGGAATTGCCGGTGCAGCCGCATGTTCAGCACTGCGCTCCCCCTCCTCACAGGCAAGGCCAGCGTAGATGCTCCGGTCTGCGAGAGTGAGAGGCGAGGCCCTGGTCCGGGCGAGTGAAGCGGGGCCGCCACGCTGGCGCGGCGGCCCTCCCCGTTGCGCTTCCGCAAGTAGAAACGCTTCTGCACCTTGGGTGCCCAGTGGGGCGGGTGGGACTCGAACCCACGGCCGACGGATTATGAGTCCTTTGGGGATCTTGGCGGCCCTTGCCGATCAGCGTCCGTTCATGACGTTTCCGCTGGTCAGGCCAGGTGTGCCGTGTCTCCCTGCCGTCGTCTTTGTCGGCTTGTTCCTATCCTTGCGTCCCGACTGCGTCCCGACACCGTCACCGGATGAACAAGCCCAGCCGACTCGGCCGCTGTCTCCCCTGCTCGGGAGGGGCGCTCCCAGGTGGGGGCAGCGGATTGTCCTTCCAACGCGCCTGGGCTCGCCCCGGTGCGTCGGGGCGAGCCCGGCAGTGATTTTCACTCAGCCGGGACCGCCTGTGTCCCCACCGACAACCGGATCCAGGAACACTCCGAGGCGCGACGTCGGACGATCCGCCAGCCCCGTCCCGGCGAGCCAGGCACGAGCAGCCTCGGCGGGCACTCTTGTCACGGGTGCCTCCGAACGCCGGGCTGCGGCACCGCGGAATCGCATATCGCCTGCCGCCCCGCCTGCTGCTCAACCTCGGACAGGGCCTGATGCTCGCCGACGCGCCCCCGGGGACGCGCAGCGAGCGCCTCGCGCCCGCCGGACAGCCGCTTTGCCCAGCCGTCCACCGCTCTGAGCGAGACCTTGATCTGGAACACTCTCGGAGGAGCCGCTGCACCGCCCATTCGGGTATGCTCCGCGACCTGCTGCAAGGCACCTCCGCACTCAGCCAGCCAACCGCGATCATGCGCACCGGGTGGTCCGCATACAAGTACGGAGTACCGTCCGGAACTCAGCCATTTTCGATAACCGGCCTTCTGTCTGCCAGTCAGTGGCGCTTCGCCCGCTTTCTGACCCGGTCGAGCAGCTTGGCATCGAAATACTCGAACCGTTCGCGGTCGGCGTCCACCACGTCGAGAACCATCCGGGCCATCGAGGCACGACCAGTCGCATACTCCGCGTAGAGGGTCCAAATGCCCTCACGCGCCGCGATCTGGCAGTCGATCTCGAGTTCTGGGGCGCCGGCCTCGACTTCGGTCCAGTGAGACTCCCCGCCGACACAGGAAGTGAGCTCGTCGAGCAGACGGATGTGTACCGCTTCGGATGTCTCCTCGTTCAGGGCCGCCACAATCATGGAGGTCACGGGTACCGCCACCTCGAAAAGGAGGGACTGAATGTATACGTGTCCCTCCAGGGACGCCTCGGCCATCTCTAGGGAATTGCTTGCCTCGAGCAAATTAGCAAATGTCTCGGGAATGTGGGCTCCCGTCTTGCCGCACCCGCAGCGCAGGGAAGCCCAGTCCACGCGCTCGGCCTGGATCAAGGACGGCCTGACGGTCATGCCCGCACCCCCGGTGCCTTCTGCTCTCTGCTGAGCCACTGGTACACGCCGCTCGCGCGGTCGCGAGGTACACCGTACCGAGAGGTCATCTGTTGTCCCAGTCACCGGGGTGCATGTACCAGGCTCCGGGTTCGACATCCTCCGGGGTCAGGTAGGTCTGGCAGACCTGGCAGATGGGCATCTCGTCCCAGACTTCCATCTCTCTGTCCCAGTACAGGGCACGCGTGAGCACCACACGATTCGCATCACCGCCAAGGGCGTTGATGACATTCCCATACACCACTTCCCTGGACGCAACCGGGTGGGGCGGAGCCGCCGTAGTACTCCGAGCCGGGGAAAGCCCGAAGCATGGGGAAGGGCCGCAGCGGTATCGGGAAGGGAAGGACGCTGCAATGCCGAAAGACGCACCGCTGAATCGCGGCGCTCTGTCTGACGCGGCTCCAGTGGGTCCGCTTCAGCGGGTATCGGAGATGCAGGCCAAACTTCACCCTTGGGCGGTGGCCGATCCCGGCCGCCGATTCGACGATCTGTTCAATGACCGGACTGCGACTGGAGCCCCCGTAAGCCCGTCACCCCACCATTTCAACCTCAGCGTCAACTACTGCCGTCAGACACTACAGCGGCCCCACCGGAAACAGATCCCGGTCGCCTTCGGAGGAGGAGCCAAATCCTAGGCAGCCGACCACTTTGAGCGGTTGTGGATCGAGGTAGAGGGGAAATAGGTATCCGGCTCGTTCGCGATCGTCCACGTAGGCCACAAGAAGTCCCTGCTCGCCCTTTTCGACAAGACTCGCAAGGCACTCGACAACCCCGACAATCGGCTTACCACGCCGCTGCAGGCTTCTCACCCTCCCGCGAAGGATGCCTCGAAGTTTCGACGCCGGCTGGGGCTCGAGCCAGATCTCGAAAGGCGCTCCAGAAATCAATGCATTCTTGGCCTGGATGCCGGCCTCGGATTCGGAATCGAATGCGGCGATCAGTTCACTCGCGGAAACTTCGTTCATCTCATGGCCTCATAACGGGCGACCAGGTCTCCCTGAAGTCGAAGCTTATATCGTCGGCCAGGACTTCTTCAGCGATGAGATGTTCGTCTTCGAAGAACCTTTCATACTGACTCCCGTGAATCTGACTGATTCTTGCCGGATCGATGCCTTCCACCCTGACGCGCAGCATCACACCTTCCCCAACATAGTCGTCCCCCAGATTTTCGGCGCCGAACTACGCAACTTCGGGGTCGTCCGACCATGAAGTGTAGATAGTATCAGTCAAATTTCCACCTGAGTGGTCATTGATGTTCCTGCTGGTTCCGCGGGGCACCGCACGGCCCTTCGCAGCGGCGGCATATTCATGGCGTCCCTTAGCGAGCCCGCGGTACAAATAGCCATCGTTGAGATCGCAAAGAGGGCCATCAGTATTGTGAACCAGGACCGGAGTGTTCCCTGCCAGCACATAGTACGTGTGCTGCGCGACCCCCCTCTACCTGCGTTTTTGCAGGTTGAACCTCGTAGAGAAAATCTGAACGCACCACCCTGACCAGCGTCTGTCCGATCCCGGGTGATGCTTGACAGTTCGGTCCCAGCTGATGGTTGACAGTGGCCGTGATCGGCTTTTCTGTGCGCGTCGTTGCGGCGTGTGT
>NZ_JBFAIQ010000033.1:0-75946 GCF_040654755.1 Streptomyces sp. NPDC050625
GGGGGGGGGCCCCCGCGGCCTGCGGCCCGGCCCCCCCGGGGGCTGCTCGTGGTGGGTCCCGGGGGGGGGGGCGGCGCGGGCCCCCCCCCCCCCCCGCCCCTGTGTGCCGTGCCGGGGTCAGTCCAGCCAGTGCCGCCGGCCGAGGCTGACCAGCCGCAGCTGACGGGCCGCGACCTGGGCGACGCGCTCCCGCTCCTCCTGTGAGGCCGAGGTCTCCAGGGCCTCCAGGAACAGGGAGGCCGTGATGAGCATCTGGTCGACGTAGAGGTGCGCGAGCATCAGCAGGTCGTCCTCGTTCCAGCCGACCGCCTCCGGGTCCTTGGCCAGCTCGGTCCGCACCTCCTCGGCGAACCTGGTCAGCTGGGCCCGGATGGCCTCCCGCACCGGCTGGACGCCGCCGTGCCGCTCGCGGGCGATGAAGCGGACGTGGGCGGGGTGCGTCTCCACATGGCGGGCGATCAGACGGATGGCCCGGATGATGCGCTCGTCGCTGTCGCCGGCCGTGGACACCGTGGTCCGCACCATCGGATGCAGACTGCCCAGCGCCTCGTCGACGAGGGCCACGCCGAGGTCCGCGGTGGAGCGGAAGTGCCGGTAGAAGGCGGTCGGGGCGACGCCGACGGCCCGGGTGACCTCGCGCAGGCCCAGGCTGCTCAGGCTCTGTTCCTCCAGCAGGCCCAACGCGGCGTCCAGGAGCGCCTGCCGGGTCTTCTGTTTCTGGGCCTGCCGGATGCCGAGGGTGTGACTCATGTCATCCAGTTAACAACTGTTCTCCGGAATTGAAAAGCCGTAGGAGGCGCTAGACTCAAAGTCAGTGAACAACTGTTACTACAACCGTTCACCGAAATTTCATGGAGGGGGATCGAATCCCATGCTGTTCCTTGTCGCCGCGCTCATGCTGCTCGGTGTCGTGCTGGGCACCGTGGCCCACGCGCCGCTGACCGTCAGCCTCGCCGTGGCCGCCGGTATCGCCGTCTGGCTCGGCATCTTCGCGCTCCGCGAGCGCCACGGCCGCCGTCGTCACTCATCGGCCAACTGACCGTCCGCACCGACCCACAGGAGCTGAGCATCATGCAACTCACCGCACCGGCCACGCCTCGCACCGACACCCGTTCGGGCACGCGCGACGCCGACGGCATGGCCGTGGCGTCCTTCATCCTGGGCCTCCTCGGCCTTCTCGTCCTCAACGTCTTCCTCGGCCCGATCGCCCTCGTGCTGGCGGGCGTCGCCCTGTGGCGCGGCACCGCCCGTCGCGGCCGTGCTTATCTCGGCCTCGCGCTGGGCGTCGCCGACCTGGCGGTCCTGGTGTTCGCCATGGAGGTGTCCAACACGGTTTCGTGGAGCCTGTGAGCCCGGAGAACGCGCCTTGACCAACGGCTGACGCCCCGAGGACGACGGGGCAAGGCCGCTGAAAACGTCCGGCCTGGCCGCCGGGCCGCTCCCAAGGGGCCCGTAGAATCGGGCTCACCATGGCTTACCTCGACCACGCCGCGACGACACCGATGCTCCCGGAGGCGGCAGAGGCACTGACCGCCGCGCTGAGCGTCACCGGCAACGCCTCCTCCCTCCACGCGTCCGGCCGCAAGGCCCGCCGTGCGGTCGAGGAGTCCCGCGAGACGCTCGCCGAAGCGCTCGGCGCCCGCCCCAGCGAGGTCGTCTTCACCTCCGGCGGCACCGAGGCCGACAACCTCGCGGTCAAGGGCCTGTACTGGTCCCGCCGTGACGCCGACCCCGTCAGAACCCGTGTCCTCGCCAGCCCCGTCGAACACCACGCGGTCCTCGACGCGGTCCACTGGCTCGGTGAACACGAGGGCGCCACCGTCGAGTACCTCCCCGTCGACACCTACGGCCGGGTGCACCCCGAGGCCCTGCGCGAGGCGATCGCCCGCAACCCCGACGACGTCGCCCTGGCGACGGTGATGTGGGCCAACAACGAGATCGGCACGATCATGCCGGTCCGTGAACTCGCCGACATCACCGCCGAGTTCGGCATCCCGCTGCACGCGGACGCGGTCCAGGCCGTCGGCCAGGTCGCCGTCGACTTCGCCGCCTCCGGCCTCGCCGCGATGACGGTCTCCGGCCACAAGATCGGTGGCCCGTACGGCATCGGCGCGCTCCTCCTCGGCCGTGAGTACACCCCCGTCCCCGTTCTGCACGGCGGCGGCCAGGAGCGCCATGTCCGCTCCGGCACCCTCGACGTCCCGGCGATCGCCGCGTTCGCGGTCGCCGCCCGGCTCGCCGCCGAGCAGCGCGAGTGGTTCGCCCGGGAGATCGGTGCCCTGCGGGACGACCTGATCGAGGCCGTCCGTACGGCGGTTCCGGACGCGATCCTCGGCGGCGACCCGGTGGACCGCCTCCCGGCCAACGCCCACTTCACCTTCCCGGGCTGCGAGGGCGACTCCCTGCTCCTGCTGCTGGACGCCCAGGGCATCGAGTGCTCCACCGGCTCCGCCTGCACCGCCGGCGTCGCCCAGCCCAGCCACGTCCTCCTCGCCACCGGCACCACCCCGGACCTGGCCCGCGGCACCCTCCGCTTCTCCCTCGGCCACACCTCCACGGAGGCGGACGTGGAGGCGGTGGCGAAGGCGATCGGCCCCGCGGTGGACCGGGCGCGCGCGGCCGGCCTGACCTAGCGCCCAGGGGCGCTCACCGTTTCGGTGCGCGCGCTTGCCGGGCCGCGGTCGCGTGCGGTCACTGCGGGCCGCACGCTGATCGTCGACATCGGGGCTTTCCCGGTCGCCTCGGCGATCGTCTTCGCCCGCTCCTTCCCGCGCCTGTGGCGCGATGCCGGTGGCGAAGGCGATCGGCCTCGCGGTCGAGCGTGCCCGGGCCGCGGGGCTCACCCGAAGGGCGGGAGTCAGCTCTCCGTCACCATCAGGGACGCCATCATGCCCTCCTCCTCGTGTTGCAGGAGATGGCAGTGGAGCATGTACATGTACGTGTCGTCGGCGAAGTCGGTGAACTCCATCGCGATCTCGATGGAGCCGCCGCCGACCACCTCGTAGGTGTCGTACCAGCCGAGTTCGACCCCGCTGGGATCCTCGCCGTTGACGGAGATCAGCTGGAACGGCACGTCATGCAGATGGAAGGAGTGCTCCAGCTGCGTGTTGTTCTTGACCGTCCAGATCTCCTTGGACCCGAGCGTCGTACTGATCATGGCCATGGAGGACATGCTGGTGCCCGCCGACCCGTTGATCAGCATGGTCGCGCCGCTCTGGCCGAGCGTGACCGTCCGGGCGGTGAAGTCGCTCGTGTCGTACCGGTCGATCGTCCGGAGCGTGCTCGGCAGGTCGTCCGGGGTGTCCGTGCCGCTCGCCGTGACGGTCAGGAAGTCGTACGTACCGCTGCCGCCGCGCACCCAGCCGGTCGTGATGACCGCCTGCAGGGTCACGTCGTCCGTGAGGTCCATGACCACCTCGGCGCGGGCGCCGGCCACCAGCCGCACGGACGTCACATCGGCGGCCTCGGCCAGACAGCCCTGGTCCGTGGCGATCTGGGTCATCGTGCCGCCGTCGCTGCGCTGGACGGTGATGATGTCCGACGGCGAGGCGTTCAGGATCCGGAAGCGGGTGCGGGTCTTCGTGGCCTCGAAGGTCAGCGTGGTGTCGTCGACGTTCGTGCCGTTGCACAGCACCGGGTAGACCAGACCGCTGCCGAGATAGCCGGTCAAGTCGTACTTGATGTCGCCCGAGGTGTCGGACGCCAGGCACTGGAGGATGATCGGGACGTCGTCCACGCCGTAGTCGCTGGGCAGCGCCGAGGACGTGTCCGTGTCGTCCTCGACGATGATCATCCCGGCCAGCCCGTGCACGGCCTGCTTGGCGGTGGTGCCGAGGGCGTGCGGGTGGTACCAGAGGGTCTTGGCCTCGTCCTTCACCTCGAAGGTGGGCGCCCAGGTCTCGCCGTCGGCGAAGGCGAGCTGCGGGCCGCCGTCCAGCTTGGCCGGGACATGGGCGCCGTGGAAGTGGACGGTGGTGTCCTCGCCGAGGCTGTTGGTGATGTTCAGCAGCACGGTGTCGCCGCTGGTCCACTTCATGGTCGGGCCCAGGAACGACTGGTTGTAGCCCATGGTGGAGCTGGTGACGCCGCTGACGACCTCGCCGGTGCCGGTCTTCGCCTCCAGGGTGAACGTGGTGGTGCCGCCCGAGGTGGTGCCCTCCAGGAGGTCCGGGATCGTGAGCGTGCCGGTCGCCGCGGACGCCTTGTCGCCGCCGTTGCCCAGAAGGCTGAACGTCGTGCCGGCCGCGCCGACCGCGGCCAGGCCCAGCCCGACCGTGCCGCCGAGGAACTTGCGCCGGTGCAGGCCCCTGCCGCGCCGGGGCCTGCTCTCCTTGGAGTGCTCGCGCTTGCCGCTGCTGTCCGTGCCCGTGCCGGTGCCGGGCTCTGTGGTGTCGGTCATGGCCGGGAATGCTCGACCTCGGCGCTGTGTGAAATCTGGGCCGAACCTGGGGGAGAGCCGGGCGGGCTGTGGAACCGCCGTGAGCGGTGATCTTGCTCAACTTCCTTGAAGGAAAGCCAAGTTGGCATGCCGCAGGTTGCGGCCGGGGTGGGGGACGCAACGGACACATGAGCCGAGGATCCCGCTCACAACAATGACCTGATGTGACGTGCGCCACACAGGCTCAGGCCCGCCGCACCAGCCCCAGATACCGGTCCCAGTCCCAGTGCCGCCCCGGATCCGTGTGGTCCGTCCCCGGGACCTCCACATGCCCGATGATGTGCTCCCGGTCCACCGGTATGCCGTACCGACGGCATATCGCGGCCGTCAGCCGCGCCGAGGACGCGTACATCGCGTCCGTGAAGGACGAGGCGTGCTCCACGAACCCCTCGTGCTCGATGCCGACGCTCCGCTCGTTGTACTCCCGGTTCCCCGCGTGGAACGCCACGTCCAGCTCGCGGATCAGCTGGGTGATCCGCCCGTCCGCCCGCACGATGTAGTGCGCCGCCGCCTTGTGCGCCGGGTCCTGGAAGACCTTCACCGCGGTCTTGTAGTCGCCCTGCGTGACATGGATGACCACCCGGTCGATCGGATAGTCGTCCGGCCGGTCCGCCCGCCGGTAGTTCGCCGGGGACGCGGCCACCCACCGCGCGCCCCGGAAGTCCACCGCGCCCTCGACCCGCGACTTCTCCACCCCCGGCAGCCGCCACCACAGATGGGACAGCTCGTCCCGGGCCAGCGCGGCGGTCCCCACGGCCGCCGCGACACCCCCGACGAGCAGGGCCCGCCGCCCCAGCCGCCGATCCGAGTCGCCGCTCGCCGTGTCCGCCCGTTTCTCCCCCACGAGATCGTCAACGGATACTCGCGGGCTCCGGTTCCCGCACCCCCGTACTCTGGAAGGGCTATGACTGACACCCCGCAGCCCACCCGTCCCCTCCGCGTCCTCGCCGCCATGTCGGGCGGCGTGGACTCCGCCGTCGCCGCCGCCCGCGCGGCCGAGGCGGGCCACGACGTGACCGGCGTCCACCTCGCGCTCTCCGCGAACCCGCAGTCGTTCCGCACCGGAGCGCGGGGCTGCTGCACCATCGAGGACTCCCGCGACGCCCGCCGCGCCGCCGACGTCATCGGCATCCCGTTCTACGTCTGGGACCTCGCCGACCGCTTCCGCGAGGACGTCGTCGAGGACTTCATCGCCGAGTACGAGGCCGGCCGCACGCCGAACCCGTGCCTGCGCTGCAACGAGAAGATCAAGTTCGCCGCGCTCCTGGACAAGGCGCTGGCCCTCGGCTTCGACGCCGTCTGCACCGGTCACTACGCCAAGGTGCTCGTGAACGAGGACGGCAGCCGCGAGCTGCACCGCGCCTCCGACATGGCCAAGGACCAGTCGTACGTGCTCGGTGTCCTGGACGAGCAGCAGCTCGCGCACGCGCTGTTCCCGCTGGGCGACACGGTGACGACCAAGGACGAGATCCGCGCCGAGGCCGAGCGCCGCGGCCTCGCGGTCGCCAAGAAGCCCGACTCGCACGACATCTGCTTCATCGCCGACGGCGACACCCAGGGCTTCCTCGCCTCCCGCCTCGGCAAGGCCGAGGGCGACATCGTCGACGAGTCCGGCGCCAAGGTGGGCACGCACGAGGGCGCGTTCGGCTTCACCATCGGCCAGCGCAAGGGCCTGCGGATCGGCACCCCGGCCGCCGACGGCAAGCCCCGCTACGTCCTCGACATCTCCCCGGTGAACAACACGGTGACCGTCGGCCCGGCCGCCGCGCTGGACGTCACCGCCCTGACGGCCATCAAGCCCCGCTGGTGCGGCGCGGCCCCGGCCGGTCCCGGCACCTACACCGCCCAGCTCCGGGCGCACGGCGGCGAGACCGAGGTGACGGCGGAGCCGGTCGACGGCGAGCTGCGGGTCACCTTCACCGAGCCGGTCCGCGGCGTCGCCCCCGGCCAGGCGATCGTGCTCTACGACGGCACGCGCGTGGTGGGCTCCGCGACGATCGCGACGACGGTCAGGGCCGCGGCCGCGTCGGTCTAGTCGGCGGCCAGGAACCCGGCCAGCACCGGCGCCAGGACGTCCGGGTCGACCATGTGGGTCTGGCCCTCCACGGTGCGGTACGTCCCCTCGGGGGCCGCTTGCGCCACCGCCCGCGCCGCCTCGCGCATCCAGGAAGGGCTCGCACCGCCCGCGAGCGCCAGCACGGGGACGCTGATCGCGGCGAGCCGCTCCCGGGGCACCAGACCGTCGCCCATCGCGGCGTCGTCGTACGCCAGCGTCGGGGCGATCGCCTCCATGTCGGCCCACATGGGGGACTGGCGGGCGCCCCGGATCATCTCCTCGGCCAGGCCCGTCAGCCGCAGGAAGTGCTCCACCGCGTCTCCCCTGTGGCCCCGCGCGAGCGCCTCGGTCAGGTTCCGGGTGTACGCCGCCCGCTCCTCGGCGCCGCCCTCGTAGACGGCGAACGGCGGCTCGTACACGGCCACCTGACGGACCGGCAGCCCGCTCGCCGCCGCCTCCAGCGCCAGCGCGCCGCCCGACGACATGCCGTAGAGCGCCGCGTCCCCGCCCACGGCCTCGATCAGCGCCGCCAGGTCCTCCACCTCGCGGGCGACCGCGTACGGCGCCGTGTCCCCGCTTGCGCCGCGCCCCCGCCGGTCGTAAGGGACGACCGTGAAGCGCTCGGCGAGCCGTGCGGCCAGCGGGGCCATCGTGGCGCCCGTGGACATCGCGCCGCTCACAAGGACGACCGCCGGACCCCGCCCGCTGCGCGCGTACGCGATCCGGGTGCCGTCGCGCGAAATGATCTGCTTGTCCATGCCTGAGGAGACTGCCACCGGGCACGCGACTAATCGGTCACGACACCTCCGCGCGTGTCTCCTCCTGGACCTCCACGTCGTAGAAGCACAGGTGGTCCTTGATCTGCGCGACCCCGTCCTTGGGCTCGGGATAGGACCATACGAGGTCGGGGGCGTCCGGCAGCGACCAGTAGGACGCCGTCCCCTTGAAGGGGCAGTGGGTGTGGGTTTCGGAGGGGGTCAGGAGGTCGAGGCGCACGTCCTCGGCCGGGATGTAGTAGCGCACGGGACAGCCGGTCTCGCGCAGCACCAGGGGGCGGCGGGTCTCCGCCAGCACCAGGTCCCCGCGCACCACGCGTACGTGCCGGTCGCCCTGCTCGATCGTGATCGTGTGTCCATCGCTCATACCGGAAAAGCGCTCGCGGGCCCCCGGTTCTTCCCGCCTAGGCTGACCCCATGCGTATCTGTGTCTTCCTCTCCGCCGCCGACCTCGACGACCGCTACACGCGCCCCGCGCGCGAGTTCGCGAAACTGATCGGCAAGGGGGGCCACACGCTGGTGTGGGGCGGCTCCGACGTCGGCCTGATGAAGGTCGTCGCCGACGGCGTCCAGGAGGCGGGCGGCAGGCTGCTCGGCGTCTCCGTCGAGTTCCTCGCGGCCAAGGCCCGGTCCGGCGCCCACGAGATGGTGATCGCCAAGGACCTCGCCGAGCGCAAGCGGCTGCTGCTGGAGCAGGCCGACGCGGTCGTGGTCTTGGTGGGCGGCACCGGGACACTCGACGAGGCCACCGAGATCCTGGAGCTGAAGAAGCACGGGCACACGGACAAGCCCGTCGTCCTGCTCAACACCGAGGGCTTCTACGACGGCCTGAAGGAGCAGTTCCGCAGGATGGAGGCCGAGGGCTTCCTGCCCCGCCCGCTCACCGACCTGGTGTTCTTCGCGGAGGAGCCCGTGGGCGTGCTGGCGTACCTGGAGGAGAGCCTGGGCGTGCGGTGATGCGAACATGGCGGACATGGCTACTCATGTGATCACCGGCGCGGGCTCCGGCATCGGCGCGGCCGTGGCCCGCCGTCTGCACGCGCGCGGGGACGAACTCGTGCTGCACGCGCGCGACGCGGGCCGGGCGAAGGAACTGGCCGCCGAGTACCCGGGGGCGCGCACCCTGGTCGGCGACCTCTCCGACCCCGACAAGCTCTCCTGGGCCTTCTCCCACCAGACGCTCCCCGACCGCGTGGACTCACTGCTGCACATCGCCGGGGTCGTCGACCTGGGCGACGTCGGGGACCTCACCCCCAAGTCCTGGCGCCACCAGCTCAACGTCAACCTGGTCGCCCCCGCCGAGCTGACCCGCCACTTCCTGCCCCAGCTGCGCGCCGCCCGTGGTCACGTGGTCTTCGTGAACTCCGGCGCGGGCCTGAACGCCCACGCAGGCTGGTCCGCGTACGCCGCCTCCAAGCACGGCCTGAAGGCCCTGGCCGACTCGCTGCGCCATGAGGAGCACGGCAACGGCGTCCGCGTCACCTCCGTCTACCCCGGCCGCACCGCCAGCCCCATGCAGGCCAAGGTCCACCAGCAGGAGGGCAAGGACTACGACGCCTCCCGCTGGATCGACCCCGAGTCGGTGGCGACGACGATCCTGCTGGCCATCGACCTCCCCAGGGACGCGGAGATCAACGACCTGACGGTCCGACCGGGTCAGTGACCCGGTGACCTCCGAAGGGGACGGCATGCGAGGAGGGGACGAGATCCGTGCCTGGCTGGAGAACGTCTGGGACCGTGCCGAGGCCGCGGTGCTCCTGCGCGGCGGGGACGACGCCGGGCCGCTCGCCCGGCGCACCGTCCTGGCCGAGATCTACGACGACGACACGCTCGCCGAGCTGCGCGCCCTGACCACGACCGGCGACTTCACGGGCGACATCTGCCGCTGCCACGGCAGCCTGACCGTCGCCCTGCTGGACGCCCACGGCGAGTTCATCGGCAGCGGCAGTCACCACGGTGGGACGGACATCGCCTGGGAGCGCGGGCGCTTCCGCAACAACCTCGCGGTCGCCGATCCGGACCGGTTGCTCGCCTTCCTGGAACGGCACGGGGTGCACCGGCATTGAAGCCACCCCCGGTGGGTTACGTAGGCTGCGTGGGTGAGCGATGACAGCCAGTTCAGGTTCGGTGCGGCCACCGGGGTCGGGTCCATGCCCGGTGATGACGCGCGGGAGGCCGCCAAGACCGTCACCGGGTCCTTCGAGGACTTCCCGTTCCTGCCCGAGCTGCCGGCCCGCGGCCCCGGCGCGGACATGATCGGCCGTACCGCCGGAATGCTCGTCGAGCTGTACGCGCGCGTGGAGCCCAGCGGCTGGCGGATCGGCGACCGGCCCGGCCGGGACACCAAGCGGGCCCGCTCCTGGCTGGGCGAGGACCTCGACGCGCTGGAGGAGTTCACCCAGGGGTACGAGGGCCCGCTGAAGGTGCAGGCCGTCGGCCCGTGGACGCTGGCCACCGCCGTCGAGCTGAAGAACGGCGAGGCCGCCCTCTCCGACCCCGGCGCCTGCCGCGACCTCGCCGCCTCCCTCGCCGAGGGCCTGCGCCTGCACCTCGCCGAGATGCAGCGCCGCGTCCCGGGCGCACAGCTCGTCCTGCAACTGGACGAGCCCTCCCTGACCGCCGTACTGCGCGGCCAGGTCAAGTCCGCCAGCGGCTACCGGACCCACCGGGCCGTGGACCGGCAGCTCGTCGAGGCCACCCTCCGCGACCTCGTCGCGGTGCACCGCACCGGCCCGGTCGTCGTCCACTCCTGCGCCCCGGACGTGCCCATCGCCCTGCTGCGCCGCACGGGCGCCGCCGCGGTCTCCCTCGACTTCTCGCTCCTAACCGAGCGTGACGACGAGGTCATCGGCGAGGCCGTGGAAGGCGGCACGCGACTGTTCGCCGGTGTCGTGCCCGGCACGGACGGCCCGTTGTCAGACCCTGCCGGTAGCGTCATGGGTGTCAGGACGCTGTGGCGCAGGCTGGGGCTGCATCCGGGGCTTCTCGCGGAGGCGGTCACCATCACCCCCTCGTGCGGTCTCGCGGGCGCTTCCCCCGCGTACGCACGCAAGGCTCTCGCCCATTGCGTCCGGGCGGCGAGATCCCTCGCGGACAACCCAGAGTAACGGGAGGACAACACGGTGGCCGGCGACAAGCAGCAAGCGGAGACGGCAGTGCCCGCCGAGGCACGGGAGCGGCACGCGCAGCTCGCCGAGCAGATCGAGGAGCACCGCTTCCGGTACTACGTGAAGGACGCTCCCGTCGTCAGCGACGCGGAGTTCGACCGACTCCTGCGCACCCTGGAGGCGTTGGAGCAGGAGTACCCCGAGCTGCGCACGCCCGACTCGCCGACCCAGAAGGTCGCGGGAGCGTACGAGACGGAGTTCACCTCCGTCGAGCACCGCGAGCGCATGCTCTCCCTGGACAACGCCTTCAACGACGACGAACTGGCCGCCTGGGCCGAGCGCGTAGCCAAGGACGTCGGCACCTCCGACTACCACTTCCTGTGCGAGCTCAAGGTCGACGGCCTCGCCGTCAACCTCACCTACGAGCAGGGCCGCCTCACGCGCGCGGCGACCCGCGGCGACGGCCGCACCGGCGAGGACATCACGCCCAACGTCCGTACGATCGCGGAGATCCCGGACCGGCTGACGGGTGACCGCGTCCCCGAAGTCGTGGAGATCCGCGGCGAGGTCTACTTCCCGATGGAGAAGTTCCTCGAACTCAACGAGCGCCTGGTCGCGGCCGGTGACAAGCCCTTCGCCAACCCGCGCAACGCGGCGGCCGGTTCACTGCGCCAGAAGGACCCGCGGGTCACCGCCTCCCGCCCGCTGCACATGGTCGTCCACGGCATCGGCGCGCTGGCGGGCTACGAGGGCCTCACCCGCCTCTCACAGGCCTACGACCTCCTCAAGACCTGGGGCCTGCCCACCTCCGCGCACAACAAGGTGGTCGACGACCTCGACGGCGTACGGGAGTTCATCGCGTACTACGGCGAGAACCGTCACTCCGTGGAGCACGAGATCGACGGAGTGGTCGTCAAGCTCGACGAGATCCGCCTCCAGGGCCGTCTCGGCTCGACCGCCCGCGCGCCGCGCTGGGCGATCGCGTACAAGTACGCGCCGGAGGAGGTCAACACCAAGCTGATCGACATCAAGGTCGGCGTCGGCCGCACCGGCCGCGTCACGCCGTACGCCCAGGTCGAGCCGGTCACGGTCGCGGGCTCCGAGGTCGAGTTCGCCACCCTGCACAACCAGGAGGTGGTCAAGGCCAAGGGCGTGCTCATCGGCGACACGGTCGTGATCCGCAAGGCCGGTGACGTGATCCCGGAGATCCTCGGCCCGGTCGTCGACCTGCGTGACGGCAGCGAGCGCGAGTTCGTGATGCCCGCCGAGTGCCCCGAGTGCGGTACGGCCCTGCGGCCCATGAAGGAGGGCGACATCGACCTCCGCTGCCCCAACGCCCGTACCTGCCCGGCCCAGTTGCGGGAGCGCGTCTCCTACCTCGCGGGCCGCGAGTGCCTGGACATCGAGCACTTCGGCGAGGTGGCGGCGGCCGCGCTCACCCGGCCGCTGGAGCCGGCCGACCCGCCGCTGGCCGACGAGGGCGACCTGTTCGACCTCACGGTGGACAAGCTGCTGCCCATCAAGGCGTACGTCCTCGACCCGGACAGCGGACTGCCCAAGCGGGACCCCAAGACGGGCGAGGAGAAGGTCGTCACGGTCTTCGCCAACCAGAAGGGCGAGCCGAAGAAGAACACCCTCGCGCTGCTGGCCAACATCGAGGCGGCCAAGGAGCGGCCGCTCGCCCGCTTCCTGAACGGGCTGTCGATCCGGCACGTCGGTCCGGTGGCGGCGCAGGCCCTCGCGCGCGAGTTCCGCTCCATCGACCGCATCGAGCAGGCGAGCGAGGAGGAGCTGGCGCGTATCGAGGGCGTCGGCTCGACCATCGCCGCGGCCCTCAGGGAGTGGTTCGCCGAGGACTGGCACCGCGAGATCGTCAGCAAGTGGAAGGCCGCTGGAGTCCCGCTGGAGGACGAGACGTCCGGCGAGGAGGAGGGCCCGCGTCCGCTGGAAGGGCTTACCGTCGTCGTCACCGGCACCCTGGAGAACCACACGCGCGACGGCGCCAAGGAAGCGCTGCAGAGCCGCGGAGCGAAGGTGACCGGTTCGGTGTCGAAGAAGACGTCTTTCGTCGTCGTGGGGGAGAACCCGGGATCGAAGTACGACAAGGCCATGCAGCTCAAGGTGCCGGTGCTCGACGAGGACGGCTTCGGCGTCCTGTTGGAGCAGGGGCCGCAGGCCGCGGCCGAAGTCGCCCTTCCGACCGGGGAGTAGCGGTTGAAGGCCACCCGATCGGTGCATATCAGATGCATACGGGTGGCCGGGGCGCATTCGGGCAACCGTAGACGACCGCTGCCCGTGGAAGCCTTCCGCGGCCTACTGTTGAGATGTGCGCCTGCCGTGCCCAGCTGCGGTCGGGGCATCCCCGTGCTCCTGATGAGCACGGGGAAGGGTTTTCCAACGCGGAGCCGTTGATGGTCGTCGGGCAGCGGACCGCGTGGCGTGGGCACCGCCGGCTGTGAGAGGGACGGGAATGGAACCGACCGAGAGCGCCGCCCCTGACTCACGGCTGCGCCTGCGCCTGAAGATGGGCGCATGGCGCGGGAGCCGGTGGCCGGGACGGGCCGCCGAGCGGGCGGGCGCGGCGGTCCGCGCCGCAGGACCGCATGTCGCGACGGACCCGCGCAGCCCCGCCCCCCTGGCCGCGCCGCTGGCCATCGAGGCCGCCCCGGCCCTGCCGGGCGCGGACCACGAACGCCGGCCGTCCTGGCCCGCGCTGCCCGCGGCCGTCGTCGCGGCCGCCGGGCTCGCGCTGGGCGTCGGCTTCCTGCGGGCGTTCACCGGCGGCCACGCCCTCTTCCCGTCCGGCACGGTCGGCTGGTCGCTGGCCGTGCTGACCGGCATCATCGTCGGCCATCTGGTCATGCTCGGCCGCTCCCGCTGGTGGGGCGGCACCGGCTCCGGCGCCGCCCTCACCCTCGCCGTACTCCTGCTCTACGGCTGGGTGCCCGCCGGCATGGTCAGCCTGACCGTCGTCGTCCTGGTCGGCATAGCCCGCCGCAACCGCTGGCGACAGGGCGTGCTGCAGGGCGCGGTGGACATCCTCGGCATCGGCGCCGGCGCCCTGGTGCTGGGCGCCTTCGGCCGCGTACCGACCGTCGAGTCGCACTGGAACCCCGACGACTGGACCGTCGCCACCGCCCCCGAGGTCGTCCTCGTCGCGGCCGCCTATCTCGCCGTCACCCGCGGTCTGCTGTGGTATCTGCACGCCCCGCGCGGCGGCGGACTGCCCACCGTCGCCCGGACGGCCCTGGTCAGACAGGGTCTGGTCGCGGTCGCGCTGCTCGGTATCGCCCCCCTGGTCTGTGTGGTCGCCGACGACCAGCCGGTCCTGCTCCCGCTGTTCTCCATCCCCCTCGTCGCCCTCGACTCCACCCTGTGGATAGCCCGGGCCCGGGCGGAGGAGCAGTTGCGCGACCCGCTGACCGGCCTGCCCAACCGGCAGTGGCTCCTGGAGCGGATCTGGACGGCCCTCGACGACGCCGAACGCATAGGCGCCCGGGCCGCCCTGATGCTCATCGACCTCGACCGCTTCCGCTCGGTCAACGACACCCTCGGCCATCTCGCCGGCGACCGGCTGCTGCTGCAGATCGCCGACCGGCTGCGGCTGGCACTGCCCCGCGGCGCGGAGGCCGCCCGGCTCGGCGGTGACGAGTTCGCCGTATTACTGCCCGTCGCCGACTCCACGACGTCGGCGACCCGGGTCGCGCGCGGCCTGGTGGCCGCCCTCAGCTCCCCGCTCGACCTCGACGGACTCACCCTCGTCCTGGAGGCCAGCGCGGGTGTCGCCGTCTTCCCCGACCACGCCCTGGACGCCGAGGGACTGCTGCGCCGGGCGGACGTGGCGATGTACCAGGCGAAGCGGGACCGCACGGGCGTCGAGGTGTACGAGTCCAAGCGGGACTCCAACACCCCGGACCGGCTCGGCCTGCTCGGCGATCTGCGCCGGGCCCTGGACGCGCACGAGGTCCAGCTGCACTACCAGCCCAAGGTCCGCTTCGACGGCCAGGTCGCCGGGCTGGAGGCACTGGTCCGCTGGGTGCACCCCGAGCGCGGCAAGGTGCCACCGGACGAGTTCATAGCGATCGCCGAGTCCTCGGGGCTGATGCCCCATCTGACGGAGTACGTGCTGGAGACGGCGCTCGGACAGGTCGCCCGGTGGCGTGCGCAGGGCCTGCGGGTGCCGGTCGCGGTCAACGTCTCCCCGCGTGACGTCCACACGCCCGGCTTCGCCGGCTCGGTGGCCGCGCGGCTCGCCCGGCACGGCGTTCCGGCGGGAGCGCTCCAACTGGAGATAACGGAGCACGTGCTGCTGGAGGACCCGCAGCGGGCCGCCGACACCCTCGCCGGGCTGACCGGGCACGGCGTGAAGATGTCCCTGGACGACTTCGGCACCGGCTACTCCTCGCTGGTGCATCTGCGCCGGCTGCCGGTCAGCGAACTGAAGATCGACCGGTCGTTCGTCGCCCGGCTGGCCGTGGACACGGAGGACGCGGAGATCGTGCGGTGCACGGTCGACCTGGCGCACTCCCTCGGGCTGCTGGTCGTCGCCGAGGGCGTCGAGGACGACGAGACCTGGGAGCGGCTGCGCGACCTGGGGTGCGACGCCGTACAGGGCTGGCTGGTCGCCGCGGCGATGCCGCCGGAGGAGACCACGGCGTGGCTGCGTGCCCGCGGCTCCCAGGGCTGGCAGCGTCCGAGGGCAGCCCTCCCGGCGGCCGCCGCGGACGACCCGGGGCTGATCGGCTAGCCCGGCAGGGGCTGTCCGGCACCGGCCGGCCGGTACGGGACCGGTACGGAATCCGGCACGGGACCCGTACAGAAAGACGATGCCACCAGCCATGTCCCTGATCGTTCCGACATTCGACGAGACCGTGGTCGTCCGGGAGGCGGAGGCCGAGGTCGTCGGCCGTGCGCCCACCACCGTCCGGCTGCTGGCCGACAGCGGCAGTACGGGTGGAGCCCTGTCCACCCAGCGCGTCACTCTCACCCAGGGCGCCGACGGCGCCTCCCCGCACCGCCACGACGGCTCGGCCGAGATGTTCTTCGTGCTCGACGGCGCCGCCGAACTGCTCTCCGCCGAGCAGATCGTCACCGCAGGGCCCGGGGACCTGGTCGTCGTCCCGCCCGGCAGGCCGCACGCCTTCGCCGCCGTCCCCGGCTGCGACGCCGACCTGCTCATCGTCATCACGCCGGGCGTCGAGCGCTTCGAGTACTTCCGCCACCTGCGGCGCGTCGCCCTCGGCGAGGACACCCCGGAGAGCCTTCTGGGGGTGCAGGACCTGTACGACAACCACTTCCTGCACAGCCCGGCCTGGGACGCCCAACGCCGAGGGCCGGAGCGCTGAGCAAACCGTTTAACGTTCACCGCACCCCGCCCCATAGGATTGGGCCCAAACCACAAACTCTCACCCCAGAGGATCGCTGCATGCCTGGCATCACGCGCGAGGAGGTCGCCCACCTCGCCCGGCTGGCGCGTCTGGAGCTGAAGCCCGAAGAACTCGAACACTTCGCAGGCCAGCTGGACGACATCATCGGCGCGGTCGCACGCGTCAGCGAGGTCGCCGACCAAGACGTACCGCCGACCTCTCACCCGCTCCCGCTGACGAACGTCATGCGCGCGGACGAGGTCCGTCCCTCGCTCACCCCCGCCCAGGCGCTCTCCGGCGCCCCGGCCCAGGAGCAGCAGCGTTTCAAGGTGCCGCAGATCCTGGGGGAGGACTGATCCATGACGGACATCATCAAACTCACGGCCGCCGAGACCGCCGAGAAGATCGCCTCCGGCGAGCTCACGGCCGTCCAGGTCACCGAGGCCCACCTCGCCCGGATCGAGGCCGTCGACGAGAAGGTGCACGCCTTCCTGCACGTCGACCGCGAGGGCGCCCTGGCGCAGGCCCGTGCCGTCGACGAGAAGCGGGCGAAGGGGGAGAAGCTCGGGCCGCTGGCCGGCGTCCCCCTCGCGCTCAAGGACATCTTCACCACCGAGGGCGTTCCCACGACCGTCGGTTCGAAGATCCTCGAAGGCTGGATCCCGCCGTACGACGCGACGCTCACCAAGCGGCTGAAGGCCGCCGACGTGGTCATCCTCGGCAAGACCAACATGGACGAGTTCGCCATGGGGTCCAGCACCGAGAACAGCGCGTTCGGGCCGACCGGCAACCCTTGGGACCTCACCAAGATCCCCGGCGGCTCCGGCGGTGGCTCCAGCGCCGCCCTCGCCTCCTTCCAGGCCCCCCTCGCCATCGGCACCGACACGGGCGGCTCCATCCGCCAGCCGGCCGCCGTCACCGGCACGGTCGGCGTGAAGCCGACCTACGGCGCGGTCTCCCGGTTCGGCATGGTCGCCTTCTCGTCCTCCCTCGACCAGGGCGGGCCCTGCGCCCGTACGGTCCTGGACGCGGCGCTCCTGCACGAGGTGATCGCCGGACACGACCCGCTGGACTCCACCTCCATCGACGCCCCGGTGCCGCCGGTGGTCGAGGCCGCCCGCAACGGCAGCGTGCGGGGCATGCGGATCGGTGTGGTCAAGCAGTTCCGCGGCGAGGGCTACCAGGCCGGCGTCATCCAGCGCTTCGACGAGTCCGTCGAACTGCTGAAGGAGCTGGGCGCCGAGATCGTCGAACTGGACTGCCCGTCCTTCGACCTCGCCCTTTCGGCGTACTACCTGATCGCCCCGTCCGAGTGCTCGTCCAACCTCGCCCGCTTCGACGGCCTGCGCTACGGCCTGCGGACCGGCGACGACGGCAGCCACTCGGCCGAGGAGGTCACCTCCCTCACCCGTGAGGAGGGCTTCGGCCCCGAGGTCAAGCGCCGCATCATGCTGGGCACGTACGCGCTGAGCTCCGGCTACTACGACGCGTACTACGGCTCCGCCCAGAAGGTCCGCACGCTGATCACGCGCGACTTCGAGAAGGCCTTCGAGCAGGTCGACGTCATCGTCTCCCCGACGACGCCGACCACCGCCTTCGCGATCGGCGAGCGCGCCGACGACCCGATGGCGATGTACCTCGCCGACCTGTGCACCATCCCCACCAACCTGGCGGGCAACGCGGCCATGTCGCTGCCCTGCGGCCTGGCCCCGGAGGACAACCTCCCGGTCGGTCTGCAGATCATCGCCCCGGCGCTGAAGGACGACCGTCTTTACAAGGTCGGCGCCGCTGTCGAGGCCGCGTTCGTGGAAAAGTGGGGTCACCCGCTGCTGGAGGAGGCTCCGTCGCTGTGAGCAAAGCACTGTCGAAGGCCAAGGGCTTCAAGAAGTCCAAGTCCGGTACGTACCTGTCGATGGCCACGACCGCGTTCGGCGCGATCGGTGTCACCAAGCAGATCAAGAAGGCTCGCGCCGAGCACGACACGCTGCGGCTCATCGACGCCACCGTCTCCGCGGTCGCGATCGTCACCGGCCTCGCCATCCTGTGCCGCGAGCTGAAGCGGCTGGGCGACGACGACGTCCTGCTGGGCTGAGAGGGAAGTTTCACCGTGACCACCACGACCGACCTGGTGTCGTACGAGGACGCGCTGGCGTCGTACGACCCCGTCATGGGCCTTGAGGTCCATGTCGAACTCGGCACCAAGACGAAGATGTTCTGCGGGTGTTCGACCGAGCTGGGCGCCGAGCCCAACTCGCAGACCTGCCCGACCTGCCTCGGCCTGCCCGGCTCGCTCCCGGTCGTCAACGCGACCGGCGTCGAGTCCGCGATCAAGATCGGTCTCGCGCTGAACTGCGAGATCGCCGAGTGGTGCCGCTTCGCCCGGAAGAACTACTTCTATCCGGACATGCCGAAGAACTTCCAGACCTCCCAGTACGACGAGCCGATCGCCTACAACGGCTACCTCGACGTACAGCTGGAGGACGGCGAGACCTTCCGCGTGGAGATCGAGCGCGCCCATATGGAGGAGGACACCGGCAAGTCGACGCACGTCGGCGGCGCCACCGGCCGTATCCACGGCGCGCAGCACTCGCTGCTGGACTACAACCGCGCCGGCATCCCGCTCATCGAGATCGTCACCAAGCCGATCGTCGGTGCCGGGGAGCGCGCTCCCGAGGTCGCCCGGGCGTACGTCCGTGAGCTGCGCGAGCTCATCAGGGCGCTCGGCGTGTCCGAGGCCCGTATGGAGATGGGCCAGATGCGCTGCGACGTGAACCTGTCGCTGATGCCCAAGGGCGGGGACAAGTTCGGCACGCGCTCCGAGACGAAGAACGTCAACTCGCTGCGTTCCGTGGAGCGTGCGGCCCGCTTCGAGATCATGCGGCACGCGGCCGTGCTCAGCGGCGGCGGCACGATCGTCCAGGAGACCCGCCACTTCCACGAGGACACCGGGTCGACGACCTCGGGCCGAGTGAAGGAGGAGGCCGAGGACTACCGGTACTTCCCGGAGCCCGACCTCGTCCCGGTGGCCCCCTCCCGCGAGTGGGTCGAGGAGATCCGCGCCGCGCTGCCGGAGATGCCGCTGGCCCGCCGCACCCGTCTGCTGGCGGAGTGGGGCATCACGGCCACCGACATGCAGGCGATCCTCAACGCCGGCGCGCTGGACCCGATCGTCGCCACGATCGACGCCGGTGCCGACGCGGCCTCCGCCCGCAAGTGGTGGATGGGCGAACTGGCGCGCAGCGCCAACGAGTCGGGCAAGGCGCTCGACGAGCTGGCCATCGCGCCCGAGCAGGTCGCCCGGATCGCCCAGCTCGTCTCCTCCGGTGACCTCAACGACAAGCTGGCCCGTCAGGTCATCGAGGGCGTCCTCGCGGGCGAGGGCACCCCGGACGAGGTCGTCGAGAAGCGCGGCCTGAAGGTCGTCTCCGACGAGGGCGCGCTGACGGCCGCCGTCGAGGAGGCCATCGCCGGCAACCCGGGCATCGCCGACAAGATCCGCGGCGGCAAGGTGGCCGCGGTGGGCGCCCTGGTCGGCGCGGTCATGAAGGCCACCCGCGGCCAGGCCGACGCGGCCCGCGTCAAGGAGCTGATCCTGGCGAAGCTGGGCGTCGGCGAGGGCTGAGTCCCGTGTGCAGTACGGCCCCGGAGGCGTCGCCTCCGGGGCCGTACGGCTACTTCCGGCGTCCCACGACCCGTACGAAGCCCAGTGCGCGGCCCTCGTCCGCGCGGAGCATCTCCGCGCACCGGCCCGCCATCCGGACGTGGAACTCGTCCGTGCTCTCCTCGGCGACCACCTCGCACCACAGCAGCCAGTCGCGCCAGCCGTCCGGCTGCCAGTCGGCCGCCTCGACCTCGACGGCCCCGCCGCGCGTCCAGTGGCGCCGCCACCACTCGGGGGAGTGGAAGCACCAGAAGTCCGGCTCCCACCACGGCGCGAGATGCGTCGGAGGCTCCGTGCCCGCCGGCTCCTCCCGAAGTGCCGGTACGACGACCCCGATCCGCCCGCCGGGCTTCAGCAGCCGGGTCGGTGTGGGCAGATACAGATCGTTCGTGCCGAAGTACTGGTAGGCGTCGACGGAGACGATCGCGTCGAACGTCCCCTCGCCGAAGGGCAGGGCGTGCGCCTCGGCGTGCACGGGCAGCACCCGGTCGGCGACACCGGCCTCGGCGATCCGAGCGGCGTTGTCGTCGGGCTTCACCCACAGGTCGGCGGCGACGACCTGGACGTCGTACTCCCGGGCGAGGAAGACGGAGGTCATGGCGCGGCCGCAGCCCAGGTCCAGGACGCGCGCCCCGGGGCGCAGGTCCGCCAGGCCGAGCGCGGGGGCCAGCCACTCCAGCAGCCACAGGGCGTGCGGGCCCATCTGGTTCTCGATGGTCCAGCGGACGTCGTAGCGGTCGCTGCGCGGGTGGCGGGGATCGGTCAGGCGGTCAGCCAGCGCGCTGTCGGAGGTCTCGGAGGTCTCGGGGGTCTTGGATGTGGCGTCGGACATGCTGTCGGACATCGGTGAACGGGCTCCTTGAGTCCTTCGTACGGGAAAGGTATGCGTAGGAGCTCGGTCGGACCGTCAAACAACGCACCTGCTTCGGTCGGCGGCGAGGTGCCGGCTTCCGGGACTGCGGACGCCGGGACGCTAACAGCGCTTCCCGCTCCCCGCACCCGGATTGTTCAGGCACACGTACTACGCTCGCCCGCCATGAGTGGACGCACGGATTCCGATACCCGAACCGAGACGGCCGAGGTGGACGGCGCAGCCGGCATGCACGACGCGGACGACGCAGACGAAGACGACGAGGACCCCGCTGTGGAGGCGCGCCGGGCCCGCTGGACGGCGACCGGCACCGGAGCCCTGCTGTCCCTCGCGGGCCTGGCCGCGGCCCTGTTGCGGCTGAGCGGTGCCGCGCCGGTGCTCGTCCCGGCCGCCTACGCCGTCGGGGCCGCCGTGTGCGCGTTCGCCGCGGTGCTCGGCTCCCGGGGCCGTACCCGCCGGGCGCTGTGGCTGCTGATCGTGGGGACGATGATCATGGCGCTCGGGGACCAGTTCGACTGAAGTACCCGGCGCGGCGACAGAGTTCACGGAACTGTCCTGTGACTTGTCTCCCACTCTGGTGAAGAACCCCCGGAACGCGATAAACGATCACATTCGCCTGTAAGAGTGTCCTGCGATTGCTCATGCGTTCTTTGCGGGCTGTTCAGTTCATGGACGATCCTTCCCGGTCAAAGATCCTCAAATCGTCAACTGGGAGCACGTCCGTGGCAGCCCTTGCACGTTGGTGTGTCCGGCACCGCCTGGTCGCCGTTCTGCTCTGGCTCCTCGCGTTCGGCGGGGCCACCGCGGCCGCCGCCGTCACCGGCTCGGCGTACTCCGACGACTACGAGGTGCCCGGCACCGAGTCGGGCCGCGCCGCCCAGCTGCTGCGGGACGGCTTCCCCGGCCTCGGCGGCGACACCGACACCGTCGTCTGGCACACCACCTCGGGCACCGTCCGCGCCGCCGACGTCGAGCAGACGATGACCCGCACCCTCGACGAGATCGCCGGCCTGCCCGGCGTGTCGTCCGTGACCAGCCCCTACGAGGGCCGGGGCACCGGTCGCGTCAGCCACGACCGGCACACCGCGTACGCCACCGTCACCTTCGCCGCCCCGGCCGAGGACATCGACAGGTCCGAGGCCCTGGCCGTCGTCCGCGCCGCCAAGTCCGCCGAGGCCGACGGGCTCCAGGTCGAGCTCGGCGGCAGCGCCGTCGGGCTCACCGAGTCGTCGACCGGGCATGTCGCCGAGGCCGTCGGCGTGGTCGTCGCCGCCGTCGTGCTGTTCCTCGCCTTCGGCTCGCTCGCCGCCTCGCTGCTGCCCATCGCCACCGCGCTGGTGGGCGTCGGCACCGCGTACGCCGCGATCGTGCTGCTCGGGCACGCCATGACCGTCGCCGACTTCGCGCCCATGCTCGGCATGCTCATCGGGCTGGGCGTCGGCATCGACTACGCGCTCTTCATCGTGACGAGACACCGGCGCGGGCTGAAGCGCGGCCTGACCGTCACCGAGGCCGCCACCGACGCCGTCGCCACCACGGGCCGCGCGGTCGTGTTCGCGGGCGCCACCGTTTGCATCGCCCTGCTGGGCATGCTGATCCTGCGGCTGAGCTTCCTCAACGGCGTCGCCGTCGCCGCCTCGCTGACGGTCGTGCTCACCGTCGCGGCCTCCGTCACCCTGCTGCCCGCCCTGCTGTCCTGGATCGGACCCCGCGCCCTGAGCCGCCGGGAGCGGCGCAGGCTGGCCGAGCGCGGGCCGCAGCCGGAGCTGCCAACCGGACTCGCCGCCCGCTGGTCCGCGTTCGTCGAGCGCCACCCCAAGCTGCTCGGCACCGTCGCCGTGGCCGTCATCGCGGCCCTCGCGCTGCCCACGCTCTCCCTCCGCCTCGGCACGTCCGACCAGGGCAACGACCCCAAGGCGTCGACCACCCGACAGGCGTACGACCTCCTCGCCGAGGGCTTCGGACCCGGCGTCAACGGCCCGCTGACGCTGGTCACCCGGGTCGACGGCGCCGCGGACCGGCTCGCCCTCGACAACCTCGACACCACCCTGCGCGAGACCGCGGGCGTCGCCTCGGCGACACCTGCCAGGTTCGACACCGGCGGCGACACCGCCTACCTCACCGTCGTCCCCGACTCCGCGCCCCAGTCGCAGCGGACCAGTGACCTGGTCGACCGGCTGCGCACCGAGGTCCTCCCACGCGCGGAGACCGGCACCTCGCTCGACATCCAGGTCGGCGGAGTGACAGCCGGCTACGACGACTTCGCCGCGGTGATCGTCGGCAAGCTGCCGCTGTTCGTCGGCGTCGTCATCGGACTCGGCTGCGTGCTGCTCCTGCTCGCCTTCCGCTCGCTCGGCATCCCGCTGAAGGCCGCCGCCATGAACATCGCCGCCGTCGCCGCCGCCTTCGGCATCGTCGTCGCGGTCTTCCAGTGGGGCTGGGGCAGCGAACCGCTCGGCCTCGGCCGGGCCGGTCCCATCGAGCCCTTCCTTCCCGTGATCATGGTGTCGGTCCTCTTCGGACTCTCCATGGACTACCAGGTCTTCCTGGTCAGCCGGATGTACGAGGAGTGGCTGGAGACCGGCGACAACCGGCGGGCCGTCCGCGTCGGACTGGCCGAGACCAGCCGGGTGATCAACTCCGCCGCGGTCATCATGATCTCGGTCTTCCTCGCCTTCGTGCTCAGCGGCGACCGCGTGATCGCCATGTTCGGCATCGCGCTGGCCTCCGCGGTCGCCCTGGACGCCTTCGTCCTGCGCACCCTCCTCGTGCCCGCCCTGATGCATCTGCTCGGCGGCGCCAACTGGTGGCTCCCACGCTGGCTGGACCGCCGTATGCCACGGATCAGCATCGAACCGCCCGAGTGCCGCGCCGCCCATGAGAGGCTCACCGAGGCCATGGAGGAACTGACGAAGGAGCGGCGGCAGGATGTACGCGATTTCCCTGGGTGACGACGGCGCGGAGCTGCGCCCCCTGGAGCCCTGGCACGCCGGGGAGTTCCTCGCGCACCTCGACCGGGGGCGGGAGTTCATCGGCCAGTACATCACCTTCGGGGCGCGGGAGACGGACGTGGACTCCGCGCGGGCCCTGCTCACCTCCTACGCCGAGAAGCGCGCCGCGGACAGCGGCAGCCTGCACGGGATCTGGCTGGACGGGAAGCTGGTCGGCGGGGTGCTGTTCCGGACCTTCGACGCCGCACAGGGCAACTGCGAGGTCGGCTGCTGGCTGGAGCCCGCCGCGGCCGGGCGGGGGCTCGTCACCCGCGCGATCACGGTCCTCGTCGACTGGGCGGTCGACGAGCGCGGGATGCACCGCGTGGAGTGGTACGCGGCCTCCGCCAACCGGCCGAGCATCAACGTCGCCCGGCGGCTGGGGATGACCCGGGACGCGGTGCTCCGCGAGAGCCGCCTGCACCGGGGCGTCCGGCACGACATCGAGGTGTGGTCGGTGCTCGCCCCCGAGTGGCGTGCGGCACGCGCGCGTGCGTCCCGCGGCGATCATTAAAAGACCTCTCAGAGAGCCTCCGTACGGTGCGGGGCATGGCAACGAAGACAGTCGACGGTGCCGAGGACGGCACCGAGGTGAAGAACGACGACGCGAAGAGCGATGACGCGAAGCACGACGATCTGAAGAGCGACGACCTGCAGAGCGACGAGACGGCGGTGGAGGTCACCGAGGCCGAGGGGCCTTCCGGCGTCGGCCAGGGCGCCGCCGCCGTCGTCTCCGCCGTCCTGGGCCTCGTCTCGCTCACGGGCGGCTGGATCGGCACCGTGGCCGCCGCCCGCGAGACCTTCATCGGCCAGCTCCGGACCGCGTCGAACGCGGCCGTCGCCAAGCAGATCAAGGAGATGTACGGCGACGCCTGGCACACCACCGCACTGTGGGCCGGCCTGTTCGCCCTCACCGCGCTGATCACCGGTGTCGCCGTCCTGGCCCGGCCCGCGTTCGGCGCACCCGGCAGGCCGCAGGCCCCCTGGATCAAGTCGGTCGCCTGGGCGGGTGTCTCGCTCGGCGTCATCGGCCTGCTCCTGGCCGTCCTCAAGTACTCCGACGCGCTCCTCGCACTGCCGACCACGAGCTGAATCACCCCGTTCACAAGGGGCCTTAGGGCATCCGTAAGCACCTTACGGAGCTTCTGAGGCCCCTTACGCGCGTCCAGGGCCCGGCGCCCGCCCCAAGATGCGGAACTCTCCCGATGTGGCACACCCCCCTGGGCGACGAAGGTGGAGGCATCGCAGAAAGCGAAGCCCGAAACCGAACTCACAGGGGACACACCGTGATCGAGTACGAACTCCAGCGACTCCGTTCCGCCGAACTGCTCCGCCGGGCGGAGGACGAACGCCTCGCCCGCGTGGCCGTACGCGGCCGCCGCGCCGCCCGCCGAGAGGAGGAGGCCCGCCGGGCCGCCACGACCGAGGCCCATACCGACCGCCCGCGCCGGCACCGACTTCCTCGTGCCGCGTGACCGCCCGGACGGGGGAGGACGGCCGTACGGGGGTCGGCCGCCTCCTCCCGTACGGCGGTGGGGAACGCTCCCCGGTCCGCCGTATGCCCCCGGCCGCGACCGGTAATACCAATCCCCTCGCCCTGTGGAAAACGGATGCCGTGGCGTCGGACCCCCGTGCGATGCTCGGACCCGTGGAGACCAGGTCCGTCAGTCCCGTCTTCGTCGGCCGTACCGATGAGTTGGAGATGCTGAACGAAGCGCTCGCCCGTGCCGACACGGGCGAGCCGCAGGCATGGGTGGTCGGCGGCGAGGCGGGCGTCGGCAAGACCCGCCTCGTCGAGGAATTCGCCACCGCCGCCTGCCGCCGGGGCGCCGTCGTGGCGCTCGGCGGCTGTGTCGAGATCGGTGCCGACGGACTGCCGTTCGCGCCCTTCTCCACCGCGCTGCGCGCCCTGCGCCGCGCTCTGCCCGGCGAACTCGCGGCCGCGGCCGCGGGCCAGGAGGAGGAACTGGCCCGGCTCCTGCCCGAGCTGGACGAGGCCGCACCGACCCGGGCCACCGGGCGGCACGACGAGGAGGGCATGGCCCGCCTCTTCGAACTCACCGCCCGACTGCTGGAACGCGTCGCCGCCGACCGCACGGTCGTCGTCGCCCTGGAGGACCTCCACTGGGCCGACGCCTCCACCCGGCACCTCCTGTCCTACCTCCTGCGCACCCTGCGCACCGGCCGCCTCGTCGTCCTCGCCACCTACCGCTCCGACGACATCCACCGCCGCCACCCCCTGCGCCCGCTGCTCGCCGAACTCGACCGGCTGCGCACCGTCCGCCGCCTCGAACTCGCCCGCTTCAACCGCGCCGAGGTCGGCCGCCAGATCGCCGGTATCCTGGCCGCCGAACCGGACCCCGCCCAGGTCCAGGAGATCTTCCGGCGCTCCGACGGCAACGCGTTCTTCGTCGAGGAACTCGCCGTCGCCGCCCACGAGGGCTGCTGCACCGGACTCACCGACTCCCTGCGCGACCTGCTCCTCGTACGCGTCGAGACGCTGCCGGAGTCCGCCCAGCGGGTCGCCCGGATCGTCGCCGAGGGCGGCTCCACCGTCGAGTACCGGCTGCTCGCCGCCGTCGCCCGGCTCGCCGAGGACGACCTCATCGAGGCGCTGCGGGCAACCGTGAACGCCAACATCCTCATCGCCGCACCCGGCGGCGACGGGTACCGCTTCCGCCACTCCCTGGTCCGCGAGGCCGTCGCCGACGACCTGCTGCCCGGCGAACGCTCCCGCCTCAACCGCCGCTACGCCGAGGCCCTGGAGGCCGACCCCACGCTCGTCCCCGCCGACGAGCGCGACATGCGCCTGGCCAGCTACTGGTACCAGGCCCACGACCCCGCCAAGGCCCTGCCCGCCGTCCTGGACGCCTCCGTCGTCGCCCGCCGCCGGCACGCCTACAGCGAGCAACTACGGCTGCTGGAGAGGGCGATGGAGCTGTGGGACACCGCCCCCGAGGACGTACGGACCGCCCTGCGCCCCGTCGACTACACCGACGTCTATCCCCCCTGCGCCTGCGACCCCGCCACCTCACCCCTGCGCTTCCTCGACCTGATGGCGGAGGCCGCCGTCGCCGGGCGGCTGTGCGGGGAGCGCGAGCGGGCCCTGAAGATCACCAAGCGGGCGCTGCGCCTGCTGGAGGACGAGGACGACCTTCCCCCAGGCTCGCAACCGTGTTCCGGCAGCGGAGTCCCCCTCCGTGCGGCCTGGTTCTGGAACCAGCGCTCCAGCCTGGTCCAGGCACAGGGGCGCGGCGACGGCCGGCACGAACTGGCCATGGCCCAGGGCCTGGTGCGCGGTCTGCCGCCCTCAGAGGTGCACGCCGAGGTGCTGAGCAGCGTCGCCAACTGGTCGATGCTGCACGAGCCCGGCCCCGAGGCCCTCGCCGCCGCCGAACGGGCCGTGGAGTACGCGCGCATGGTCGACGCCCGTGAGACGGAGCTGAACGCACGCGTCACGCTCGGCGGCCTCATGGTCGACTCGGGCGCGGTCGAGGCGGGCCTCGCCGAGATGTTCCGGGTCAAGGAGCAGGCACTGAGGGAGGGCTTCCCCTACGTCGCCGGCCGTGCCTATGTGAACCTCCCCTCCGAGCTCGAAGCGGTCGGCCGCTCCCGGGAGGCCACCCCCATCCTGGAGGAAGGCACCCGCTTCACCCGGAAGTTCGGTCTGCTGGGCTCCGAGGCCTGGGTGTGGGCCAACCTCTCCCAGTCTCTGTACTCCCTCGGCCGCTGGGAAGAGGCCGCACGCGCCGCGGTCGACGCGGCCCACCGGGGACCGAGCGCCAAACCGCTCGGCACGGCCGCCATGTGCCTGGCCCATCTCGCCCTGGGCCGCGGCGACCTCGCCGAGGCCGCCCGCCGGCTCGCCGCGGCCCGCGAGCACTTCGGCACCCACGACCCCATGCCCCAGCAGTGGCTGCCCCTCGCCCGCACCGCCGTCGGCGTGGCCGCCGCGGAAGGCCGGCTGCTGGACGCCCGCGCCGAACTGGAGCACGCCCTGGACGCCGGCCTCCCGCCCGGCACGAACCGCTACGCCTGGCCCCTGCTCCTGGCCGCCGCCACCGCCGAGGCCGACGCCCGTACCCTGCCCGCCGCGGAGCCCGGCCGCGCCGAGGTCCTCGACCGGGTGCGCGACACCGCCGGGAAACTCACCACCGGCGCACCCGTCTGGCTCGCCCACGAGAGATGGGTCCGCGCCGAACTCCACCGTGCCAAGGGCACGGACACCCCGGATATCTGGTCGGAGGTGGTCACCTCCTTCGAGTCGCTGGAGCGCCCCTACGACCTCGCCCGCGTCCGCCGGCGCCTCGCCCAGGCCCTGCTCACCGACGGCGGCGACGACGAGCGCGACCGGGCCACGGAACTGCTGCGCCTGGCCCGGGCCGTCGCCGACCACCTCGGCGCCCGCCCGCTGGCCGACTCCGTGGCACTCCTCGCCCAGCGCGCCCGCCTCGGCCTGGACCGCGCCCCGCGGCAGATGCCCGGCCCCGCCGACCCCGTCGAGGCGCTCGGCCTCACCAGCAGGGAACGCGATGTGCTCCGCCTGGTCTCGGCCGGCCGCACCAACCGGCAGATAGCCGAGGAACTCTTCATCTCCCCGAAGACCGCGAGCGTCCACGTGTCGAACATCCTGGGCAAGCTCGGCGTCTCAGGAAGGGGCGAGGCGGCGGCGGTGGCCCATCGGCTGGGGCTGTTTCCGTCCGGCCCGCACCGCGCCAGGACGGCGGGGTGAGTCCGACACCGTGAGGACCGGCATGGGGGAGGCGCCGTGTTCAACATCTTCGAGGAACTGTTCGCACCGGGCCGTAAGCACACCCGAGACGAGCGGAACAGGCTGGAGCTGACCCGGGAGGACGTCGGGGACAACGATCCCGGGCGCGGGCCGATAGACCTCGAATCCGGGAAGGTCGTCGTGCGTCGGCCGGAGCCCTCGGACGAGCCCGTGGAGGAGTAGGCAGACCGTCAGCGCACCTCCAGTTCCAGGATCCGGTCGTCGCCCTTCTTCGGCGTGCCCCGGCCGTCAGTGTTGCTGGTGACCAGCCACACCTTGTGGCCGCCCGCCGCGACCACCGTGCGCAGGCGGCCGTACTCGCCGGTGAGGAAGGCCTGCGGGGCCGCCGAGGTCTGCGTGCCCTTCAGGGGGATGCGCCACAGCCGCTGTCCCTTCAGCGCCGCCATCCAGATGACCCCGTCGACATGGGCGATGCCGCTGGGGGAGGCCTCGTCGGTGTGCCACTGGGCGATCGGGTTGTGGTAGGCGGGGTCGGACGACCTGCCCTCCGCCTCCGGCCAGCCGTAGTTGTCGCCGGGCTTGATCGCGTTCAGCTCGTCCCAGGTGTCCTGGCCGAACTCCGAGGCGAACAGGCGCTGTTTGTCGTCCCAGGCGAGGCCCTGCACATTGCGGTGGCCGTAGGTGTACACGGGGGAGTCGGGGAACGGGTTGCCCGGGGCCGGCGCGCCCTCCGGGGTCATGCGCAGGATCTTGCCGCCCAGCGACTTCTTGTCCTGGGCGAGGCCCCGCTGCCCGCTCTCGCCGGTGCCCGCGTAGAGCATGTTGTCCGGGCCGAACGCGATCCGGCCGCCGTTGTGGATGTAGCCCTTGGGAATGCCCTTGAAGATCGTGTCCGGGGCGCCCAGCTGATCACCGGCGGGCCTGTGCTCGTCGTAGATCATGCGGACGATGCGGTTGTCCGAGGCCGAGGTGAAGTACGCGTAGATCATGTGGTCCGAGGCGTAGTCGGGGGAGAGGGCGATGCCCAGGAGGCCTCCCTCGCCGGCCGCGGACACCCCGGAGACCGTGCCCAGCTCCGTCTTCTTGCCCGTCTTCTCGTCCACCCGGGTGATCGTCCCGTCGTCACGCGAGGACACGAGCAGCCCGCCGTCCGGCAGGGGAGCCAGGCCCCACGGGGTCTTCAGGTCCTCGGTCACGGTGCGCAGCACCTTCACCGAGCCCTTCGCGGGCGGGGTCGGCTCGGTCGCCGCCCCGGACGGGGAGCCGTTGGACGCCGTCCCCTTCGGTGTCGTACTCAGCCCCCCGAACGGGGCTCCCCCTCCTCCGGAGGAACAGCCGGCCGTCAGCAGGAGCGCGGCCGCGGCCACTACGGTCGACACAGCTCGACGTTGCACGATCATCGTCCCTTCGACGCGGCGCCCCGGCGGCGGGTCCTACTTCTCATACACCCGCTCGCACCGTCAGGGTTCCCGATCCCCCGGAATCGAGCGGGTCCGGGCCGTCTCAGTCCCACGATCCCTGTGCGGGCGGCAGCCGGGACAATGCCGTCAGGTCTTCCGGGGTGAGCCGTACGTCGCACGCGTCGGCGTTCTTCGTGGCCCATCGGTAGTGCTCGGTGCAGGCGGGCCACCCGGTGCAGGCCCGGCGGCAGGCTCCCCACAGCTGGTTGTATCGTCCGGGTTCCCGATCCCCGGAATCGGAGCCCCGCCGGCCGCTTCAGTCCCACGATCCCTGTGCGGGTGGCAGCCGGGACAGTGCCGTCAGGTCCTGCGGGGTGAGCCGTACGTCGACCGCGTCGGCGTTCTTCGTGGCCCATCGGTAGTGCTCGGTGCAGGCGGGCCACCCGGTGCAGGCCCGGCGGCAGGCTCCCCACAGCTGGTCGTATCGTCCGGGTTCCCGATCCCCGGAATCGGAGCCCCGCCGGCCGCTTCAGTCCCACGATCCCTTTGCGGGTGGCAGCCGGGACAGTGCCGTCAGGTCTTCCGGGGTCAGGTGTACGTCGACCGCGTCGGCGTTCTCGGTGGCCCATCGGTAGTGCTTGGTGCCGGGGACCGGGACCACGTGCCGGCTCTGGGACAGCACCCAGGCCAGCGCCACCTGTGCGGGGGTGACCTCTTCCCCGTGCCGGCGGGCCACCCGGCGCAGGCCCGCGACGATCGGCTGGTTGGCGGCCATCATCTCGGCCGTGAAGCGGGGGTGGCGGGCCCGCAGGTCGTCGGGTTCGAACCCCTCGCCCGGAGTGAGCGTGCCGGTCAGGAACCCGTTGCCCAGCGGCATCGCCGCCAGGAAGCCGATGCCCCGCGCCTCGCACCACGGCAGCAGCGCGTCCAGGGCCTCCGGCGACCACACCGACAGCTCGGCCTGCACCGCGCTCACCGGAAAGACCTGCTGCACCCGCTTCAGCTGCCGGAGCGTCGCGTCGTGCAGCCGCGCCCCGGACCGGCGTCCGCCCCGCGCGCCCACCGCGCACAGCCCCAGCGCCCGTACCTTCCCGGCCCGCACCAGCTCCCCCATCGCGCCCCACGTCTCCTCGACGGGGACCTCCGGGTCGGCGCGGTGCAGTTGATAGAGGTCGATCACATCCGTCTGCAGCCTGCGCAGCGAGGCGTCGCAGGCCCGCTTCACATATCCGGGCCGCCCGTTGGCCACGATGTGCTGATCGCCCACCAGCAGGCCCACCTTCGTCGACACGAAGGCGTCGTCGCGCCGCTGCTTCAGCACCCGGCCCAGCAGCAGCTCATTGGTGAACGGCCCGTACATGTCGGCCGTGTCCAGCAGCGTCGAGCCCAGGTCCAGCGCCCGATGCACCGCCCTGAGCGACTCGTCCCCCCGCTGCCGCGACGAGCTGTACGCCCAGCTCATCGGCATGCATCCAAGTCCGACGGCCCCCACCGCGAGCGCCCCCGCGCCGATCGTCCTGCGCTCCACCTGCTCGTGAACCTCCCTCTACCGGCCCCCCAACCTAACCTCTGCCTGCCCGGGTGCCTGACATAGCCTCCTGACCATGACTTCAGACGTATGGCTTCCCATTCCGCCGCAGGACATCGAGGGGCTTCCCGGCGGGCTGAACTACCTGTTCTGGGACGGGGGCAAGGACGGGAATCAGGCGTTTCCCGGCGATCCCGCGGATTGTGTGGTGTACGTGGTGCCGTACATGAAGCGCCAGTCCGTCAAGGTGCGCCCCCTGGAGCCGATGCGGAACCTCCAGGTCGTCCAGACCCTCACGGCCGGCGTCGACGACGTCACCGCGCGGCTGTCGTCCATCGTGCCCGGCGTCCGGCTCTGCAATGCGCGCGGTGTGCACGAGGCGAGCACCGCCGAGCTCGCGCTCACCCTCACCCTCGCCGCCCTGCGTGGCATCCCGAAATTCGTCCTGGCGCAGCAACAGGGGCAGTGGCAGAGCGAGTTCCACCCCGCCCTGGCCGACAAGTCCGTCCTGATCGTCGGCTACGGCTCCATCGGCTCCGCCATCGAGGACCGGCTCGTGCCCTTCGAGGTCGCGCGGGTGGCGCGCGTCGCGCGCTCCGAGCGCACCACGGCGCGCGGCCCGGTGCACCCGCTCACCGAACTGCCCGCCCTGCTTCCGGAAGCGGACGTCGTCATCCTGTCCACGCCCCTGACGGAGTCCACGAAAGGCCTGGTCGACGCCGAGTTCCTGGCCCGGATGAAGGACGGGGCACTGCTCGTGAACGTCGCCCGCGGACCGGTCGTCGACACGAAGGCCCTGCTCACGGAGCTGGAGACCGGGCGGCTCAGCGCGGCCCTCGATGTCACCGACCCGGAGCCGCTGCCCCCGGGGCATCCCCTGTGGCAGGCGCCCGGCGTGCTGATCAGCCCGCACGTCGGCGGGCCCACCTCGGCCTTCCTGCCGCGCGCCAAGCGGCTGCTGGTGGACCAGTTGCACCGATTCGTGAACCGGGAGCCCCTGCGCAACGTGATCCTAACGACGGGCTCCACCGGCGCATGACGACGGGCGCAACAGGCGTGTAATCCGCTTCGGGTACCCTCCGCAATCTTCCGGACGCGGTGCGTGCGCTCATCGCCGCTGGTCGTCACGGAGCGTAGAGAAGCTATGTCCCTGAGTGACGATACTGGTGTATCGTCCCGACAGGGGCTGCGCCGCGCACCGTTCGGCGCCGGGGATGGACATTTCAGATATGTGAGGGGGGCGACGGGCGATGCACGGCCTATGGACGAACGATCCGACGCGGCGGAGCCGCCGGCGGCGACCCTGGCGCACGACCGCGCGCAGACGCGGCCACCACAGCAGCCATCACCACCACCGCAGGCCCAGCGGACGCAGGAGGCATGCGCACCCAACGCCCCGAGGCCCGAGGGACCCGGGAGCGACGCGGACCGGGAGCACCCGGTGAGCCCGCCGCCCGTTGTGCCGACCGCCCTCAACGGGACGCTGCGGGTGCAGCCTCCGTCGAGGACGCCACTGCCCCGGCCGCCGGCTCTCGGCGGCGGGTCCGGTCTGGTCCACCAACTCGGCCTGGCCCTGTTGAGCGCGGGATACGCCGTCGGTTCCGCGCTCGGCTGGGGTTCGAACGAAGTCGCGCTGATCATGGGTGACTTCGGACTGACCGCCGCGGCGGGCACCGCCGCCGTCTCGTGCTTCCTCTACGCGCGCACACCCCGGGTCCGCTTTCGACCCGCCTGGCTGCTGTTCGCCCTCTCCTCGGCGATGGCGGCTCTGGGCAACGCGATCTGGGGGTGGTACGAGGTCGTCCTGGACCAGCCCGTGCCCAGCCCCAGCTACGCCGATCTGTTCTTCCTGTGCTTCGCGCCGCCTGCCATCGTGGGGCTGCTGGTGCTGGCCAAGCGGCCGGTGACGAAGGCGGGATGGATCTGCCTGGCGCTCGACGCCTGGCTGATCGGCGGCTCGCTGCTCACCCTCTCCTGGAGCCTGGCGCTCGCCCAGGCGGCCAGGTTCGACGGGCCGAGCGTGGCGCACACCGCGCTGTCGCTGGCGTATCCGCTGCTCGACATCGCCCTGGTCAGCATGGTGCTCGCGCTGCACTTCCGGCGCTCGCCCGGCAACCGCACGGCGGTCAACACCGCCATCGGCGCGCTCGCCCTGACCGTGATGTGCGACGCCCTGTTCACCTCGCCGCTGCTGCACAGCAGCTACCACTCCGGCCAACTGCTCGACGCGGGCTGGTTCGCCGGTTCGCTGCTCCTCGCGTACGCGCCCTGGGCCGCACCCCGGCGCCAAGTCCGGCCGGATCCCGAGCGGCACGGCGGCGACGGGCACACGCGCGTGGTCCACGAGCACGTGCCCGGCCAGCGCGCGGCCGGCCACCCGCAGGCCGAGCACCGGCAGGCCGACCGTCCGCAGGCCGACCACCCGCAGACCAATCACCCCCAGGCCGACCACCCGCAGGTGCCCGGGCCCGCCCAGGGAGGTGATCACAGCCGGTATCCGGCCGGCCGGCCCCTCACCGGCTCGCTGGCCGCGCTCACCCCGTACCTGGCCGCGGCCGTGTGCACGCTGGGCATCCTGTACAACGTCCTCAACGGCCGCAGTCCCGACCACGTAGTGCTCATCACCGCCGGTGCCGTCGTGCTCGCGCTCGTCGTGCGCCAGGGCATCATGCTGCTCGACAACATCACGCTCACCCAGGAACTGGCCCAGAAGGAGAACCACTTCCGCTCCCTGGTCCAGGGCTCCAGCGACGTCATCATGATCGCCGCGCCCAACGGCATCCTCCGCTACGTCTCCCCGGCCGCCGCCGGGGTCTACGGCCGGCCCGCGGAGGACCTGGTGGGCACCGAACTGGCCAGTCTCATCCACCCGGAGGACCTGGGCTGCGTGGTGCACGAGGTGCGCCGGTTCCTCGCCGCCAGCCCCCTGGAGGAACCCACCACCCGCATCGAGTGCCGGTTCCAGTCCGGTGGTGGGGGAGGCTGGCTCAACGTCGAGTCCACGGTCAACCGCCACCACGGCGGCCTCATCTTCAACAGCCGGGACGTGACGGAGAGGGTGCGGCTGCAGGCGCAGCTCCAGCACAACGCCGAGCACGACCCGCTCACGGACCTGCCCAACCGCGCGCTGTTCACCCAGCGTGTGCAGCAGGCCGTGTCCGGCCGCCGCGCCTCCGACCGCGGCGCCCATCTGCGCGGCACCGCCGTCCTCTTCATCGACCTGGACGGATTCAAGGCCGTCAACGACACGATCGGGCACCAGGCCGGGGACGAGCTGCTCGTCCAGGCCGCCCGCAGACTCCACGACGCGGTGCGGCACGGGGACACCGCCTCCCGGCTGGGCGGCGACGAGTTCGCGGCCCTGATCGTCGGGGACGGCACCCGTGACCGCAGTGCCCGGGAGCGGCACATCCTGGAGCTCGCCGACCGCCTCAGGCTGACCCTCTCCCAGCCGTATCTCATTGACGGCAACGATGTCCGTGTCAACGCCTCCATCGGCGTCGCCTTCGCCGAGCCGGGCCTGGGCGCGGGCGAGTTGCTGCGCAACGCCGACCTCGCCATGTACCGCGCCAAGTCGGCCGGAAAGGGCCGGGTCGAGCTGTACAAGCCGCAGATGCAGCAGGACGTCGTACGGAAGGCGGAGCTGGCCACGCGCCTGCGTGCCGCGCTGCACGACGGCGAGTTCGCCCTGCTGCACCAGCCGGTGGTGTGCCTGGCCAACGGCCGGATCACAGCGGTCTCCGCGCAGGCGCGCTGGCGCTCCTCCCAGGGGGTGCTGTTCACCCCGGCCGAGTTCCTGCGGGTCGCCGAGGACAGCGACAAGACCTCCGAACTGGACCGCTGGATCCTGGAGGAGGCGGTGGAGCAGGCCGCCGAGCGCGCCGGGACGGGGCTCGCCGTGCCCGTGGGCGTCCGCATGTCCGCCCGGCGGCTGCTCGACCGGTCGATGCCGCTCGGTTCGGTGGAGGCCCTGCTCACGCGGTACGGGCTGCCCTCCGGCTCACTGGTGATCGAGCTGTCCGACACCGACCCCCGGGTCTCGCTGGACGAGCTGGAGCGGCGTCTGGGCGCCCTCAAGCGGCTGGGTGTCCGGATCGCGCTGGACGGCTTCGGCAGCGGCTACGCGGCGATCACCGCCCTGCGGCGGCTCCCCGTCGACGTGCTGAAACTCGACCGCAGTCTGGTCGAGGGCGTCGTCGAGTCCGCGCGGCTGCACAAGATCACCAATGGGCTGCTGCGCATCGCCGCCGACCTGGGCATGCAGTCCGTTGCCGAGGGCGTGGACCTGCCGGAGCAGGTGGTCGCGCTGCGCTCGATGGGCTGCACACACGGGCAGGGCATGGCGTTCGCCGGGCCGCTCGACGAGTACCGGCTGCGCAGGGCGCTCGGATCCGGCCAATATCCGGTTCCGCTCGGACCGGTCGAGCCGGCGTTCGCGGGCGGCGGCGCGGGGGTGTACACAAGTGGTGTGCCCGCTGTCTTCGGAGGCGGAAGTGCCCTTCGCTCACATAATGAGACTCCCGTCCCACCCACTTGACACGTGGTGCGCGTCGGGGGGAGGGTCAGTGCCATGCGCACCCGAATTCTCGTACTTGGACAGCGCGTCGGCTGAGCTGGGACGCACCGGAGGACGATCCGGAATCCCCAGCGACCACACCGGCGCGCTCCCCTCGCTTGCCTTTTGGCACGAGGGGTTTTTTGTTGCACCAGCACCATCCGTACGGACGTAGAAACCCGTACGAACTTCGCGAAAACCCTCAGCATCGAGAAGAGAATGCCGATGACCGAGCAGGCCCCCGGGGCCCACCATCCGCAGCCGCGGCCCCGTTCCGGAGGACAGCAGTCCGCGACCGTCGAGCACGTCACGGGTGCGCAGTCCCTCATCCGTTCGCTTGAGGAGGTCGGCGCTGACACGGTATTCGGCATTCCCGGTGGCGCGATCCTGCCGGCGTACGACCCGCTGATGGACTCCACCAGGGTCCGCCACGTCCTGGTCCGCCACGAGCAGGGCGCCGGCCATGCGGCCACGGGCTATGCGCAGGCCACCGGCAAGGTCGGCGTCTGCATGGCGACCTCTGGTCCGGGTGCGACGAACCTGGTCACGCCGATCGCCGACGCGCACATGGACTCGGTGCCGCTCGTGGCGATCACCGGCCAGGTCGCGTCCAAGGCGATCGGCACGGACGCCTTCCAGGAGGCGGACATCGTCGGCATCACGATGCCCGTCACCAAGCACAACTTCCTCGTCACCAAGGCCGAGGACATCCCGCGGGTGATCGCGCAGGCGTTCCACATCGCCTCCACCGGACGCCCCGGCCCGGTCCTGGTCGACATCGCCAAGGACGCCCTCCAGGCGAAGACCGTCTTCTCCTGGCCGCCCGCCATGGACCTGCCCGGCTACCGGCCCGTCACCAAGCCGCACGCCAAGCAGATCCGCGAGGCCGCCAAGCTGATCACCTCCGCCAAGCGGCCCGTCCTCTACGTCGGCGGCGGTGTCCTCAAGGCACACGCCACCGCCGAGCTCAAGGTTCTCGCCGAGCTCACCGGAGCGCCCGTCACCACCACCCTGATGGCGCTCGGCGCGTTCCCCGACAGCCACCCGCTGCACGTGGGAATGCCGGGCATGCACGGTTCGGTCACCGCCGTCACCGCGCTGCAGAAGGCCGACCTGATCGTCGCCCTCGGAGCCCGCTTCGACGACCGCGTCACCGGCAAGCTGGACAGCTTCGCCCCGTACGCCAAGATCGTCCACGCCGACATCGACCCCGCCGAGATCGGCAAGAACCGCGACGCCGACGTGCCCATCGTCGGTGACGCGCGCGAGGTCATCGCCGACCTGATCCAGGCCGTGCAGAAGGAACACAGCGAGGGCCACAAGGGCGACTACACCGCCTGGTGGAAGGACCTCAACCGCTGGCGCGACACCTACCCGCTCGGCTACGACCAGCCCGAGGACGGCTCGCTGTCCCCGCAGCAGGTCATCGAGCGGATCGGCCGGCTCGCCCCGGAGGGCACGATCTTCGCGGCGGGCGTCGGCCAGCACCAGATGTGGGCCGCGCACTTCATCCAGTACGAGAAGCCCGCCACCTGGCTGAACTCCGGCGGCGCCGGGACGATGGGCTACGCGGTCCCGGCCGCGATGGGCGCCAAGGCCGGCGTGCCGGACCGCGCGGTCTGGGCGATCGACGGCGACGGCTGCTTCCAGATGACCAATCAGGAACTCACCACCTGCGCCCTGAACAACATCCCGATCAAGGTCGCCATCATCAACAACGGCGCCCTCGGGATGGTCCGCCAGTGGCAGACCCTGTTCTACAACCAGCGGTACTCCAACACCGTCCTGCACAGTGGCCCGAACGACGTCAACCCGGACGCCAGGGGTACCCGCGTCCCCGACTTCGTGAAGCTGTCGGAGGCCATGGGCTGCTACGCGATCCGCTGTGAGAACCCGGAGGACCTGGACAAGGTCATCGAAGAGGCGAACTCCGTCAACGACCGCCCGGTCGTCGTGGACTTCATCGTCCACGAGGACGCGATGGTGTGGCCGATGGTCGCCGCCGGCACCTCCAACGACGAGATCATGGCCGCCCGGGACGTCCGCCCCGACTTCGGCGACAACGAAGACGACTGAGCGAGGAAGACCACAGAGAAATGTCCAAGCACACGCTCTCCGTCCTGGTGGAGAACACGCCGGGCATCCTGGCCCGGATCGCCGCCCTCTTCTCGCGTCGTGGCTTCAACATCGACTCGCTCGCGGTCGGTGTCACCGAGCACCCCGACATCTCCCGCATCACCATCGTGGTGAACGTCGAGGACCTGCCGCTGGAGCAGGTCACCAAGCAGCTCAACAAGCTCGTCAACGTGCTGAAGATCGTCGAGCTGGAGCCGGGGCAGGCCGTTCAGCGCGAACTCGTTCTGGTGAAGGTGCGTGCCGACAACGAGACGCGCTCCCAGATCGTCGAGATCGTCCAGCTGTTCCGCGCCAAGACGGTCGACGTCTCCCCGGAGGCCGTGACCGTCGAGGCCACCGGAAGCAACGACAAGCTGACCGCCATGCTCAAGATGCTGGAGCCGTACGGCATCAAGGAGCTGGTCCAGTCCGGCACGATCGCGATCGGCCGCGGCGCCCGCTCGATCACGGACCGTTCGCTGCGCGCTCTGGACCGATCCGCGTAAGGCTGAGTACGGGCGGTTTCGCGCCGCCCGTATGCCGAGACCCCGAAACTTCACTTCCGCCCGCCGTCATACGGTGGGAGCAACATCTGCACACCAAGGAGAGAACCCAAAGTGGCCGAGCTGTTCTACGACGCTGACGCCGACCTGTCCATCATCCAGGGCCGCAAGGTCGCGGTCATCGGCTACGGCAGCCAGGGCCACGCGCACGCCCTGTCGCTGCGCGACTCCGGTGTCGACGTCCGTGTCGGTCTGCACGAGGGCTCCAAGTCCAAGGCCAAGGCCGAGGAGCAGGGCCTGCGCGTGGCGAGCCCGGCCGAGGCCGCCGCCGAGGCCGACGTCATCATGATCCTCATCCCGGACCCGATCCAGGCCCAGGTCTACGAGGAGTCCATCGCCCCGAACCTGAAGGACGGCGACGCGCTGTTCTTCGCCCACGGCTTCAACATCCGCTTCGGCTTCATCAAGCCCCCGGCCGGCGTCGACGTCGCCCTGGTCGCCCCGAAGGGCCCGGGTCACCTGGTCCGCCGCCAGTACGAGGAGGGCCGCGGCGTTCCGGCGATCGCGGCCGTCGAGCAGGACGCCACGGGAGGCGCCTTCGACCTGGCGCTGTCGTACGCCAAGGCGATCGGCGGCACCCGCGCCGGCGTCATCAAGACGACCTTCACCGAGGAGACCGAGACCGACCTGTTCGGTGAGCAGGCCGTGCTGTGCGGTGGCACCTCCGCCCTGGTCAAGGCCGGCTTCGAGACCCTCGTCGAGGCGGGCTACCAGCCGGAGATCGCCTACTTCGAGTGCCTGCACGAGCTGAAGCTGATCGTCGACCTCATGTACGAGGGCGGCCTGGAGAAGATGCGCTGGTCCGTCTCCGAGACCGCCGAGTGGGGCGACTACGTCACCGGCCCGCGCATCATCACGGACGCCACCAAGGCCGAGATGAAGCAGGTCCTCGCCGAGATCCAGGACGGCACCTTCGCCCAGAACTGGATGGACGAGTACCACGGCGGTCTGAAGAAGTACAACGAGTACAAGACCCAGGACGCCGAGCACCTGCTGGAGACCACCGGCAAGCAGCTGCGCAAGCTGATGAGCTGGGTGAACGAGGAGGCGTAGGCCTCAGGGCCGGGGCCGGGGCGCAAAGCTCCGGCCCCGTTGTCCATCCCGTCCACCACGGACGGGTGATCCTTCCGCAGAGGCGCAAGATGACCTCCGCCGCGCAACTACACTGCTGCTCAACAAACGCGTCAGGCCCACAGCGTCGTGCGTCTTCCGCGGCTAGCCCCTCCTCCGCCTGCGGCCGTCGGGACGGCCGTCCGCATGCTTTGGACTTGTGAGGACCTCACGTGAGCTCGAAACCTGTCGTACTCATCGCTGAAGAGCTGTCGCCCGCGACCGTGGACGCACTCGGCCCCGACTTCGAGATCCGGCACTGCAACGGCGCGGACCGCGCCGAGCTGCTCCCGGCCATCGCCGAGGTGGACGCGATCCTGATCCGTTCCGCCACCAAGGTCGATGCCGAGGCGATCGCCGCGGCCAAGAAGCTGAAGGTCGTCGCGCGTGCCGGCGTCGGCCTGGACAACGTCGACGTCTCGTCCGCCACCAAGGCCGGCGTGATGGTCGTCAACGCCCCCACCTCCAACATCGTGACCGCCGCCGAGCTGGCCTGCGGTCTGATCGTCGCCACCGCCCGCAACATCCCGCAGGCCAACGCCGCGCTGAAGAACGGCGAGTGGAAGCGCAGCAAGTACACCGGCGTGGAGCTGGCCGAGAAGACGCTGGGCGTCGTGGGCCTGGGCCGCATCGGTGCCCTCGTCGCGCAGCGGATGTCCGCGTTCGGCATGAAGGTCGTCGCGTACGACCCCTACGTCCAGCCCGCGCGCGCGGCGCAGATGGGCGTGAAGGTCCTCTCGCTGGACGAACTCCTCGAAGTCGCCGACTTCATCACCGTGCACCTGCCGAAGACCCCCGAGACCCTCGGCCTCATCGGTGAGGACGCGCTGCGCAAGGTCAAGCCGAGCGTGCGCATCGTCAACGCGGCGCGCGGCGGGATCGTCGACGAGGAGGCGCTGTACTCGGCGCTCAAGGAGGGCCGCGTCGCGGGCGCCGGACTGGACGTCTACGCGAAGGAGCCGTGCACCGACTCCCCGCTGTTCCAGTTCGACCAGGTCGTCTGCACCCCGCACCTCGGCGCCTCCACCGACGAGGCCCAGGAGAAGGCGGGCATCGCCGTCGCCAAGTCCGTGCGCCTCGCCCTCGCCGGTGAGCTGGTGCCGGACGCGGTGAACGTGCAGGGCGGTGTCATCGCCGAGGACGTCAAGCCGGGTCTGCCGCTCGCCGAGCGTCTCGGCCGCATCTTCACCGCGCTCGCGGGCGAGGTCGCGGTCCGCCTCGACGTCGAGGTGTACGGCGAGATCACCCAGCACGACGTGAAGGTGCTGGAGCTGTCCGCGCTCAAGGGCGTCTTCGAGGACGTCGTCGACGAGACCGTGTCGTACGTCAACGCGCCGCTGTTCGCCCAGGAGCGCGGTGTCGAGGTCCGGCTGACCACCAGCTCCGAGGCGACGGACCACCGCAACGTGGTGACCGTGCGCGGCACGCTCGGCACCGGCGAGGAGGTGTCGGTCTCCGGCACCCTGGCCGGCCCCAAGCACCTCCAGAAGATCGTCGCGGTCGGCGACTACGACGTGGACCTCGCGCTCGCCGAGCACATGGTCGTCCTGCGCTACGAGGACCGTCCGGGTGTCGTCGGCACCGTCGGCCGCATCCTCGGCGAGGCGGGCATCAACATCGCCGGCATGCAGGTCGCCCGTGCGGTGGCCGGCGGCGAGGCGCTGGCGGTCCTGACGGTCGACGACACGGTTGCCTCCGGCGTACTGGGCGAGGTGGCCGACGAGATCGGGGCGACGTTCGCCCGTTCGGTGAACCTGGTCTGAGACACGTCACCTTGCGGCGAAGCGCCGGGTGGGCTGGTTGATCCAGCCCGCCCGGCGCTTCGCTGTGTGTCGGTTCATCCGGCGACCGGGTCCTGCACCGCCTCCGGCTGCCTCGGGCGGATCCGGCGCAGGGTCAGCGCCGCCCCGGCCGCCGCCCCCGCGAGGAGCACCGCCCCGGCGATCGCCGCGCCCTGCATCCCACTGACGAACGCCTCCCGGGCCGTCGTGACCAGGGCGTCGCCGGTGTGGCCCGGCAGCCGGGTGGCGGTCGCCAGCGCGCCGCCCAGGGTCTCGCGGGCCGCGGCCGGGGCCGAGTCCGGGATCTCGTGGCGGTAGAGAGCCGTGCCGATGGAGCCGAGGACCGCCATGCCGAGCGCGCCGCCGAACTCGGTGCCGGTCTCCAGGAGGGAGGAGGCCGTGCCCGCCCGCTCGACGGGGGCGGTGCCCATCGCGAGGTCGGTCAGCTGCGACATGACCACCACGACCCCGCAGGCCAGCACGCCGGCCGCGGTGAGCGTGAGCCACAGGGAGTCGGTGCCCACGAGGGCGAGCATCGCGTATCCGCCCGCCGTGATGGCGAAGCCGGCGGCGACGACGTACCCGCGGTCGGCGCCCTTCTGGACGATCTGGGTCGTCACCGGTGCGGCCATGCCGATGAACACCGACGGGAGCAGGCTCCACAGCGCTGCTTCGAGCGGGCTCTTGCCGAGGACCGACTGCAGGTACTGGGTGGTGAAGATGGCCGAGCCCATCATGCCGAACGCGGAGACGAGGGTCAGGACCACCGCCGGGGTGAATCCTTGGCCGCGGAACAGGGCCGGCGGGATCAGCGGGGAGGCCGCGGTGCGCTGCCGGCGGACGAACAGTGCGGTGAAGAGCAGACCGACGGCGATCGAGGCGCCGTAGCGCAGGTCCCAGCCCTCGGAAGGGATCTGCTTCAGGCCGTAGATCACGGGGAGCACGGCGGCCATCGACAGGGGGACGCTCTGCCAGTCGAAGCGACCGGGGTTCGGGTTCTTCGACTCGGGGAGCAGGAACGGGCCGAGGATCAGCAGCAGCGCCATCGCGGGCAGGTTGACCAGGAAGACCGAGCCCCACCAGAAGTGCTCGACGAGTACGCCGCTCATGACCGAGCCGAGCGCGATCCCGCCCGTCATCACGCCGGACCACAGGCCGATCGCCTTCGCACGCTGGCCGGGGTCGGTGAACATCGTGCGCAGCAGCCCCATGGTGGACGGCAGCAGGGTCGCGCCGCCGATGCCGAGGACCGCGCGGGCGGCGATCAGGGTCTCGGCGCTGTTCGCGTAGGCCGCGAGGAGCGAGGCGGCACTGAAGGCGGCGGCGCCCATGAGCAGGAGCCGGCGGCGGCCGATGCGGTCGCCGAGCGAGCCCATCGTCATCAGCAGGCCGGCCAGGACGAAGCCGTAGATGTCGAAGATCCACAGCTGCTGGGTGCCGGTCGGCCGCAGGTCCGCGCTGATGGCCGGGACCGCGAAGTAGAGGACCGAGACGTCCATCGAGACCAGCAGCAGCGGAAGCATCAGGACACCGAGCGCCGTCCATTCTCGGCGGCCGGCACGGGCGGTCGGGGTCGTGGTGGTGCTCGTCGTGTTCGTCATGACAGCGAATGTACAAGCGTCTTAAACGCTTGTCTAGAACGTTTGTATAGGTCATGCGTCTAGGACGCTTGTATGGATCGGCGGTAGGCTGGTCCGCATGGGACACCGTGAGGATCTGCTCGAAGGCGCCAAGCGCTGCCTGCTGGAGAAGGGGTTCGCGCGCACCACGGCGCGCGACATCGTCAAGGAGTCGGGGACGAACCTCGCCTCGATCGGCTATCACTACGGCTCGAAGGACGCGTTGCTGGCGCAGGCCTATGTCGCACTGGTGGAGAGCATGTCCGGCGCCTTCGACGGAGGAGGCGCCGTCGAGCCGGAGGGCGCGCCCGGGTCCCTGGAACGTTTCCGGTGGGTGTGGTCGAACATCACCGCCACGATGCGTGAGCCCGGTTCGATGTGGCGCCTCAGCATGGAGATCGTGGTCATGGGCGACCAACTGCCCGAGGTCCGCGACCATCTGGCGCTCGCCCAGCGGGAGGCCGGCCGAGGTCTCATCCCGCTGCTCATGGGCGGCCGGGAAGAGGACGTCCCGGACGAGACCGCGGACACCCTCGGCAGGTTCTACGTGACCCTGATGACGGGCCTGATCGCCCAGTGGACCTTCGACCCCAAGACCGCCCCCGACGGGGAGGTGCTGACGGAGGGCCTGCGCCAGATCATCGAGGCCGCCACCCGGACCTGACGACAGGGCACTAGAGCCGGGCCCTCTTCAGAGCCATGTGCAGGAGCAGGCGGTCCTCGCCGTCGTCCAGGGTCAGGCCCGTCAGCTGTTCCACCCGGGAGAGGCGGTAGTACAGGGTCTGGCGGTGGATGCCCAGCTCGGCGGCCGCGCGGCTGGCCTGGCCCGCGCAGTCGAGGTAGATCTCGGCCGTGCGGGCCAGCTCCTGATGGGCGGGGGAGAGGAGCTGGTCCAGTACCGGGTCGTGGGCGGCTTCCGGCGGGAGCGCGGTCAGCAAGCGGTACGGGCCGATGCGTCCCCACTCGGCGACCGGCCCCAGGTGTGGCTCGGCCAGCGCGGCGCGCGCGGCGGCTGTCGCCTCCTGCCATGCCGTGCCCAGGTCCAGCAGGCCGACTCGGGGCTCACCGATTCCGGCGGCGCGGACTGTTCGGCCCTTTTCCACTTCCTTCAGCAGTCGGGCAGCCGCCGCGAGTGCCGGTGTCGTCACGTCCGTCGCGCGGAGCCGAATCAGGACCGCCAGGCTCTGGTCCGTCGCCCCCCACGGCACCGTGCACAGCGTCGTGGCGTGCGGGACCGTACGGACGGAGGGCGCCTGCTCGGGGTCGGCCGAGGGCCAGGGAGCGACACAGACCACCGTGTGCGGGCCGTCCGCCCGAGCCCCCAGAGCCGTGCGCAGCTCGGCCACCGCCATGTCCCGCTGCCAGCCGGGCTCGGCCGTCAGCACCGCCCGCAGCTCCCGGGTGAGGTCGGCCCCGGCCTGCGCCTCGTCCGCGAGCAGCGCGCCGATACGGGCCGTGACCGCCATCGCCGCCGTCAGCTGCCGCTCGCTCGGGCCCGGATCGTCGTCCAGGAGCCAGACGTAACCGAGGACGACACCCCGATGGCGTACCGGAAGGCAGATTCGTCCCCGGTACACCCCCGCCTCCGGGGTGGGCGGGATGCGGACGGGTCCCGTCGCCCGGGTGATGCCGAAGCCCTCGAACCACGTCCGGACCGCCGCCGTGGAGCGCCGGGTCAGGATCGAGCGGGTGCGGACCGGGTCCAGGGCCGAGGGGTCGAGCTCGCCCTCGCTGTCGTAGGCACCGAAGGCGATCAGCTCGAAGTCGCGGTTCTCCAGCGTCGCGGGCGCGTCCAGGAGCTCCGAGATCTCGTCGACCAGCTCCTGGTAGTCACCCTTGTAATCGGCCGTCACGCGGGCATTCTCCCGCATTTCCGTACCGCCTTCATACAACTGTCTGAGATCCGGGGAACGGATGCGTGACAGCTGTCGATGGCAGACGATCGGAGAGATCCTTAGGTTTCACGGTGGTTCTCCGTGCCGTACCCAAAAAATCATCTGCTTCGGGTCGGCATTCCGTAGGTCTTGTTGTGGAGGTGCCCCGTGCTGGGTCCCGTGATTCTCGCCGCGTCGCGCAGCGACCGGATGCGTCGTCTGATCTCGGCGGCCCCGGTGACCAAGCAGGTCGTCGACCGCTTCATCCCCGGCGAGACCGTCGACGAGATCGTCCCGATCATCCAGGACCTCACCACCAGGGGCCTGGAACTGACCATGGACGTCGTCGGCGAGGACATCACCACCCCCGGGCAGGCCACCGCCGCCCGGGATGCGTACCTGCAGCTCATCGAGCGCCTCAAGGACCTTCAGCTCGGCCCGAAGGTCGAGATGTCGGTCAAGCTCTCGATGTTCGGCCAGGCGCTGGAGGGCGGCCACGAGCTCGCCCTGGAGAACGTCCGCCCGGTCGTCGAGGCCGCCGCCGCGATCGGCACCACGGTCACCCTCGACGCCGAGGACCACACCACCCTCGACTCGATGTTCGCCATCCACGAGGAGCTGCGGAAGGACCACCCGCAGACCGGCTGCGTCATCCAGGCCTACCTCTTCCGCACCGAGGCCGACGCCCGCCGCCTCGCCGCGGCCGGCAGCCGGGTACGGCTCGTGAAGGGCGCGTACAAGGAGCCCGCCGAGGTCGCGTACCAGCAGAAGCACGAGATCGACAAGGCGTACGTCCGCATCCTGAAGACTCTGATGGAGGGCGAGGGGTACCCGATGATCGGCTCCCACGACCCCCGGCTGATCTCCATCGCGCAGGAGCTCGCCCACCAGGCCGGGCGCAAGATGGACGAGTACGAGTTCCAGATGCTCTACGGCATCCGCAGCGACGAGCACCTGCGCCTGGCCGCCGAGGGCCACCGCATGCGCGTCTACACCGCCTACGGAACCGACTGGTACGGCTACTTCATGCGCCGCCTCGCGGAGAAGCCGGCCAACCTCCGGTTCTTCCTCCGCTCGATGGTCAGCAAGGGCTGAACCCGAACACCCGCTCAAGATCAAGGAGTTACGGATCTCATGGACGCTGTGACCCAGGTCCCCACCCCCGTCAACGAGCCGGTGCACGGCTACGCCCCCGGCTCGCCCGAGCGTGCCCGGCTGGAGGCCAAGCTCAAGGAGCTGGCCGAGAACCCGATCGAGCTGCCGATGACCATCGGCGGGGAGAAGCGGATGGGCGGCGGCGAGGCCTTCCAGGTCGTCCAGCCGCACAACCACAAGGCCGTCATCGGCACGCTCCGCAACGCCACCCAGCAGGACGCGCAGGACGCCATCGACGCCGCCCTCGCGGCCGCGCCTGCCTGGCGCGCGATGTCCTTCGACGACCGCGCGGCGATCATCCTGCGCGCCGCCGAGCTGCTGGCCGGCCCCTGGCGCGAGACCATCGCCGCCTCCACCATGCTCGGCCAGTCCAAGACCGCCCAGCAGGCCGAGATCGACAGCCCCTGTGAGCTGATCGACTTCTGGCGCTTCAACGTCCACTACGCCCGCCAGATCCTGGCCGAGCAGCCCCCGGCCAACTCCCCGGGCGTCTGGAACCGTCTGGACCACCGCCCGCTGGAGGGCTTCGTCTACGCGATCACGCCGTTCAACTTCAGCGCGATCGCAGGCAACCTGCCCACCGCGCCCGCTCTGATGGGCAACGTGGTGGTCTGGAAGCCGTCCCCGACGCAGACCCACGCCGCCGTGCTGCTCATGCAGCTGCTGGAGGAGGCCGGTCTGCCCAAGGGCGTCATCAACCTCGTCACCGGTGACGGCATCGAGGTCTCCAAGGTCGCCCTGGAACACCGTGACCTCGCGGGCATCCACTTCACCGGCTCGACCAGGACCTTCCAGTACCTGTGGAAGACGGTCGGCAACAACATCGAGAAGTACCGCTCCTACCCACGTCTGGTCGGCGAGACCGGCGGCAAGGACTTCCTGGTCGCCCACCCGAGCGCCGACCGCGCCGTCCTGAAGACCGCCCTGACCCGCGGTGCCTTCGAGTACCAGGGCCAGAAGTGCTCGGCCACCTCCCGCGCCTACATCCCGGCCTCCATCTGGAACTCGGGCTTCAAGGAGGAGTTCGCGGCCGAGGTCGACTACCTGACCATGGGTGACGTCACCGACCTGTCGAACTTCATCGGCGCCGTGATCGACGACCGTGCCTTCGCCAAGAACAAGGCCGCGATCGACCGCGCCAAGGAGGACCCGACCTGCACGATCGTCGCGGGCGGCTCCTACGACGACTCGGTCGGCTACTTCGTCCGCCCGACCGTCGTCGAGTGCACCGACCCGGCCAACGAGGTGTTCCGCACCGAGTACTTCGGCCCGTTCCTCGGCGTCTACGTCTACGAGGACGACCAGTACGACGAGATGCTGACCCAGATGGAGTCGGTGTCCGACTACGCCCTGACCGGCTCGGTCATCTCCAACGACCGTGCGGCGGCCGCGTACACGATGGAGAAGCTCCGCTACGCGGCGGGCAACTTCTACATCAACGACAAGTCGACCGGCGCCGTCGTCGGCCAGCAGCCCTTCGGCGGCGGCCGCTCCTCCGGCACCAACGACAAGGCCGGCGCCCCGCAGAACCTGCTGCGCTGGACCCTGACCCGCGCCATCAAGGAGACGCTGGTCGCGCCGACCGACTACTCCTACCCGCACATGGGCTGACCAGCCCTCCCGAACACGGGCCGGGAAGCCTGACCCCCCCGAGCAGGCTCCCCGGCCCGTCTCCAATTCCCGGCACGTACGACGGGGATACTCGATCCATGACCCCCCGTCTGCGCACCGCCCACACGGCCGAGCTCACCCCCGCCGAACTCCGTGCCGTTCGTGCCCTCCTCGACGACGCCTTCGGCGGTGAGTTCGGGGACGAGGACTTCGAGCACGGGCTCGGCGGTGTGCACGCCCTGGTGCACGACGGCTCCGGGCTCGTCGCCCACGGTTCGGTGGTGATGCGTCGTGCCCGGCATCGCGGGCGCTGGCTGCGGGTCGGGTACGTCGAGGCCGTCGGGGTGCGGCCCGAGGTGCGCCGAACCGGGCTGGGCGGGCGGGTGATGGAGGCGCTGGAGCGGTTCGTCGACCGGGCCTACGACCTCGGCGCGCTGTCCGCGAGCGACGACGGCGCCCGGCTCTACGCGGCCCGTGGCTGGCGGCCCTGGACCGGCCGTGTCTGCGCGCTCTCCCCGGACGGCATCGTCCATCTGCCGGAGGAGGAAGGGAGCGTCCATCTGCGCCCCGCGCTCGCCGGTCCGCTCGACCCCGGCCAGGAACTGGTCTTCGACTGGCGTGACGGGGACGTGCTCTGACAGGAGTAGCGGGTCCTGCCTTCCACACGGGGTGAAAGCCCAGCTCACGGCGGTGTGACGCAATCCGCCGTCTCAGATAGTAGGAAGTCCGAGTAATTGTGGAGACAGAAGCGCGTCCCTCGCTTAGTTTTGTAGAAGCCGAACGTCTCGCTCGACCAAGCGAATGGCGGTCGTGAGCCGGGCCCCGTGCAGGCAACCCCTGCGGCACCGCTCCCCGCCCCTTCCGGCGTCTCGTATCCCCCTGCCGAACTCCACGTTCGTCGAAGGAGTCGATTTCCCATGGCCGAGACGACCGTCCGCCGCCGAGTCCGCCACGTGACCCGCACGAGCGAGTCCGACCGCAAGAACGCCGCCGCCGCGCTCCAGCGCGCCCTCGACCGCCGTGACAACGGCGGCGAGACCGGCCACTGAGCCGCACGGAGCCGCACACCTCACGTGTTACACGTGCCACTCGCCCGCTCGGGTGGCTCGTGCCACACCCCACAGCCGGGAGCCGCACCCGATCGGGGTGTGGCGTGGTGGTCTCATCCGCCGCGCCGCACCTCGAAGTGGTCGATCCGCTTCCCGTTCTGCGCCAGCGCCGACACCTTCAGCCTCGGGGTCGTACCCGCCTCCGCCTCCACCGAGAGGAAGGAGAAGCCGGTGTACCGCGCCCTCGACCACTCCACCGACTCCGCGCTGGGACCGTGGGACTTGGTCCAGTGGAAGGTCTTCACCGCGTCGTGCCGGGTGACGTGCCCCTCGTAGCTGTCCTTGACCCCCGAGGGGAACGAGTAGAGGTTCCGCCCGCCGCCGCCCGCGGTCACGTACACGATCCCGTCGCGCGTGGGATCCGTCGACGCGCCGATCGGCACGGTCCGGCCGACCTCGCCCTTCCTGATCGCGTCCGTCCGCTCGTACACATGGTTGTGCCCGTTGATCACCAGGTCCACCTGGTGCTTGGCGAACAGCGGCAGCCACTCCGCGCGGACGCCGCCGTCGGAGGCGTGCTGGGAGGTCGAGTACGCGCAGTGGTGGAAGAAGACGACCACGAAGTCGACCCCCTTCGCCGCCCGCAGCTCACCGAGCTTCCGGTCCAGCCACCGCGTCTGCCGGCCCTGGGTGAACCCGAGGTTGGCGGGGATCTCGTACGACACGTCGTTGGCGTCCAGCGCCACGAAGCCGACGTTGCCGTAGGTGAACGCGTACACGCCCGGCGCGTGGTGCGGGTCGAAGCCGCTGTCCGGCAGGGAGAAGCGGGACACCTGGCCGCCGTAGCCCTCCGGTGAGTACCAGGCCTCCATGTCGTGGTTGCCGGTGGTCACCATCCACGGCACCGACCTCGCCACCGACTCGGTCTGCTTCAGGAACAGGTCCCAGAACCGCGGGTCGTACCCGTCCGACTTCTTGCCCGCGCCGTTGACGTCCGCGTAGCAGATGTCACCCGCGTGCAGATGGAACGCCGGCTTCTGGCGCAGCAGCAGATCGTCGTTGGCGCTCGCGCCCGTGCCCACGCCCTGGTCGCCGAAGGCGGTGAAGACGAACCGCTCCGGGCTCGCGGGGGCCGTGCGGAAGGAGGCGATCGTCGAGCGGTGGGCGGGGGAGACCGGGTCCCAGCCGTCGTGGCCGACGCCGTAGTAGTACGTGGTGCCGGGCTTCAGACCGTCCAGGGCCGCGTGCACGTAGTACTGGTCGACCGCCGAGCGCACCCCCTGCACGCCCGGCGTGTGCAGGGCGCGTACCTCGGCCTCGATGCGGCGGCCCAGGTCGTCGGGGCGCAACCCGACCCGTACGAACGGCTTCCTGACCGCGAACGGCACCTGCCAGGAGATCCGCATCCGGGTCTTCGGGTCCGAACCGAAGGCGAGATGGCGGCCGAACGGACGGATCGCGGAACCGCGGACCCGGGAGGTCGCCGTGGCCGGCGCCGCGCTCGCCGTCGCGCTGCCGGACCCCGTCGAGCAGCCGGCCAGCAGCCCGCCCGCCACCGCGCCCGCCGTCACCAGCGTGCGGCGCCGGGTGAGCCGGGTGTGCACGTACTCGTACTGCTCGGCCATGCTCATCCGGCAGGCCAGCTGCGGCGGAATGCCGACGTCGGGGGTTTCCATGCAGGTGAACTTCCCAGCGAACGCCAACGCCCGCTGCACGTACGGGTGAACGCCAGCCAACGGGATGACGCCGTCCCCCTTTCGGAGTGTCCGGATGGCGGACAGCCCATGTCATCCCATGGGACGAGGAGTAGGGTGCCGGGCATGTCTCGCAGCATCAATCTCGCAGTGATCCCCGGTGACGGCATCGGCCAGGAAGTCGTGGCCGAAGGCCTCAAGGTCCTCTCCGCCGTCCTTCCGCAGGATGTGAAGCTGGAGACCAAGGAGTACGACTTCGGCGCCAGGCGCTACCACGCCACCGGTGAGACCCTCACCGACGCCGACCTCGACGCGCTGAAGCAGCACGACGCCATCCTGCTCGGCGCCATCGGCGACCCGTCGGTCCCGTCCGGCGTGCTGGAGCGCGGCTTCCTGCTCAAGCTCCGCTTCGCCTTCGACCACCACGTCAACCTGCGTCCGTCGAAGCTCCTCCCCGGCGTCGCCACCCCGCTGGCCGGCCAGCCGGAGATCGACTTCGTCGTCGTCCGCGAGGGCACCGAGGGCCCCTACACGGGCAATGGCGGCACCATCCGCAAGGGCACGCCGCACGAGGTCGCCACCGAGGTCTCCGTGAACACGGCCTTCGGTGTCGAGCGCGTGGTCCGCGACGCCTTCGCCCGTGCCCAGGCCCGCCCGCGCAAGAAGCTCACGCTGGTCCACAAGAACAACGTGCTGACCTTCGCCGGGCACCTGTGGACGAACATCTTCAACGCGGTGGCCGCGGAGTACCCCGAGGTCACCACCGAGTACATCCACGTCGACGCCGCGACGATCTACCTCGTCACCCAGCCCGAGCGGTTCGACGTCATCGTCACCGACAACCTCTTCGGCGACATCATCACCGACCTCGCCGCGGCCGTCTCCGGCGGTATCGGCGTCGCCGCCTCCGGCAACATCAACCCGGGCGGCGAGTTCCCGTCCATGTTCGAGCCGGTGCACGGCTCGGCCCCGGACATCGCCGGCCAGGGCAAGGCCGACCCCTCCGCCACGGTCCTGTCCGTCGCCCTCCTGCTGCGCCACCTCGGCTACGAGACGGAGGCCGCCCGCATCGAGGACGCCGTCTCCGCCGACCTCGCGGAGCGCGGCCGGCTGTCCGCCCGCAGCACGTCCGAGATCGGCGACGCCCTCTCCGTACGAGTAGCCGGCTGACCCGCGCCACTCGAAACCATTCGAAGCCGCCGGGTCACTCCAGCACCCGGCGGCTTCCCCATGTCCCCGCCGGGTGCCACCATCGACCCCTGGGCCGCATTCACCCCGATTCCTTCCGCCGTCGCCCCCGGGCGATAATCGAACACGGAGCCGCGGTATGAGGGAATGCTCGGACGTCCTAACACTGGCCACCGGCCGTGCGGGCGTGAGCGCGGCCCGTCACTACAACCGGTGAAGGACAAAGCACCCATGACGACGCCCACGATCGAGCTCAAGCCCTCCGCTCACCCGCTGCCCACCGCCGAGCGGGAGGCGATCCTGGCCAGCCCCGGCTTCGGCCGCCACTTCACCGACCACATGGTGACCATCAAGTGGACCGAGGGCCGGGGCTGGCACGACGGCCAGCTCGTTCCGTACGCGCCGATCCCCCTCGACCCGGCGACCAATGTCCTGCACTACGCCCAGGAGATCTTCGAGGGACTGAAGGCCTACCGCCGCCCCGACGGCTCGGTCGCCACCTTCCGCCCGGACCAGAACGCCAGGCGTTTCCAGCGTTCCGCCAAGCGCCTGGCCATGCCCGAGCTGCCGGTCGAGACGTTCATCGAGGCCTGCGACGCCCTGGTCCAGCAGGACAAGGGCTGGGTGCCCGCGCACGGCGGCGAGGAGTCCCTCTATCTGCGCCCGTTCATGATCGCGACCGAGGTCGGCCTGGGCGTGAAGCCCGCCAACGAGTACCTCTTCATCGTCATCGCCTCCCCGGCCGGCGCCTACTTCCCGGGCGGGGTGAAGCCGGTCTCCATCTGGGCGTCCGAGGACCGCGTCCGCGCCGTCCCCGGCGGCATGGGCGACGCCAAGACGGGCGGTAACTACGCGGCCTCCCTGCTCGCCCAGGCCGAGGCCGCCGCCCAGGGCTGCGACCAGGTCTGCTACCTCGACGCGGTCGAGCACAAGTGGGTCGAGGAACTCGGCGGCATGAACCTGTACTTCGTGTACGGCGACCGGATCGTCACCCCCACCCTCACCGGCTCCATCCTGGAGGGCGTCACCCGTGACTCCCTGCTGACCGTCGCCCGTGACCTCGGCTACGCCTCCGAGGAGGCCCGCGTCTCCATCGACCAGTGGCAGACGGACTCCGAGAACGGCACCCTGACCGAGGTCTTCGCCTGCGGCACCGCCGCCGTCATCACCCCGGTCGGCACGGTCAAGCGGGCCGGCGCCGAGTGGAAGCAGTCCGACGGCGAGCCCGGCGAGGTCACCCTCAGGCTCCGCCAGGCCCTCCTCGACATCCAGCGCGGCATCGCCGAGGACAAGCACGGCTGGATGCACCCGCTGGGCTGAGCGAACCCCAACCGTTTGTTCGACGCGTATCACCTCCCCCGTGCGGGTATCTCCTGAGTCCACGGGGGAGGGAGCACGCGTGAGCGGACGGTCGCCGATGCCACGACTGCGGTGGCTGATGCGGACGTTACAGACCCCGCGCCGACCGCAGAGCCTCACCGTGCTGGCGCTGCTGACCGCCGTCGCGGGCCTGTTGCTGTGGCGGGCCTCGACGATGGACAACTACGGGCAGAACCTCGCCCTCAACCTCGGCACCGACATCGTCGGCGTCGCCGTCACGGTGTTCGTCATCGGCCCGCTGATATCCCGGGCCCAGGAGGGCCGCGTCCGCGAGCACACCCGGCTGGACTACGAGTGGTTCGCCGCACAGGTGTACAGGTCGACCTCGAACGTGAAGGTGCTGGACACCTTCTCCAACCTGTTCGGCCCGCAGTTCTCCGAGCGCCTCTTCAGGGGAGTCAGGTCCGCCACCGCGAGCGGCGCCCGCGTCCAGATCCTGCTGCTCGACCCGGACTCCCTCGCCGTCATCCTGCGCGGCCGGGAGCTGGGCGAGCAGAGCGCCGACATCCGCCGCGACATCATGCGCAACCTGCGCACCCTGGACGAGTTCGCGCGCCGGCTGGACGACACCTCCCGGCAACTGCTGGAGGTACGGCTGTGCTCGACGTCCCCCGGCGTCACGCTCTACCGCTGGGACGAGCGCTGTCTGGTCTCCTTCCTCACCGTCGGCAGGCTCTCCGGGGAGGGCGTCCAGCTGGAGGTCGCGGTCCGCTCGCCGCTCGGCACCTTCGTGGAGCAGCGCTTCGAGGAACTGTGGCAGCAGGGCCAGCCGATGGAGCGGTTCACCCATCTTCCCGTCACGGTCGTCGACGCCACCGACGGGCGCCGGGAGTTCACCTGCCGCTTCGTGTTCCTCGACGACAGCCTGTACGTCGCCGCCCCCGACCTCGTCACCTATCTCGCCCGGCGCCGGCTCGACCAACTCACCGCGTACAGCCAGGCGCTGAGCAGGGCGGAGGCCCATGAGGTGATCGTCGTCGACGACGAGAGCGAGCTGCACGGACGGCTCATCCAGCACTTCGCGGAGAAGTACGATGCGTCGGCGGCCGCCTTCGTCGAGTTGCGGCCCCCGGTCCTGGTCACGGAATAGAGGGCCCCGGCAAAAGATGAGTTCAGCGCACCACCCCGCACCGCGCACGAGCCCCCGCTTCCGCGCCTTCACCCCCCGTGACCTGGACGCACTGCTCCAGCAGCGGGTGTCCCTGCTGCCCGCCGACCGGCTCGCCCTGCGCGCGGTGGCGGCGGTCCTGCCGTTCCGTACGAACAGCTATGTCGTCGACGAGCTGATCGACTGGTCGGCCGTGCCCGACGACCCGATCTTCCGGCTGACCTTCCCGCAGTCCGGGATGCTGCCCGCGCCCGATGTCCGCACGATGGCCGACCTGCTCGCCCGTCAGGCGCCCATGGGCGAGGTGCAGCGCGCGGCCCACGAGATCCGGATGCGGCTCAACCCGCACCCCTCCGGGCAACTGGACGCCAACGTCCCCGTGCACGAGGGCCGCCGCCTCACGGGCCTCCAGCACAAGTACCCGGAGACGGTCCTGGTCTTCCCGCGCCAGGGCCAGACCTGCCACGCCTACTGCACCTACTGCTTCCGCTGGCCGCAGTTCGTCGGCGAGGCCGACCTGCGCATCGCCACTGACGACATCGCCGCCACGAGCGAATATCTGCGCGCCCACCCCGAGGTCGCCAGCGCGCTGATCACCGGCGGCGACCCGCTGGTGATGAGCACGGAGGTGCTGCGCCGCTACGTCGAGCCGCTGCTGGAGATCGACACGGTCCGCTCGGTGCGGATCGGCACCAAGTCGCTCGCCTTCTGGCCGTACCGCTTCACGACCGACCGGGACGCCGACGAACTGCTGCGGCTGTTCGAGAAGGTGGTGGCGAGCGGCCGGACCCTCGCGCTCATGGCCCACTTCACGCACCCGCAGGAGCTCCGCCCGCCCGTGGTGCGGGAGGCGATGCGCCGGGTGCGGGACACGGGCGCGGTGATCCGCTGCCAGGGGCCGCTGGTGGCCGGGATCAACGACAGCGCGGACGCCTGGGCCGAGCTGTGGGAGGAGACGACCTCGCTGGGCGCGGTGCCGTACTACCAGTTCGTGGAGCGGGACACGGGCCCGCAGGGCTGGTTCGGGGTGCCGCTGGCGCGCGGGTACACCATCTTCCGCGACGCCTACGCCCGCGTCTCGGGCCTCGCCCGCACCGTCCGCGGCCCGGTCATGTCGGCGATGCCCGGCAAGGTCTGCGTGGACGGCATCGCCGAGGTGGCGGGCGAGAAGGTCTTCGTCCTGCATCTGATCCAGGCCCGCGACCCGGACCTGGTCGACCGCCCGTTCTTCGCGGCCTACGACGAGGGCGCGACCTGGTTCACGGACCTGAAGCCCGCGTTCGGCGCCGACCGCTTCCTGCCGGGGCTGGAGGCGGGCTGACGGCGACCCGCTCCTCATCCGGTGGTTTGAGCGACGTTCAATGTGGTGCGCTTGGCCTCATGCTCCGGTGCTTCTGATAGCGGCAACCTCGGTTTAGAGTGATGCTCTAATCTGCTGGAAGCAAGGAGGTGCCGCGTCATGAGACTGACCCCGACGGAACGTGACCGGCTGCTGCTCTTCGGAGCCGCCGAGCTGGCCCGCGCCCGCCGCGCCCGCGGACTGCGGCTGAACGTGCCGGAGGCCACCGCGCTCATCGCGGACACCGTCTGCGAGGCCGCCCGGGACGGCGCCAGGCTCGCCGAGGCCGTCGAGCGCGGCCGCGCGGTCCTCGGCCCGGCCGATGTCCTGCCCGGCGTCGCCGACGTCGTCACCGAGGTCCATGTCGAGGCCGTCTTCGACGACGGCTCACGGCTCGCGATCGTCTCCGACCCGATCGGGGGCGGGCTGGGCGAGGACGCGCCGGGCGCGCTGCTTCCGGGGCCCGAGCACACCGAGCCCGAGCCGGCGGTACGGCTGACGGTCACCAACACCGCGACCGTGCCCGTCTCCGTCACCTCCCACTTCCACTTCTTCGAGGCCAACCCGCGGCTCGACTTCGCCCGCGCCGCCGCCTACGGGATGCGGCTCGCCGTACCCGCCGGGTCGTCGGTGCGGTTCGGGCCGGGGGAGAGCGTCGAGGTCGGCCTCGTGCCGATCGGGGGCGAGCGGATCGCGATCGGCTTCGCCGGGCTCGTCGACGGGCCGCTGGACGCGCCGGGCGCCCGGGAAGAGGCCCTGCGCAGGGCCGCCGCCTGCGGATACCTGGGAGCGCAGCGGTGAATCCGTACGAGTACGCCGCCACCCACGGCCCCCGGGCCGGCGACCGGATCCGCCTCGGGGACTCGGGGCTCACCGTCCGGGTGGAGTCCGACGCCCAGCACTACGGCGACGAGTTCCTGGCCGGTTTCGGCAAGACCGCCCGGGACGGGCTGCACCTCAAGGCCGCCGCCGTCCGCGACACCTGTGACGTGGTGATCAGCAACGTCGTCGTGATCGACGCGGCGCAGGGCATCCGGAAGGTCTCCATCGGCATCCGCGAGGGGCGCATCTGCGCGATCGGACGGGCCGGGAACCCCGACACCCTCGACGGGGTCGACGTCGTCGTCGGCACGGGTACGTCCATCGTGTCCGGCGAGGGGCTGATCGCCACCGCCGGTGCCGTCGACACGCATGTCCATCTGCTGTCCCCGCGCGTCATGGAGGCCTCGCTGGCCTCCGGCGTGACCACGATCATCGGGCAGGAGTTCGGGCCGGTGTGGGGGGTCGGGGTCAACTCGCCGTGGGCGCTGCGGCACGCGTTCAACGCCTTCGACGCCTGGCCGGTGAACATCGGGTTCCTGGGCCGCGGGTCCTCGTCCCGCTCCGCGCCCCTCGTCGAGGCCCTCGCCGAGGGCGGCGCGTCCGGCTTCAAGGTGCACGAGGACATGGGCGCCCACACCCGCGCCCTGGACACGGCGCTGCGGGTCGCCGAGGAGCACGACGTCCAGGTCGCCCTGCACAGCGACGGACTGAACGAGTGCCTGTCCGTCGAGGACACCCTGCGCGTCCTGGAGGGACGTACGATCCACGCCTTCCACATCGAGGGCTGCGGCGGCGGACATGTGCCGAACGTGCTGAAGATGGCGGGCGTGCCGAACGTCATCGGCTCCTCCACCAACCCGACCCTGCCCTTCGGCCGGGACGCGGTCGCCGAGCACTACGGCATGATCGTCTCCGTCCACGACCTGAAGACCGACCTGCCCGGCGACGCCGCCATGGCCCGGGACCGCATCCGCGCCGGGACCATGGGCGCCGAGGACGTGCTGCACGACCTGGGCGCGATCGGGATCACCTCGTCGGACGCGCAGGGCATGGGCCGGGCGGGGGAGACGGTGCGCCGTACCTTCGCGATGGCCGGGAAGATGAAGGCCGAGCTGGGCCCGATCCAGGGCGACGGCGAGGGCGACGACAACGCCCGCGTGCTGCGCTACCTCGCCAAGCTGACCATCAACCCCGCCCTCGCGCACGGCCTCGCCCATGAGGTCGGCTCGATCGAGGCCGGCAAGCTCGCCGACATCGTGCTGTGGCGCCCGGAGTTCTTCGGTGCCAAGCCGCAGCTCGTCCTCAAGTCCGGGTTCCCGGCGTACGGCGTGACCGGCGACCCCAACGCGGCCACCGACACCTGCGAACCGCTGGTGCTGGGCCCGCAGTTCGGGGCGCACGGCGCCACACCCGCCGACCTCTCCGTCGCCTTCGTCGCCCGGGCCGCCGCCGACCAGGGCAACGACTCGATGCCGACGCGCAGAAGGAGGGTCGCCGTCCGCGGCACCCGGGGCATCGGCCCCGCCGACCTGCGCCTCAACTCCCGTACCGGAACCGTCGACGTGGACGGGCGCACCGGCCTGGTCACCCTCGACGGCGATCCGCTCCGCTCGGAACCCGCCGACTCGGTCTCCCTCAACCGTCTCTACTTCCTCTAAGGACCCGCGCCATGACCACCCCCGCAGCCGACGGCTTCCGCATGCCCGCCGAGTGGACCCCGCACGAGCGCACCTGGATGGCGTGGCCGGGCCCCAACCCCACCTTCGACGACCCGGACGACCTCGTCGCCTCCCGCGCCGCCTGGGCGTCGGTCGCCCGTACCGTCCGCCGCTTCGAACCGGTGACGGTCGTGTGCGGCCCCGGACAGTCCGCCGAGGCCCGCACTCTGCTCGGCCCGGACGTCGACACCGTGGAGCGCGACCTCGACGACGCCTGGATGCGCGACATCGGGCCCACCTTCCTGACCGACGGCAGCGGCGGACTCGCCGCCGTGGACTGGACGTTCAACGGCTGGGGCGCCCAGAGCTGGGCCCGCTGGGAGCACGACGCGAAGATCGCCTCGTTCGTCTCCGACCTCGCGGGGGCGCGGACGTACGCCTCGCGGCTGGTCAACGAGGGCGGCGCGATCCATGTCGACGGCGAGGGGACGGTGCTGCTGACCCATACGGTCCAGCTCGGTCCCGAGCGCAACCCGGGCTGGTCGCGCGAGGAGGTGGAGGCCGAGATCCACGCCCACCTCGGCACCCGCAAGGCGATCTGGCTGCCCCGCGGTCTCACCGGCGACTATCCCCCGCACGGTTTCGGCACCCTCGGCCATGTCGACATCGTCGCCGCGTTCGCCGGCCCGGGCGTCGTCGTCGCCCACCACCAGCCGGACCCGGCGCACCCCGACCACGAGGTGACCAAGGAGGCCATCGGCATCCTGCGCGCCCAGACGGACGCGCGCGGCCGCCGGCTGGAGGTCGTCGAGGTGGCCGCCCCGACCGTCCTGGAGGCCGACGGCCACTGGGCCGACTACTCCTACATCAACCACTACCTCTGCAACGGCGGCGTCGTGCTCTGCGCCTTCGACGACCCGCGCGACGAGCAGGCCGCCGGCATCTTCCGCCGTCTCTTCCCGGAGCGGACGGTGACACTCGTGGACGCCCGTACGATCTTCTCCGGTGGCGGTGGCATCCACTGCATCACCCAGCAGCAGCCCAAGGTCTGACAGCACAGGAGCAGCAGATGGCCGGTGCGGCCCGTGCGCGCAAGAACGCGCCGCCGCGCGAGGAGGTCCTCGCCGCCGCCATGGACATGATCGCCGAGCGCGGTCTGGAGAAGCTCACCATGGCGGCGCTGGGGCGTGCGGTCGGCATGAGCAGCGGCCATCTCCTGTACTACTTCCGCTCCAAGGACGAACTCCTGCTCCAGACCCTGGAGTGGAGCGAGGGCAGACTGGGCGCCGAGCGCGGCCGACTGCTCATGCGCGGGGCCCCGGCCCGCGAGCGCCTGGACGCCTATGTGGACCTGTACGTCCCCGACGGCCACCGCGACCCGCACTGGACCCTGTGGCTGGAGGTCTGGAACCGCTCGCAGAGCGCTGCCGCCGACGCCGACGCCCGCGACCGCCAGGCCGCCATCGAGGGCGCCTGGCACCGCGACCTGGTTGCCCTGATCGCGGAGGGCGTCTCCCGCGGCGAGTTCCGCCCCGTCGACGCCGACCGCTTCGCCGCCCGGCTGCGCGCCCTGCTCGACGGCTTCTCCATCCATGTCGCGGTCGGGCTGCGCGGCACGGACCGGGAACAGGTCATGACCCATGTGCGCGAGTTCGTCGCGGACGCCCTGCTCACCCCCGATGTCTGACGCCCGAACGGGACATGAGAGACGAGCGGGACGCTTCGTACGTACCGCATCCTGAGACACCCCGTGAGCCGGGGGCGGGGCTGTGCCAGACTGCCCCCGTGCTCACGTTCGCCATGATTATTGGCAGCAGGCGCGCCGGTCCGCAGTGACCACCACGTACGACCAGGTACGGGTGGCCACCGTCGTCCTAGACCCGCGCGCAGACCTCTCGCACCCGCGAGGGGTTTTTTCGTTTTCCTGGCCCACCTTCAGTCGGGAGCGGAGCGCGAGGGAGTATGGAGGGACGGTGGAGCCGGTCATTCCGGTAAGACCGAGATTCAACACAGGAGCCTTGAGACCATGACCGCAACCAGCGAGCTCGACGATTCGTTCCACGTCTTCGACACCACGCTGCGCGACGGCGCTCAGCGCGAGGGCATCAACCTCACCGTCGCGGACAAGCTCGCCATCGCACGGCACCTGGACGACTTCGGCGTGGGCTTCATCGAGGGCGGCTGGCCCGGGGCCAACCCGCGGGACACCGAGTTCTTCGCCCGCGCCCAGCAGGAGATCGACTTCAAGAACGCCCAGCTGGTCGCCTTCGGCGCCACCCGCCGGGCGGGCGCGAAGGCCGCGGACGACCCGCAGGTCAAGGCGCTGCTGGAGTCCGGCGCCCCGGTGATCACCCTGGTCGCCAAGTCGCACGACCGGCATGTGGAACTGGCGCTGCGCACCACGCTCGACGAGAACCTGGAGATGGTCCGGGACACCGTGTCCCACCTGCGCGAGCAGGGCCGCCGGGTCTTCGTCGACTGCGAGCACTTCTTCGACGGCTACCGGGCGAACCCGGAGTACGCGAAGGCGGTCGTCCGGGCGGCCTCGGAGGCCGGCGCGGACGTGGTCATCCTCTGCGACACCAACGGCGGCATGCTGCCGGCCCAGGTCCAGGCCGTGGTCTCGACGGTCCTCGCGGACACCGGCGCCCGGCTCGGCATCCACGCCCAGGACGACACCGGTTGCGCGGTGGCCAACACCCTCGCGGCGGTGGACGCGGGCGCGACCCATGTGCAGTGCACGGCGAACGGCTACGGCGAGCGCGTCGGCAACGCCAACCTCTTCCCGGTCGTGGCGGCGCTGGAGCTGAAGTACGGCAAGAAGGTCCTGCCGGAGGGCCGGCTCCGTGAGATGACGCGCATCTCGCACGCCATCGCCGAGGTCGTCAACCTCACTCCCTCCACCCATCAGCCGTACGTGGGTGTCTCCGCGTTCGCCCACAAGGCGGGCCTGCACGCCTCCGCGATCAAGGTCGACCCGGACCTGTACCAGCACATCGACCCCGAGCAGGTCGGCAACACCATGCGGATGCTGGTCTCCGACATGGCGGGCCGCGCCTCGGTCGAGCTCAAGGGCAAGGAGCTGGGCATCGACCTGGGTGGCGACCGCGAACTGGTCGGCCGGGTAGTCGAGCGCGTGAAGGAGCGCGAGCTCCAGGGCTACACGTACGAGGCGGCGGACGCCTCCTTCGAACTCCTGCTCCGCGCCGAGGTCGAGGGCAAGCCCCTGAAGTACTTCGAGGTCGAGTCCTGGCGCGCCATCGTCGAGGACCGCCCCGACGGCACCCACGCCAACGAGGCCACGGTCAAGCTCTGGGCCAAGAGCGAGCGCATCGTCGCCACGGCGGAGGGCAACGGCCCGGTCAACGCCCTGGACCGGTCCCTGCGCGTCGCCCTGGAGAAGATCTACCCCCAGCTGGCCAAGCTCGACCTCGTCGACTACAAGGTCCGCATCCTGGAGGGCGTGCACGGCACCCAGTCCACCACCCGGGTGCTGATCGCCACCTCCGACGGCTCCGGCGAGTGGTCCACGGTGGGTGTCGCGGAGAACGTCATCGCCGCCTCCTGGCAGGCCCTGGAGGACGCCTACACCTACGGCCTGCTGCGGGCCGGCGTGGAGCCCGCCCAGTAACCGGCGCTCAGCAGGAGTCCTCGGCGAGCCTCTCGAACTCGCCGGGGCTCATAGCCCGGCCGTCGGCCCAGACCTGGCCGGGCTTCAGCCGGGCGATCTCCGCGGTGGTGAACTCGACGACCCCGTTGTAGGAGTCGCCGGTGACGTAGTGGCCGAAGGCCAGCGAGTACCGGTGCTCCGGCAGCAGCCGCTGCGCCCCCCGGTGCCGGGCCCGCCAGGAGTGAGGCGGCGAGAACAACGGGAACCGGGCGTTGCCGCTCAGCTCCTCCTTCCGCACGTCCCACCCGGTGGTGGCGGGCCCGTCCTCGGCCCCCTTCGCCCACCCGTCGAGCGACGGCGTCCGGTAGCTGTCGCTCCCACAGGGCCGGAGCAGCGCGTACGGCACCCCGTCCGCCCCCATCCGAACCCCGGCGAGCGGCAGATCGACGGCGGCACACCCGCTGAGCAGCAGAGCCCCGGCGACGACCCCACCACGGCGCAGGTTCGCCGCCTCAGCACTGGTCACCCACGAGGTCGCCGAACTCGTCCCGGCTCATGGCCCGGCCGTCGGCCCAGACCTGGCCGGGCTTCAGCCGGGCCAGGTCATCGGGGGAGAAGGAGACACTGACGTTGTAGTCGTCGAAGCCTCCGCGGCCGCCGAAGATGTGCACGGAGTACCAGCGGTCGGGCAGCATCTTCTGGACGCCGGACTTCTCCGCCTCGAAGGAACCGGGCGGGGAGAACAGACGGAACGTGGTCGAGCCGATGCGGGCGTCGGACGTCTGCCACCAGGAGGTGCCAGGATCCCGGGCCGGGTCCTCGCCCCGCATCGGTCCGCTGTCCAGCCGAGCCGGACCGATGCGATCGTCGCCGCACGGCCGGACGATCACCACCGGCTCCCCTGCCGCGTCCAGGGTCACAGCGGCGAGCGGCAGTTCCGCAGGACTGCACCCACCCAGCAGCAGAACCCCCGCCACCGCGCCGACCACCGACGCTCCCGCACGTCTCATGTGCCCCCGCCCTCCCCGACCGAGCTACTGCAACTGCCACTTCTGGTTGGCGGCGCCGGTGCACGACCAGATCTGTGCCCGTGCGCCGTTCGCCGACGAGTTGTCGGTCACGTCGAGGCACTTGTTCGCCGCGGTATTCACGACATCACCGGTGGAGGAGTTGTACGACCACCGTTGTGCACCGGTCCCGTTGCAGTCGTACAACTGCACCTTCGCCCCGTCAGCGGTCGAACCCGACGTCACGTCGAGGCACTTGCCGAGTGCCCTGACCGAACCGTCGGCCGCCACGGTCCACTGCTGTGCCGTGGTGCCGTTGCAGTCGTAGAGCTGCACCGCCGTACCGTTGGCGCTCGACGCGCCCGCCACGTCCAGGCACTTGCCGGCGAGCCCGACGAACGCTCCCGACCGGTCGCCCCCGCCCGACTGCGTGCCCGACCAGGTGAAGGTGGCCGACGTCTTGCCGGGCAGCGAGTAAGTCGCGTGCTGTGAACCCCAGTTGATCGTGACGGTCTTCGCGGTGGACGCGTCGTTGTAGGCGATCAGCGCCTTCGAACCGTCCGGGTTGCGCCAGGCCACGTTCGGCACGGAGGAGGAGGCCGTGGACGCGATGCGCTGGGCGCCCGGCCGTACGAACTTGGTCAGGTGGCCCATCGTGTAGTACTCGACCGTGTAGTCGACCGTCCCGCTCTGCCCGTCCCCGTTGTGCACGGTGATCAGTCCGGTGCAGGTGCCGCAACCCCCGTTGTGGGGGCCCTTGTCCTGGTCCACGGCCAGCGACCACTTCGTCACCGACTTCGCCCAGTTCCGGGTGTAGTCCACGATGTTGAGCATGTCCTCGCGCTGCTGGTTCGCGATCCAGGTGCCGCCGGAGTGCTCGGTGCCGAAGGCGTCCAGTGCGGGGTACTGGTTGTGGACGGACGTCTGCTTGCCGACGTCACCGCCGTAGCCGTGCCAGGCGATCCCGCCGAAGTTGGGGTGGTTGCGGATAGCCGGGTCGTCGACCGACTGGGCGGCGTAGGAGTCGTAGACGTCCCAGTTCCAGTCGTGCGCCAGGACCTTCGTCCTCAGCCCCGCCGACTGGAGCTTCGGCAGCAGCTCGCTCTTCATGAAGTACGCCAGGCCGCTCGCGTTCCAGCTCATCGACGGATAGCCGGAACAGCAGGTCGGCTCGTTCTGCGGGGTCACGTACGAGACGTCCACGCCCTGGTCCCGGTACGCCTGGAGGTACTTGACGAAGTACGAGGCGTACGCCCCGTAGTCCTCCGCCTTCAGCCAGCCCCCGTTGAGCGAGCCGCTGTCCTTCATCCAGGCCGGCGCGGTCCAGGGTGAGGCCATCACCGTCAGGGACGGGTTCAGCTGGAGCGCCTGCTTCGTCAGCGGGACGACGTCCGCGAGGTCGTGCGCGATCGAGAACTTCGCCAGGGAGGGGTCGCTCTGCCCGGCCGGCACGTCGTCGTACGTGTACCCGTACCGCGCCAGGTCCGAGGCGCCCATCGGATTGCGCAGGAACGACAGCCCGATCCCGTCCGTCGGCGAGAACAGCTTCCGCATGGTCGCGTCCCGGGTCGCCTGCGACAGCGCCCCGCTGCCGTTCATCAGCCAGGCCGCGGTGTCCGTGAAGGACGCGCCGCCCCCGGTGAAGGTCTGGTAGCGGGTGTTCTCGTCGACGGTGATGTTCTCGCCGCCGCCCCCGGCACCGGACTGGAAGGCGAACGGCGTCTGCGCCTGGAGCCCGCGGACCACATGGCGTCCGGCGTCGTCGTCGGTGGTGGTCAGCCAGGCGGTGACCTGCTCGCCGGCCGCGTGCGCGGGGGGTACGGCCGCGGTGAAGCCCGCCGCGGTGAGCAGTCCGGCCAGGAGCAGCCGGACCGCGGATGGGGTTCTGCTCATGCTGCGCAGCCCTTCTCGTGGGGGACAACAAGCCTGCTGCAGAGGGGATTTGGACCCGAATCCGTGCTGACGTGACGTCTTGACGGGTTTCCGGGGCGCTAGTTAACTCATGGCGTGAGCTAAGTCATGAGTGAACCACGAGAGCCGAGGGAAGGTCCATGCGAAGAACCGCCCTGCTCGCCTCAGCCGGTCTGCTGACCGCGCTCCTGCCGCTCGCGTCGGCCCACGCGGCCGACGATCCCCCGCCCGTCCCCGTCGACCGCTTCGAGGGCGAGGTCCCCTTCGCCTCCCAGCCCGCCGAGGGCATCTTCACCTGGGGCGGCGACAGCGACGACCCGCCCGCACTCACCCTCGCCGACCGCACCGACGCCCCCGAGGGCGCCAAGGTCCTCTCCGGTACGTACGACATCAGCGGCTACGGCGGCTTCACCCACGACTTCGCCGCGAACCAGCCGGCCCACGACTGGTCCGCCCACCAGGGCATCCGCTTCTGGTGGGACGGCCAGGACAATGGGAAGAAGATCGCCTTCGAGATCAAGGACGGCGGCGCCAACGGCGAGGCCTCCGAACTCTGGACCACCTCCTTCACCGACGACTTCAGCGGCTGGAAACAGATCGAGATCCCCTTCGCCGACTTCGTCTACCGCACGGACTACCAGCCCGTCGGCGGCATCGACCACGTCCTCGGACTGACGCAGATGTGGGGGTACGCCGTCACGCTCCCGGTCGGCGTGCACGGTCGATTCGCCATGGACGACGTCGAGTTGTACGGAAAGGCCGACCAGTCCCTGCGCGCCTCCATCGCCACCGACTCCGCCGTCTATCCGGTCCGTGAGGGCGACACGGCCACCGTCGAGGTCACCGTCGCCACCACCGGCTCCGCCCCGCTCGACGAGCCCGTGACCGTCGCTTACGAGACGGCTGCCACCGGGAGCGCCGACCCCGGCAAGGACTACAGCCCGGTCTCCGGCACGCTCACCTTCCCGGCGGGCACGGCCTCCGGCGCCGCGCGGACCATCCGGGTCCCCACCCTCAAGGACAAGGCGGCCGAGCCCGCCGAGGCGATCCCCCTCAAGCTCACGGTGACCGGCGCCAAACCCCCGGCCGAGACACCGCAGATCGTCGTCGACGCGCACGGACTGCCGTATCTGAACGCCAAGTTGCCGGTGAAGAAGCGCGTCGCCGATCTTCTCTCCCGTATGTCCCTGGCGGAGAAGGCCGGCCAGATGACCCAGGCCGAGCGCGGTGCCGTGGCGAACGGCGGTGACATCGCCACGTACGACCTCGGCTCCCTGCTCTCCGGCGGCGGCTCGACCCCCACGCCCAACACCCCCGAGGCCTGGGCGAAGATGATCGACGGCTTCCAGCTGAGGGCGCAGGCGACCCGCTTCCAGATCCCGCTGATCTACGGCGTCGACGCGGTGCACGGCCACAACAACCTGGCCGGCGCCACGGTCATGCCGCACAACATCGGCATCGGCGCGACACGGGACCCCCGACTCGCCCAGCAGGCGGGTTCGGTGACGGCGGCCGAGGTGCGCGCCACCGGCATCCCCTGGGACTTCGCGCCCTGCCTCTGTGTCACCCGTGACGAACGCTGGGGCCGCTCGTACGAGTCCTTCGGCGAGGACCCGGCGCTCGTCGAGTCCATGGAGACGGTCATCCAGGGCCTCCAAGGACGCGCGAACGGCAAGGACCTGAGCCGGGGCGACAAGGTCCTCGCCACCGCCAAGCACTTCGTCGGCGACGGCGGCACCGAGTTCGGCTCGTCGACCACGGGGTCGTACACGATCGACCAGGGCGTCACCAAGGTCACCCGGCAGCAGCTGGAGGCCGTCCACCTGGCGCCCTACGAGACCGCCGTCGACCGGGGCGTCGGCACGGTCATGCCCTCGTACTCCTCGCTCGACATCCTCGGCGACGGACAGGGGCCGGTGAAGATGCACGCCCGCGCCGACATGATCAACGGTGTGCTCAAGGGCCGGATGGGCTTCGATGGTTTCGTCATCAGCGACTGGAACGCCATCGACCAGCTCCCCGGCGACTACGGGTCGCACGTCCGCACGGCGGTGAACGCGGGCGTCGACATGATGATGGTGCCGTACTCCTACAAGGACTTCAGCGCCAAGCTCATGGACGAGGTGCGGGCCGGCCGGATCAGCGAGAAGCGCGTCGACGACGCTGTCTCCCGCATCCTCACCCAGAAGTTCCGCCTCGGCCTCTTCGAGCACCCGTACGCCGACACAAGCGGTGCCGCGCGGATCGGCTCGCCGGAGCACCGGGCGGTCGCCCGCCAGGCCGCCGCCGAGTCCCAGGTGCTGCTGAAGAACGACGGCGGCGTACTGCCCCTGAAGAAGGCGCAGAAGGTCTACGTCGCCGGCTCCAACGCCGATGACATCGGCAACCAGAGCGGCGGCTGGACGCTCACCTGGCAGGGCTCCTCCGGGAACATCACCAAGGGCACGACCGTCCTTCAGGGCCTGCGCAACGTCGGCGGGTCCGTCACCTACTCCAAGGACGCCTCGGCGCCCACCTCCGGCTATGACGTCGGCGTGGTCGTCGTCGGCGAGACCCCGTACGCCGAGGGCGTCGGAGACGTCGGCAACGGACACGACCTGGAGCTGTCCGCCGCCGACCGGGCCGCCGTGGACAAGGTGTGCGCGGCCATGAAGTGCGCCGTGCTGATCGTCTCCGGGCGGCCGCAGCTGATCGGCGACCGGCTCGGCGAGATCGACGCGCTGGTCGCCTCCTGGCTGCCGGGCACGGAGGGCGACGGCGTGGCCGACGTGCTGTACGGCAGGCGGCCCTTCACCGGGCAGCTCCCGGTGACCTGGCCCAGGTCCGAGGCCCAGCTGCCCATCAACGTCGGCGACTCGTCGTACGACCCGCAGTTCCCCTACGGCTGGGGGCTCACGACCCTGACCGAGGTTCCGCGGGGCGGCGCGAAGGCGCTGCGGGCGCTCGGGGCCGCGGCCAGGGTGGCCGAGAAGAAGGGCGCGGACGGCACCGGGCGCGCGCTGGTCGCCGAGGCGCGGCTGATCGTGCAGAACAGGATCGGGCAGCGGATCATCGCGGCGGTGGCGAAGCCCTTCGCCGACGCGGACCATCTGCTGCTGACCGGACGCTATGGAGAGGCGGTGCGGGCGCTGACGGCGGCCTATCGGGCGGCCTGAGCGGCAGCTGGGAGGCGCATCCGACGGTGGGGCGCCTCCCAGCTGCATGTATGACCATGCTGCAGATACGACCATTCCCGGTCATCTGACCAATTTCTGTGGGTTCGGGTAGCTTCGAGACATGAAGGCCGTCGTACGGACCCGAGGCCCGGCCGGGCTGCTGCTGGCCCTGGCGCTTGCCCTTCTCACCGTGCTGGCGCCGGGCGCCTCGGCGGCCACCAGTGTCACCAGTGTCTCGACGATCGCCGAAGCCCTCCGCAGGGATCCCGTGTACATCGACCCGGCGGCCTCCGGACAGATTTCGGCGGCGGCCGTGCGGTCGCTCGACAGGCAGATCAGGGCCGCCGACAGGCCGCTCTTCATCGCGGTCCTGCCGGCCGGCTATCCCACCCGGAACCTCTTCACCGACCTGCGCACCGCCACCGGCATCACCGGTCTCTACGCCATCCGCCTCGGCAACGGCTTCGACGCCCGCGCCGACTCCGCGGTCCTGCCGCGAACTGCCGTGCGGAACCTGGTCACCAGCGTCCAGGGCGAGCCCGCCAGGACCCAGCTGACCGACTTCACGAACCGGGCCCTGGCCAACATGGGCGGCCGGGCCCCCGCCTCCTGGGGCTCCCCCGGAAGCGGCGGGGGCGTCTCCAGCACGGCGGTGATCACGGCCGGTGCCGTGGTGGTGGCGGCCGGCGTGGGCGCGTACGCGCTGGTCCGGCGCGGCCGCCGGCGCCATGACGAGGAACAGCGGGCCGCCCTGGAGCGGCTGCGGGTGGTGGTCGACGAGGACATCACCGCCTTCGGCGAGGAGCTGGACCGGCTGGACTTCCACCCGGCGGAGGCGGGCGCCGACGACGCGATGCGCGCGGACTACGAGCGCGCGCTGGACGCCTATGAACAGGCGAAGCAGTCCATGGCGGAGGCCCGCAGACCGGAGGACGTCCGGGCCGTCACCCAGGCCCTGGAGGACGGCCGGTTCTCCCTCGCCCAGCTGGCCGCCCGCCGCGAGGGCCGCCCGCTGCCCGAGCGCCGTCCGCCCTGCTTCTTCGACCCGCGCCACGGCCCCTCGGTCACCGACGCGATCTGGACACCTCCCGGAGGCTCGTCCCGCGAGGTGCCGGTCTGCGCGGCGGACCGGACCCGGCTGGCCGACGGCCGCGACCCCGTCGTCCGCGAGGTGGACACCGACCACGGCCGCCGCCCCTACTGGGACGCGGGCCCGGCCTACGGCCCCTGGGCGGGCGGCTACTTCGGCGGCGGCATCCTGCCGGGACTGCTCGTCGGCACCCTGCTCGGCAGCGCGATGGCCACCCCGTCCTACGCGGCCGACTACGGCACCGGGTACGGCGACTTCGGCGGCGGCTACGAGGGCGGCGACGTCTCCGGCGCGGACTTCGACCCCGGTGACTTCGGGGGCGGGTTCGGGGACGGCGGGGGCGGGGACTTCGGCGGAGGCGGCGACTTCGGTGGGGGTGGCGGGGACTTCGGCGGTTAGTGAGCCGACGCCCTCACCGGTCCGGCCGCTCAGGCCTCCGGTCCGGGCAGGTCGGCCAGCCGCTCCAGCAGCGCGCCCGCCAGCGCCAGCACGCCCCGCTCGGTCTCGCCGAGGGACGCGAGCGCGGTGGCCAGCCAGGCGTCGCGGTCGGCCATGTCCCGCTCCAGCGCCCGCCGACCCTGAGCCGTGAGCGTCAGCACCGACCGGCGCCGGTCCGCCGTGCCCGGCTCCCGCGCGATCAGCCCCTCCGTCTCCAGTTCCGCGAAGACCCGGGTGAGCGACTGCGGCCGCTGCCGCTCGGCCGCAGCGATCTCTCCGGGGGTCGCCGAGCCGTGCCGGTGCAGATGCCCGAGGATGGCGAGCTGATTGGAGCTGAGGCTCCCGTCGCCGCGCTCCTGACGCAGCCGACGGTTCAGCCGCACGACACCGCGTCGGACGCGGGCGGCTTCGGAGAGGTCGTCCATGGCCGGAATCGTACGCCAACTCTTACTATCTGTACGGCGCGTCCCCCCGTACCATCGGCCTAGTGACCGCCAAACTGATACGCAACGCGTACGAAGCGGCGCTGACGATGACGGCCGTGCTGCTCTGCTGGGCCGCCGCCCTCCGCCTGGAGGGCGCCGCCGGACTGCACACGGACTCCGTCGTCCTCGCGGTCGCCCTGGCCTTCGTCCTCGCCAGAAGCGGGCGGACGGCCGACGCCCGCGAACGGCTCACCGCCCTCGTCCTGCTCCCCGCCGTCGCCGCGGTCTGCGCGCTGGTCGGCCATCTGATCGCCGCGCACTACGCGATGGGCGCCGCCGTATTCACCGCCGGGATCTCGCTGCCCATCTGGATCCGCCGCTACGGCCCCGCCGCCACCAGGGCGGGCACGCTGATGACCCTGCCGTTCGTCGCGCTCCTCGTCGTCCCCGGCCCCGCGCTGCCGTCCGAGGCGCAGGGCGCGCTGGTGAACTGGGCCTGGTCGGCACTGATCGGGGTGCTGGCCTGCGGCAGCGTCTGGCTGGTGCAGGGGCTCGCCGACACCTACGGCCCCTGGCCCGCCGAACCCGCAACCGCTCCCTCCCCACGGCGCCTGTCCCGGCTCCGCCCCCGCCCCAGCACCCGGATGGCCCTGCAGATGGCGGTGGCCGTCGCGGCCGCCTTCGCCCTCGGCCGGCTCCTCTTCGACCACCACTGGCCGTGGGCGGTGCTCACCGCGTACGTCGTCGGGAGCGGCAACCGCGGCCGAACCGACGTACTGCGCAAGGGAGTCGAGCGCTTCGCCGGAGCCTGCGCGGGCACGCTGCTGGCCACCGGCGTGGCGGCGCTGGGGATCACCGGGCACACGGCGGTGGCCGTCATGTTCGCGGTCCTGGCCGTGGCCCTGTGGCTACGTCCCCTCAACTACGCCTACTGGGCGGCCGGCATGACCACCGCCCTGTCCCTCCTGCTCGGCTACTTCGGCCAGGACGCGAGCAGCCTGCTGCCCACCCGCCTGGCCGCGATCGCCGTCGGCGCCGCACTGTCCGTCGCCGTGGCCTGGTGGCTGCTGCCGGTCCCGAAACGCCCTACGCCGAGTGCGGCACGACCAGTCCCGACCCGGACGCCAGGAACGCACTCCAGGTCGAGGGGGAGACCCTGAGGATGGGGCTGTCGGGGGTCTTGGAGTCGCGGATGTGGACGGTGGCGGAGGTGGTGGCTACCTCGACGCAGTTGCCGCCTTCGCTGCTGCTGTAGCTGGACTTGAACCACTGAAGTGCGGTGCTCATCGGTCTCCTAGCAGTCCGAGCAAGAGGCGCACGCTCTCGTCGGGAGAGAGTGCCTGAGACCGCAGCATTCCATACTTGTGGTGATAGCCGCTGACCTCATTTGGGTCGTCCACAAGGAAACTGGCGCTCTGCACTTCCAGATATGCCAGATGCTCGTGCTCGGGTGTCTCCAGCAGAACCATGGGGCCGCCGAGACCGGCGTGCGGTGTCCGTTCCTCGGGCATGATCTGAAAGCTCATGTGGATCGGTTCCGTGTACTCCAGGATCTGACAGATCTGCTCCCGCATCACTTCAGGACTACCGACCTTCCGCCGCAGGACGCTCTCCTCGATGACGAAGTGGCCCACGGGCGGTCGTTCCCGCTGCCACACCAACTGCCGCTCCATGCGCGCGTTCACCCACTGCTCGGCCGTCTCACTCCCCAGTGCCGGATACCGGTAGCCGAAGACGGCACGGCAGTAGTCCCGGGTCTGAAGCAGTCCTGGGACCACCTGAACCTCGTACGAGAGAAAACTGAGGGCCTCCTGCTCGTGATCCACCAGTCCCTGAGCGAACTGCACGATCCGCTCCCGCACGGGCAGTTGGGCAACCAATACGGCTAACGCCCCGCCCGTACCCAAGAGTTCATCGAACTGTTCGGCGCGATCCGGCTGAAGAGCCAACCTCCCCTGCTCGATGGATCCCACCGTGTCCACGTGCACGCTCGCCAACTCCGCGAACTGCTCCTGCGTAAGCCGCGCTTGCCTTCGATAGTGGGCGACCAGCGCCCCGACCGCCTGCCACGAACCGACCTTCTTGGGCTTCCTCGCCGAGTGCATGCGTGGTCCTTTCCCCCGTGCACACCCGAAGTCCTCGTAGTGGAGTCGTAGCAATCAGAACTACGACTTCACCCATTGGTCCACTGTAGTGACACACAGTGACACTGGCCTCATGAACGCGGAACCCCAACACTCCGGCACCCGCAGGGCGTTCTACCCCCGCGACCGCAGATCCGTTCGCCTGGCCCGAGAGTTCACGCACGACGCCCTCACCGACTGGGCCGTGGCCGAGCGCGGCGACGACGTGCTGCTCTGCGTCAGTGAGCTGGCCACCAACGCGTTGCTCCACGGCGTACCGCCGGGCCGGGGATTCGGCCTGCGTCTCGCCCTGGACGGCGACGGCGTGCTGCGGCTGGAACTCCACGACAGCGGCCCCGGCACGGTCCGAATCCCGGACTCGTCCCCGGAGTCGGAGCACGGCAGGGGGCTGCTGCTGGTGAGTGTCCTCGCGGACAAATGGGGGGTGGGGGAGCGGAACCCGGGCAAGTTCGTGTGGTGCGAGTTCGAGGTGCGCGAGTCCTAGTCGCCGGTCCACTTCCGCAGCAGCGCCTCGCGCTCCTCGCGGGGCGGGGCGCTCTCGGCGGGGTGGTCGCGGCGCCAGGCGAGCAGGTCGGTGACGGGCGTGCGGCCGTCGGTGAGGCGTTCCTGGAGGGTGCGGGAGAGGTCGTACTCCTCCGGGGTGTAGATCCCGCCCGTGACGGCGGAGAAGACGCTCACGTCGACGCTGTCGTCCGCCACGGTCTCCACGCGCACGGTGTAGGCGGGCGGGAGGACGCCGTCGCCGGTCACCAGTACGACCAGCGAGTCGAAGGCGACGGAGGCGAAGCGCCGCGCGGCCGACCGCACGGCCACGTCACGGACCTCGATCCGCCGTACCTCGCTCCAGCTCCAGGACCTGCCGTGCTCTACGCCCAGGGCCTCGACGCCGTGTTCCGTCAGACGTACGGCGGACGCCGTGCCCACCGGCTCGGTCCCCACGTACACGCAGTCCTCGGTGATCCAGAACAGGCCGACCATGGCCATCGATGTGCCTCCCCCAACGGTGTCGGCTTGAGAGACGGCGCGGGCGGTCGCGGGGTTGCCCTGACGGAAGGGGCGGGCACGCGAGCGCCCGCCCTTCGACACGGGGGGAGTGAAGGGCGGGCGCGCTCGGGGTGTGGGATGCCGGGCGGGGTGACGGCCGTTTCGGGCTGCCCCGCCGGCGGCTCACGCGTTCTTGATCGCCGAGATGTCGAAGTTCAGCTTGATCTTGTCGGAGACGAGGACGCCACCGGTCTCCAGCGCGGCGTTCCAGGTGAGGCCCCACTCCGAGCGCAGGATCTCCGCCTTGCCCTCGAAGCCGACGCGCTCGTTGCCGAAGGGGTCCTTCGCGGAGCCGTTGAACTCCAGGTCGATGGAGAGCGGCTTGGTGACACCGAGGATCGACAGGTCGCCGGTGATGCGGTAGTCGTCGCCGCCCAGGGCCTCCGCCTTGGTGGAGCGGAAGGTCATCGTCGGGAACTCGTCCGTCTTGAAGAAGTCCGACGACTTCAGGTGGCCGTCCCGGTCGGCGTTGCCCGTGTCGATGCTGTCCATCTTGACGTCGAGGGACGCGGTGGACTTCGCCGGGTCGGAACCGTCCAGGTGCAGCGTGCCCGAGAAGTCGAGGAAGCCGCCCTTGACGTTGGTGACCATGGCGTGGCGGGCCACGAAGCCGATCGTGGTGTGGGCCGGGTCGATCGTGTACTCGCCGGTGAGCGCGGCCAGGTCCGGGTTCACGGCGGCCGGCGTGGCGGCGGGGGCGGCGGACTCGGAGGTGTTCTTGCGGCCGAAGATGCCCATGACGTTGCTCCTTTGGGGACGGAAGTCTTGATGTTGAATGTTCAAAGACGTCAACAGGGACGACCGTAGACCTATTCCGTTCAATGTTCAACATAGTCCACCGGCGTGTTTCCGCCAATACAGTGCGTCACGTGGTGACCGGGTGAAGGGTGTGGTGGTAGACGCCAAGGGCATGACCTCCACGCGCCGCGCCTTCCTCACCGCCGCCCTGCTCGCGAGTGCCCTGGCCCCGGGCACCCCGACCGCCCGCGCCACCGCCGCCGACCCCTACGCGGCCCTCCGGCACCGCTGGCTCGACATCGCCCTCGGCACCGGCTACGACCCCGCCGCGGAGCCCTACGCCTCCCGTCTGGCCCAGACCGGAGAACTGGCCCGCGCCTTACGCGCCACCATGACCCCGACGCCCACCTCCCTGTGGCCGGGACACCCCTTCGACCCGCCCGCCGGCATCACCCGGAGCTACGGCCGCCTGTGGACGATGGCCCAGGCCTACGCCCAGGCCGGCACCGGCTCGACAGGCGACGAGGGCCTCCTCGCGGACGTCCTCCGCGGCCTCGACCACCTCTCCGCCACGGTCTACAACCCCGCCACCACCCGCTACGGCAACTGGTGGGAGTGGCAGATCGGCAGCCCCCGCCTGCTCATGGACATCACGGCTGCCCTGTACGACCACCTCGGCGACGCCCGCGTCGGCGCGGCCTGCGCGGCCGTCGACCACTTCATCCCGGACAGCGCGCTCACGGACTACTCCGGCACCTCCACCGGCGCCAACCGCGTCGACCTGTGCCGCTCCGTCGCCCTGCGTGGTGTCCTCGGCCGGGCCGGCGACCGCATCGCGCTCGCCCGGGACGCCCTGTCGCCCGTCTTCCCGTACGTGACGAAGGGGGACGGGCTGTACGCCGACGGCTCGTTCGTCCAGCACACCTGGGTCGCCTACTCCGGCACGTACGGACAGGTCATGCTCGACGGACTCGGCCGGCTCTTCGCGCTTCTCGCCGGCTCCACGTGGGAGGTCACCGACCCCGGCCGGCGGAACGTCCTGGACAGCGTCGAGCGGGCCTACGCGCCGCTCATCCACGACGGGTTGGTGATGGATGGCGTCAACGGCCGTGCCATCAGCCGCGGTTACCTGGCCGACGACGATCTGCACGTCATGCGCAGCGACCACTTCCACGGGCAGGCGCTCGTCGCGGCCGTCACGCTGCTCGCGGGCGGTGTCGACGAGGAGGAGCGGCAGCGCTGGTACGGCCGGATCAAGGGATGGATCCAACGGAACGACGTCACACCCATCCTGACCAGTCGTCAGTTCGAGGTCGCCGACCTCGCCCGGCTGCACGCCGTGGCCGACTCACCCGTACCGGCCGCCCCCGAACCCGTCGGCCATCACCTCTTCGCCGCCATGGACCGCGCCGTGCACCGCCGCCCCGGATTCGTCGCCGGCCTCTCCATGAGCAGCGACCGGATCGCCCACTACGAGTGCGGCAACGGCGAGAACCCGCGCGGCTGGCACACCGGCGCCGGGATGCTCCAGTGGTGGGCCGAGGGCCCGAGCGATCAGTACACCGACTGGTTCTGGCCCACGGTGGACTGGTACCGGCTGCCGGGCACGACCGTCTCCACCAGGCGCCTCGCCGACCGGGCCGGCGGCGAGTGGGGCGCGCCCAAGCCGGACGTGCGATGGGTCGGCGGCACCACGGACGGGGAGTACGCGGCGGTCGGGCAGCATCTGAAGGGCCTCGACTCCACGCTGGAGGCCCGCAAGTCGTGGTTCTGCGTCGCGGACGCCGTGGTTTGCCTCGGCGCCGGCATCACCTGCGCCGACGGGGTGCCCGTCGAGACGGTCGTGGACAACCGCAACCTGGGGGAGGGCGGCACCCAGGCCTTCGTACGCGGCCGGTCCTGGGCCCACCTGGAGGGGCACGGCGGCTGGGTCCTGCCGTGCGGCGGTGACCTGCGGGCCCTGCGCGAGGACCGCACCGGCGCCTGGTCGGACATCAACAGCACGAGCACGACGGAGCGGCGCACCCGGCGCTGGCAGACGCTGTGGCTCGACCATGGAACCGACCCCACCGACGCCGGCTACGTCTACCTCCTCCTCCCCGGCGCCTCCCGCCACGCGGTCGCCGCCCGCGCGGCCGACCGTCACTGGCTGTCCGTCCTCGCCAACGACGCCCGGGCGCAGGCGGTCGCGGTCCCGTCCCTCGGCCTGACGGCGGCCAACTTCTGGCAGGCCGGCACGGCAGGGCCCCTGGGGGCGTCCGGGGGAGCGAGCGTGCTGGTCCGGCGGCACGGCCGTACCGCTACCCTCTGCGTCAGCGAGCCGCCGCGCACGGGCGCGCCGCTGGAGATCGTCTGGGACCGTCCCGTGCGCTCGGTGGTCCGGGCGGACGACACGGTCGAGGTACTGTCGGCAGGCCGCCGTTTGAGGCTCCGTGTCACTCCGGGGATGGCATGTGCCACACAAGAATGTGAGGTGGCTCTCCGGTGACGGCTTTGTGGCACCTCTACAACGCCGACGCCCTCTGAGCAGTCGGAAGGCCTGCATGCCGTCGAGGTTCTGTTCAGGGGTACCAGGAAAACGGGCCGGAGACTGTACGGAGTCGACGGCTCGCTTTCCTTGCTGTCCTTCGTAAGGTCGCTACATGACCGTTGTGGAAGAGAAGACGGGCGAGCCGACCGGCGAGCCGACGGACGCGCGCGGGCGGGTCGCCGAGCTGCACGGGATTCGTGCGCAGGCAGTGGTGGGCCCCAGCGAGAAGGCGACCGAGGCGCAGCACGCCAAGGGCAAGCTGACGGCGCGGGAGCGGATCGAGCTGCTCCTGGACCCGGGTTCCTTCC
>NZ_JBFAIQ010000034.1:0-75132 GCF_040654755.1 Streptomyces sp. NPDC050625
GGTCTGGGCGGCGCGGACGTGCACGCGGAGACCTCCGGCGTGTGCCACTTCGCCTACGACGACGAGGAGACCTGCATCCACGAGGTGCGCTACCTGCTCTCCCTGCTCCCGCAGAACAACCGCGAGAACCCGCCGCACGCCGCGACCGCCGACCCGGCCGACCGGCGCTGCGAGGCGCTGCTGGACCTGGTGCCGGTCGACGGCAACCGGCCGTACGACATGGCCAAGGTGATCGAGGAGATCGTCGACGACGGCGAATACCTGGAGGTCCACGAGCGCTGGGCCCGCAACATCATCTGCGCGCTGGCCCGGCTCGACGGCCAGGTCGTCGGCATCGTCGCCAACCAGCCGCAGAGCCTGGCCGGCGTGCTGGACATCGAGTCGTCGGAGAAGGCGGCCCGGTTCGTGACGATGTGCGACGCCTTCAACATCCCGATCATGACCCTGGTGGACGTGCCCGGCTTCCTGCCCGGAGTCGGCCAGGAGCACGAGGGCATCATCCGGCGCGGGGCGAAGCTGCTGTTCGCCTACTGCAACGCGAGCGTGCCGAGGATCTCGCTGATCCTGCGCAAGGCGTACGGCGGCGCGTACATCGTCATGGACTCGCAGGCGATCGGTGCGGACGTGACCTACGCCTGGCCGACCAACGAGATCGCCGTCATGGGCGCCGAGGGTGCCGCGAACGTCATCTTCCGGCGGCAGATCGCCGCGGCCGAGGACTCCGATGCGATGCGGCGTCAGATGGTCGAGGAGTACAAGGCCGAGCTGATGCACCCGTACTACGCGGCGGAACGCGGCCTGGTCGACGACGTGATCGACCCCGCCGAGACCCGGCAGGTACTGATCCGGTCACTGGCGATGCTGCACGCCAAGCACGCCGACCTGCCCTCCCGCAAGCACGGCAACCCCCCGCAGTAGCAGACCCGCAGGAACCGTCCCACAAAGACACCGCACCGTCCGGTTCTCCTCAAGAAGAGGACCGGACGGTACTTTTTTTCGTCGCCAATGTGGCAGAGTTGAGGCTTCGCAGGGGGTCTACGGGAGGGCTCCCAGCCAATTTGCCGGGCCGACGCTGACCTAAAGCCGCGCGACCGGTATGATATTGGCCGACCGTTCGTGCTGTTCTTGGCTGTACTTGTCGTAGGGAGACGGCGTTGGACATCGACGTACTGGGGCCCCTGGCGGTGCGGGAGGGCGGAGTGCCGGTCACTCCCACCGCGCCGAAACAGCGTCAGATGCTGGCCCTGCTCGCGCTCAACGCCGACCACGCCGTGCCCGTCACGGACCTGGTCGAGGAGCTGTGGGAGGGGCGGCCGCCGCGCAGCGCCCGTACCACCCTGCAGACCTACGTCCTGCACCTGCGCGACCACATCGCCCGGGCGCTCGCCCTCGCCGCCGACGAGCCGGGGGCACGGGACAGGCTCCCGCGCGGCGCCAAGGACGTCCTGGTGACCCTGCCCGGTGCCTATCTGCTCGTCGCCGGCGGCGGCAGCAGCGATGTGCGGCGGTTCGAGAACCTCGCGGGCGAGGGCTACCGGGCCATGGACGCGGCCTCCTACGCCGACGCCTCCGCCCGGCTGACCGAGGCGCTGAACCTGTGGACCGGACCGGCGTTCGCCGACATCCAGCAGGGCACGCTGCTGGCGCGCGAGGCCAAGCGGCTGGAGGAGAGCCGGCTGTGCGCGCTCGACCAGCGCATCGAGGCCGACCTGCACCTCGGCCGACACCGCGAACTGCTCGCCGAGCTCATCGTTCTGACCAGCCGTTACCGCACCCACGAGAACCTGCACGCGCAGTTCATGGTGGCCCTCGCCCGCTCCGGCCGGCGCAGCGAGTCCCTGCACGTCTACCGGCAGCTGCGCACCACGCTCGTACGGGAGCTGGGGCTGGAGCCGTCGCCCCGGCTGCAGCGGCTGCAGCACTCCATCCAGGTCTCGGCCGCCGAGGTACCGGAAGAGGCGGCCCTGGCGGCGAGCTGATCGACCTCCCTCGCAGGAGCGAGTCGGCGGCCCGTGGATCACCCCGGACGGCGATGCGGTCGCGGTGGACCCGCCTGCACAATGCGCAGACGGCCACCCGGGACCGACCTTGGAGACGCCACCATGACCGCTGCCTCGCCCCCGCCGGGGCATCCCGCCCAGCAGATGCCGGCCGCCGACGTGCTGGCCGAACTCACCGCGCTGCTGGCGGGCTTCGTGGCTGTCGAGGCCCAGGCCGTCGACGCCGAGGAGAGCTTCGCGGTGCTGGGGCTGGACTCCCTGCTGAGCGTGGGGTTCATGGGCGCGCTCAACACTCGCTTCGGCACCTCGGTGCCGCCGGACGCCCTCTACCAGTACCCGACGCCGAAGGCCCTGGCCGACCGGCTGGCCGCCGAACTCGGCGGTGCCGCATCCGACCCGGCCGTGCCCGTGTTCGCACCGGTCCCGGCCGGGGACCACGACCGTGACGTCCTCGACCGGCTGCGCGGCCTGCTCGCGCGGATACTCGGCTGCGCACCGGACGACATCGAGGCCGACGCCCCCTTCGTCCTGCTGGGCCTGGACTCCATCCTCTCCGCGCAGTTCGTGGAGGGCGTCAACCGGATCTGGGGGCTGCGCGAACCCACCGCGCTGCTCTACGACCACCCCGACCTGGCCTCGGTTGCGGCGTATGTCTCGGCCAACTCCCGTGCGGGTGGGAGTGATTCGGCGGCCGGGGACGTGGTGTCGCCCGTGCCACCGGTGCCTGCGGAGCCGTCGGTGTCGCCCTCGGTGGCTGCGTCGGCCGCTTCTGGTGTAGCGCCCGTCGACCTGGAGGCGTTGCTGGACGCGGTCCGTGACGATCTGCTCAGCGTCGACGAGGCGGCCGCCCTGCTCGGCACCCGGCCGGCCTGAGGCGCGGAGCGCTCCGTGTCCATGGACAGCCGGGAGATACTCACACGGTTCAAGGACGGCACTCTGGAACGCCGGCAGGCGCTGGAGTTGCTGGCGGGTGCACCGGACGCACCGGGCGTACCGGACGCACCGGGCGCACCCGTCGTGCCGCATGTGCTTTCCGTGCCGTCGGTCGCGCCGGCCGTCCGGCCCGAGCCCCTCGCCTCCGCCGACGCTTCCGCCGACTCCCCGAGCGCCGGATGGTGTGCCGTCGTGGGACTGCAGGGGCGCTGGCCGGGGGCCGACGGTCCGGACGCCTTCTGGGAGGCGGAACTGCGCGCCCGTGGTGCGGCCGTGCGGGAGAGCGTCCCGGGCGGCGCGGAGGACTCCCGTGAGCAGCTCCTGCTGTCCAGCGCCCGGCAGGTCCTGGAGGGCGCCGGGTACGCCGATGCCCGCCTCGACGCGCTGACCGGCCCCGACGGCGAGCGCCGCAGCGTCGGGGTGTTCGCGGCCTCCGGTGCCGCCCGCCTCTCGCGCATCCTGGATCTGCGCGGCCCCAGCCAGGACATCGACACCGGGCCCTCCTCGTTCCTCACCGCCCTGCATCTGGCCCTCGGCGCGCTGCGCGCCGGCGAGTGCGCGGCGGCCCTCGTCGCGGCCACCGAGCCGGGCGCCGGTGGCACAACCGCTGGTGGTACGACCGCCGTACTGCTGAAGCCGCTCGCCGCCGCGCTCGCCGCCGGTGACGTCGTGCACGCCGTCGTACCGGCCAGCGCGGTGGGGCATCCAGGGCGCGGTGCGCACCCCGCGCTGCGCGACCGGCTGCGGCGCCGGGCCCTGCGGGCCGCCGGGACACCGGCCGCGCAGGTGCAGGTCGAGGAGGACGGGTACGGCGCCGGGGCCGGGGGAGCGGGGCAGACGGCGGCGACCGCGCTGACCCGCGCCGTCCTCCAACTGCGCCACGCCACCCTGCTTCCGGGGCCGGGCCGGCCGCGGCCCACCGTCTGGGAGGCCGGGCGCGCTCCCGAGGGGGGAACCCTGCCGCGCACGGTCCTGGTCGGCGTGCACGCGCCGGACGCCCAGCATGCCGTCGTGGTGCTGCGCGAGCCGGACCCGTCGTCCGTGGCGCGGGCACCGGGGGAGGACGACGGCGGGCCGCACCTGGTGCTGCTGTCGGCGGCCACCCCCGGGCACCTCGCCGCCACCGCCGAACGGCTCGCCGCCTGGCTCACCGACCGTGAACGCGTCACCGGCCCCGGTGCGCCCGCCCTGGCCGCCGTGGCGCGTGAACTGAGGCTGGGCCGGGCCGCGTTGGAGTGCCGTCTGGCGCTGGTGGCGTACGACACCTCCCAACTCGCCACCGCGCTGGCCGCGTTCGCGGCACGGAGCGGCCCCGAGGAGGTGCCGGACGGACCGCCGGTGCACAGCGCGGATCTGCGGGACCCGCCCGCCGAACCGCTGCTGCTCGCCGGGCTTCCCGAGACCCGCGCCTATGTCGACGCCCTGTGGGAGGGCCGGCGCTTCGAGCAGCTGATCCGGCTGTGGCTGGCCGGTGTCGACGTGCTGGGCACGGGCCGCGCCCACCTCGTGGGCCCGGTGACGGAACTGCCCCCGAGCGCGGCATGGCCCCGAGGAGCGCAGACGTGACGGCTGCCGCACAGGAGACGGACACGGCCCAGGTGACGGACACGGCCCAGGTGACCCTGTGGCTGTGTCCCAACGACGGGCTCAGCCCCGAGATCGCCCGGCTGCTCGCCGAGCACTGGCTGGACGCCCAGGAGCGGCGCACCGCGGGGAAGTTCCTCTTCGAGCGCGACCGTCTCCAGTATCTGATCGCCCACACCCTCGTACGGCGCGCCCTGGCGCTGGAGGCGGGGCTGGCAGAGGCGGAGCTGGTCATCTGGCGCTCGGCACGGGGGCGGCCCTTCCTGCGGCCCACCTCCGATCTGGCCTCGCGCGGCGGGCGGGTGCTCGACTTCAACCTCTCCCACGCGGGCGGCTACAACTTCCTGGGCATCGTGCGCCAGGCCCGTATCGGCGTGGACGTCGAGCGGATCGCGGAACGCGACGAGAACGCCGTCGCCACCATCGTGAACGCCATCTCGCCGCAGGAGCGCGACTGGGTTCGGGAGGCCGACCCCGGGCCCGAGCGGGACCGGCGCGCGCTGCGGGTGTGGGTGCTGAAGGAGGCGTACTCCAAGGCGCGCGGCCTTGGCCTCGGCATCCCGTTCGACAGCTTCGTCTTCACCCTGGACGACGAGGGCGGAGTACGCGCCTTCACACCTCCCGCCGACGACACCGGACGCCCCTGGCGGTTCCTCGAACTGGAGCCGGTGCCCGGTGTGCTGGTCGCCGTGGCCGTGCCCGCGGACGGGAACGAGGAGGCGGTCGTCCACCTCAACCACGGCTTCCCCTGGAGCCGGTCGGCGCCGCAGAGGTTCCTGCTGCCCGAGCCCGTGGGAGGAGACACCTACGCCGCTGCCGCGTAACGGGCCGGTTTCCGGTAGGACACCAGGAAAGGGCGTGACGTTCTTCGGCGCCCGTCTTCCGCGCGCACTTCATCGCCATTTCGATGTCTGCCGAAGGGGCTTGTGCGGAAATTCTCAAGTTATTGACCCGGCGTGTTGATCGAAATTCTGAAAGACCTTGCCGACGCTCGACGGAATGTTGAATTCCGCACGTCCTGGCCGGTCTGACGAGCAAGTATGTGACACTCGCACAGTTGCTCTTGAAAGGGCCTGATCGAAAGCGCAATACCGCCCATGGGACTTCGCTTGAGAACCGCTAGAGGAATTGACTGGAAGAAGGGGAATGCCGCTAGCTTGCCTTGAAGTGGAGGCACAATTCTGGCCACTGGAAGGAAAGAGACAAGGAACTCGACGAGTACGGAGGAGACCGTGAGGATTCAGGTTCTGGGTCCGTTGAGTGCCGAGGTCGACGGGGGATCCATCGTTCCGTCCGCGAGCAAGCCGCGGCAGATTCTGGCACTGCTTGCCCTCTACCCGGGCCGTGTGATGCCCGTACCCACGCTCATGGAGGAGATCTGGTCGACCCGGCCGCCGCAGAGCGCGCTGACCACGCTGCAGACCTACATCCTCCAGCTGCGCAGGCGCCTGGGCACCGCGATGGGGCCCGGCGCGCCCGGCCGCGCCAAGGAAGTCCTCGCCACCCGGCACGGTGGCTATCTGCTGCAGATCCCCGAGGAATCGGTGGACGTGCACGACTACGAGCGCCTGATCCGCGAGGGACAGTCGGCCTTCGACGTGGGCGACAGCGAGGTCTCCGCAGCCCGCTTCGGGGCCGCGCTGAACCTCTGGCGGGGCCCGGCACTCGTGGACGTGCGGGTCGGACCGATCCTCGACATCGAGGTACGACGGCTGCAGGAGAGCCGGCTGGTGACCGTGGAGCGGCGCATCGACGCCGAGCTCAGGCTCGGACGGCACGCCGAACTGATCGCCGAGCTCACCGAACTGACCGCCCGCCACCCCCAGCATGAGGGCCTGCACTCCCAGGTCATGGTGGCGCTGTACCGGTCGGGGCGGCAGGCGTCCGCACTGGAGGTCTACCGCAGGCTGCGGATGCGGCTGATCGACGAGCTCGGGGTCGAGCCCTCGCCCCAGCTGCAGCGGCTGCACCAGGCCATGCTGGCCGTCGACCCGCAACTGGACGTCCTGGCGGGCCCCCGGCACACCTCCACGTTCGACCTGTTCGCGGCGTGAGCCCCGGCTGCGGAGAGGGGAGTTCGCCGTGCGCATCCTGAGACAGCTGGACAGCCCCCTGGACGGACTGCTGCGGCGGGCCGCCGCCCGTGCGGGCGACCGGCCGGCCGTCACCACCGAGGGGTACGCCACCGAGGGGGACAGCACCGAGGGGGAGAGCACGACCTTCGAGGCGCTCGACCGGGAGGCCGACCGCGTCGCCCACTGGATCGCCGGGGCCCTGCGGCGGGCGGACTCCGCCGTCCTGGTCGCCTGCGCCCTGGACGCCGCCTTTCCCGCGCTGTACTTCGGCGCGGTGCGCAGCGGGCGGCTGCTGGCGCTGCTCGACCCGGCGGCGGGATCCGCGGCCGCCCGCGAGCTGTGCACGGTGGCCGGGGCCGAAGTCGCCTTCGTGCCCGGCCCGTTGGCCGAGCTGCTCACCGCGGAGGCGGAGGCGGGGCGGCTGCCGGGCCTGCATACGATCGTTGTCACCGACGGTGACAACGATGGCGTGGCGGGCGCGACCGGGGGCGGTGCCCGCGGTTCCGGGTACGGTGCCGGCTCCGCCGGAGCGGACGAGGAGCGGTCCGGCTCCGCGCTGTCCGTGCCGCTGGCGGACGTCCTGAACGCCGTACCCGGTACGCCGTTCCGGACTCCCGTCGGTGACCTCGACGCGGTGGCCTGCGTGCAGCTCGTGCCGCATCCCGCCGCGGGGCTGCGCGAGGTGCGCCTGAGCCACCGCAATCTGCTCGCCAACGCCGCGCAGATCGCCGTGGCCCATCAGCTGGACCCCGCGAGCGTCGTGGTCAACCAGATGCCGGCCTACCACCCCGCCCTGCTCGGCGCCGCCGTGCACGCCGGGGCCGAGCAGGTGCTGGTGAGCGACACGGACCCGTGCGCGGGCATGACCGTGAGCCGCAGCCGCCAGGCCACCCACTACTACGGGCTGTCGACCCGGCTCGCCCGGCTCGCGGAGGACGAGCGGCTCGCCGACCACCGCACGGTCCTGCCCGGCGGCCGTCTGAGGGCCGTACTGTCCGCCGGCGTGGCCCTGGAACCGGTCGTCGCCCGCCGCCTCGGGGACACCCTGCGGGTGCCCGTGCTGCAGGGCTACGGCGTCGGCGGGCTCAGCGCGCTCTCCCACGTCCAGGCGCCCGGGGCACGGCCCGAACGGGGCGCGGTGGGCGTGCCGTTGCCGGGGACCGAGTGCCGGGTGGTCGACCCCGTCACTCGGGCACCCGCGCCGGTGTGGTCCGACGGCGAGGTGGAGATCCGCGGCCCGCAGGTGCCCTCGGGCCGCGCCGACGGCTGGCTGGCCACGGGCGACGTCGGCTACCTCGACCTGGACGACCAACTGCACCTGGTGCGCCGGTCCGGCTCCCCCTTCGCCTGCGGCGACGCCGTCGTCGCGCCCGGAGTGGTCGAGCGCGTGCTGCGCCAGGACCCCCGCGTGGCGGACTGCGCCGTCGCCGACGTCCCCGATCCCGTCACCGGCACGTCGGTGTGGGCGGGGGTCGTGCTGCGGGAGGAGGTCCGGGACGCGCCGGACGTCCTCGACGCCGTCACGGAACGCGCCAACGCCCAGCTGGGACCCGGCGAGCAGATACGGCGGCTCGAAGCGGTCGAGGCGCTTCCCCGGAGGATCGGGGTGAAGCCGGTGCCGCGGATGCTGGTGCGGCAGTACCTGACCGCGGCCTGAGGGCCTTGGAGGGCCGTCCGTGGCCCTGTTCGGCGTCGTACGGCGCGTGCAGGGCGGCGGCGGCCTTCTCGCCGATGCTGGGCAGAATCGTTTCTTCGGCTAGCTGCGCCTACTGCTTGGGCCAGCCGATGTCGTCCTCGGACTGGTCTTGGACGGGTTCGGCGGGCTGGGTCGCGGTGAGCCGCGCGGCCTCCTCGTCGCCGGGGGACACCTTCGCCGTATCGGCTGCGGAAGGCTTGCTCGCCCACGGCCTCATCATCGACCCCCTGGAAACGGAAAAAGGGCAGGAACCGGCCCCCGGGCAGGAGCCGGGCAGTTCGAGAGCCTGCCGGGAACCGCTGGAGAAGTGCTCGAAGAACGTACGAGACGCGTACGAGGACCGCTGCAGGGCGGTGGCTGGGCGGCGGCAGGGCAGTGCCGGGCGGCGACTCGGGCCCCCGCTCAGGGGCGGCCCGCGAAGAGGGTGAGCCGAGGGGGCCGGCGCGGAGCGGGGGTCGGGGCGTCCCGCATGATCCTGGCCGCGACCGCGCCTACGGCCCGCAGCCGCACGTGGCGCAGTGCGCGGCCCACTGAATGGGGTGAGGGCATTTCCGGCTCCTTCATCGGCCTGCTTGGCAACTGTTTGCCACATAGCCTGTTCAGGCTTGCTCGAATGCACGCGGAGCGGCGCTGGACCGGGGCCGAAATTCTGGAATGCGTCTTGAATTCCGGCGGAATGCGGGGGAGTTGCCTTGACCCTTCGGGCGGCTGCTGGCGAACCTCGATTCCGGGTAATCCGAGAAGGAGGCACTGCCGTGGCCAGCAACAACAAGAACGTGCCGAACAGCGAGCCGGAGGCCGTCACCGACGCCCTCACGGACGTGGACGCGGATGCCGTCCTCGGCAACATCGCCCTGCAGTAGGGCGTACCGCAGCACGGCAAGGAGGGAGGGGCCACCCGGTGGGGTGGCCCCTCCCTCCTCGGCTCGCCCGGCCGTCGGGCCGACTCAGCTGCTCATGAGCGCCACGCACATCCCGCCCAGCGCTAGGGCCTGCAGGGCCACGCGGGCGTTGATGACGCTGTCCCAGGTCCGCTGGAGCCCACGGGCGTCGGGGGCGACCCGGCAGTCCAGGGCCGCGCCGGTGAGCTCCTTGTTCACCGGGGCGCTGACCTTGTTGTAGATGGCCAGCCACACCACCAGGGACACGGCCGCGACGCCCGCGGCCACGGCCGGCACCGCCTTGCCGTCGACCGCGGCGACCGCGACCGTGGCAACCGTCGCCACCAGCCCGAACACGCCCGGTACCGGCATGCGCTGGTCGCCGAAGCGGTGGGTCTGGCCCATGGCGCTGGTGAGCACCACGTCGTCGACGTGGGCCATGGCGGGCCGCTGCACCAGGGCGGAGAAGACGTCGGTTCCGTAGACCACCGCGTTGGCCATGGTGGCCACCACGGCCAGCGTTTGCAGGAGCGCTTCCATCACAACCACCTTTGTGGGTCTGCCGGTTGGCATGTGGTCCTGAGCCACACGGATATGTCGATGCTAGATACTCTTTCGAGACTATATTGGTCGCCGCTCTGAATGCTAGCGTTGGCAACAACATTGTTCCGTCGGGGACTTCGCACCGGACCTGCGCCCGGACAGAGCCACGAGGAGACCAAGAGATGGCCATAGGACGTGCCCGTCGCATACTCATCGCCGGCGGAGGGATCGGCGGCCTGGCCGCGGCCCTCGCACTGCAGCAGAGGGGGTTCGAGACCGTCGTGTTCGAGCGGGCCGAGTCGCTGCGCGACGGCGGCGCGGGCCTGCACATCTGGAGCAACGGCGTCCTCGCGCTGGACTACCTGGGCGTGGCCGAGCAGGTCCTGCGGGTCGCGCCCGTCCAGCAGGTCGCGCACTTCAGCACCTGGCGCGGCGAAGTGCTGGGCGCCTGGCCGGTCGGTGACTTCATCGAGCGGTACGGGGCGCCCACCATCGCCGTCGAGCGGTCCGAGCTGCACGGTGTGCTGCGCGACGCCCTGCAGGGCTCGCCGCTGCGCACCGGCGCCCACGTCGTGTCCTTCGACCAGGACGCGGACGGGGTGACGGTGCACTTCGCCGACGGCGGCAGCGAGCGCGGCGACCTGCTGATCGGCGCCGACGGCATCCACGGTGCCGTGCGCGACTGCCTGTTCGGGCCCGCCCGTAACCGCTTCAGCGGCTACATCGCCTGGCGCGGCCGGGCGCCGATGGAGCACGCCGACATCCCGCCCGGCACCTTCAACGCGATCTTCGGACCGGGCACCCGGTTCACCTACTACGACGTCGCGCCCGGCCTGGTGCACTGGATGAGCGTCGCCAACGGGGCGCCCGGCGGGCGCGACAAGCCCGGTACGGCGCGGGCGATGCTGCTGCGCCGGCACGAGGGGTGGGCCGGGCCGGTGGCCGACATCCTGCGGGCCACGCCGGAGGAGTGGATCCTGCGCGGTGACGTCGAGGGCCGCAAGCCCGAGCGCGAGTGGGGCCGGGGGCGGGTCACGCTGCTCGGCGACGCCGCGCACCCCATCACCTTCAACATCGGGCAGGGCGCCTGCCAGGCGCTGGAGGACTCCCTGGTGCTCGCCGAGTACCTCGACCAGCCGGGCGACCCGGTCGCGGCGCTGCGCCGGTACGAGGCCGAGCGGCGGACGCGGACCGCTCCGCTGCAGAAGATCGCCTGGCGGATCGGGAAGATGGGCGCGGTGGAGAACTCGCTGCTGATCAGGATGCGGGAGTCCTTCATGCGCAAGAACTGGAACACGAAGGCCTTCCAGGCGGCTGAGCAGGGGCAGGTCGCGTACGGGATGCGGTGGGCCAAGTCGGCTGCCTCCCGACGGGCTGCGGCTCCGACCACCGGGGACTGACGCTCGCTTCGTGGGATTCTCTCCGGCTCGCGGCACGGCGACTGCATTTCCGCTGTCGGGCAGTCGCCGGCCGGGGAGCGACCCCTGCAGCAGGATCGCCTCCGGGGCGATGTCGGCACCGACGTCACTGCGTGCGCGTCCGACCGTTCTTGAGCACTCCGTAATAGTCGCTGTAGGGGAGTTCCAGCTTGAACACCAGGCCGTACCGTTTCCGGACGGCGGCGACCGTGGCGGTTTTCGGGGCACGGACCACGCGGGACACCGGCGGATCGTCGACGAGGCCGGCGTACGGCTCCTCGACCAGCCGGCGCGGGGTGCTGCCGCGTGTCGTGTCCCAGGTCAGTGTCTGTCCGGAGAGGGTCAGCCTGGTCGGTTCCGTGGCCTGCGGACTCTGGGGGTTCGGGCCGTGGCCCCGGTAGTAGGCGACGAGCCGCTTGCCGTGGTCGTCGTGTGTGAACGGTATGAGGCTCCCTGATCCGTCCGGCCGGGACCGGGCGTGGTCGCCCGCGGTCAGGATCGCGTCGAGGGTGTCGCCCATGTGCTTGGGGTCGGCGCCGTAGTAGGCGGTAATGGTCATCGAGCAGGCGATCTTGTAGTTGTCGGTCTTCTGCTGGAAGAACCAACCCGGTCCCGATCCCGGCACGCACACGTCGTGCACGACGACCAGGCCGAGCCACAGGGGTGTGCGGTCGGCGTACGCCCGCGCCACGTCCCGAAGCCGTTGCTCCGCCCGCTCCCGGGCCTTCACCGCCTGGCCGCTCTCCCCGAGCTTGCGCAACCGCTTGTCGCTGACGGCACGGTCCGGGGTCGTGGAACAGGCCGGGACGGCTAACAGGACGATCACCGCCAACGAACCCCACACGGTCTTCGAGCCGACGGCACGCCGCGCGAAGGCCCTCACGCTTGTCCGCCTCTCATCGACAGCAGGCTCATGCCTGCCACGGCGGTTCACGGGTGGTCCGGGAAATTTGGCGCGGAGCGTGAACCAGGCTGCGCCCGGCTCGCCGTCTCCACTCCGATCGACGGATCCAGTGCCTCCCAGACCCTGTGCTCCGGTGGGAAGTTCAGCGCCACCAGCGTGTTGACCAGCATGCCTCGGGACATGAACCACGACGTGTCGTCGGGGTCGGTGCCCAGGGCCAGGTGGACCTCCTGCCACAGGCTCTGCCAGCCGGAGCGGACCGTCTCGCCGAACTCGTGGTCGCCCGCGGCCTCCGCGCCCGCCACCGCGGCGTACACCTGCATCTGCATCAGGAGGCGTTCCGGCTCCTTCACGATGACCCGGGTGTAGGCGATGGCCATCGCGTGCCGTGCCTCCTCGCCCTCCAGGCCCTCGGCCGCCCCCGTCAGCAGCCGTGCGGTCTCGGCCACGCAGCGTGTCGCCGCGGCGAGGAACAGCGCTCGCTTGCCGGGGAACAGCCGGAAGAGGTACGGCTGTGAGACTCCCGCGCGCCGCGCGATGTCCTGCGTCGAGGTGCCGTCGTATCCGCGGCGGGCGAATTCGATCATCGCCGCGCCGACCACGGCCGTCCGCCGCTCCTGCGCACTCATCCTCGGCATGGCAACACGCTCGGGTGTGCCCGCCCGCCGCGTCAAGGAAAACCGGCCGAATCCGTTTTCGAGACACATTCAAGGAATGCGCCAGAGCGGGGTGCGAGATTCGGCGGAGTCGAGAACCGCTTGTCGACGGCTCGATGACCCACGCCGCCACAATTCAGTGAGGTAGGAACGGGGATGAGCGACAACCAATTCACGATGTTTCCCGGACAGGGATCGCAACGCGCCGGCATGGCAGAGCACCTGCTGCGCGAGCATCCCCGCACGGCGGGACGCGTGCTGGAGCGGGCGGAGGAGGCGACCGGCCTGCCGCTGACCGAACTGTGCAGCACGGCGGCGGAGTCGGAGCTGGAGCCCACCGAGATCGCCCAGCCCGCCATCGTCGCCACCAGCCTCGCCGTGTACCAGGTGCTGCACCAGGAGACGGGCTTCGTCCCGGGTGCGGCCGCGGGGCACAGCCTCGGCGAGTACACGGCCCTGGTCGTCGCCGGTGTCCTCGACGCCGACGACGCGCTGCGTCTGGTGCGCCGCCGGGGTGAGCTGATGGCCGGTGTCTCGCGCCGGGTTTCGGGGGCGATGGCCGCGATCATCGGCCTCGCGCCCGCGAAGATCGAGGAGATCTGCGCGGCCACCGCCGGTTCCGGCGTGGTGGAGGTGGCCAACTACAACGAGGCCGGCCAGACGGTCATCTCCGGCCAGAGCGCCGCGGTCGACGAGGCCGTACGGCTGGCGAACGGGGCCGGTGCCGAGCGCACCGTACCGCTGAAGGTCTCCGCGCCCTTCCACTGCTCCCTGATGCAGGTCATCGAGGACGAGTTCGCCGCGGAGCTGGAGCGGGTCGAGTTCGGTGCCCCCCGGCTGCCGGTGTTCAGCTCGGTGACCGGTGCCCTGGTGCGCGACGGCGCGCACGCCCGCGATCTGCTGCGGCGTCAGCTGGCCGGTCCCGTGCGCTGGGTGGACGTGCTGGACACGGCCGCCTCCTACGGGGTCGACGGCTACCTGGAGGTCGGCCCGGGCCGGGTGCTCAGCGGCTTCGCCAAGCGGACCGTGCCCGACGCCCAGGTGCGCAGCACCAACGACGCGCGCCGCATCACCACGCTCCTGCGCGACCTGCGCCAGGACGCGGCCGCCTCGGCGGTCGCCGCGTAACCGCGTAACCGGCCACGGCCGTCGGCGCACCGGACGTCGGCCCCGGTCCCGGTTCCTTCCCTGTCCGCTCCGACTCCCGACCTCCCGAACCTCCCGACCATCCGCGTGGCGGGGCGCTTCGAGCCCCCGGCGCGTACTCACCACCCGAAAGGCAGCCAACGGTGTCCGAAACCCTGATTCCCACGTCGACCGACTACCTGTCCGCGGTGCAGGCGGCCGTCGCCGACGCCCTCGGCATCGACGAGTCCGAGGCCGTTCCCGAGGCGACCCTGCTGGGCGAGCTCGGCGCTGAGTCGATCGACCTGCTCGACATCCTCTTCCGCCTGGAGCGCGCCACCAAGGTGAAGATCACCGTCTCCGACATCGCCGACCTGCTCCAGGGCGGCATCCCGGACGAGGAGTTCGGCGACGAGAACGAGGTCGTCAACGACCGCGGCCTGACGCACCTGGAGAGCGTCCTGCCGCAGTTCGACCGCAGCCAGCTCGACGAGCCGCTGACGGCCGAGGGCGTGCTGGGCCTGTTCACCGTCCAGAACCTCACCGACCTCCTGACCGAGCGGGCCAAGGCCGCCGCGTCCGCCTGAGCGGTGCCCGCGTCCGCCTGAGCGGCGCCCGAGTTCTCTGCGGCCGGTGTCCGGGTCAATGGCGCCCCGGACACCGGCCGCGGGGCCCGGGCCCCGCACCCGCCCTGCCCCGGGCCCGTCCCGTCGGCAGCCAGGCCGCCCACCTCGTAGCAGAAACGGGAAGAGAGAGATGAAGCTGAAGGACCGTACCGCCTTGGTCACCGGCGCCTCCCGCGGCATCGGCCGGGCCATCGCCCTGGCCCTGGCCGAACAGGGGGCGGCCGTCGCAGTGAACTACCGCTCGCGCCAGGAGGAGGCGCTGGCCGTGGTCAAGGAGATCGAAGCGGCGGGCGGCCGGGCCGTCGCGGTCGGGGCCGACGTCTCCGACCCCCAGGAGGCCAGGCGCCTGGTCGACGAGGCCACCGCCCAGCTGGGCTCGCTGAACATCCTGGTCAACAACGCCGGCATCAGCGACGACGGGCTGATCTACGACTCGGCGCCCGACGCCTGGTGGAACGTCATGAAGGTCAACTTCGGCGGCGCGTACCACACCACGCACGCCGTCATGGACCAGTTCATGGCGCAGGGCGAGGCGTCCATCGTCAACATCTCCTCCGCCATGGGCGAGAGCGGCTGGATCGGCCAGTCCAACTACTCGGCCTCCAAGGGCGCCCTGAACTCCTTCACCCGCTGCGCCGCGATCGAGCTCGCCCGCTTCGGGGTCCGGGTCAACGCGGTGCTGGCCGGCTTCACACCGACCGAACTGGTCGAGGAGGTCTTCCAGCGCGACGGCGGCAAGAGCATCAAGCGGCAGATCCCGCTGCGCCGGTTCGCCACCGTCGAGCAGGTGGCGGCGGCCGCGGTGTTCCTGGCCGGACCCGACTCCGCCTACACCACCGGCGAACTGCTCACCGTCGACGGCGGCTTCACCGCCCAGCTCGGCATCGGGCGCCCGTAGGGCAGCGGGGGACGGGAGACGGGACGACGATGCGATTCCATCTGATCGACAGGATCGAGACGCTCACCCCGCGCGAGACCATCACCGCGCGCAAGGTCACCTCGGTCGACGAGACGTACTGGCAGGCCACCCCGAACGGGCCGGCGCTGCCCTTCGGCCTCGCTCTGGAGGCCCTGTGCCAGGCGGCGACCTGGCTCATCATGATCAGCACCGACCACCGGCTGCGCGCGGCGCTGCTCGCGGTCGGCGAGGCCACCGCCCACCGGGACGTGGCCCCCGGAGAAGTGCTTCAGATGCACGCCACGATCGAGTCGATGACCGACGAGGCCGCCATCCTGGACGGCACCGTCACGGTCGACGGCGAGAGCGTCCTGGAGGCCACCGGCATCCTGTGCGCGCTCATCGACGCCGAGCGGCTCGACGACCCTGACAACACCAGGCGCATGGCGCACCAGCTGCAGGGCGGAGGGCCGGTGGGATGAGCGGGACGAAACGCGTAGTGATCACCGCGGTGGGAGCGGTCACCCCGCTCGGCAACGACGCCGAGACGACCTGGGAGGGCCTGGCCACCGGACGCAACGGAGTGGGCCGGCTGACCACCTTCGACGCCGAAGGGTTCCCGGTGCGCATCGCCGCACAGGTCAAGGACTTCGACGCGGCCAAGGCCATCCCGAAGCACATCGGGCGCAAACACCTCTCGCGCGTGGGCCAGTTCGGCGTCGCGGCCGCCTGGGAGGCGGTGCGCAAGGCCGGGCTCGACACCCTCTCCGAGGAGGTGTACGGCGCCGACGAGCGCGGTGTCGCCATGGGCGCCAGCGTCGGCCGCCCCGAACTGCAGGTGCTGCTGGACATCGGCCATCTGCGCGCCAGCACCGGCAACCCGGACGCGTTCATCTGCCGTCCGCCGGCCGTGACGCTGACCGACGACCAGAACGTGCCGCTCGCCGCCATGACCCGGATGATCGGCGGCACCGGCCCGATGCTGGGCATCAGCACCGCCTGCTCCGGCTCCGGGCACGCCATCGGCGAGGCCTTCCGGGCCATCCAGGAGGGCGACGCCAAGGTCATGGTCGCCGGTGGGTACGACTCCCTGACCACCTGGCTCGACCTGCTCGGCTTCAGCCTCCTGGGCGCCCTGACCGACCAGCACAACGACGACCCCGAGCACGCCTCACGGCCCTTCGACGCGGACCGCAGCGGCTTCGTGATCGGCGAGGGCGCCGTCGCCGTCGTACTGGAGGAGCGCGAGGCCGCCGTCGAGCGCGGCGCGGAGATCCTCGCCGAGGTCCTCGGCTACGGCTCCACGCTCAACGCCTACCGCATCACCGACTCGCCGCCCGACGGCTCCGGCGCGATCCAGGCGATGGAGGGAGCGCTGCTCGACGCCGGCCTCGGCACCGGCGACATCGACTACGTGGTCGCGCACGGCACCAGCACCCACGGCAACGACCAGTCCGAGACCGTCGCCATCAAGAAGGTGTTCGGCGCCGACACCCAGAAGCTCGTGGTCAGCGCCCCCAAGTCCATGTCCGGGCACCTGACTTCGGCGAGCCTGGGCCTCGGCGTGCTGGCCGCGATCGGCGCCATGCGGCACTCGCTGGTGCCGCCCACCGTCAACCTGGAGCGCACCGCCCCCGGTCTCGACCTCGACTACGTGCCGCACACCGCGCGCAAGATGCCGGTGGGCGCGGCGCTGATCAACGCGTTCGCCTTCGGCGGCAGCAACACCAGCATCGTCATCGGTGCGCCGCGGGAGGACGCATGAGTACGACCCGGACGGCCACGCACGCCGTGACCCCCGCCTTCGACCGGATCGTGGAACTCGAACCGGGCCGCCGGGCCGTGGCCGTGCGCAACATCCCGAACACCCTCCCGCACTTCGACCACCACTTCCCGCGCTTCCCGATCCTTCCCGGGGTGCTGCTCCTGGAGAGCATGGCGGCGCTGGCGAAGGCCGCCGTCGGAGGCGAGCGGGCCTGGCGCCTGGCATCCGTCAAGGGCGTGCGCTTCAAGCACTTCGTCGGCCCCGGGGACCAGGTGCACATCACCGCCGAGGTGACGGGAGGCAACCGGCAGACGACCGAGGTACGGGCCACCGCCCGGGTCGGGGACCGGGTGGTCGCCACCGCTCGCTCCCTGGCGCTGGTGAGCGCCGACGAGCCCTGGGAGGGCACAGCATGAGCCACGACAGGCGACGCGTGATGGTGACCGGCATCGGCCTGATGACCGCGATCGGCCAGGGCGCCGCACCGACCTGGGAGAACCTGCTGGAGGGCCGGATCGGCATCGGCCCGCTGCAGTCCTACGACCCGACGCCGCTGAACACCCGCATCGGCGCCGAGATCCATGACTTCGACCCGAACCAGTGGGCGAAGCGGCGCACCCTGCGCATGCTGTGCCGCGGGGACCAACTGGCCCTGGCCGCGGCCATCCTGGCGCTGCGCGACGCGGGCCTGGAGGACGCGGCCGACCTCGGTCACCGCACGGGCCTGTTCCTGGGCAGCAACAAGGAAATGCCCCGCATGGACGAGCTGATCTCCCAACTCCAGTCCGTGCGCTCCCCGGACGGCACCCCGGACCTGCACAAGCTGGGCCGGACCGCCTCCTCGGTGATCGCCCCGCTGTTCTTCGTCGAGGGCCTGCAGCCCGCGGCCGGCTTCCACATCTCCGAGAAGTTCGGCATCCGCGGCGCCAACGCCTACTTCGCAGGCACCGCCGACTCCGGCGCGATGGCGGTCGGCCGGGCCATGCGCACGGTGCGCAGGGGCGAGGCCGACGTGGTCGTGGCCGGCGGCTACGACGACGCCACCGGCTGGTGGGCGATGTCCAAGATGGACGGGATCGGCGTGCTCAGCGACCGCAGTGACCTGGGCAAGGAGGCCTTCCGGCCGTTCGACCGCGACCGCAGCGGCTCCGTCTTCGGCGAGGGCGCGGCCTTCCTCATCCTGGAGGAGCGCGAGCACGCCCTGGCCCGCGGCGCCCACTGCTACGCCGAGGTCACCGGCTTCGGCTCCGGCAACGACTGCGTCCGCCCGCCCAGCCCGCAGCCCCGCGCCCGCGGCCTGTCCCGGGCGATCACCCGCGCGCTCGGCGACGCAGGCGGCTCCTTCCCCGACGGCAGCTACATCGCCGCGCACGGCTGCGCCACCCGCCAGGGCGACGCCAGCGAGACCATCGCCCTGCACGACGCGCTCGGTACGGCCGCCAAGGCCGCGCAGATCAGCAGCGTCAAGCCGCAGACCGGGCATCTGGTCGGCGGCGCCGGTGCGCTGAACGCCGCCGTGGCCGCGCTGACCCTCGACTCCGGTGTCGTACCCGCCACCCAGAACCTCCACAACCCCGCCGAGGAGTGCGACCTGGACTACGTCCCGCTCACCCCGCGCGAGACCCGGCCCGGCCATGCGCTGGCCGTCGCCCGTGGCCTGGAGGGCCAGGCGGTGGCCATCGCCATGGAGCGGACCTCATGACGGACATATCCGAGGACACATCCGAAAGGAGCGCGGACATGAGCCACGGCGAGCACGGCAACATCTCGCCGGATCGCGGCGCTCGGTCCCGGCGGGTCGTGGTCTGCGGTGTGGGCGCGGTGACCGCCCACGGCGACGGCGCCACGGCACTGTGGGAGGGCATACGGTCGGGCGAGGCGGCCATCACCCCGGTGCGCGGGCTGCCCATGGAGGGCTGCGCCACCGAGATCGGCGGCGAAGTCCGTACCGAACGCCGTCCCACCTACGACTACCTGGCCTCCTTCGGCGGCCGTGAACGCGAACCGGCCGTGGACTTCGCTTTGCTGGCGGCCGAGGAGGCACTGAACCAGGCGGGCCTGGCCGAGGTGCCCGCGGAGCGCTGGGGCGTGGCCCTCGGCTCCTGCATGGGCGGTCTGCGCAGCGCCGAGAAACTGGCCCGGCGCGGTGCCGACGGCGTCTCGCCCGAGGACGACGGCCGGCACAACCTGCTGGTCCCGCCGCAGGCCATCGCCGAGGCGGTGAGCAGCGCCTTCGGGCTCAAGGGCCCCTCGCTGTCGGTGAACACCGCCTGCGCCTCCGGCGCCCACGCCATCGCCCACGCCAGCGAGTCCATCAGCGCGGGCCGTGTCGACGCCATGCTCGTGGGCGGCAGCGACGCGTTCACGGAGACGGCGTTCGCCGGGTTCACCAGCCTGCAGTCGCTGTCCACCAAGCCCGCCGCGCCCTACTCCAGGGACCGCGACGGCCTCTCGCTCGGCGAGGGCGCGGGCATGCTGGTCCTCGCCGAGGAGTCGGTGGCCCGCGCCGCGGGCGCGCCGATCCTCGCCGAGGTCCTCGGCTACGGCCTGTCCGCCGACGGGTACCACGCCACCGCCCCGCACCCCAAGGGCGAGGGCGCGGCCCGTGCCATCCGCGCGGCGCTGGAGTCGGCCGGCATCGACCCCGAGGACGTGGCCTACATCAACGGCCATGGCACTGGCACGCCGAAGAACGACTCGGCCGAGAGCAACGCGGTGCGCTCCGCGCTCGGCGAGGCCGCCGAGAACACCGCGCTGAGCAGCTCCAAGTCCATGATCGGGCATCTGCTCGGGGCGGCCGGCGCGGTCGAGGCCATCGTCACCGTGCAGGCGCTGGTCGAGCAGATCGCGCCGCCCACCGCCAACTTCACCGAGGTGGACCCCAAGTGCGGCCTGGACGCGGTGCCCACCGCGCGCCCGCTGGCCATGCACACGGCGCTGTCGAACAACTTCGCCTTCGCCGGCGCCAACGCGTGCGTCGCCTTCGGCCGTCCCGGCCAGGAGCGCACCCCCGTCCAGGCGCCGGCCGACTCCGCCGACGACAAGGTCGTGATCACCGGGTATGCGGCGGTCACCTCGGCCGGCGAGGGCGCCGAGGCGCTGTGGCAGGCCTGGCGCGACGGACGGGTCCTGGGCGCCGAGGAGGACGGACTGCACGTCGCCCGCGCCGACTTCGACCCGAAGGCGATCCCGCCGCGCGAGCGGCGCCGCATGGACCGGCTCGGCCAGCTCGCCGTGGCCACCTGCCGCGGTGCGCTGGAGCACGCCGGGATCACCGCCGACGAGCGGGTCGGCGTGGTCCTCGGCACCGGACTCGGCCCGATGCGCAGCATCGAGGAGTTCCTGCTGCCGGTCCTGGCCGGCTGCCCCGACCACGGCAGCCCGGCGATCTTCCCGAACACCGTCTTCAACGCCGCCGCCGGGCAGGTCGCCATGAACGTCGGCGCCAAGGGCCCGACGTCGACCGTCACCACCGGGCACGCGGCCGGGGCCTCCGCCCTGACCGTCGCCCACGACCTGCTGGTGCAGCACCGGGCGGAGGCCGTGCTGGTGCCCGCCGTCGAGGACCTCTCGCCGGGGGTGCTTCAGGCCTACCGCGGACTGCCGCTGTTCGACGACACCGACTACACCCTCGCCGAGGCCGGCATCACCCTCGTCCTGGAACGCGAGTCGACCGCGCGGGCCCGCGGGGCGCGCATCCTGGCCGAGTTCGCCGGGCACGGCACCGCCTCCGACGCCCAGGGCGTCGGCCGCTGGGACCCGCAGGGCCAGGGAGTGGAGCGGGCCATGCGCCAGGCCCTCGACCACGCCGGGGTCAGCGCCGGAGAACTGACCGGGATCTGGGCCAACGCGGCCGGCCTGAAGCGGGCCGACGCCCCCGAGGCGCTGGCCACCGACCGGCTGTCCACCCGGGCGGCCGTGCACACCCCCAAGCGGATCGTCGGCGAACCCATCGGCGCGGGCGCCCAGTTGGCCGCCCTGCTCGCGGTCACCGGCTGGGAGCACGGCGTCGACGAAGGGCCCCAGCTCATCAACAGCTCCTCGCTCGGCGGCACCCACATCAGCCTCGTCCTGCGTCCCGCTACGGAGAAGTGACATGCCCTCCAGCACCGATCGCCATGTGTCGATCCTCGCCACCGGCGCGTACCTGCCGGGCGAGCCGCTCGACAACGACGCCCTGGCCCGGGTGACCGGGCCGCTGCCCGACGACGTCCTGGAGGGCATCCAGGTCCAGCGCCGGCACTGGATGGTGGACCCGGACACCGGTGAACACCGCATCAGCACCTCGCAGATGGCCACCGCGGCGGCCCGTCAGGCCCTTCAGCGGGCCGGTGTCGAGGCCGACGAGATCGATCTGATCGTGGTGTCGACGGCCAGCCCCGACTATCTGCTGCCGGTCGCCGGCACCTACGTCCAGGAGCAGCTGGGCCTGGAGAGCGTCGCGGTGATCGAGGTCCGGGCCGGCTGCGTCGGCGCCGTCCAGGCCCTGGACATCGCGCGCCGCCAGCTCGCCGACGGCACCTACAGGACCGCGCTGGTGATCGGTGTGGAGGCCGTCTCCCCGCTGCTTGCCCCCGTCTTCCTGGGCCTGGACCCGCAGCGCGTGCGGATGCGTGACCGGCTCACCGTCTACACCTTCGGCGACGGCGCCGGCGCGGTGGTGCTGCGCGCCGGCGAGGAGGGCTCCGCGCACGAGGGCAGCAAGCAGGTCTTCGCCACCGCCTCCATGGGCGGCAAGCGCAAGCCCGGCATGCTCATCGTCGGCGGCGGCACCGACGTCCCGCTGGCCGAACAGCAGCGCCGCAAGCGGCTGATGGACATCAAGCTCGACATCCCCGGCACCGCCACGTTCGGCCCCCGGGTCTTCGTGCGCGGCATCCACGACATGCTGGAGCGCTCCGGGCTCGCCCTCGCGGACATCGACGCGTGCGTGCTGCCCGAGGGCAACGCCGAGTACTTCGCCAGCGAGTACGGCACCGCCGGGCTGTCCGAGGAGGACCAGGCCACCCTCTCCAAGAACATCGTGGAGAACCTGACCGACGTGGGCGCCACCGGCTCCGCCGCGGTGCCGCTCGCGCTGGACGCCGGCTGGACCGAGGGCCGTATCCGTCCCGGTCACAAGGTGCTGCTGCTCGCCATCGAGGCCAGCCGCTACCTCTACGCGGGGCTCACCCTCACCTGGGAAGCGCCGTTCCCCGGGAAGTGACGGCCCGTCGCGTCCCGTAGACCGTCACATCCCGACAACCCTTCGAGCATTAAGGACGGAACGTGTCGACACAGCAGACGGTGCAGACCGGTGAGAGCGTCGAGGAGCGCAACAAGAAGACCATCCGCTCGGTCTTCGACGTCTTCGTCAACAAGGGCGACTTCTCCATCGTCGACAAGATCTACAGCCCCGAGATGATCGACCACCAGCCGCTGCCGGGTGCCACGGAGGACCTGGACGGTGTCAAGTACACCATCGCCGCTCTGCGGGAGGGCTTCCCCGACCTGCACGTGACCATCGAGGACATGAGCGCCCACGCCAACTACGTGGTCATCCACAACACCTGGCGCGGCACCCACAAGGGCGAGTTCCTCGGTATCGCGCCCACCGGTCAGTTCATCGAGTTCATCGGCGTCGTGGTGTGGCGTCTGCTGGACAACGGGCTGATCGCGGAGCGCTGGGGCATCGGCGTGGAGTCCAACATGCTGGAGGTGCTCGGCATGCGCCGGCTCGCCCCCGCGGCGCGCGGCGGCGCACGGGCCGAGGCCCGCAGGAGCGCCCGGCCCGGCTCGGTCCTGGTGCCGCTGCTGCCCGGCAAGGGCGAGCGCTGGGCCGAGGTCCAGGCGGAGCTCGACACCCTGCGCCGGACGGCCTACGACGCCTCCCGGCGCCGCGTCGGCATCGTCCAGGAGTCCTTCGCCGTGCAGAACGTGGGCGGCCAGGACGTGGTGGTGCTCCAGGTGGAGTCCCGTGACCCGGCGCTGTCGGGGCGCAAGCTGCGCGACTCCGCGGACGAGTTCGACGTCTGGCTGCGCGAGGCGGCCGTCGAGGTGTTCGGCAGCGACCCGTGGGCCGCGCTCGCCGACGGCGGCGCCGCCGCACAGGGGCACCACTGGTCCAACGTCACCAGCGAGCTCGTCGCCCGCTGATCGTTGCCGGCTGATCGTCCGTCAAGCCGACTGCCTGGCACGGGCATTGCCGGGCTGGGCTGCTGGCTTCCTGGATTATGTCAATGCTAGGATTTCTATCAATGGTAAGTGCCCGGGGGAGCAAGACCCGAACCGCCAGCCCTCCGAGGCCCGCACGGCTCAGGAAGGAACCGATTCATGCGGCAACGTAAGCTCGGCAGCCAGGGGCTCGTGGTCTCCGAGCAGGGCCTCGGGTGCATGGGCATGACCTTCGCGTACGGCCCGGCCGACGAGGCCGAGGCCCTGCGCACCGCCCACCGGGCACTCGAACTCGGCGTGACCCTGCTGGACACCGCCGACTTCTACGGCCCGCACACCAACGAGGAGTTCGTCGGCCGGATCATCGCCGGCCGGCGCGACGACGTCGTCGTCTCCTCCAAGGTCGGCAACGAGGTCTCCCCCGAGGGCACCATCACCGGACAGATCAACGGCCGCCCCGAGTACATCCGGGCCACCGTCGAGGGCACCCTGCGCCGTCTGGGCACCGACCGGCTCGACCTGTACTACCTGCACCGCGTCGACCCCGAGGTGCCCATCGAGGAGAGCATCGGCGCGCTCGCCGAGCTGGTGGCCGCCGGCAAGGTGCGCCACATCGGCATCTCCGAGGCCTCCGCGGCCACCATCCGCCGGGCCCACGCCGTCCACCCGCTCAGCGCCGTACAGACCGAGTACTCGCTGTCCACGCGCGACGTCGAGGTCACCGGCGTACTGGAGACGGTCCGCGAGCTGGGCATCGGCTTCGTCGCCTACAGCCCGCTCGGCCGCGGCCTGCTGACCGGCCGTATCCGCAGCCTCGACACGCTGGCCGCCCACGACTTCCGCCGCATCGTCCCCCGCTTCCAGGAGGAGAACCTCGCGGCCAACCTCACCGTCGTCGAGCGCCTGGACGCCCTGGCCGCGGACAAGGGCGTCACCACCGGACAGCTCGCCCTCGCCTGGGTCCTCGCCCAGGGCGAGGAAGTCATCGCCATTCCGGGTACCAAGCGTGTCACCTACCTGGAGGAGAACGTCGCCGCCTCGGACGTCCGCCTGACCGCGGCCGACCTCGCGGCCCTGGACGAGATCGCCCCGTACGGCAGCACCGTCGGGGACCGCTACCCCGCCAACTCCATGGCCACGCTCAACCGCTGACGCGGGCCGCGGAAGCGAAGGTGACTGAGGAGCAACCATGGTGAACATAACGATCATCGGTGGCGGGATGGCCGGCCTGACAGCGGCCATCGCCGCCGCCGAGCAGGGCGCCCGGGTCACCGTCCACGAGGCGCACTCCCACCTCGGCGGCCGTGCCCGCTCGGCCGAGGGGCCGTACATCACCAACGACGGCCCGCACACCATCATGAACAACGGCGAGGCCTGGCAGTGGCTCATCTCGCGCGGTGTGGCCGGCCGCTATGTGCGCCTGTCCTTCCACGAGTGGACCCGGATGCGCTTCCGCCACCAGGGCCGGCTGCGGATGACGCTGCCGCCCGGCTACATGCGCATGACCCTGCTCGACCGCGACCGGCCGGTCCCCGTCGACCAGTCGTTCCAGGACTGGGCATCGAAGATCTTCCCGCAGCAGACGGTCGATGAGGCCCTCGGCTTCCTCGGCCCGATCGTCTTCCACGGCGACCCGGGCACCCTGTCCGCGGCGTTCATCTGGGAGCGGCTGCTGCGCGTGGGCACCCCCAAGTTCCCGCTGCCCAGCCGGTACTTCATCGGCGGCTGGGGCACGGTCGTCGACCGCATGGCGCGGGTCGCCCGCCGGCACGGCGTGATCATCGAGACCAACTCCCGCATCACCGAACTGCCGGTCGGTGACGGCCCGGTGATCGTGGCGACCTCGCTGGCCGCCGCCCGCGGACTGCTCGGCGACAGCCAACTGGACTGGCCGAGCGGCACCGCCGCCCTGGTGGACATGGCCGTCACCCACTCCAAGAAGGACGGCAACGTCTCCTTCGACATGGACGAGGGCGGCTTCACCTCCCAGTACTCCGACCACGACCCCTCCCTCGCCCCCGAGGGCGAGGCGCTCTTCCAGGGCGCGATGCCGCTTCGGCCCGGCGAGAACAAGGCCCAGGCCATCGAGCGGCTGGAGGGACTCTTCGACCTCACCACCCCCGGCTGGCGCGACCGCATGCTGTGGCGCCGCGAGGGCGTCTCCCGCGGCCGCACCGGAGCCGTCGACTACCCCGGACACACCTGGCGGGACCGGCCCGCCATCGACCAGGGCGACGGCGTGTACCTGATCGGCGACAGCGTCGCCGCCCCGGGCATCCTCGCCGAGACCTCCATCAACAGCGGTCTGATGGCCGCCGAACTCGCCGTACGGGCACGGCCGGTGAGCGCACCGCGCCCCGCCGTCCTCGGCATGTGACCACCCCGACCACGACAACCGACCTCACATCCGAACATCCGACTACTTGTCCCACCCGACCCCGTAAGAGGGGGTGCACCCATGCGAATCACGCTGTCCATGCGCGACACCCCGGACTGGCAGGTCGCCGCCGACCTCGTCCAGGACGTGTTCGCCGCCCAGTACGACGCCCGCATCCGGCCCAACCCGGACGCGTTCCTCGCCTACTTCGAGACCGCAGAGGACGAGACGGAATCAGCCCTCGCCTGCGCGGGACTGTCCTTCCCCGAGCAGGAGGGCATCCTGCTGGAGCGCTACCTCGACGCCCCCGTCGAGCAGATCATCGCCGATGAACTGGGCTCTGAGGTGGCGCGCGAGCAGATCCTCCAGATAGGCAACATCGCCTCCGTCCGCGCCAGCGCCGGCGGCGAGATCATCAAGGCCCTGCCCCTGGTGATGGCCTGCCTGGGCCGCCCGTACGCGGTGATGACCATGACCGGCCGGCTGGCCTCGCTGATGCAGCACCTCGGCGTGGTCTTCCACCCGCTCGTCGACGCCTCCCGCGACCGCCTCTCGCCCGAGGAGGCGGCCCTGTGGGGCTCCTACTACGACACCCGGCCGGTCGTCGGCTGGGCCGAGGCGGCCGCGCAGAGCACCCTGCTGCTCGCCGCGATCGGCCGCTACTGCTTCGAATCGGTCGACATGCGGTTCGTCGGCAACCGCCCCGAGCAGAAGGTGCTGACCCGTGCCGCGTGACACCGAGACCGTGAGCCTTGCCGCCGGACTGCTCGCGCGGGCGGACAGCGACGACGTCATGGTGCGCGTGCTGTCCGCCGACGGCGGCCCCGCCACCGACTTCGGCTACCGCGACCTCATCGGCGCGGCCCTCGTCCTCGCCGCCCGGCTGAGCGAGTGGGAGCGGGAGCACGGCCGCCCCGCCCGCGTGGGGCTGCTCGCCGAGAACTCGCCCGAGTGGGTCGCCGCCGACCTCGCCCTGCTGTTCGCCTCCGCCGTGGAGATCCCGGTCCCCACCGCGTTCGCCGCCGAGCAGGCCGCCTCCCTCTTCGAGACGGCCGACCTGTGCCTGGTCGACGCCGGCGGCGCCGGCGCCCTGGAGCGCTGGACCAAGGACCGCGAGGGCGGCGTACTGCCCGAGGGCTGCCCGGTGACCGAGATCGACCTGCCCGCCCTGCGGGCCGCCGCGCCCGCCACCGCACCGAAGTGGCCGGTGCCCGCCGAGGACGCCATCGTCAAGGTCATCCACACCTCCGGCACCACCTCTGCCCCCAAGGGCGTACAGATCCGCCGGCACGGCCTGGACGCCCTGCTGACCTCGCTGCGCGCCCGCACCGGCACCGCCCTGTTCGAGCGCTATCTGTCGATCGTCCCGCTGAGCCTGCTCATCGAGCAGGTCGCCGGGCTCTACATGCCCTTCCTCGCGGGCGGTTCGGTCACCTTCATGCCGCCCGGCACCGCGCTGGTCGGCACCGCCGCCGACGCCGCGCCCCGCATGCTCGAACTGCTGCGCAGGGCCCGGCCCACCGCCCTGGTCATCCCGCCCACCGTGGCCGGGCTGTTCCTCGCCCTGTGCGAGCAGCAGCCCGAGGAGAACGTGACCGAGCGGCACCTGCGGATCTTCGGCCACGAGGGCCCGGTCTTCGTCGCCTGCGGCGGCGCCCCGGTGCCCGCCGAGATCCTCCAGCGCCTGCACGACTTCGGCCTCACCGTCCACGAGGGCTACGGGCTGAGCGAGAACTCCTCGGTGGTCTCCTGGAACTTCCCCGGCGAGGTCCGCTTCGGCACCGTCGGCCGCCCCCTGGACCATGTCGAGGTGGAGCTGGCCGAGGACGGCGAACTGCTCATCCGCAGCAGCTCGCTGTTCGCCGGCTACACCCGCGAGGACCCCTCCAGCGTCGTCGTCGACGACCGGGGCTGGCTGCACACCGGCGACCTCGCCGAGCTCGACGAGGACGGCTATCTGCGCATCACCGGCCGCAAGAAGAGCCTGGTGATCACCGCCGGCGGGCGCAACGTCTCGCCCGAGTGGGTCGAGGCCCGCTACCGCGAACTGGGCTTCGTCCGCGAGGCCGCGATCGTCGCCGACGGACTGGAGGCGGTGCACGGCCTGTTCGTCGTCGAGGCGGGACTCGACCACGACACCGCCCGCCGCCGGATCGAGGAGTTCGGCCGGGAGCGGCTCTCCGACATCGAGCGCGCCGCGGTGATCCGCCTGATGTCCGAGGACGACCCCGACTACGCCCGCTGCTTCACCGTCACCGGCCGCCCGCGTCGGGACGTCATCCGCGCCCATGTGCTCGGCGGCGCCCCCGGTGCGGCCGCCGGTGACACACGTATCAAGGAGAAGGCATGACCACCGCCTCGAACACCGTCGTGAAGACCAGTCCCTACGGCACCGGCAGCGGCCTGCTGGTGGAACCCGCCGCCGGCACCGCCCTGGACGCCATCGACTCCGCGAAGCTGCTCGAACTGCTCAAGGAGGCCGGCTTCCTGCTGCTGCGCGGCTTCGACACCGACATGACGTCGTTCACCGCGCTGGTGCAGAACACCTCCACCTCCACCACCCTCGACCCCGCCCGCGACTTCTACTCCGACGTCGCGCAGAAGGTCGACGCCGGCCTCGACGAGGTGGGCCTGCACACCGAGAACGGCAACAGCCCCTTCCGTTCCCACCTGGCCTGGTTCTTCTGCGAGAAGGCCGCCTCCTCCGGCTCCCAGACCACCGTCTGCGACGGCTACCGCGTCTGGGAGGCCCTGTCCCCGGCCGCGCGCGAGGCGTTCTCCGCGCAGGACATCGTCTACAGCCGGTACGTCTCCGAGCCCCAGTGGCGCGGTATGGCCCACCACCTGATGGGCCGCACCAAGCCGGCCGAGGAGATCCAGATCTCCGAACTGCTCGCCCTGACCGGCACGTTGAAGGGCACCGAGATCGTGCCCGAGGCCGACGGCGGCATCCGCTACTCGTACACCACCCCGGCCGCCGACTCCACCGTCTTCGGCACCCGCCCGTCCTTCGCCAACAGCATCCTCGGCCCCTCCTTCAACTACGAGAAGCCGAAGATCACCTTCGCGGACGGCACCGAGTTCTCCCCGGAGCTGCTCGCCGAGGTCGAGGCCGTCACCGCCGCCCTGACCGAGAACCTCGACTGGCAGCACGGCGACGTCGCCGTCATCGACAACACGCGGGTCATGCACGGCCGCCGCGCCATCACCGACCCCGACCGCACCATCTACAACGCCCTCAGCTACATCGCCGTACCCGCCGCCGCCTGACGCGGCACGCCGGACCGCCGGACGCGCACCCCGCCTGGGGCGCGTCCGGCACGCAGGACTCACAGACAGGGGGAGCCATGGACACACGAGAGGGAGCCATGGGCACCGAACGCCACGCGTCACCCGCCGACAAGCCGGTCGACACCTCCGTGGGCGAGGCCGTCGTGGTCGAGGCCGAGGACCACACCCCGCCGGATCCACGGCGCTGGACCCTGCTCGTCTTCGTCGCCATAGCCCAGTTCATGGTGCTCCTCGACACCACCGTGGTGAACCTGGCCCTGCCCGCCATCCAGTCCGACCTGAAGGCGAGCGCCACCGCCACCGAGTGGGTCCTCACCGGCTACATCCTCTGCTTCGGCGGCCTGATGCTGCTCGGCGGGCGCACCGCCGACCGCTGGGGCAGGCGGCGCACCTTCCTGGTCGGCGCCGTCCTGTTCACGGCCGCCTCCCTGGCGTGCGGACTGGCCGGCGGCACCACCGTGCTGATCGCCGCCCGCGCCCTGCAGGGCTGCGGCGCGGCCTTCCTGTCGCCCGCGGCCATGTCCCTGGTCACCACGTCCTTCCCGAAGGGCCGCGAACGCACCACCGCCCTCGCCGTCTGGGCGGCGCTCGCCGGACTCGGCGGCACCCTCGGCGTCGTCCTCGGCGGCGTCATCACCGACAGCCTCGACTGGCGCTGGATCTTCTACATCAACATCCCCTTCGGCGTCGTCGCGGTCGCCGGAGTCCTGCTGCTCGGCAGCCGCCGCGAGGACCTCACCCCCGGCTCCAGCCCCGACCTGATCGGCGCGGTCACCGTCACCGGCGGCCTGGCCGCGCTCGTCTACGCCATCGTCAACATCCAGGACCACGGCTGGCGTTCGGGACTGTACGTGGTGACGCCGTTCGTCGGCTCGCTGGTGCTGCTGACCACGTTCGTCCTCGTCGAACTGCGGGTCGCAGACCCGCTGATGCCGATGCGGCTCTTCGCCACCCGCTCCCTGGTCGCGTCCTCCATCGGCCGCGTCCTGACCAGCGGTGTGCAGGCGGCCGTACTGTTCCTGAGCAGCTACTACCTGCAGCGCACCCTCGGCTGGTCCACCCTGAAGTCGGGCTTCGCGTTCCTGCCGCTCGGCATCATCGCCATCGTGATCACCGCCCCGGCGACCCGGGTGATGCACAAGTTCGGCCCCCGCCCCGTCTACATCGCGGGCGCCGTGGGCTCCGTCGCCGGCCTTTTCCTGCTCACGCAGGCCCCGCACGACGGCGACTACGTCACCCAGGTGCTGCCCGCGCTGCTCGTCCTGGGCGCGGCCATGCAGTGCTGCACCATCCCGGTCAACGTCGCCGGCGTGTCCGACGTACCGCAGGAGCAGCAGGGCATCGCCTCCGGTGTGCTCGTCGCCGCGTTCCAGGTCGGCGCCTCGCTGGGCGTGGCCACCGTGGCCACCAGCGCCCTGACCCGCACCACTTCGGAACTCACCGGCGGCACCGCCCCGGCCGTCGCCTGGCTCGACGGACTGCACCTCGGCTTCTGGATCGCGGCCGGGATCGCGGTGCTCAACCTGATCAACGCCGTCGTCGGTCTGCCCGGCCGGCGTCGCGCCACCAGCACGGCCCGGGCACAGACCACCTGACCCCCCACCCTTACGAGGGAGACCCCCATGGCAAGCCCCGGAGACGTCCTGCGGCTCGGCGAGGACCGGCTCACCTTCCTGAAAACGGCGGCCGAGACCGACGGCGCCTATGTCGAGGTGGCCGTGGAGTACTCCCCGGCCAGCATCAAGCCGCCCCAGCACTACCACCCGCGGCAGACCGAGCGGATGCAGGTGGAGCGCGGGCATCTGCACCTGCTGCTCGACGGCACCCTGCACGAGTACGGACCCGGCGACGAGTTCTACATCCCGCCGGGCGCCGTGCACTCGATCTGGAACCCCGGCCCGGAGCGGGCCCGGATCACCTGGCGCACCACGCCCGCGTACAAGACGGAGACGGTCTTCGAGACCCTGTGGGGCCTGACCAACGAGGGCCGGCTCAAGCCCGACGGCACCCCCAGGCTCCAGATGCCGCTGCTCGCGCTCGGCTTCCGCGACGAGTACCGCGTCGTCACCGGCCGCCCGTTCCTGGTCGACATGGCGCTGTGCACCGCGCTGGCGCCGCTGTCCGTGGCCATGGGTTACCGGCCCACCTACCGTCCGCCGCAGGAGCGGGCCGGCCAGCCGCAGACGGCCTGACCCGTTCAGGCAGGCCGCTCGGCCGGTTCGGGTCGCGGGCCGGTTCAGGTCGCTCGGCCGGTTTTCGAGTTCCGTGCGAGGGCCGGCCTAGGCGTGCGTCCTAGCGTCGGCCCCAACGGATTCACCGCGACGCGTGGAGGAAACGGGAACATGGCCAGCGACAACGGATTCACTCTCCCGGGCGCGGATCTCCCCGCGCCCGACGCCGACCTGCGCGCCCGGCGCGAGGCGGTGGTCATCGCCCACACGATCGCCGAGACCCAGTGGGACATCGACGGTGTCTTCGCCACGTTCCCGCGCGGTCCCGTCTACCGCATCCAGGCCTTCGAGGAGGAGTCCTTCGTCGGCCCCGAGGCCATCCGCAAGGGCTACTTCGACGACATGCAGAAGGCCTTCCCGAACCTGGAGCACGACGTGCTCCACCTGCACCACACCCCCACCGCGATCATTCTCGAGGCCTGGGCCCGCGGCAAGCAGGAAGCCGACTGGCGGGACATACCCAACCGCGGCAAGTCCATCGACGCGCCGATCCTGGTCATCTTCCACTTCGACGGTGACGTGCTGATCGACGAGACCCTCTACTTCGACATCGACACCTTCAAGCGCCAGCTCGGCTGATCCCGGGCCGCGACACCGCGGGGCCCCGGCCGGCCACGGCCCGGGGCCCTGTGGCGCACCCGCCCACCAGGGGTTCCGGTGCGCACCCGCCCACCAGGGGGTTCAGCGGTCGCCGAGTGAGGCTCAAGGGGAAGTCGAGTGCCCGTCCGTAGCGTCGTCCGCGCCGGCCGGCCGTGCGCCCGGTCCGCGTTGTCGTACGTCGGACAAGTCTCCGCGACGAGCATCTCGCACTGACCGCCTCCAGAAAGGATGCTCGAATGAGCACCGTCAACCCCCCAGCTACGGGCGGAGGAACGAAGGGGCTGGTCTTCTGGGCCATCCTCACCACCGGCCTCGCCTCCTTCATGGCGGGCCTGGACAACCTAGTGATCATCACGGCGCTGCCCACGATCCGGGAGAAGCTCGGCGGCAGCCTCGCGGACCTGGAATGGACGGTCAACGCCTACACGCTGTCCTTCGCGGTCCTGATGATGTTCGGTGCCGCGCTCGGTGACCGGTTCGGCCGGCGCAAGGTCTTCTGCCTCGGCCTGCTGCTGTTCACGGGTGCCTCCGCGGCGGCGGCGCTGGCGCCGGGGGTCGGTGAACTCATCGCGGCCCGTGCCGTCCAGGGCGCGGGCGCGGCCATCGTGATGCCGCTGTCGGTCACTTTGCTGACGGTCGCCGTCCCGCCCGAGAAGCGCGGCTCGGCCCTGGGTATCTGGGGCGCGATCAACGGCCTGTCGATCGCCGCGGGTCCGCTGGTCGGCGGTGTCATCGTCGAGCACCTGTCCTGGCAGTGGATCTTCTGGCTGAACGTGCCGCTCGGTCTGCTGCTGGCCCCGCTGTCCTGGCGCAAGCTCGCCGAGAGCAGCATCGCCGACTCGCGCCTCGACGCGGTCGGCACGGTCCTGTCCGGCGTCGGCCTGTTCGGCATCGTGCTCGGCCTGATCAAGGGTCACGGGGACGGCTGGACCTCGCCGATGGTGCTCACCGGGCTGGTCGGCGGCGCCGCCGTGATGGGCCTGTTCGTGCTGTGGGAGAACCGCACCGACAAGCCCATGGTGCCGATGCGGCTGTTCCGCGGCCGGGCGTTCACCGGCATCAACCTGGCCGGTGTGCTGATGTCGGTCGGCATGTTCGGCGCCATCTTCCTGATGACCCAGTTCTTCCAGCTGATCCAGGGCTACACCGCGATGCAGGCCGGCGTACGGCTGCTCGCCTGGACCGCGATGCCGATGGTGGTCGCGCCGATCGCCGGCATGGTCTCCGACCGGATCGGCGGCAAGCCCGTGGTCGCGGTCGGCCTCGCGCTGATGACGGCGGGCATGGCCTACTGGGCGCTCGTCATGGACCCGGACGTCTCCTACGTCAAGCAGCTGCCGGCCCTGATGATCTGCGGCGCGGGCATGGCCATGTTCTACGCCCCGCTGATGAACCTCACCATGGGCTCGGTCGCCGAGCACGAGCAGGGCATCGCCTCCGGTGTCACGGCCGCCACCCGTGAGGTCGGCGCGGCGCTCGGCGTCGCCCTCCTGGCCTCCATCTTCAGCGCCAACGGCGGCTTCGCCTCACCGCAGAACTTCGTCGACGGCCTGGTCCCGGCGATGTGGGTGGGCGCCGCCGCGGTGGGCCTCGGCACCCTGTTCATGCTGATCGTGCCGGGCCGCGGTGCCCAGGACGCGACCCAGTCCGCGCCGGTGGCGAAGTCGTCCCCGGCCACCGCGGACGACAAGTCCGCACCCGCCCCGGCCCGCTGACCCCCGTGGCGCGGCGCCGGCTCCCCGCTCCGGGGCACCGGGCCCCGGCAACCCGACCACGCCCGCGGGGGGCCTGCGCCGCGCCCGGGCGTTCTCGACCGGCTCAACCCCGTTGCCCGAACAGGAAACCGAGGAAGCGGAGCATGGCAATCGAAGAAATGAAGGTCAAAGACGCCTTCAGGATCACGCCGTCGCAGATCCCGGACAACCGCGGCCACTTCTTCGAGGCGTGGCGACTGAGCGAGCTGAGCGAGGCGAGCGGCCAGACGTTCGCCGTCCGGCAGGTCAACTACTCGGTCTCGCACCGCAACACACTGCGCGGCATCCACGGTACGACCCTGCCGCCGGGCCAGGCCAAGCTCGTGACCTGTGTGCGCGGGGCCGCCCTGGACGTGGTGGTCGACCTGCGGGTCGGCTCGCCCACCTTCGGCATGTTCGACACCACGCTGCAGGAGGCCGGTTCGGGCATCGGCGTCTACCTCGCCGACGGCCTGGGCCACGCCTTCCTCGCGCTGACCGACGACACCTGCATGAACTACCTGTGCTCCGAGGAGTACGTGCACGGCACCATGGTCGACATCCAGGCCCTGGACCCCGCGATCGGCATCCCGTGGGACACCTCCGAGCCGTTCGTCCGCTCGGACAAGGACGCGGCCGCACCGACCCTCGCCGAGGCCGTCGCCGCCGGGCTGCTGCCCACGTACGAGGAGGCGAAGGCGTCGTACCGGACGCCGGTGCTGTCATGACGGCGATCGCGGTCCTCGGCTCGGGCACCGTCGGCAGCGGCCTGGCCCTGGGCCTCGCCCGCGCCGGCCACACGGTGCTGATCGGTTCCAGCCACCCGGACCGGGCACCGGGCGAGGAACTGACGCAGGCAGGCGTACGGCTCAGGACGCACGCGTCGGCCGCCGAATCGTCCGAGGTCGTCTTCAACGCCACCCCCGGCGAACTGTCCCTGGACCTCCTGCGCCCGCTGGAACAGCAGTTGCGCGACCGGGTCCTGGTGGACGTCTCCAACGCGTACGTACGCGGCCCGGACGGCCTGCCCGCCGCACCGGTCCACGCGGACTCCAGCCTGGCGGAGGAACTCCAGCAGGCGCTGCCGCGGACCCGGGTGGTCAAGGCCCTGAACTCGATGGACAGCCGGGTGATGACCAACCCCTCCATCTTGTCGATGCCGCCGACCGCGTGTCTCTCCGGCGACGACCCCGGGGCCAAGGAGACCGTCGTCGGCCTGCTGCGCGACCTGGGCTGGAAGGACGACTGGATCCTGGACCTGGGCGGCCTCTACAGCGCCCGCACCCAGGAGTGGCTGATCCTGTTCCTCGGCCCCTTCGTGATGCGCTACGGCATGATCCCCTTCAGCCTGGGCATAGCCCGCTGAGCCCACTGAGCCCGCTGAGCCCGCGCGGCGGCTCCGGCACCCCCCCCCGCCACCGCCGCGCCCCCGGGCGCGCCCTTCAGTCCCCCGGCCCGCCCCACCGCGCCCCCGGTCCGTACCGGGGGCGCGGTCGTGTCTGGACCGACATCGTGTCTGGACTGACATCGTGTGTTGAACGACGTAGCTGCCCGCGACGTATCAGTCGCAGTAGGTGGCGTCTTCATATCGCCCGGAACGCCGCTCACAGCACCGACATCGACTTGGCCGTCCGGGCGCGGCACGGGGACGGGACGGACGAAGTGCACGACCGCAGCCATGTGCAGGGCCTCGACGGACTCCGCGGCCTGGCCGCACTGTATGTGCTGCTGTTCCACTGCTGGCTGCTGACCTTCCCGGGTTTCCCCCACAACTCGGGCCCCTCCTGGCTCGGCTGGCTGATGTACGGGCGTCTCGCCGTCGTCTTCTTCCTCGTGCTGTCCGGGTTCTCCCTGGCCATCACACCGGCCCGCCGCGGCTGGCAACTGGGCGGCGGCGCACGGTTCCTGCGCAGGCGGGCCTGGCGGATCCTGCCGCCGTACTGGGCGGCACTCGCACTGAGCCTGGCGGTCGCCTGGTTCGTGGTGCCCGCCTCGCACTACGGTCCGCCGACCGGCAGGACGCTCCTGGTGTACGGCCTGGTGCTCCAGGACCTGTTCACGGCCCCGACCCCGAACGGCGCCTTCTGGTCGATCGGCGTGGAGGCGGAGCTCTACCTCCTCTTCCCGCTCTTCCTCCTCGTCCGGCGCCGCCTGGGCGCGGTGGTCCTGGTCGCGGGCGTGACGCTCCTGGTGGTCGCACACGGCCTGGCGGCGGCGAACGGGACGCCGGTGGAGGGCATGAACCGGCTGACCCCGGATCTCGCGCCGGTGTTCGTCGCCGGCCTGGTCGGCGCGGGAATCGTCACCGCGCCCGAGCGGGTACGGCGCCTGCCGTGGCACTGGCTCGCGGCGCTGACGGCGGCTCCGGCCCTGGCACTTGTGGCCGTCAAGGGATCCGTGTGGACGGTGGACCACTACTTCTGGGTGGACCTGGCCGTCGTACCCGCCATGACGATGCTCCTGGCGGCGGTGGCCACCGGCAGGCCCGCGTTCCTCACCCGGCTCCTGGCCACGCGGCCCATACGCACCCTCGGCAACTTCTCCTACAGCCTCTACCTCATCCATCTCCCGATCGTCATGCTCGTCGTCCGCAAGCTCGCCCCGCACGTCGTCTCACCCGGCCTGCCGACGTTCTGTTTCACCCTGTTGCTGGCCGCGCCGGCCTCGGTGCTGGGGGCGTGGCTGTTCGCGGAAGTCTTCGAGCTGCCGTTCAAACGGAACCGGTCGTGGAAGGCGATGCGCGCCGCGCCGGCCCAGCCGAACAGGCACGGCGCCGACGCCGGCGTCGGGGCCGACGGCCGGGAGGAGGTCACAGCTAGAAGTAGGTAAGAAGTGAGAGCTTGATCCTGCTCCCTCGAACGCCTCCTACCAGGCTTTTTTACAGAGAACTTCGCTGCTTCTGGAGCCTCTCATACCTGCTTCCCAAGGCCCTTTTGGATCGGATGGGCGAGCCTGAAATCAGGTGGACCGTCCCGAAGGGGTTGGTGATGCCTTCCGGAGCAGGATGGCGGCGCATGGCGGCGACAGCGGTCGCAGCCACGCTGGGCGCGTTCGCAGCCGCGCCGGGCCTGCCATCATCGACCGCCGCTGCGCTCTCGCACGGGCTCGCCCGGTCCGGCGCACCGGCTCCCTTCGTCGACTGCCGGGACACCAAGTGTGTGGCGCTGACCTTCGACGACGGACCGACCCAGTACACAGCGGCCATACTCGGCACACTGGAGCGCCAGCACACCGTGGCCACGTTCTTCCTGATCGGACCGCACGCTCTGCACTACCGGAAGGATGTGCTGAGACAGCTGCGGGACGGCGACGCGATCGGCGACCACACGGTGACCCACCCCAACCTCACCCGCCTCGCGCCCGCCCGGATCGACCACGAGCTGGAGACGGCGGCGGGGCAGATCGCCTCCGTCACAGGGCACCGGCCGACCCTGTTCAGACCACCTTTCGGAGCGTGGAACGCCAAGGTGCGTGCGGCAGCCGGTGCGGAAGGTCTTCCGGTGGTGATGTGGAGCGTCAGCCCCGCAGACTGGAAGAACCGCAACCCCCACCTCATCGAGCAGCGCGTGCTGGCACGGGCGCGACCCGGCGCGATCATCGTCCTGCACGACCGGTACGCGACCACCCCACCGGCCGTCCCGCACATCATTCACGCGCTGAAGGCCCGCGGTTATGTCCTGGTCACGGTCCCCCAGATGTTCGCCACGACCGGCGGCCTGCACCCCGGGGCCGTCTACGACCATGGGCCGTAGCCGCCGGCACGGTTGCTACTTCTTGTGGGTCGGCGTGGGGTGGGGTGTGGCGGCGTGCTGACTGTCGGCGACACTGGCCTTGGCCGGCACCGCGACGGCGGAACCGGTAGCGGCCACGGCTGCTCCGCCTGCCAGCATGCCTGCGGCGACGCTGGCGACCAGAGTGCGTGCGATCATGCCTCGCATGATCGTCAACCCTTCCGTAGTCGGCGTCAGTAGCGCTCAGTTCGATTCTTGACTCCGCTGCTCGGGGCTCGCATCTCGATCTCCGGGTGGTTCGGCCGATCCGAAGGTTGAAGCTTCTCCTGCTTGTTCGGCGGATTCGGACGGAGGCCGGCCTCGATCCTTCATGAGGGTCCGTCAGTTCGCGGCCGAGGTACGGCGACGGGCGGAAGCAACCTCCTGAGTTGTCGAAGGGCTACCGTGGATGCACGGCGTAGGTCAGGTGCGTCACCCGCGACGACGGCTCCGAACGGACCGGCTCCAGCGCGATCCTGGACGCGTCCACGCCGTCGAACAGGCGGGTGCCGGCGCCGAAAAGCACCGGTGACAGCGCGATCGAGAACTCTTCGACCAGGCCGGCGTTCAGGTGCTCCAGGATCGTCGCGCCGCCGCCGGCGATGCGGACGTCGCGGTCGCCGGCGGCCTCGCGGGCCTGGTCGAGGGCTTGCTCGATGCCGTCGTTGACGAAGTGGAACGTGGTACCGCCGGGCCGCTCCCACGGGTCACGCTTGGTGTGCGTCACGACGAAGACCGGGGTGTGGAAGGGCGCTTCCTCCGGCCATGCCTGCTCGCCGAGTTCGAACATGCGCTTGCCCATGACGCTCGCGCCGGTGCGCTCGAACGTCTCGCGCGCGATGTCGTTGTCGCGGCCCTCCTCGCCGCCCTCGCCCAGCTTCAGGTTCTCCCGCATGAACCGCAGCGGGAACAACCACTGCTGCAGCTCCGCCCACTGCGCCAACCAGCGCTGAACGTCCGGGTCGTCCTGCTTCTCGGGCGCGAAGAAGTCGTCAACGGGCACGGACTCGGGGAAGACCGGCGCGATGAACCCGTCCAGCGACATCGCCACGCTGAAGAACACCTTCCCGGCCATCAGCCCTGCGTCCCCTTCCGCGCGAGGTCGGTGACGTAGGCCGCCAGGTTGCTCAGGGTCTGCCGGCCGCCCTCGATCGCGTGGTACTTCTCGACCGCCTCGTCGCGCAGTTCCTTGGTGGGGAACACCGTGCGCATCTCGATCCGGGTCGCCGCGCCGTCCGACGCGAAGGTCAGGACCGACTCGAAGGCGTTCGGATCGTCGCGGGACTCACCGTGCAGCAGCTCGATCCGCTCCGGCGGGGCGATCCGCTGCCAGCGGATCCACTCCTGGTAGTCGGTCCCGTCCGGCCCGTGCAGCACGAAGTCCCACTCCCCGCCCTCGCGGAACTCGAAGGACCGCGTGGTGGTGGTGAACCCCTCCGGACCCCACCACTGAGACAGGTGCCGGACCTCGGTGAACGCCTCGAACACCAGCTCCCGCGGGGCGTCGATGACCCGGGAGATCACGATCTCCCGGTCGGCCGTCGCCGGCTCCGACCCCGTTTCTTGCCTTGCCCCTGCCATCGGTCATTCCTCCTGCCGTGCCTGCTTGAGGTCCTGCACGTAGGTGTCCAGCCGGTCGAAACTCTCGTTCCAGAACCGCTCGAATCCGCCGACCCACTCGTGGACCGGCCGCAGCCCGCGGGCGTCCAGGCCGTAGAGGCGCTGCTTGCCGGCCTCACGGACCCGCACCAGCCCCACCTCCCGGAGCACCCGCAGGTGCTTGGACGCCCGCGGCTGGCTCATCCCCAGCTCCCGGGCCAGATCGGTCACCGGCCACTCACCCGCCCGCAGCAGCGCCAGGATGTCCCGGCGCTGTGGCTCGGCGATCGCGTTGAACGCGTCCGACGTCGTCGCTGCTCGTGCCATGGCAGCCATCGTATTCCCATATCGGCATACGTCAAGCCGGTCGAGAATCGGGCGAGTCTTGTCGGACGGTGCCGTCCAGCCGCACTCCTGTCAGCGCGAGGACTTGTAGATCACTCGGGAGCATTGCCCTGAAGCCGCGGCCGCCCCGGACCGGGCAGGGTCCGGGGCGGCATGTGAGTCCGGGGCGGCAAGCGGGAACGAGGCCCGCCCGGTCAGTTCACAGCGCCGCTCGCTCCTTCAGCGGCTCCCACCATGAACGGTTCTCGCGGTACCACGTGAACGTCTCCGTCAGGCCCTGCGTGAAGTCCTTGCGGGGGCGGTAGCCCAGTTCCGTGGTGATCTTGGTGCAGTCCACCGAGTAGCGCAGGTCGTGGCCCAGGCGGTCCGGGACGTGTTCGACGCTGTCCCAGGTCGCGCCGGCCAGGTCCAGGAGGAGCTGGGTGAGTTCCTTGTTGCTCAGTTCCGTGCCGCCGCCGATGTTGTAGACCTCGCCCGCGCGGCCGCCGGTGCGGACCAGTTCCAGGCCCTGGACGTGGTCGTCGATGTGCAGCCAGTCGCGGACGTTCAGGCCCTCGCCGTACAGCGGCACGCGCAGGCCGTCGAGGAGGTTGGTGACGAACAGCGGGATGACCTTCTCCGGGAAGTGGTGGTGGCCGTAGTTGTTGGAGCAGCGCGTCACCCGCACGTCCAGGCCGAAGGTGCGGTGGTACGACAGTGCCAGCAGGTCGGAGGAGGCCTTGGACGCGGCGTAGGGGGAGTTGGGCTTGAGGGGGTCCGTCTCCGGCCAGGAGCCCTCCGCGAGGGAGCCGTACACCTCGTCCGTGGACACGTGGACGAAGCGGGCCGGGCCGCCGGGGCGGCGCAGGGCCGCGTCCAGCAGGGTCTGGGTGCCCAGGACGTTGGTGATGACGAATTCCGCCGCCCCCTGGATGGAGCGGTCTACGTGGGATTCCGCCGCGAAGTGCACGATCTGGTCGTGGCCGGCGACGAGTTCGGCGACCAGGTCTCGGTCGCAGATGTCGCCCTGGACGAAGCGGAAGCCGGGGTGCTCGCGGACCGGGTCGAGGTTGGCCGGGTTGCCCGCGTAAGTCAGCTTGTCGAGCACGGTGACCGCGACGTCGTCCGGTCCGTCGGGGCCGAGAAGCGTGCGGACGTAGTGCGAGCCGATGAAGCCGGCGCCGCCGGTGACGAGGATGCGTGTAGTCGTCATGAGGAAATCTGCACCTTGCTGTGGTCGCCGAGGATGAGCCGGTGCGCGGCGGGCACCCGCGGAGCGGGCGTCACCTCCACGTTGCGTCCGATGATCGATGCCTCCACGCGGCGGGCGCCGTGCACCAGGGAGTGGTCGAGGACGATCGAGAACTCGATCTCGCTGTCGGTGATTTCGCAGTCGCCGGCGATCGAGGTGAACGGGCCGATGTAGGAGGAGGTGACCACCGTGCCCGGCCCGATCACGGCCGGGCCCACGATGCGCGACGCCGTCACCGTCGCGCTCTCGTCGATCTGCACCCGCCCGATGATCTCGCTGGTGTCGTCGACGGTTCCGGCCACGCGCGGCTCCGCACGCTCCAGCACCGTCCGGTTGACCTCCAGCATGTCGGCGACGTTCCCGGTGTCCTTCCAGTACCCGGAGATCGTCGTCGAGCGCACGTCGCGGCCGGCGTCGATCAGCCACTGCAGCGCGTGGGTGATCTCCAGCTCGCCGCGCCAGGACGGCTCGATGGAGCGTACGGCCTCGTGCACGGCCGGCGTGAAGAGGTAGACGCCGACCAGCGCCAGGTCGCTCTTCGGCGACTTGGGCTTCTCCTCCAGGTTGACCACGCGTCCGTCGGCCCCGAGTTCGGCCACGCCGAACTGCCGCGGGTCGGAGACCTGGGTCAGCAGGATCTGGGCGTCGGGACGGTCCGTGCGGAAGGCGTCGACCAGGGAGGAGATGCCGCCCACGATGAAGTTGTCACCGAGGTACATCACGAAGTCGTCCTCGCCGAGGAACTCCCGGGCGATCACCACGGCATGGGCCAGGCCCAGCGGCGCCTCCTGCGGGATGTAGGTGACGGAGACACCGAACTTGGAGCCGTCGCCGACGGCCTCCCTGATCTCGTCGGCGGTGTCCCCGACGACGATCCCGACCTCCGTGACACCGGCGTCCGCGATCGCCTCCAGACCGTAGAACAGCACGGGTTTGTTGGCCACGGGCACCAGTTGCTTGGCCGATGTGTGGGTGAGGGGGCGCAGGCGGGTTCCGGCCCCGCCGGAGAGTACGAGAGCCTTCATGGCGTCGAGGCTAGGAGCGGGTACTTGAGCGGGGGTGGGGGATCGGCCGCGCCCACAGGGGCCCTCCAGGGCGACTCAAGAGGGAGTACGGATCCTCGGTGCAGTTCCGTCAGGAGTTCCGTCAGGAATTCGGCAGGGGTTCCGTCAGGAATTCCGTGAGGCGAGCCCGAGAGAGGCAACACACCCATGGCAGACAACCACCGCGCACTCGTCCAGGCCTTCGTCGACATGATCAACAGTCATGATGTGAGCACGATGAGCGAGCACACCGCGCCCGGGCACATCGACCACAACCCGGTCGTCGCCGACGGCATAGAGGCCAACGCGGCCTTCTTCCAGCAGATCTTCGACGCGTTCCCGGACGTCCACGTCGTCGCCCACGACGTGATCGTCGACGGTGACCGGATCGCGGGCCGGTTCGAGTACTCCGGTACCCACCGCGGCACCTTCTTCGGCGTCGAGGGCACCGGCCGCACGCTGAGCTTCCAGTCCATCGACATCTGGCGCGTGGAGAACGGGCTGCTGGCCGAGCACTGGGACCAGCTGGACATGGCCGGGATGTTCCACCAGCTCGGCGTCGACTTCTACGCCATGCAGGGCGCCTGAGCAGCACACAGCAACACACAGCAACACCCAGCTGCACACGCGGAAACGCCGGCGGCCCGGCGCTGCGACGGGAGGTTCTCCGTCGTCGCGCCGGGCCGCTTTCCCTGTGGCCGCGCTCCGTCAGCGGCCGGCCGCCCGCTCGACCTCCTCCACGAGCCGGGCGTGGTCCAGGATCGCCTCCGCGTGCGGGGCGAAGTCCTCGCCGTGCAGTACGGCACGGGCGAAGACACCGGCGATGTTGGTGAAGTGGTGGTCCTTGTCCAGGGCCATTTCGCTCACCTCGCCGTCGCGTTCCACCTTGAGTACGGGGGTGAAGTCGTCCGGTGTGCTGAAGGCCCGCTCCAGCCGCAGCCGCCCCCGGCTGCCCCACAGCCCGTACCCGCTGATGTAGGCGTGCTCGACGCCGTAGGCCAGCTGCGCGGCGGCGCCGGACGGCGACACCAGCAGCGCGCTGCCCGCGGGGCTCGGCCCGTAGGCACTGGCCGGGCGTTCCTGGGCCCCGGCCACCCGGAGCCCGGGGCCCAGGAAGAGCTGGGCGGCGCGGATCGGATAGGCGGCCACCTCCGGCAGGGTGCTGGCCCGCCGGGGTGTGCCGCCGGGCTCCGCGGCCGGCCGCAGTGGGATGCCGAACTCCGAGGAGAACAGCTGGACTTCACCGATCAGCCCGTCCGCGACGAGCTCCCGTACCCGGGCGTGCTGGGAGTGGTGGAGGAACATGAAGCCCTCCATCAGCAGCAGGCCGCGCTCCCTGGCGAAGGCCACCGCCTTCTCGGCGTCGGCCAGGCTGGTGGCGAACGGCTTCTCGCACAGCACGTGCTTGCCGGCCGCCAGCGCCCGCAGGGTCCACTCCACGTGCATCTCGGGCGGCAGCGGTATGTACACCGCGTCCACGTCGTCGCGCTCCAGCAGCCGTTCGTAGCCCTCGACGGGCGTGCCGCCGAAGAGGTCGGTGAACTGCCGGGCCTTTTCCGAGGTGCGGCTGGCCACCGCGGTCACCTCGACCAGCGGCTGCCGTTCCAGCGAGGGGAGCATGCGCCGCCGGGCGATGTCCGCGCAGCCCAGCACGCCCAGGCGCAGGGGTCGTACGGCATGAGGTCGTACGGCGTGGGGTCGTACGGCGTCGGCGCTCACCGGGCGAACACCCCGCTCAGCGATCCGCCCAGCGACCAGACCGCGCGCAGCCCGGTCAGCAGCGTCCGGGCCTCGATGTTCAGGTAGTTGCTGTGCCGTACCAGCGCGCTCAGCTGCTCGGCCGTCACCCACACGAACTCCTCGGGTACGTCCACCGGGAACTCGTCCCCGACCTCCATGAGGACGTAGCGGTTGCCCGCGTGGTGGAAGCGTCCGCCCTCCTCGGACTGCACGGTGTCGTACAGCAGCTCGTCGGGGGTCGCGCGCAGGACGACGTCCAGGTAGCGCGGCCGCAGCTCGGGCGGCAGGGTCAGCGCCCTGCCCGGCTGGCACTGCACGGTCGGGCCGAGCTCGGCGACGTCCAGCACGCCCGCCTCGGACCTGGCCTGCGCCAGCAGGTGCGGCACCCCGCAGATACGGCGGATCAGGAAGGCGGACAGGCCCTGTTCGGCGGGGGCCAGCAGGGGCTGGGTCCAGCTCTTCACCTCGCGGTTGGCGGCCGCGACGGACGCGGCGATGACGGTGAAGTGGTGCCCCGTCTCGTGCTCGATGCCCTCGTCGGTGCGCCGCCAGCGCTCCACCCGGTTCAGCGGCAGGGTGCGCTGCACCAGCTCGCGCCGGGCCTTGACCTCGGTCAGCCGGCTCAGCACCTGCTCGGTCGGGTGCAGCGGCAGCCCGCTCTCGCCGAAGGCCGGGATCAGCGACAGCACCGTACGGGCGTCCATGTTGACGACGTTCGACTCGTGCAGCAGCTGGTGGATCTGGCCGAGGGTCAGCCAGACGAAGTCCTCGTGCTCGGGGACGTCCCCGACGGCCTCCACCACGATGTTGCGGTTGCGCTTGCGCAGGAACCAGGAGCCCTGCTCGGACTGGAGCGAGTCGTACAGCACCCGCGACTGCATCCGCGGCGGCTTGAAGTAGTCGATGTAGCGGACCGCGGCGCCCTTGTGCACCCCGGTGTAGTTGCTCCGGGTGGCCTGCACGGTGGGGGAGAGCTGCACCGTGTCGACGTTGCCGGGTTCCATCTTGGCCTGCATCAGACAGTGCAGGACGCCGTCGAACTCCTTGACGACGATGCCCAGGATGCCGATCTCGGGCTGGTTGATGATCGGCTGCTCCCACGACGTCTCGTGCCCGTTCCACTCGGTGCGCACGCTCAGGCCCTCGACCGAGAAGAACCGCCCGCTGTCGTGCACCAGGTTCCCGGTGGTGTCCTCGAAGTGCCAGCCCACGAGCTCGGAGAACGGGATGCGGCGCACGTCGTAGCGGTTGGTGCGGCGCTGGGCGGAGAACCACTCGTGGAACACCTCGTTGGGCGTCACCGCGCTGTCGAGGGCCTGCGCGGACAGCATGAACCGCTGCACATGACTCCTCGATACACCCGGAGGCGCGACTGCCTGGGTGGTGATGGTCATCAAGGGGCTCCTTCGGCTTGTCTCGCGCACCCTGGGGCGGGCGGCCGCACCACGACGATGGGGCGGCGCGATCGGCTGTGCCTGGAGAGCGCCTCGACCTGCCCCAGAGGGGCGCTCGATCCGCCGAGCGAGTTCCGACCGGCCTTCAAATGGCCTACTATCAGCGAAACTTGTCGATGACAGAAAATCTGTCGGCACTAGACAACCGGTGTGCGCGTCCCTACGCTGGGGCGGTATGAGAATCCTCTTTGCCGGCGCCGGTAACTTCGGCCACGTCTATCCCCTCCTGCCGTTGGCGAAGGCCGCCCGGGCTGCGGGCCACGAGGTCTCCTTCGCCACGGGTGAGCAGTTGCACCCCGCCGTGGTGACGGCCGGCCTTGAGCCGGTGGCCGCGGGCCGGTCGGTGCCCGAGGCGTTCATGGAAGCAGTCAGCTCTCGAGCCGACCTCGCGGGAGCGGGCGAGCTCGGGGCCCAGGACGTGCCGCCGGAGGTGCTGGCGTCCCTGCACGTGCAGGTGTTCGGCTCCGTGCTGCCGCGCTGGGTGGCCGCCGACCTCGCCACCGCGCTGGAGCGGCTGCGGCCCGACCTCGTCGTCTACGAGGCACTGAACCCCGGTGCCGCCTTCGCCGCCGCGCTCGCGGGTGTGCCCGCCGTCGCGCACGGCGTGGGTGTGATGGCGCTGGGCCCGGAGGAGGAGCGCATCCAGCAGGAGCTGCTCGCCACCGCAGGCGACCTCGGCGTGGACGTGCCCTTCGGCCAACTGCTGGCCCTGTCCCGCAGCTACATCGACATCGTCCCGCCGTCCATCCAGGACCCGGGCTTCCTGGCCGCGCCGCTGCCCCGCATCGAGCAGCGCACGGTCGCCTACTCCGAGCCGGGCGAACTGCCCCAGCGGATACGGGAGTCGGGCAAGCCGTTCGTCTACCTCACCCTGGGCACCGCGCTCGGCTCGCCCGAGGTGCTGCGTACGGTCCTGCAGGGGCTGCTGCCGCTGGACGTGCAAGTGCTGGTCGCGGCCGGGCCCGTCGTGCCGGTCGAGGAACTGGGCGAGCTGCCCGAGCGTGTGGTGGCCGTGCCGTGGGTGGCACAGCCGGAGGCGCTCAAGCACGCGTCGGTGGTCGTGCAGCACGGCGGCGCCGGCACCACGCTGGCGACGCTCGCGGCCGGACTGCCGCAGCTGGTCCTGCCGCAGGGCGCCGACGGCCCGGCCAACGGGAAGGCAGTCGCCGCCGCGGGCGCGGGCGAGGTCGTCCTCGCCGCGGACCAGTCGCCCGAGGCGGTCACCGAGGCCACCCGTCGCCTGCTCGCCGAGGAGGGCTACCGGGTGGCCGCCGGCAAGGTCGCCGCGGAGATCGCCGCGATGCCCGACCCGGCCGAGAACGTCGCCAAGCTCGTCGAACTGGCCGGCTGAAGCCGAACCGGCAGGCCGGCTGGCTGCAGCCGAACTGGCAGGCCGGCCGGCTGAACCCGCCGGGACCGGCCCGCACCGGTCCCGGCCACCGACCGGTCCCTCGGGCCACCGGGGGACCAACGGCCCCGGTGCGCGCGCCGATTCCCCCGCGGCGTGCGCACCGGCGTCGCCCCGCTCCTGCCCCGACCGGGGCGGGGGCATGGGCATGGGCAGGGGCTGGGAGCTGCGAAGACCTCCTTGCGCCGGCGCGGTGGGTGACCACAATCGGGGCGTGCACATCCTGTCGTTTCCCGAAGAAGCCACTCCCTTCGAGCTGCGTGCGCAGGTGCGGGAGATCCAGGAGCAGGCGTGGCCGTCGCCGCCCGGCGCGGCTGCTCCGCCCGACGCACCGGCCCACGATCCCGCGCTGCGGCCGCTGTCGATGCTGCTCGTGGCCGACGGGACGGTGGTGGCCGCGCTGGACATCCTGTCCAAGGAGATCGTCCACGCGGGCGGGCGCTATGCCGGCGGAGGACTGAGCACCGTAGTGACCCGGCGCGAGACCCGTGGCCGTGGACACGGCCGACGCCTGGTGGCGGCGGCCCGCGAGACGATGCTTGAGCGGAAGCTTGACCTGGGGCTGTTCACCTGCGACCGCCCGCTCCGGGCGTTCTACGAGAGCGCGGGCTGGGTGGTCCTTCCCGGAGCGGTGCTGATCGGCGGCACGCCCCAGTCCCCGTTTCCCAGCGACCGTCCCGGCTTCGACAAGGTGACGATGGCCGCCTTCTTCTCATCCGAGGCCCGCCGGGCGGAGGCGCTGTTCCGCGACAGCCGTATCGAGCTGTATCCCGGGGAGATCGACAGGCTCTGGTGAGGTCCGCCGGGACGCCGGGATCTCGGGCGACCTGCCCCGCGACCGGTCGCCACGCCCATACGTGCGCGGCGCTGGCCTGACGTTCAGCGCAGGTCGAGCAGCATCACGTCATGGAGGTCCGCGCCTTCCCACGGTCGTGCCTCGCCGACCTTTCGGTACCCCCATGCCCGGTAGGCGGCCGACGCCGCCTTGCTGTCCGTGTGGACGTTGAGCAGCACCCGCTCTGCCTCGACGCCGACGAGCAGCGCCTCGTGCAGGCGGCGTGCGATCCCTTGTCCACGCCACGGCCCATGTACGGCAAGTTCCATGAGCCCGAAAGTGCGGTGTCCGTCCTCCCGTCGCATCTCGTCGGGCGCGGGTTCGGTCAGTTGGTCCCACCACCGTGTGGTGGGGCTGAGCAGATGGCCGTACGCCATTCCGACCGGCTCGCCGCCCTCGGTACGGGCCAAGGCTGCACGGAAGGAGGGTTTGCGTGTCTGGGAGCGGAAGCGCCTGAAGGTGGCCGTGACGTCGTCGGCGGTCTCGTTGTACGGCGGTTCCGCGAACGCTTCGGCGTAGACCAGCCTGAACGCGTCCTCGGCCTGCGCCGCAGCCGATCCGTCCAAGCGCTCTACCGCGATGGTCTCTTGCTGTGTCATGCGGTGCCCCTCCGGACGGTTTCGCGGATGCGCTCACAAACGACCTGCCGAGGACGCCGTACTCGTCTCCGTCCCAATCGACTGACTGGCCGCCTGCGACGGAGAGGCCCCGCCCATCCGCCACGGGGGGAAGCGGACGGACGGGGCCGCTTGGGGGAACGTCAGGTCGTGTACTCCAGGTCGGTCACGGCCGTCTCACACAGCAGTCCAGCCATTTCCGCCAGGTCCAGGCTGTTCAGGAATCCGATGAGGGCTTCCCTGGTCTCGCCCAGGCGGTCGGTGAACATCGGCCCCTCCAGCTCTCGGGGCAGGATGATCGATCTCCGTGGTGCCGCGCTCGTAGACGCGCGGCGCGTCGGGCCAGTCGGCCAGGAGGTCAGCCACCCCAACCGGGGGCAACAGCAGACTGAGCGACATCCGTGCTCCTCGTCGATGAGGCTTTCAGCGGGCATGGAGTGTCCGCGTGGAAGAGGTTCGGGCAGCACACGACGGCGGCCGAGAAGAGGCTGCGCGACTCGGTGTAGTGGACCCAGGTGACGTCGACTCCGCGGGGGAGTACGTCGTAGACATAGGCGACTTTGACGTCCAACTCGGCGTAGGTCTGCAAGCCGTCGGACCGCTCGAAGGGAAGGTTTCTGGTGTAGTGCCCCCGAAGCCACGCCACGGCGTCGGTGACGTCCGTCCAGGTGCGGGAGGCCTCGGCCTGCCCGCGCTTCATCAGCCAGTGACCGGTCATCAGGGGCGGCAGACTGCCGTTGGCGAACTCGCCGGCGGCCTCGCGGTAGCGGCCTGCGTGGTCGCTGTCGGGCCCCGGCTGTACGGGGTGAGGTGGGCGTTTGCTGCCCTCTTTCGCGTAGTGCTCCGGTGGGCCGATCCACGGACCGAAGCCGTGCCAGTGACCAGCCCAGTTCTGGCTGGTCAGCCTCGGGTGTTCGGGTGCGATGGTGGTCATGAGCGCCCCTGTCTCTTAATGTCCGTCCAGGACGGGCCGCCCCCCGGGGGGAGAGGGGAGGGACGGCCCGTGGTCTGCGTATGGCGGGCCGTCAGGCTAGAGCTTCAGGCCCCGGTCACGGGTCCACCGGAGGGCGAAGCTGTCGAGCTCCGCACCGGTCATGCGTAACTCGCGACCGGCGCCTTCGGGCTTGGAGTCGCCGATGATGAACGCGTCCGCTTCAGCCAGTGGAGTGGTGGTGACACAGGTCTCGTTGTCGCCGCCCAGATTCCCGCCGCACCACTTCCTGGCCGGGGTGTCTGCGGCCGCGGGCATCTCGTACAGGTTCATGGTCAACCTCCGGATTCATCCGTAGTCGGAGAAGTGGTCTCCGCCCGGTTGTGCACCCGTTCCGACCGCCCGTGGCCGGGACGGGCTCGTGGAACCCCTGCCGTCGGAGATTTCCGTTGCTCCAGCGGGAGGGGCGCTGAGAGTGCGGCCCTGACCCGAAGCGGCCGCCGTGGGGCCCCTGGTCAAAGGGCAGGTGGCGCCGGTCAGTGGCTGCGGCGCGGGCGGTTGACGCACGCGGCATGAATGCGCCCGGATCTGGTGGCGCCGCCGGACGGGCTCAACTGGTCGTACGGGACGGTCTCTTCGTCGGCCGCGATCGGCTTGTCGCAGACCAGGCACATCGTGATCCCCGACAGCGTCTCGTAGTGGTCGCACAGTGCGAGCACGGAGCAGGCGAGCTTCTTCACGCGCTCGTGTTCGCCTCGCAGCCCGGGACGCTCGATCAGGTCGAGTCGACGCTGTGCCTCGGCGACTCCGGCCATGGCCACGCTCGCGACCACTTCTTGCGGCCGGCGCGCGGCAAGCTGTCCGATCTGGTCGATCAGCTGCCACAGGTTCTGGCTGAACTCGGTGCTGTGCTGTTTCAGCTCCCCGTGGCGCAGGAGCACATCCCCGGCGCGAATGAAGTCGTGCGCCGTACCGCGCATCGTCACCGTGTCCAGCGGCGTCTTCTCTGCCCGGCACGCCTGAGGGCGGATGGCGGTCATCGCGCCGCACCCGCCTGGGCGTGCTGCGGGCAGGCGCAGGGCGGCAGTTGGGTGCCCAGTCCCTCGGGGGGTGGCACGTAGTCGTGCGGCACGCTCACACGGGCGCGAGGCTCGGTCACGATGCCCTCATGAGTAACCGTGTAGACCCTGATCGTCATCTTCGGGCCGGGTGGGTGGCCTGGGCCCGGGGCTGTAGCGTTCTGCATGTCGGCGCTCCTAAGTAGCGTTGGCCGACCCCGGAGTCGTTCGCGCGACTGCCGGGGCGCGCCTTGCGCCAACGGCCGCAGGGCCGCGAGGGAACACAGGCCTGCGCCGTTCGGAACTTTCCGACCGTGTGCCATCGCGTTGCTCCCGCGTCGTTGTTTACCAGGCGTGAGAACAGCGTGACGCTCCGAGAGGGGCACAATGCTCACAGTTTTGTGAGCGTTGTGAGCGTGACCTACAGGCCGATCCAGGCGGCCATGTGGTTCAGGGCGTCGGGAGTCCGCCGCGACAGGTGAACGAGACCGGTGATGGTCTCACGGGCCGCCGGGTGATACCGGGTCTGTTCGGGGGCCATACGCCGCGCTGCGACCAGTGACTTCAGCGCATCCTCGGTGTGCCCGGTCTCCATCTCGGTGCGGGCCTGGTCGATCAGGAAGTGGGCGCGGCGAGACGTTGCGAGCTTCGGCGTCAGCCTCTTGCTGATCTTCTGGGCCTTCTTCAGCGCGTCGTCGTACTGGTGCATCTCCACGGCAGCGGACATCTCGTGCAGGTCCACGTTGGTCGGGCCGAAGCTGAGCCAGTGCACCTCGGAGGCGTCACCGATCCGCTTCGCGATCCCGCGAGCCTCGGCGATGTGGTTGTTCACTGCGGTCGCGTCCTCCGCGCGTGCGGAGATGACAGATGCGCCGAGATGCAACTGCCCGGCCACGGCCATGGCCTCCCGTGTGTCGTCGGCCTGGCCGACTACGCTGTGTCCGGCCGCGACGAGCCGCCGCCCGATCTGGTACTCGCCCTCACGGAAGTACACCAGGGCCCGCATGTACTGCCGCACCGCCGCCAGACACGGGTCGGAGGCACGCTGCGCCGCCCAGTCCATCCGGTCCAGGGCGACCGCGGACAGGTCGTAGTAGCCAAGCTTCACACTGATGTCGTGCGCGGTGCGGTAGGCCGAGGCGAGCGCCTGCCACAGCTCGGTTGACGGCGTTGACCAGGCGGTGTGCGTGAGTTCGGCGATGAGGCCAGGCAGCTTTCGGGCTGCGTTCCGCAGATGCGTGGCGCGGACGTCCTCGCACAGTTGGTCGGCTCCGGCGATGAGCTGGTCTGCCGGCCGTACGGTCAGATCCGGGTTTGGGCCCAGGTCGTACAGGTCGAGTGATTCACGGATGGGTCGCACTAGCTCGACGAGCCGATCTCGCTGCAATTCGGTCACGTACGGCTGCCCTGTCAGCACGGTCACATCGACATTGAGGACCTTGGCGCACGCGGCCACGAAGGCGGCTGTCGCTGGGCGGGCGCCGCACTCCACCTGGTTGAGGTAGCTGTACGAGTAGGGCAGCAGATCGGCCATATGGCGCTGCGTGAGCCTGGCGAGTCTGCGCTGCTCCTTGATACGTGCGCCCGTGTGTTCGCCGTCCAGTGCGGGCATGCTGGTCTCCCGTCCTAGGCACGCACTTGGAACAGTACCCGCGCCCGGTGGCGTAGGTGCACTCTTCCGTCCCCGACTCCCCTGTGAGCGGGGGCGGTTGTGTGTGGTCGGATTGGCCCATGACGACTTCCGGTGTGCTCTACCTGTTCGGCTCCGCGGCCCCGCCCGTCTTCGATGTTGCAAACGTGATCCAGGACGCGCAGGCCCGCGGATTCGACGTGTGCCTCGGGCTCACCCCGACCGCCGCGCGCTGGCTGGCTCCTCAGCTGGCTGAGCTGGAGGGACTGACCGGCCATCCCGTGCGCAGTGAGTACAAGATGCCCGGCGAGCCGGACGTCTGGCCGAAGGCGGATGTGATCGCGGTCGCGCCGGCCACCTTCAACACGATCAACGAGTGGGGGCTCGGCCTCACGCACGACTTCGTGGTGGGCGTCGTCGCCGAGGGCATCGGCAAGAACATCCCGACCGTGGCCATGCCGTGCGTGAACGCGGCGTACGTGCGACACCGGCAGTTCGAGCGGAGCGTCGCCGAACTGCGCGACATGGGCGTACGCGTCCTGTACGGAGAGGGCGGCTTCGTCCCGAACCAGCCGGGTCAGGGCAGGCCGAAAGAGTATCCGTGGCATCTGGTCCTCGACGCGGCGCAGGAACTGAACGACCGGGCGTGAGGCAGCCACCGGCGGAATGACTCGGCGCCCCAGTCGTCCGGGGGATCAACAGCTGGGGCACCGCTGTAACGCCCATGCCTCGCGAGCGGGCGCGAGGCCCCGCCCATCCGCCACGGGAGAGCCGTGATCGTTGGCAGAATTCAGGCGATCGCCGCACCGGGTACGGGTACGGGTACGTACCCGTACCCTTGGAGGGTGGAGAGGAGCGCGATGATGTCCGATGCCAACGTCCGTATCCCCGAGGCGGCCCGGGACCGGCTGGCCGCCATAGCGGCAGCCGAGGGCCTGTCGCTGCGCGCCTACCTGGCCCGGCTCGCTGAAACCCTGCTCACCCCCGCTGAACGGGCTGAGCGGGCCGAGCAGGCTCGCGCGGCGTTGAAGGAGTGGACCGGCTACGCACCCAGTCCGGCTGAGGAGCGGGACCTCGACAGCGAGCTGGACCGTCGGCTGGCCCAGGCAACTGCCCGGTGAGCGACGCGATGCACATCGTCCTGGACGACACCGCTGTGGCCGCGGCCGGCCACGGCAATGTCCTTGCCTCCCGGTTGATCCACCGCGCCCACGCGGAGAGCGGCTGGTACCTCTACGCCCCGGCCTGCGCGCTCGTCGAAGCCGATCGTGCCCGGCCCGGTACTGCAGAGCACCTTGCCGCTCTGCCGGCCGTCACCGTCCTGGACCTGGACCTGCCTGCCACCCTGGCGGTGGCCCGGCAGAACACCTGGGCCGCGGCGCACTGCCAGTACGCCGCTCAGCCCACCCCGGACCGTCCTGACGGGGCGATCATCGCCACGACCGCCCCCGAACGTTGGATCGGCGAGCCTGTCCGCGTGCTGGACCTCAATCCGTGAAGGCCCTGACGGCCGTCCCGCCCCGTGACTCCCTCACCGAGGCCATCGGTGCGCCGGGCAGCAGTCGCGTACGGCATCGGCCGCGGGCAGCGGGGCGTGGGTGGGCGGGGCGAGCGCCTCCCACATGGAGTTGTCGGTGCAGTCGAATGTGATCAAGAGATCACCATGAGACGGCATTCCATGACGCCGCCGTGGGCAGAGATGACGCGTTTCCCGACGCCCCCAAGAAGGGAATCGCGCCATGAGCGCATCCGGATCCGCATCCGCGACCTCGTCCACCCCCACCCCCACTCGCACCGCCCCTGGAAGCCTTCCTCTGATCGGGCACGGTCTGCGGCTTGCCCGTGCCCCCTTGCCGTTCATCACCTCTCTGCGTGCACACGGCAGCGTGGTGAGGATCCGTATCGGTCCCACGCCTGCCTACGTCGTGACCGACCCTCGGCTGACCCGCCGGGTGCTGGTCACCGATGCCTCGCACTTCGCCAAGGGCGGCAAGATCTTCGATGCGCTGAGGGTCTTCATCGGCGACGGGCTGGCGACGATCGCGGACGGCGACGCCCATCTGCGCAATCGGCGGTTGATGCAGCCGATGTTCAACAAGGCGCACATCGCCGGCCGTGGCGACGCCATGATCGACCACGTCCGGGAGACGGTCAGTGCCTGGCCTGTGGGGCAGCAGCGCGACGTGTACCAGGACATGAACGACCTCACCCTGGGCGCGTTCCTCGTTTCCCTGTTCGGCGCGGACCTGCCCGAGGGTCTGGAGCGCAGGTTCACCATGCTCATCCCGGAAGTCTTGAAGGGCGCGATCCGACAGATGATCCTGCCGCCCTGGGTCACTCGGCTGCCGCTTCCCGCCAACCGGGCCCACGCGGACCGGGTCGCGCAGTTGCGCGCCCTCATCGACGAGGCAGTCGAGCACAGAGTCGGCCGGATATCCGGTGAGTCCGGCTCCAGCTCCGGTTCCAGCTCCGGCTCCGGCTCCGGATCTGGCTCCGGATCTGGCTCCGGCGCCCCGCCGGCCCCGTCGGCCGCCGGATGCCCGCACGCAGCGGGGGGCCCGGCACAGGCGGGTCTGTTCGACACCCTGTTGACCGCCGAGGACCCGCTGACCCGCCAGCAGTTGCAGGACGAGGCCATCACCTTGCTGACCGGTGCCATCGAGACCACCGGCACCACGCTTGCCTGGACCCTGTACGAGCTTTCCCGCCACCCGGACATGGCGCAGCGGCTGCGCGCGGAGCTCGCGTCGGCATGCGGAGACCGCCCGCTGCGCTACGACGACCTCGACCGGCTCCCCTATGCACGCCAGGTGCTGCAGGAAACCCTCCGCAAATACGGGCCCGCTTGGCTGGTGACCCGGACCACCACCCGCGATGTCGACCTGGGCGGTCATCTGATCCCCGAGGGTGCCGATGTCGTCTGGAGCCCCTACCTCCACCAGCACGACCCCGAGGTCTTCCCCGACCCCGACTCCTTCGACCCGGACCGCTGGACGCCCGAAACCCTCTCCGCCACCCGCGGATCGTTTCTCGCCTTCGGCGACGGACGCCGCAAGTGCATCGGCGAGAACTTCGCCTGGACCGAACTGCAGATCATCCTCGCGATCATCCTCCAGACCCGGCCCCATTTCACCGTGACCTCAAGGCCGCCGCGCCCGCAGGCAGTCGTCACGGTCAAGCCGGACCGCCTCACCATGGCGTTCTCCCAGGAGGCAGAGGCGATGAAGCAGCCCGGCGAAGAGGTGCCGCGACCCGCGGTCCTGCCCTCTTCCCCCACCGCATGCAAGGCCATGCCCAGCGGCTGACCTCGTGCCGGGCCCGGCCACGAGCGACCGCCCGCGGCCGGGCCCGGGGACTGCCGCGTACGAGGCGAAGCGCCCCGCCGTACGACTGGAGACCGGCGGGGACCACGACAGGCCAGGGACCCGGCTGCGCCGGCTACCCCACCGCCGCCGCCCGCGCCCCCCTCACCGCCGTACGCGGCAGGAGGTCGTCGACCGGGGTCCAGGGGTGGGAGTGGGACAGGGCGCGGAGGGTGGTGCGGAGTTCCGCCGCGAGGCGGACGGCGTCGGAGCGGTGCAGTGCCGAGGTGGCGAAGTCCAGGGCCAGCAGCGGGCGTTCGCGCCAGCGCAGCACCGTCAGGGCCGCGTCGGCGGTGGCGCCGCCCAGGTGGCCGTGGTGGAAGCGGGCGGTCAGGCCGCCGGACCGCACGCTCGTGGGCAGCAGCTCGTCGTGGGCCGCGAACGTCACCCGGGTCGGTGCCGACGGCCGGGACGGGGCCTCGGGCAGCCCGAGTTCGCGCGTCAGCCAGGCGGCGTCGACCTCGGCGTAGGCGAGGGCCTCGCTGAAGGCACAGGCCAGGCCCCGCAGGAAGTAGTCGGTCGTGGGCTCCACCTCGCAGCGCACCGGCAAGGTCGCCGTGCAGGGCGCCACGGTGCGCAACAGCGCGGCGGTGGGCCGGAGCGGCATCTCCGTGCCGACCAGCAGCCGGTCGACCCTGGCCCGCCGGCCCAGGGTCAGCACCCATGCGGCCAGTACGACGGTGCTGTGCGGCACACCAGCCCGCCGGGCGGTCGCGTCCACCGCGTCGCGCAGGTCCTCGTCGATCCCGAACGACAGCCGTTCACCACGGAAGTCGAAGGCGTCCGGAAGACGTCCCACGGTCGTCGGTGTCGCCTCCGGCGGTACGTCGCGCAGTTGTCCGGCGCGCTCGGCCGTCAGGGCCCGCAGCGCGCCCGAGCGGCGCAGTGACTCCGCGCGCCGGGCCACCGGGTCCGGGCCGGGCGCGACCGTACGGGCCGGTGGGCGGCCGGCGGAAGTGCGGCCGTAGTCGTCGAGCAGTTCCTGCCAGACCAGCGCCGCGGACCAGGCGTCGGCCACGGCCTCGTGGTGGAGGAAGGACAGCAGACGGCGGCCGGACCCGAGCGGGGTCAGGACGAATGCCAGCGGGGGCCGGCCCGGACGGCCCGCCAGGTTCTGTACGTCCGCCGCGAGCCGCGTGTGTACGGCGGTCACCGCGTCCTGCCCCGGGCGGGATGGCACCCGCTCCAGCGTGACCAGCGGTATCGGGCAGTCGGCGAGCACCCGGCGCACCGGACCCGTGGCGGACGGCGTGAACACGGTCCGCAGTCCCTCGTGCCGGGCGCCGAGCGCGTCCAGCGCCGTACGCAGCGCGGCCGGTTTGAGCGGTCCGGAAAGTTCCGCGCTCAGCACGCGGTACGCCGCGTGCGCCGGCCGGCCCGGAGTGAGTGCCGTGCGCTGCTGCGGCAGCACCGGACCCTGCCACGGTCCCGGTCGCCGCTCGGGGGAGACGGCCGCTGCCGGCACCGCCAGGGCCAGCACCTCGGCGAGCGGGGCGGGGCCCAGCAGGAGCGCCAGGTCCAGCGAGAAGCGCAGCTGTTCTTCGGCGCGCGCCTGCAGTCGCATCGCCTGCTCAAGGGTGCCGCCCAGCGTGATGAAGGGGGAGCCGGCGGCTTCGGCCGGCAGGGTGCGCGGGTCGTGGCCCATCACGTCGGCGGCCAGGTCGAGCAGCGCCTCCAGGGAAGTCCGCATCGGCATCGGATGGCCCTCTCTGTTGGCCCTCTCTGTGGCGGTCTTGCCGCGATCGTGCCGACCGCACCTCGAAGGCCGCTTGAGCATCCGTGCAGAAAGCCCGCCGAACGCACGGAACTTGCCAAAAGCAGGGACCCTATCATCGCTAGCTAGATTTTCGCCGAAATGCTAACGTGGGGTCATGACCCCCCGAGAGCGCCGCCTTCGCGAGCAGGCCCAACGGCACCGGCTCATCCTTGCCACGGCTCGCGAGATGGCCGAGGCGGAGGGCTGGGACAACGTCACCACACGGCGCCTCGCGGACCGTATCGAATACAGCCAGCCCGTGCTCTACCAGCACTTCAAGAACAAGGACGCCATCATCCACGCGGTGGCGCAAGAAGGGCTCGCCGAACTGGCCGCGGCACTGCGCGCCGCCCGCCTCGGCGTGGCCGACCCTCACGGGGCGCTGCGCGCGGTCGCCCGCGCCTACGCCGACTTCGCCGCCCGTGGGCCGGTCCTCTACCAGGCCATGCTGGTGCTGGAGGCGGGCGCCGCACCCCCGGGCGGCGAACCGACCCCGCAGCCGCTGCTGGAGGTCCTGGGCGAGATCGAGGAGGCGGTCCGGCCCCTCGCCGGCGACCGCGACCCCCGCGTCCTGGCGGAGGTCGTCTGGAGTGCCTGGCACGGTCTGGCCACGCTCACCCACGGCGGCCGGCTCGGCGCGGAGGCCACGCCCGAGCGGCTGGCCGTCCTGGCCGAGGTGCTGACCGGGCCCGCCGCGCAGCTCGCCTGAACTCGGCGGGGGAGCAGGTCCGTTCGGCTCAGAGGATCAGAGGCTCAAAGGCTCAAAGGCTCAAAGGCTCAAAGGCTCAAAGGCTCAGACCGAGGTCTTGGCCGGCTCGGGCTCCTCGGACGGCGGCTTGGCCACCGACTCGTTCAGCCGCTTGCCCAGCAGCACGAACAGCAGGATCAGTCCGACGGTGAGCAGGATGTGCCCGAGCCCCGCGATCAGCGGCACGGCCTCGGGAACGTGGTCGCCGAGCACCGTCAGGCACCCGTGGACGCCCATCATGGTCACGGTCACGGCGATGCCCGCGTTGTAGAACCAGAAGAACGACGTGAACAGCCGCGTCCCGGACAGCTGGAACTGCTTGTCCAGGGCCAGCACGATCAGGAAGCCGAGCATGCCCAGAGCCAGCAGGTGGGTGTGCATCACGGCCAGCTGGGTGTCCCCCGTGAAGTCGTTGGCCTTGGTGAATTCCCGGTAGAACAGCCCGGAAATCACTCCCACGATCATGTAGACGTGTGCTGCGTAGTACGACTTCCGCATCGCGGCGCTCGCTCCTTGGGTCGTAAAGGCGTGCCGACTGCCGTTATTCAAGCACCCGGTGACTGCCCATCGGCCGATCACCCGAACCAACTCCAGCACCCGTCATCCGATTCTCGATCGGTCCTGTAGCGGTCCCGTGGACCGGCGAACGCGTTCAGCAGGCCGAATGCAGACGTGATCGGCAGGCCGGACGCGAGACGTGATCGGAGCAGGATCGGAACCCACTTGAGCGCGCGGGACCTACCCCTGTGACGCGTCTACCGTGACGCATGCCCAGGGGGAGGAGGCAGCCATGGACGAACGGCACGCCACTCTGCACGTCCTGCCCCCGCTCGGGGAGCCCGCCCCGCTTCCGCAGTCCCCGGAACTCCCGGAACCGGCCCCCGCTCCCGCCGTCGCGGCGGCACGCCCGGTACGGGTGCACATCGTGGGCGCCGACCCGCTGGCCCGCACCGGTATCCGCGCACTGCTGGAGGGACACCCCGGCATCACCGTCACCGGCGAGAGCGCGCCCGGACCCCAGCTGGGCCTCACGCTGCACTCACTGCGCCCGCATGTCCTCGTCGTACACGGCCCGTTGAGCGTCGAACAGCGGGCCCGGCTCGCGCAGGACGCGCCGGACGGTCTGCCGGTCCTCGTCGTCGGCGGCGAGGACGAGGACCGCGGCCCGGTGCACGGACACCTGCCCGGCACGACGACGTCGCGGCAGCTCGCCGCCGCGGTCGTGCTGGCCGCGGCCGGCTACACCCTGGTCCCCGCGGAGGGGGGCCGCTCACGCCCCCGCGCCCGCGTGTCCAGCATCAGCCCCGAGGAGCTGACCCAGCGCGAGTGCGAGGTGCTCGAACTGCTGGCCCGCGGACTGTCCAACGGCGAGATAGCCCGGTCGCTCACCCTCTCCGAGCACACGGTCAAGACCCATGTGCAGAACATGCTGCACAAGTTGGGGCTGCCCAACCGTGTGCACGCGGCCATCTACGCCTTCGAGACCGGGGTAAGACGCCCGGTCTGACCGTACGGCTCCTCCCGGACCCTCCTGCCCGTGTGCGCGTTGCCACCGTCCAGCGCGGGCCACCCGATGTCGCCGTCACGCGCAACCGCAGGCTTCATCGGGGCTCTCCTTCGTGGATACCCCGGCCTTCAGGCTGGGGAAGAAACGAAGCTCCTGCGGAGCAGGGCAGGGAAAGCCGGTTCGCCGCCGGGGTGGACCGGCGTCCTCCTTCCACTGCCCGACCCCCGTTGCTCACATGGGAGCTGATAGAATGTGAGGCATGACGCAGACGGTGAAGCGGGCTTTCAGGTACCGCTTCTATCCCACGGGCGGGCAGGCGGCTGAGCTGTCGCGCACGTTCGGCTGCGTCCGTCTCGTGTACAACAAGGCGCTGGAGGAACGCACGCGGGCCTGGTACGGCGAGCAGCGCCGTATCTCCTACGTGCAGTCGTCGGCCGCGCTGACCAAGTGGAAGAAGACGGAGGAACTCGCCTTCCTGACGGAGGTGTCCTCCGTTCCGCTCCAGCAGGCGCTGCGCCATCTTCAGACGGCGTTCGGGAACTTCTTCGCCAAGCGGTCCCAGTACCCCCGGTACAAGAGCCGGAAGAAGTCCCGGGCATCGGCGGAGTACACCCGCAGCGCCTTCACGTGGCGCGGCGGCCGGCTGACCCTGGCGAAGATGGCGGAGCCGCTGGACATCCGCTGGTCGCGTCCGCTGCCGCAGGGCGTCGAGCCCACGACGGTCACCGTGTCCCGCGACGCGGCCGGCCGCTGGTTCGTGTCCCTGCTCTGCGAAGACACCCTCGCCCCGGCCCCCGCCACCGACGCGGCGGTCGGCATCGATGCCGGGATCACGTCGCTGGTGACCCTGTCCACCGGGGAGAAGATCGCCAACCCGCAGCATGAACGGCGTGACCGCGCCCGCCTGGCCAAGGCGCAGCGGGAGCTGTCGCGGAAGGCGAAGGGCTCGAACAACCGGGAGAAGGCCCGCAAGCGTGTCGCCCGGGTCCACGCGCGGATCACTGACCGGCGCCGCGACTTCCTGCACAAGCTGTCGACTCGTCTCGTCCGTGAGAACCAAACGGTCGTGATCGAGGACCTCACCGTCCGCAACCTGCTGAAGAACGGCAAGCTCGCGCGCGCCATCTCGGACGCGGCCTGGACGGAACTCCGCTCCATGCTGGAGTACAAATGCGCCTGGTACGGGCGCGAACTCGTCGTGATCGACAGCTTCTTCCCCAGCTCGAAGCTGTGTGGAGCCTGCGGTACGGTCCGCGGGAGACTGCTGCTGAACGTCCGTGAGTGGACGTGCGCGTGCGGTGCCGTGCATGACCGTGATGTGAACGCGGCACGCAACATCCTGGCCGCCGGGCTGGCGGCGTCTGCCTGTGGAGACGGTGTAAGACCTCAACGGGAGCCTTCCCGGGCGGGGCGGTCGTCGGTGAAGCAGGAACCCCAGCGGGCAACCACTGGAATCCCCCGCCTTTAGGGCGGGGGAGGAAGTCAAGACCCACTCCTGGACGACGAGGACGACAGGGCGGCCGGGGTGGCCGGGGGCGAGGCTGCCGGGGCGGCCGGGACGACGGGGGCGGTGGTGGCACGTCCCGGGCACGAAGGACCAGGACACGGCCGTGCTGCTCGACATCCTGCCCGGACCAGTTCGAGAGTCGCCGGAGAGATGGAAGAGACCCGCAAGAGGTCCGGAAGAGAGCCGCGCGAGACGGGCGCGAGAAACGCAAGAGACGCAGGGCACGGGCCCTGGCAAGGGTTTGCCCAGCTGTTGCCAGGCCCCCTACCGTTGACGGTCCCGCCTTGCCCCATCCGTCCGCGGCGCCGTCGTCCGCGTGTCCACCGAGGGAATGGTCACATGCTTCGACAGCCCGCGTTCGGCCGCCGTCTGAGGAAGCTGCGCATGGCTCAGGGACTGTCCCAGACCGCGCTCGCGGGCGACGGCATGTCCACGGGCTATCTCTCACGGCTGGAGTCGGGCGCCCGCCAGCCCACCGAGCGTGCCGTCGCCTACCTCGCCGAACGACTCGGCCTGGAACCGGCCGACTTCGAGGAGCCCGCGGGCGGCTCCCTGGCGCACGCGCTGACCCTCGCCGCCTCCACCGGAGCCGGCGACGCCCTGGAGACCCTGCGCGAGGCCCTGGCCGCCGAGGGCCACGAGACACCCGTGCTGCGCTGGCAGGCGCTGTGGCAACTGGCCCAGCAGCGGCGGGTGCAGGGCGACCACGAGGGGGAGCGGGAGTACCTGGAGGACCTGGTCCGGCTCGGCGACGAGGTGGGGCTCGCCGAGCTGCGGGTGCGCGGACTGACCCGGCTCGCCCGCTGTCTGCGCTCCCTGGGCGAGATCCCCGCAGCCCTCGACGCCTGCATCACCGCCCACCACCTCGCCCGGGACTCCGACCTGGGCGTGGAGGACCGCTCCGCCGTCCTGCTCGCCCTGGTTTCCGTGGAGGCCGAGGCCGGCCGCATGCCGGACGCCCGGGCGCACGCCGACGAACTGACCGCGCTGGTCGAGGGCCGCTCGGACACGCTCTGGGCGGAGGCGATGTGGACCACGGCCGCCGTCCGCGTCCGGCAGGGCGACTACCCGGCCGCGCAGGCCTATCTGGAGCAAGCCCTGGAGCGGTTCAGCAGCACCGACGACCTGGTGCTGTGGCTACGGCTCAGGCTCGCCGCCGGCCGGCTGCACCTGCAGAAGGTCCCCGCCGACCCCGAGGCCGCCCAGCGCTGCGTCACGGCCGCCGAGTCCGCGCTCGCCTTCGTCGGCACGCCCGGCCTGCGCCAGGAGCTGACCGCGCTCAAGGCCGACCTCGCGTTCCTGACCGCGCGGTACGACGACGCCCGCGTCCTGCTCGGCGAACTCGCCCTGGAGGAGCCGCGGATGACCTACCGGGACCGGGTACGGCTCGACATCCTGCGGCACCAGCTGCGCATCCTGTCCGGCGACGAGGGCGGCGTCCAGGGGCTGCGGGCGCTGGCCGAACAGGCGCAGGCCGACGCCAACATCGACCTCGCCGCCGAGATCTGGCGCATCCTCGCCGAGGCCCTGGCTCAGTCCCAGGTCCAGCGAGGCTCGACTCCGTCTGCAGCGTCCGGGGCCACGCTCGGGGGCCCGGTACCCACGCAGACGGAGGGACGCCCATGAGCCACTCCCGTACGGCAGCGGGCATCGCGGTGGCGGCACCGGCCACCGCTGTCGTCGCGGGCGGCGCCGAGACCGCGGCCGCCGACCAGACCGCGGGCCTGCGCATCACGACCCGGGAGCAGCTGGCGCACAGCCTGCGACAGGCGGTGGCCCTGGAGCGCGCGGGCAGCGACGCACCGCTGTTCCCCAGGGGCAGGGGAGTGGGGATCAACCCCAACGAGCCCGCGTGCTGAGGGGACGACGAGCGTGACCGGCGACGCCGACGGGACGCGGACCGCATGGTGCCCGAGCGGTGCCGCGTACGCCCCCGAGTCGGTGGTCCTCGGCGTGCGCGCCGGCACCGACGGCCGGGTGAACTACCTGTCCGAACCGGTGCCCGCCGCCGAGGTCCTGCCCCTGGTCCCACCGGACATCGAACCGCGCCGCGTCCTGCGCTTCGCCTCGCACTGCGTCGCCGAGTGCGTCAACCGGCGCGGCACCGACTGCACGCTCATCGAACGCGTCGTGACCGCCTACCCCGCCGCGGACTTCGGCCCGGTCCCGCAGTGCCATCTGCGGGCCGACTGCAAGTGGTGGGCCCAGGCGGGTGTCTCGGCCTGCCGCCGCTGCCCGGCCATCGCCACCCGCCACCACACCGACGAGGAACTGGCCACCCTGGTCGCCGACCCGGCCACCACACCGGCCCGGATCAACGCGGAGACCGCACGCGGCGAGTGACCCCCGGTGGCGCGGCAGCGGTTCAGCCGACGCGGGTGCGGGGCAGGTCGCGGACCACTTCGACTTGCCTGAGCCGGTGGTCGGTGCCGTTGAACCCGGCGTGGACGGAGCGTCGGCCGTGTACCGCGTCGCGGTTGTCGACGAAGCAGACCGCGCCGGTGGGGACGACGACTTCGGTGAGGCCGGCGTCGGGGTGGGCATCCCGGTGGTCTTCCAGGATTGGCACCCGGACCTCGTCGTGCAGCGCCAACAGGCCCACCCAGTCGGCCCGGCCGGGCTGATGGGCCGCCCGGGCGGTGATGTCACCGAGCAGCGCCGCGTACAGCACGAGCAGGGTGTCGTACACCTGGCTCGCGTCGGTGTACGCCCCGCTCCCGTGGCTCGGGGTGGTGCCGAGGGCCGCCCGGTCGACGACGTTGCCGAGGATCACCGTCACCCGCGTGGCCGCGTCGCGGCGCGCGGAGTTGAGGTGTCGGCGCACCGTCAGCGGCAGTTCGTGCGCGATGACGGGGGCCTCGTCGAGGAACCCCGGGTCGTCCGCCGCCTTGTACACCTCCACGCAGGACGCGGCCAGCGCGTACGCGGACCGTGCGTCGCGCAGTGTGAGGTCGAGGACGCGGTGCCGCCGGTTGGCGGAGGCAGCCGGGGTGAACGTCGGGGCCAGGGTCGTGGCGGTCATCGTGTCCTCCGGGACGGGGAGGTGCGGGGACTGGGACTTGGGCGGACCGGCCGGCGTCCGCACAGTGGCGTCGGCCGGTCCGCCCCGGTGTTTCTAGAACGGGTCGTTGAGGCGCTCGTTGATGTGGTCGAGGCACAGTTCGTACAGGTCCTCGGGGTGCGACTCGTACCAGCCCTCCGGCGCGGGGGCCGCCGCCGGCCACAGCGCCTGGTGGCCGGCGGCGTCGGCGAGGACGACGAACGTGGCGAAGTCGTCCGCGAAGGGGTCGTCCTGCGCCGTGTGGTCCAGCACGCGGAGCATGCCGTCGGCCGACAGACGTGCCGCGCGTCCGGTGCGCCACATACGGGCGGTCGTGCCGTCGGGCCCGCCGAACGGGTCCGGCAGGAACCGCTCGCCGGTCGTCGCGGGGTCCCCCACATAGCCCTGGGCCACACCCGCGCCCGCGATGTAGAGGGCACCGGTCTCGCCGGGGGCCACCGGCCGCAGCCGGGCGTCGAGGACGTAGGCGCGGTAGCCGGGGGCGGGGCGGGGCGGCCCGCCGGGCAGCTGCTCGACGACGAACCGGCCCTCGGCCCAGCCGCCGCTCACGGACAGTTCGGCCCCTTCGGACCAGGCCAGCGCGACCAGCGCGGTCAGCGCGTCGTCGGCGCCGCCCAGCACCACCCGGGCGCCCTCCCGCCGCAGCCAGCCCAGCACCTCGTGCGGTACCGCGTGGGCGAGTGAGCCGTCCGGCAGGTGCACCAGGGCGCCGGAGGCCAGCGCGCCGAGCAGGCCCAGGGCGATGTCCCCGTCCGGGTAGCCGCGCACCAGCCAGGCGGCGTCCGCCGGTTCGGCCACGGTAGCCGCGGCGATCGTCTCGGCGCCGATCACCACGGTGCCGTCCTCGCCGGGCACCAGCAGCACCGCGTCGTCCGCCCGCAGCGGCCGCGTCCGGTCGGCGTCGGTCACCGGCCAGCGCCCGGTGGCCGGCAGCCGGTCGGCGGCGTCGTCACGCACCAGCCGGGCCGCGCCCGGTACGACGGGCAGCACCAGGTCGGCCGTCTCGTCCAGCAGCAGCACCACCGGCCTGACCGACTCGTCCACGTCCAGTGCGGGGTCGACCGGCAGCAGCGCGGCACCCGTCTTGGCGACGGCGAGCGCCGCCACCGCGAACCCGGCGGGCGAGGACAGCGCGGTCAGCACCGAGGTGCCCGGGCCCGCGTCGTGCGCGATCAGGGCGTGCGCCAACAGGTCGGTACGGGCGTCGAGTTCGGCGTAGCTCATGCCGGCCAGGGCGATGGCCTCGGGGGCCCGGGCCACCTGCGCGGCGAACAGCTCGGCCACGCTCCCGGCCGGGAGCACGGCGCTCTCGCCCGCCCACACCCCGCCCTCCGCCGAGCCGGGCTCCAGCCGCAGCCGGCTCAGCGCGGCCGACGGGTCGTCGAGGGCGGCTTCCAGTACGGCGGTGAGCTGCCCGGTGAGCGAGGCGGCGGCCGCCTCGCCGACCGTCTCGTGCCGGTAGGCGGTCAGCAGGGTGATACCGGCCGGCGCGCCGGCGGGCGTCTGCCGCTCGGTCAGCGTCAGGCCCAGGTCGGCGGCGGGGAGCGGGAGTTCGGCCTCGTCCGGCCGGACGGTGAGCCCGGCCGCCTCGAACGTGCCGACGGACTCCTGCAGCACGGTCAGCGCGACTCCGCCGGGCAGCGCGGCCAGCGCCGCGTCGGGGTCCCGGTAGGCGGCGAGGTCCCGCTCGCGGACCCGGCGCAGCAGTTCGCCGAACGTCGGGTCGCCCGAGGTGTCCACCGACAGCGCCAGGACCCGCCCGTAGGGGCCCACCGCACCGCGCAGCGCCGCGCTGTCCCGGGCCGGGACCGGTGCCGCCACGGTGATCTCGGCGGGCGCGCCGAGCCGGGCCAGCAGGGCGGTGAGCGCGGTGTGCACCACCATGAACAGGGTGCTGCCGTGCTCGGCCGCGAACCGGGTGAGCCGCTCGTGCAGTTCGTCGCCGAGTACGACCTCGATGGTGCCGTAGGAGGCGGCGCCGGCCCGCGGCACGCTGCCCGGCAGCGGGGTGGGCTCCAGGTCGCCGAAGATCGCGCGGGGCGCCGCGTCGAGCCCGGCCGGGGAGCGGTGCGGGGTGGCGCCGGTGACGCGGGCCGCATACGCCTGGGCGAGTTCGGCGGCCAGCGGCAGCTGCGACCACAGGTCGACGGAGGCGGCGGGCAGGGCGAGGTCCAGCAGGTGGTCGTCGGGGCCCAGGGAACGCAAACGGGTACCGGCCGCCCCCAGCAGCGAGTTGCGCAGCGCCTCGTGCCGCTGCCCCAGGTCCTCCAGGGCCTCTTCCAGGGCCCGCTGGTCGAGGCGGCCGCGCAGCCGCAGCGGCAGCACCGCGCTGTCCGCGCCCGCCTCGGCCGGACCGGTGGCGGCGGCGGGGGCGTCGCCGAGCAGCGCGGCGAAGGCGGCCGGTGTCGGTGCGTCGTACAGCGCCCGGCCGCCCGGGTCGGCGTCCAGCGTCTCGCGGGCCCGGGCCAGCAGCCGGTCCGCCGCCTGCGCGTCGCCGCCGATCCGGAAGAAGTCGGAGTCGGCGTGCACCTCGCGGCGCGGCAGCCCGGTCACTTCGGCGAACAGGTCACGGACGATCTCCTGGATCGGGGTGCCCGGCTGGGCGCCGGAGCGGTCCGTGGTGAGCGCGGGGGCGGGCAGCGCCGTACGGTCGACCGTGCCGTCGGCGTTCAGCGGCAGCGCGTCCAGGGTCGTGAGCGCCGACGGTACGACGTGCTCCGGCAGCCGCTCGCGCAGATGGCCGCGCAGGACGGCCTCCAGGTCCACGGTGCCGTCGAGGGCGGCCGGCACGTTGGCACACTCCTCGACGACGGCCGCCGGTGCCACGTACACGCCGGTCAGCGGACCCGCGGGGACCAGGTCGGGGTCGACGAAGACGATGTCGAGCAGTTCGGCACCCTCCGCGGACCAGGTCGGCAGGGCCCGGTAGCCCAGGTGCTCGCCTGCCGCGCACAGCGCCTCCGGGTCGGGGGCGGGCGCGTCCTGGGGGGCCAGGTCGACGCTCTCCAGCGGGTTGTCCAGGGACTGCATCGCGCAGTACTCGTCGTGCACCCGGCGGTTGGGGATCCCGGCCAGCCGCAGCACGGCGGGACGGTGGGCGTTGAGACGGTCCTCGGCGTCGTGGACGGAGGAGACCTCGCGGCCCCAGTGGACGACGGGCGCGGCGGTGAGATCGGCGGCCGGCGCGGCGGTGGACAGGACGACGTCGTAGCGGTAGCGGGTCAGCTCGTTGTGGTGGCTGCCCCGCTTGACGCGTACGTCCACCGTGCGCACCGCGGGCAGTTCGCGGGCGAGGGCGGTGAACAGGGCGGGGGAGAGCAGGAGTTCGGTCTCGTCGGCCACCCGCCGGTCGACGGCCCGGCGCAGCGCCTCACGGCTGTCCCCGGCGGCGCCGGGCCGGGCCAGCTCCACACCGGTGTGCAGGCAGCGAGCGAGGTCGAGGCTGCGCAGATCACCCAGCAGGACGGAGCCGCCCGGGGCGAGCAGCGGCAGCACCCGCTCGATCACGGTGCGCAGGTGGGCCAGGCTGGGGAAGTACTGGACCACCGAGTTGACGACGATCGCGTCGAAGTGCCCGGCGGGCAGCCCGGTGGTGTCCTCGGCGTCCAGGCGGCGCATCCGCACCTTGTTCCGCAGGACCGGGTCGGCCTGCGTCCAGGCGGTGAGTGCGGCGACGGCGGTGGCGGAGAAGTCGGTACCCCAGTACTCCTCGACGTCCTCCTCACGGGCCAGCCGGTCCATCAGCAGCCCGCTGCCCACGCCGATCTCCAGGACCCGGCGCCGCGGCAGCTCCCGCACCCGCTCCAAGGTGGCCTCCTGCCACTCCCGCATGTCCTCCGGCGGGATCGGCAGCGCGTCGTAACTGCTGTTCCAGCCCCTGAAGTCACCCTCGGGCCCGGGCGTCCCGGATCCGGCGGCGTACAGGGCTTCGTGGATCTTCCGCCACCCGGCGATCTGCGCGTCCTCCGCGACGGCGGCGGCCACCGGAGCCGCGGGCACCACGTGCGCGACGAGCCGTTCGTCGCCGTCCTCCGTCCCGTGCACGGACACCGCTGCCGCGGACACGGCCGGGTGAGCGGTCAGTACGGACTCGATGAGGCTGGGGATGGACATCAGCACTCGCTCCTTACGACACGACAGCGCGTTCCGGCCTGGGTTCCGGCCCGAGTTCCGGCTTGGCAAAACCTTGCCAAGATGCTGGCAAGCAGCTCCTGAGGCTGGGTCTCGGAACGCTGGAGCGGTACTTGAGTCGCAGGTGGGGTGGGGTGGTTGGGGGCCAAGTGGAGGGGGCGGGGTTGCCAGGGAGACGGGGTGGCTGCGCCCCGCCGCGTCAGCTGCCGCCCGCGCCGAGTGCCAGCCCCGCCTCGACGGCCATGGCAGTGAAGGCGGTCGTATCACGGCCCCGCCGCTCGGTGTCCCCGCCAGGTCAGTTCCGCCGGCACCGCTACGAAGTAGACATCGCTGCGGTCCGTGCAGAACTCCGGAACCCGAGCGAACCCTGCGGATGCAGCCCCCTGACCAGACCGCGCACCGTCTCGTCCAGCACAGTCAGGATCGTGAATGTCGTCCGGCGCACTCCCGGTCCGTCAGCGGGAGCCTGTTCATGCTCAGACGTGCTGCGCGAGCGGTCCAGCGGGTGACCCTGCCTGGAGTGCGGCGCTCCGCAGTGCAGCCGTGATGCGCTGGATCACGTAGATCGCGAGGACGGCCGCTACGAGTTCGAGCGTCTCCGACACCACCAGGAGCGGCAGTGAGGTGCCCGCGCCGAGCTGGGCTACCGCCGTGATCACCGCGTGGCCGACCCACGCCGCCCACCAGGCGTTCACCAGCACGTCGTTGCGCCTCTTCGCCGTCTCCCCGTCCGTGTCCACGGCGCTGCTCGCGTGCCACACGTCGAGGACGAGCAGTCGCGGGGCCCACAGATTGACCACCGGTACGAACCAGGCGACGACGGCCCAGACGCCGGACCCGGCGGCGGCACCGGGGGAGAGCATCTGTGCGGTGCGCCGGCAGCGGCTGAACCACACCAGGAACAGCACGGTGGCCGCCGTCATCACATAGATGAACACCATCGACGTGAGTCCCGACCTGCTCAGCGACGCGTCGTCCGCGGGATGCAGGCGATGCTCCCTCAGAGCCGTCGCCCGGAACACGTCCGCGACGGCCGCGAGGGCTATCACGCCCTGTGTGAGGCGGGCGAGGAGCCATGGTGCCTTGGGGGCGGGGACGGAGACGGGGGCGGGAGCGGAACCGGTCATGTCGGGGAGACCTACTTTTCGCGGCAGGCATGCGCCGATGGACGCGGCGCAGCGAGAGGAGGTGTGTCAGATCGCCCGGATCATAGATCAGCCCGTATCGTCCAGACTCCGCAGCAGGATCAGGTGGTCACCGGCACTCCGTCCGCCAGCTCCGCAGGGAGCCCGTTGCGGCCTGGTACGCCCAGTTTGCGGTAGACGCGGGTCAGGTGCTGTTCGACCGTGCTCGCCGTGATGAACAGCCGCGCCGCGATCTGCCGGTTGGTCAGGCCCTGTGTCGCCAGCGCCGCCACCCGTCGTTCGGAGTCGGTCAGTTCCTCCGGTACGGCCGTACCGTGCATGACGGCGACACCGCCGGAGCCGGGCAGCAGCTCGTCGCGCAGCGCCAGCGCTCCCATCTGCTGGGCCAGGCTCCGCGCGGCACGCAGCGTGGCCGCCCCTTGCGACGGGTCGCCGTCCGCGTGCAGCGCGTGCCCGAGGTCGGCCAGCGCCCGCGCCGTCTCCAACCGGGCCCCGCCGCACCGCAGTTGCTCCACCGCCTGCCGCAGCAGCACGGTGCGCTGCCCGGGTTCGCCCGTCGCGGCCAGTATCCGCAGGCACTGACCCCGCACCCACGGCCGCTCGCCGTCCGGCAACGCCAGCTGCTCCTCAGCCAGTTCGCGCGCCTGCAGCACCTTGCCCAGCCGCAGCAGCGCCTGCGCCGCGTCCGTACGCCACGGCAGGCACGCCGCCCGATCCGCCCGCCACAGCTGCAACTGCCGACCGACCCTGCGGAAGTCGGCGAGCGCGGCCTGCGGCCGGCCCAGGTCCAGGTGGTGCAGCCCGCGGGCGCGCAGATACTGCAGGCCGTACAGGGTGTTCAGTACCCGCCGGGTGACGGGGTACCGAATGTGCCCGGCGGCCTCCTCGTACCGGCCCATCGCACCGCACGCCTCGACGAGCACCGCGACCGGCGCGTAACGGAAGGTCCCGCCGCCGCCCGCGGGCAGCGCATCGAGCGCCTCCGTCGCCCGCGTGTGGGCACCGCGTACGTCGCCCACCCGCAGCAACACCTCGGCGTGCAGCGTCTTGAAGACCGCCCGCCAGCCGGGCGCCCCGCTCGCCTCCGCCTCCTCCAGCAGCCGCCGGCTCGCCGGCACGGCACGCTCGGGACGGTCGGAGTACAGCAGCGTGCGCACCGCCAGGACCAGCGGAGCCAGGGTGGCGTCGGTCAGCCGCGCCCGCCCCACCGGCACCTCCGCGCGGCCTGCCACCGGCGCGTCGAAGGGATTTTCGCCGTGGGCGCCCGGCTCGCCCGGCTCGCCCGCCTCCCGCAGCAGCGCGGCCGACTCCGCGATCCGCCCCTGCGCGAGCAGCATTCCGGCCGACCGCGACCGGTGCTCCGCTCCCGCCGCGGACAGGGCCGAACGCGGCCCGGTGACCAACGCGGTCAGCCGCCGCTCGGCAGCCTCCGGATCGCGGCGCGCGGCGATCTGCGCGAGCCGCAGCGCCACGCCGGTCCGCGCGGCCTCGTCGGGGCAGATCCCGTGGGCCAGTTCGAGCAGGCGCTCGGCCTGGTCGGTGCGGTGCTCCCCGGGGCGCTGGGCCAGCAGGCCCTCGGCGGTGTCCATGAGCGGGGTGAAGTCCTCGGGCCGTACGGGCACGCGCGCACCGTCCGCCCGCGGCGCGAGCAGATGGCCGGCCACCACGTCCGCCGGCGCCCCCGCTGCCGTCAGCACCAGCGCGGCCCGCCGGTGCAGTTCCGCGCGGGCACGCGGTGAGGTGTCCACAAGTACGGCGGCCGGGACGGCGGGGTGCCGGAAGCGCAGCCCGTTGACGAGTCCGTCGGCAAGCCCATCGGCGAGTCCGTCGGCGAGTCCGTCGAGGAGCCCGCAGGCGCGCAGCGCGGCCAGCGCGGGAGCGGAGTCGTCCTCGGGGCGCAGCATGCGCGTGACCAGCGGCTCGGTCGCCCGCTCCGCCAGGATCGCCACCGCCCGGCCGGCCGCCAGGGCACCCGGACCACTGCGCCGCAGACAGGCGGCGACGGCCGAGGCGAACGGCCCGTCCAGCGCCGGGTCCGGCGGCGGTGATGTGGACGCGGCGCGGTCCTCCTCCAACAGGGCGTGCAACAGAAGCGGGTTGCCACCGGTGATGCGGTGCAGCTCCGCGGCCGTACGGCCAGGACGGGTCGGCCCCGGCCACTCCCACGGGCGGGCCGCGGCAACCTCCGCGGTCTCCCGGGCCGACAGCAGACCGATCCGGATCCGGCGGAAGTGCGGCTGGCGCGTCAACTCGGGCGCGCACGAGGGCTCCTGGGCGGCATCGGCGTACGACGACACGGTGCCGACGACCAGCACGGGGGCCGGGCGGGCGTGCCGTACAAGATACCCGAGGTGGTGCAGCGACTGCGTGTCCGCGTGCTGTACGTCGTCCAGGCACAGCACCACCGGCCCGGCGAGGGCGAGATCGCACAGCTCCGCGCAGAACGTCCGCATCGCCTCCCGGGTCGGCTTCGCGTCCTCGGCGCCGGTGCGGGGGAGTGCGAACGGCGGGGCGCTGCCGACCAGTTGACGCAGCACACCGAGCGGCATCCGGCGTCCGGCCTCGGTGGCGGCCGCGGTGAGCACCAACGCCCCGGCGGCTACGGCCTGTTCGGCCACGGCGTGCAGAAGACGGCTCTTGCCACAGCCGGCGGCGCCCTCGATCAGTACCACCCGGGAACGCCCCACCGTACAGGTGGCGAGGACCGTCTCCAGAGCACCGGTCACCGATGCCCTGCCCGCCTGCGTCATGAGCCCGCCTTTCACTGGAACCTCGCTGGTCGGGGCAAGAATGCGATCAACACCTTTAAGGGGGGTGGAGCCGGGACGGAGATGGCACCCGCTCAACCGGCCCGGAAACGACCGAAGCCCCCGCGGCGGCACGATGGCCGGCGGGGGCTTCCCGGTGGATCGGTGGAGAGGTCTGCGTTGCTCGAGGGCGACGGTTCAGACGGCGGCGACGGTGGCGGCCTTGGGCCAGCCGATGTCGTCGGTGCCGGTGGTGGAGACGGTGGTCGCGGTCTTCGGCCAGCCGATGTCGTCCGTGTTGTTGGCGGTGGGCCACCCGATGCCGTCGGTGTTCTTGGCGGAGACGGTGGTGGCCTTGGGCCAGCCGATGTCGTCCGTGCCGGCGGCGGAGACGGTGACGGCCTTGGGCCAGCCGATGTCGTCCGTGCCGGCGGCGGAGACGGTGACGGCCTTGGGCCAGCCGATGTCGTCGGTGCCGGCGGCGGAGACGGTGACGGCCTTGGGCCAGCCGATGTCGTCGGTGCCGGCGGCGGAGACGGTGACGGCCTTCGGCCAGCCGATGTCGTCGGTGCCGGCGGCGGAGACGGTGACGGCCTTCGGCCAGCCGATGTCGTCCGTGCCAGTGGTGGAGACGGTGGTCGCGGTCTTCGGCCAGCCGATGGCGTCCGTGGTGGTCGCCGACTGCGTCGTGGTCGGCCAGCCGATGGCCTCCGCGGTGGCGGTGCCGACTCCGACGGCGGAGAACGCGGTGGCGGCGACAGCGGCGGCGGTGGCGGCGATCTTGGCGATGCGGTTCATGGCGGGCTCCTCTGTGTCAACTTCGGTCCGGCTGCTTGGCAACCTCTTGCCAAGAAGGTTGGCAAGGAAATCTCGTAAATCACTGGGGAATTGATCGAAATTGGCTCAAGAAGGGCGCCAGAAACGCCCCAGAGCCCTGGCCGGCACACCGAAATTGCCATATCGGACAACGTCTGACCTGCGCAGATATAAGGATTTGGCAGAACGAGAATCCCTCTGCCAGAACTTGGCAACTCCTAGGAAACCGAGCCGGACAGAATCGGGACAGAAGCCAGAAGGAAGACAGAAGGGAGTCAGATGGAAGTCGGAAGAGCCTGGCAAAGCCCCGCCACTAGAGCGCCGCCTGAGCCCACATTGCCAACTCGCCGTATCTATTGGCAATGTGTTGCCAAGCACGAGGCAAGACATTGCCTCATCGCACGGGGGGAGGCCCCGGAAGTGAATGCGACGTCACACGGCGACCGAATGGTCCATCTGAACTCGGCTGGCCTGGGCCGTATGCCCGCCGCCGTACGCGCGACCCTCACCGAGTGGACGCGCCACGACGACCGTTACGGCCCCTACGAGTTGGAGGAGCACCTCGACGACGTCGTCCTCGACGAGATCGACGAGCGCCTCGCCGCCCTGCTGGGTACCCCGGCCGGCGACACCACCCTGTTCACCGGCGCCGCGGACGCGTACGCCACCCTCCTCGGCCGCCTGCCGCTCGGCCCGGGCGACCGCATCTGGACGACTCCCTACGAGGGCGCCGCCAACCTCAGCACCCTGTACGCCCTGCGTGACCGCACCCGCTGCGCCCTGGACGTCGTACCGCTGCGCCCGGACGGCGACCTGGACCTGGAGTGGATGGCCACGCACATCGACGACGACGTCGCCCTCGTCTCGGTGACCTACGTCCCGGCCGGCTGCGGCATCGTCAACCCCGTGGAGGACGTGGGCCGCATCCTCGCCGCACACCGCTGCGTGTACGCCGTCGACGCGTCCTACGCGGTCGGCCAGTTCCCCGTGGACGCCCCCCGCATCGGCTGCGACCTGCTCACCGGCGACGGCTGGCGGTTCCTGCGCGGCCCGCAGTCGGTCGGCTTCGCCACTACGTCACCGGAGTTCAGGAAGCTCCTGGCACCGGCCGGTCTCGATCCGGTCGTACCGCCGCACGGTACTGCCGTCGTGGCGCTGAACACGGCCCTGGCCGAGCACACCGAGGCCCTGCCGGACGACGACCTGGTCGCCGGCCTGCGCGCCACCGTCGAGGAGGCCCCCGGCATGGAACTGATCGCCCCCGGGCGGATCCAGTCCGGCATCCTCACCTTCCGGCACGACGAACTGCCCGCCGCACTGGTGCGCCGGCAGCTCGCGGCCCGGGGCGTGGTCGTGTGGAAGACGGTCGCGCAGGAGACCCCGCTCTACCTGCCCGGCCTCGGCGTCACCACGGCCGTGCGCGCCTCCGTCCACCACGACAACTCACCGCAGGACATCACCCGGTTCGGCGAGGCCCTGCACGAGGTACTGAAGCTCGAACGGCCCAGCCACCAGGCACCCGTGTCCGTGCACGCACACCCCGCGCCGGTGCCCGAGCCCGTGTCCGGCTCCGCGCACAGCACCGTCACCGACCTGGCACAGTGGCGCGGCCGGCGAGGCGCGAAAAGCGGCACGGACACCGCCTCCGAGGCCGCACCCGAGACTGCCCCCGAGGCCGCCGCCGCAGGCCTGCGCAGGCCCCGCCAACAGCGCGACGGACGGCCGAACCTGACCCTGTACCGGACCCGGTGAACACGACGGACGCGGAGCATCACGCACGAGTGACCCACTGCCACGCACGAGTGCCCCTCTAATGCGCCTGATTAGCCTCTGGTCACGTGTACGACCCACAGGGACCGACAGGAGCCGACACGCGCATGTCCGTGGAAACCACTTCGCCTCCCGGAACGGCACCGTCCCCCGCCAAGGAAATCCAACGCCTCGATCGGGTGATCATCCGGTTCGCGGGGGACTCGGGTGACGGTATGCAGCTCACCGGTGACCGGTTCACGTCCGAGACGGCGTCCTTCGGCAATGACCTCTCCACACTCCCCAACTTCCCCGCCGAGATCCGTGCCCCGGCCGGCACGCTGCCGGGGGTCTCGTCGTTCCAGCTGCACTTCGCCGATCATGACATCCTGACCCCGGGGGATGCGCCGAACGTGCTGGTCGCGATGAACCCGGCGGCGTTGAAGGCGAACATCGGGGATCTGCCGCGGGGTGCGGAGATCATCGTGAACACGGACGAGTTCACCAAGCGGGCGATGCAGAAGGTCGGGTATGCGGCCAGTCCGCTGGAGGACGGTTCGCTGGACGGTTACAGCCTGCATCCGGTGCCGTTGACGACGCTGACGGTGGAAGCGCTCAAGGAGTTCGCGCTGTCGCGCAAGGAGGCCGAGCGCAGCAAGAACATGTTCGCGCTGGGTCTGCTGTCGTGGATGTATCACCGTCCGACGGAGGGCACGGAGAAGTTCCTGCGGGCGAAGTTCGCGAAGAAGCCGCAGATCGCCGAGGCGAACATTGCGGCGTTTCGGGCGGGCTGGAACTTCGGGGAGACGACGGAGGACTTCGCGGTCTCCTTCGAGGTGGCGCCGGCGGCGTCGGCGTTTGGGCCGGGCCTGTACCGGAACATCTCCGGGAACCTGGCGCTGGCCTACGGTCTGGTGGCCGCCTCCCGGCAGGCGGATCTGCCGCTGTTCCTGGGCTCGTATCCGATCACGCCGGCCTCGGACATCCTGCACGAGCTGTCGCGGCACAAGAACTTCGGGGTGCGCACGTTCCAGGCGGAGGACGAGATCGCCGGGATCGGTGCGGCGCTGGGCGCGGCGTTCGGCGGCTCCCTGGCCGTGACCACCACCTCGGGGCCGGGTGTGGCGCTGAAGTCGGAGACGATCGGGCTGGCCGTGTCGCTGGAGCTGCCGCTGCTGGTGATCGACATCCAGCGCGGCGGCCCGTCCACCGGTCTGCCGACGAAGACGGAGCAGGCGGATCTGCTGCAGGCGATGTACGGCCGCAACGGTGAGGCGCCGGTGCCGGTGATCGCGCCGAGGACGCCCGCGGACTGCTTCGACGCGGCTCTGGAGGCGGCCCGGATCGCGCTGGCGTACCGCACGCCGGTGATGCTGCTGTCCGACGGCTATCTGGCCAACGGCTCGGAGCCGTGGCGGATCCCGGAGCTGGAGGAGCTGCCGGATCTGAGTGT
>NZ_JBFAIQ010000035.1:0-73428 GCF_040654755.1 Streptomyces sp. NPDC050625
GGGCTCCGCCCCAGACCCCGGCGGGGACTACGTCCCCTGCACCCCTCGCGGGGCTTTGCCCCTGCACCCCGGCGGGAGGCTGGTTTTTGTGTACGGGAGGACTGGTCCTTGTGTAAGCGTTCGGCTTCGCCCCTGCACCCCTGCGGGAGGTCCGGTTCTGGGCCGCTCGCGTGGGGCTTCGCTCCTGTACCCCGGCAGGATGCTTGGCGATCACCCCCTCCTCTCGCGGGGGTTCGCCCCAGCCCCCCGGCAGGGGCCCTGCACCCACCCCCTCCAGGCCTGTTCCCGTATCCCGCAGGCCCCCTGCCACTGCCCCCCATCAGTCACCCCCCAGCTGGATTGGAGCCGCTGCTATGCACCTTGATCACACCCATCACCACGCGTCCGCCGCCGTAAGTGCCGATGCCCGGCGGGTGGACGGGACTCGGCGGGCGGTGCGGATTGGGGTTGGTGGGCCTGTTGGGTCCGGTAAGACCGCTACCGTTGCCGCGTTGTGCCGGGTGTTGCGGGACGAGTTGTCGCTGGCTGTCGTCACCAATGACATCTACACGCGCGAGGATGCCGAATTCCTGCTTCGTGAAGCCGTGTTGCCGCCCGAGCGGATCGCCGCCGTGGAGACGGGGGCCTGTCCGCACACGGCGATCCGGGACGACATCTCCGCCAATCTCGAAGCGGTGGAGGATCTGGAGGATCAGGTCGGGCCGTTGGATCTCATCCTTGTCGAGTCCGGTGGGGACAACCTCACCGCCACCTTCTCCAAGGGGCTGGTGGACGCTCAGATCTTTGTGATCGATGTGGCCGGCGGGGACGACATTCCTCGTAAGGGCGGGCCCGGTGTCACCACCGCCGATCTGCTCGTCGTGAACAAGACCGACCTCGCGCCCCATGTCGGCTCCGATCTTGGTCGGATGGCCACCGATGCGAAGGCCCAGCGGGCCGAACTGCCTGTTGTGTTCCAGTCGTTGAGGAGTTCGGCGGGAGTTGCGGACGTGGCCGCATGGGTGCGTGAGCGGGTTGTCGCGTGGGCGAGGTGACCGCGAGCGGCGTGCGGGCGGCCGTGCGGATCGTCGCCCGGGAGGATGGGCGGGGCGGTACGTCGCTGCCCGTGCTGGAGGGCGGTGGGCCGCTTGCCGTGCGCCGCACTCGGGCCGACGGGGGCGAGGCGCGGGTCATGCTCGTGGGGGCGATGAGCGGGCCGCTCGGCGGTGACCGGTTCAGCGTGGAGGCCGAGGTGGGGGAAGGTGCGCGGCTGGATGTGCGCTCGGCCGCCGCCACCATCGCGCTTCCCGGGCAGGTGAAGGAACGGGCGACGTACGACGTGCGGCTGCGCGTCGCCGACCGGGGCGAACTGCGCTGGCTGCCCGAGCCGTTGATCTGCGCGGGTGGGAGTGATCTGTGCGCGAGCACCAGGGTTGAGCTCGGGAGCGAGGCGCGGCTGTTGCTGCGGGAGGAGCAGGTGCTCGGGCGGGTTGCTGAGGAACCCGGGCGGCTTGCGGGCCGTCTGACAGTGCGGGTCGCGGGGCGGACCGTGCTCGACCAGGAGTTGGTGTGCGGGCCGGGTGCGCCTGGCGGCTGGGACGGGCCCGCCGTGCTCGCGGGACACCGTGCCGTCGGTCAACTCGTCGTCGTACGGCCGGAGTTCCGTCGGGAGCAGCCTGCCGCCCGGGTGCTGGGGGAGTGCGCGGCGCTGACTCCGCTCGCCGGTCCCGCCGTACTGGTGACCGCCGTGGCGGCCGATGGCCTGCGGCTACGGCGGGTGTTGGACGAGGCGCTGAGCCTCCTCGGGTAGCCCACCGCTCAGCGGGACATGATCGTCCGGTTATCGGATTGGTAAAGAAGGTCTACTACCTCTGTTCCCAGGCTTCTCACAGCCGCGAGGATCCCCGTGACCATTCGAAGACATGCACGGGGAGGGGCCCACTTGAGGGACATCAGACCGAAGAACCGCGCGCTGGCGCTCGGTTCGGCCGGAGCGCTCGTCACCGCGACCCTGATAACCGGCGCCCTCGCGGCGCCCGCGGCCGGTGCCGAGAACCGTCACGGCCAGGACCGCGAGGCCCGCGGCGCCGCGATCGCCGCGGAGCGCGCCGCGAAGGCCGGCATCAACTGGCAGGACTGCCCCGCCGACTGGGGGCTGGAGAAGCCCATCCAGTGCGGCTGGGTCAGCGTGCCGCTCAACTACGCCAAGCCGTACGGCAAGCAGATCAAGCTCGCCGTCGACCGCATCGGCAACACGGGGACGAAGAAGGACCGCCAGGGCGCCCTCGTCTACAACCCCGGTGGTCCGGGCGGCTCGGGGATGCGTTTCCCGCGCCGGGTCACCACCAAGAGCCCGCTGTGGGCCAACACCGCCAAGGCGTACGACTTCGTGGGCTTCGACCCGCGCGGCGTCGGCCACTCCGCGCCCATCTCCTGCATCGACCCACAGGAGTTCGTCAAGGCGCCCAAGGCCGACCCGGTGCCGGACACCGAGGCCGACAAGACCGCGCAGCGGAAGCTGGCCCGCGAGTACGCGGACGGCTGCTACGAGCGCAGCGGCGAGATGCTGCCGTACATGACCACGCCGAACACCGCCCGCGACCTCGACGTCATCCGGGCCGCCCTCGGCGAGAAGAAGCTGAACTACCTCGGTGTCTCCTACGGCACCTACCTGGGCGCCGTCTACGGCACGCTGTTCCCGGGCCACATCCGCCGGATGATCGTCGACAGCGTCGTCAACCCGTCGCGCGAGAACATCTGGTACCAGGCCAACCTGGAGCAGGACATCGCCTTCGAGGGCCGCTGGAAGGACTGGGAGGACTGGGTCGCCGCCAACGACGCCACCTTCCACCTGGGCACGACCCGCGACGCCGTCCAGGCCAAGTGGCTCCAGCTGCGTGCCACCGCCAAGAAGAGCCCGATCGGCGGGGTCGTCGGACCGGCCGAGCTGATCTCCTTCTTCCAGAGCGCCCCGTACTACGACTCCTCGTGGGTGCCGGTCGCCACGGTCTTCAGCAAGTACGTCGCCGGTGACACCCAGGCACTCGTCGACGCGGCCGCCCCGGACCTGTCCGACACCGCGGGCAACATCTCCGCGGAGAATGGCAACGCCGTCTACACGGCCGTCGAGTGCACCGACGCCAAGTGGCCCACCAGCTGGCGGAAGTGGGACCGGGACAACACCCGGCTGAACAAGGACTACCCGTTCATGACCTGGGCCAACGCATGGATGAACCTGCCGTGCGCCACCTGGCCGGTCAAGCAGCAGACCCCGGTGAACGTCAAGACGCACAAGGGCCTGCCGCCGGTGATGATCGTGCAGTCCACGCGTGACGCCGCCACCCCGTACCCGGGCGCGGTCGAACTGCACCAGCGCTTCAAGGGCTCCCGTCTGATCACCGAGAAGGACGCGGGCTCGCACGGTGTGACCGGCCTGGTCAACCCGTGCATCAACCAGCGGGTGGACGACTACCTGCTCACCGGCAAGCTGGACGCCGCGGACGTGACCTGCGCGCCGCACGCGACGCCCAAGCCGTAACCGCGGAGCGGTAATTCGGTACGAGGGCGGGGCGGCCGGAGCGAATCCGGCCGCCCCTTCCCTTTCCGGCGGCGGCCCCTCGATGTGCCGCCGCCCCCGTCAACCGAGCGGTGCCCGTGGGAACTTGCGCTCCCTCTCGCCCTTCGCCGCGGCCTCGTCCGCCTTGACGACGGCCGCGTACTGGTCGACGTACTCCTGCTCGGACAGCGACAGGATCGCGTACATGATCTCGTCGGTCACGGCGCGCAGGATGGCCTTCTCGTGCTCCATACCGGCGTAGCGGGAGAAGTCGAGGGGCTTGCCGAAGCGGATGACGACCGGGTGGATGTGCGGGATGACCTTCCCCGGCGGCTGCGCCTCGAAGGTGCCGATCATCGCGCACGGAACGACCGGCACGCCCGCCCTCAGCGCCATCACGGCGACACCGACCTTGCCCTTGTAGAGACGGCCGTCGTGGGAGCGTGTGCCCTCGGGGTAGATGCCGAGCAACTCGCCCTTGCGCAGCACTCCGAGGCCCTCGCGGATCGCGGCCTGGCCCGCGTCCTTGCCGGAGCGGTCGACCGGGATCTGGCCCGCGCTGCGGAAGAAGGCCGCGGTCAGCCGGCCCTTGACGCCCGGGCCCGTGAAGTACTCGGCCTTGGCGAGGAACGTGATCCGCCGCTTCAGTATCGCGGGCATCAGGAAGTGGTCCGAGAAGGACAGGTGATTGCCGGCGACGATGGCCGGGCCCGTCGCCGGTACGTTGTCCAGCCCCTCTATTCGGGGACGGAAGACCAGTCTCAGCAAAGGCCCCAACAGTACGTATTTCAGCAGGTAGTAGAACAAAGGGGGTCGCTCCTCACTCCGGCGGATCGCCCGGGTCGCCGAGTTCTCGCAGGTCAACCGGCGTGTGATGGGGTGCCAGTGTATGTGCAGGCGCAGTGAGCCGGAACAGTCGCGGAACGCCCGCCGCCGGACCACCCTGCTGGCTCGGACGGTGGCGGGGCAACCCGAAGCCGCAGCCTGGCGTGATCATTTCGGGGACTGGCAGACGCGCCGGTCTTGCCGCCGCGGCGTCCGGTGCTCACCCCGTCCGCGTCCGGGGCACCGCGCGGGCATTCGCCCTGACCGCACGGTTCCTGACGCTCCGCCGGGACTCCTGGACCAAGCCGCGAAATCCAACTCGTCCGACGGACTCACGCCGTCGGTCACGCGCTCCTCGTCCCGTATGGACCGCTCGGCCATGGCTCTCCCAGGAAGCGAGGTAAGTGCAAGCCACTCCAAGGTGTTCCCGTGCGGCGCGCGGGGGAAGGCGTCCGACGGCGCTTATCACCCGATCGTGGTCCTCCGCTTTCCGCCCGGACGCACCCCGCCGAACGCGCGGTCGTGGCTCTGCCTAGGATGGGCCCGATGAACGGATCCGAGCAGTCCGCTGTGCGATCGCCTCTGGGGCGATGGCGGGCGCTGCTCGTGCTGGGGCTGCTGGCCGGTCTCCTCGGTATGCACGCCCTGGCCCCCGGCGGTGCCATGGGCCACGCGGAGCGGGCCCATGGAGTGCATATGACGGCCGAGGTCACCGCCGTCGACGACTGCACCGGCGGCGGTCACTGCGGCGGACACCATCTCCAGCACGCCGACGCGACCTGTGCCTCCGGCGCCGTGAGCGGGGGACCGGCGCTGCCCGCGCTCGTTCCGGACCCGGTCACCGCGCCCGTACGGGCCGACTCCGTGTGCTCTCGTGCCGCCGCGGCACCGGACGGCGCCCGGGCGCCACCGTCCCTGGCGGAACTCCAGCTCCTGCGGATCTAGCGGCCGCGAGGACCGCACCGGCGACCGGCCGGGAGCGGTCCACGACGTGCCCGAATCCCTTTCGCACAGCAGGAGTTCACGCATGACTACTCGTACCCTCGCGCGCCGTTTCGCCCTCGTCGCGGTCACCGCCACCGCCGCGTTCGTCCTCGTCGCCTGTGGCGGCGACGGCGGGCACAGCGGCGACGGTGCCGCCCACAACACCGGTCACGGTGCCTCCGCGTCCCCGGGCGGCCAGGCCGGCGCCGGTGCCCATAACGCCCAGGACGTCTCCTTCGCGCAGGGCATGATCCCGCACCACCAGCAGGCCCTGGAAATGGCCCGGCTCGCCTCCTCCCGCGCCTCGTCCGCGCAGGTCAAGGAGCTCGCGGCGGGCATCGAGAAGGCGCAGGACCCGGAGATCAGCACGATGACCGGATGGCTGAAGGCCTGGGGCGAGGAGGTGCCCATGGCCGGGATGCAGATGGACCACTCCGGTCACTCCGGCATGGCCGGAATGATGAGCACCGAGGACATGGCGGCGCTGAAGAAGGCCACCGGCAAGGACTTCGACACGATGTTCCTGACCATGATGGTCGACCACCACAAGGGTGCCGTCGAGATGGCCACCGCCGAGAAGACCAAGGGCGAGTACGGCCCCGCCACCGGCATGGCCAACGACATCGTCACCGCGCAGAACGCTGAGATCAAGGAGATGAACCGGCTTCTCGGCAAGAGCTGAGCCGGACGGGCAGGGGGGCCGACGCCACGCCGGCCCCCCTGCCCCGGGGGTTCAACGCCCCCCGGGGGTTCAACGCCCCCCGGGGTTCAACGGCCCCGGGTTTCAGCGACTTTGGTTCTCAGCGACCCTGGGTCAGGACCTTCTCCAGCGCGCCCAGCGCGGAGCGCAGTTCCTCGCCGGTGATGGTCAGCGGCGGGGCCAGCCGGATGGTGGAGCCATGGGTGTCCTTGACCAGGACGCCCTCCCGCATCAGGCCCTCGCTCACCTCGCGGCCGGTGCCGATGGCCGGGTCGACGTCGACGCCCGCCCACAGCCCGCGCGAGCGGAAGCCGATCACGCCCTTGCCGACCAGCGTCGACAGCCCGTCGCGCAGGATCACACCCAGCTCGTCGGCCCGGCGCTGGAACTCACCCGTCTCCAGCAGTTCGACCACCGCCGTGCCGACCGCGGCCGCGAGCGGGTTGCCGCCGAACGTCGAGCCGTGCTCGCCCGGCCGCAGCACGCCCAGCACGTCACGCCGGGCCACCACCGCCGACACCGGCACGATGCCGCCGCCCAGCGCCTTGCCGAGCAGCAGCACGTCCGGCACGACCTGCTCGTGCTCGACGGCGAGCGTACGGCCGGTGCGGCCCAGGCCGGACTGGATCTCGTCGGCGATGAACAGACAGCCCTTGCGGCGCGTCAGCTCGCGCACACCGGTCAGGTAGCCCTCGTCCGGGATGATCACCCCGGCCTCGCCCTGGATCGGCTCGATCAGCACCGCGGCCGTCGTCTCGTCGACGGCCGCCTCCAGCGCGGCGAGGTCGTTGTAGGGCACGATCCGGAAGCCCGGCGTGAAGGGGCCGAAGCCCGCGCGGGCCGTCTCGTCGGTGGAGAAGCTGACGATCGTCGTCGTACGGCCGTGGAAGTTCTCCGCCGCGACCACGATCGTGGCCTGGTCGGCGGGGACGCCCTTGACCTCGTACGCCCACTTGCGGGCGACCTTGATGCCGCTCTCCACCGCCTCGGCGCCGGTGTTCATCGGCAGCACCATGTCGAGACCGGTCAACCCGGACAGCCGCTCGGCGAATTCGGCGAGCTGGTCGTTGTGGAAGGCACGCGAGGTGAGCGTCAGCCGGTCGAGCTGGCGGTGGGCCGCCTCCACCAGGGCCGGATGGCGGTGGCCGAAGTTGAGGGCCGAGTAGCCGGCCAGCATGTCGAGGTAGCGGCGGCCCTCGACGTCCTCCACCCAGGTGCCCTCGGCGCGGGCGACGACCACCGGCAGCGGGTGGTAGTTGTGCGCGAGGACCGGTTCCTCGGCGGAGATCAGGTCGGCGGAGGTACGGGTGCGGGCGGTCGTCCCGGTGGGGGCGGTCATGAGCGGATCTCCTGGGTGCAGCACTTGATGCCGCCGCCGGCCTTGTGGAACTCCGACAGGTCGACGGGGACGGGAACATAGCCGTGGTCGGCCAGACGCGAGGCCAGGTTCTCGGCCCGCGGCGCGATGAAGACGTGACGCCCGTCGGAGACGGAGTTCAGACCGAACGTCATCGCGTCCTCGCGGGTGGCGATGACCGCGTCCGGGTACAGGCGCTCCAGCACCTCACGGCTGCCCGGCGAGAAGGCCTCCGGGTAGTACGCGATGTTGTCGTCGTCCAGGACGAACAGCGCCGTGTCCAGGTGGTAGAAGTACGGGTCCACCAACGTCAGGCTGATCACCGGCACACCGAAGAACTCCTGCACCTCGCGGTGCGCCTCGCGGGTCGTCCGGAACCCGGTGCCGGCCAGCACGTACCGGCCGGTCGGGACCAGGTCGCCCTCGCCCTCGCACACGGCCTCGGGGCGGTAGACGTCGAAACCGGCCGCCTTGAACCACGTCTCGTAGTGGGTCGACTCCGGACGGCGTTCGTCCGCGTGGAACAGGGAGCCGAAGACGCGGCCGCCGACGACGACCGCGGAGTTCGCGGCGAAGACCATGTCGGGCAGACCGGCGACCGGCTCCACGGTGTGGACGGAGTGCCCGTGGGCACGGTAGGTGCTGATCAGCCCATGCCACTGCTCCTGGGCCAGGTCCACGTCGACCTGGGAGTCGGGCTGCATCCAGGGATTGATCGCGTACTGCACGGCGAAGTGTCTGGGTTCGCAGACGAGAAAGCGCCGCGGGCGCGGCACACGGCTTTCGGGCACAGAGGTGTTCCTCCGCTTTCCTGCGGTGTCGACGGGGGTGACACCAAGGTAGGAAGCAGCGGGGCAGGACGACAAGAAACGACAGTTGCGCATGTGCGCAGGAATGCTGCGTTGTGTCCCGTCATCACGCAGGACTGCTGCGTGCCGTGAGGTTTATTCCGGAACCGCATGGGTGGCGCCCGCCTCCGGGCTCTCCGGCAGCAGATGGGAGAGGACCATCACGCTGATCGTCTTCCGGATGAACGGCTCCACGCGGATCCGCTCCAGCACCTCCTCGAAGTGCTCCACGTCCCGCGCCCGCACGTGCAGCAGCGCGTCCGCGCCACCGGTCACCGTCATCGCGGCCGTGATCTCCGGATAGTTGCGGACCACCTCCGCGAGGCGCCGGGGCGGGGCCGCGCCCTCGCAGTACACCTCGACGTACGCCTCCGTGCGCCAGCCGAGCGCCGCCGGCGTCACCGTCGCCGTGAACCCGGTGATCACACCCGTCTCGCGGAGCCGGTCGACCCGCCGCTTGACGGCGGTCGCGGACAGGCCGACGGCCGCCCCGATCTCGGCGAAACTCGTCCTGGCGTTCGCCATCAGCGCTGTGGTGATCTTCCGGTCGAGCTCGTCGAACCCGGCGGTCGTGCTGTTCATGTCGGCACTGTATCCAGCGCGAACGTCACGCCCGGCACATGTCCTGCCGTACGGATTGCTCCTAGACTCCACGTTCATGCTGCGCGCCCTCGCCGTCGACGACGAACGCCCCTCGCTGGAGGAACTCCTCTACCTGCTGCGCGCCGATCCGCGCGTCGGCAGCGTCGAGGGCGCCGGCGACGCGACCGAGGCGCTGCGCCGTATCACCCGCGCCCTGGAGTCCGGGCCGCACGGCCCCGAGGCCATCGACGTCGTCTTCCTCGACATCCAGATGCCCGGCCTCGACGGCCTGGAGATGGCCCGGCTGCTCACCGGCTTCGCCCACCCGCCGCTGGTCGTCTTCGTCACCGCGCACGAGGACTTCGCCGTACGCGCCTTCGACCTCAAGGCCGTCGACTACGTCCTCAAACCCGTACGCAAGGAACGGCTCGCCGAGGCCGTACGCCGGGCCGCCGAGCAGCGCGGTGCCGTCCCGCGGATCACCGTCCACGAACCCGACCCCGACCACATACCCGTGGAACTCGGCGGCGTGACCCGCTTCGTCGCCGTCGACGACATCACCCACGTCGAGGCCCAGGGCGACTACGCCCGGCTGCACACCGACCGCGGCAGCCACCTGGTCCGCATCCCGCTGTCCACCCTGGAGGACCGCTGGCGCTCGCGCGGCTTCGTCCGCATTCACCGCCGCCACCTCGTCGCCCTGCGCCACATCGGCGAACTCCGCCTGGACGCGGGCACGGTCAGCGTCCTGATCGGCACCGAGGAACTCCAGGTCAGCCGCCGGCACGCGCGCGAACTGCGGGACCTGCTGATGCGCCGGACCACGGGCTAGGAGAGGCCGACATGGAACCCACCGAGCGCCGAGTCGTCGTCACCGGACCGCCCCGCCGCACCCGACGGGCCTCCGGCTACTACCGGCCGCGCACCGAGATCGACGAGCAGACCACCCTCGGCCACACCTATGTCCGCTCACTGATGCGCACCCAACTGCGTGCCGCCCTCGCCGTGTTCGCGGTCCTCGTGCTGCTCATCGGCCCGCTCCCGCTGGTCTTCGCGGCCGCCCCCGACCGGCGCCGCCTCGAATGGCTGGTGCTCGGCTTCTGTCTGTACGCGCCGCTGATCCTGCTGGCCCGCTGGTACGTGCGCCGCGCCGAACGCAACGAACGGGACCTCGTCCGCCTGGTAGAGGACCGATGAATTCGAGCTATGCGGTGCCCGCCGTCGCCCTGGTCGTCGTGGCGACCGTCCTCGTCGGCGCCTTCGGCCTGCGGGTCTCACGCACCACCTCCGACTTCTACGTCGCCTCGCGCACCGTCGGCCCCCGCCTCAACGCGGCCGCCATCAGCGGCGAGTATCTGTCCGCCGCCTCCTTCCTGGGCATCGCGGGACTCGTCCTGGTCCAGGGCCCGGACATGCTCTGGTACCCGGTCGGCTACACCGCCGGCTATCTGGTCCTGCTTCTCTTCGTCGCCGCCCCGCTGCGCCGCTCCGGCGCCTACACGCTGCCCGACTTCGCGGAGGCCCGGCTCGCCTCGCAGGCGGTGCGGCGGCTCGCGGGGGCCTTCGTCGTCGGGGTCGGCTGGCTCTATCTGCTGCCCCAGCTCCAGGGCGCCGGGCTCACCCTGACGGTGCTCACCGGCGCGCCCGGCTCGCTCGGCGGACTCATCGTGGCCGTGGTCGTCGTGGCGACCGTCGCCGCGGGCGGCATGCGCAGCATCACCTTCGTACAGGCGTTCCAGTACTGGCTCAAGCTCACCGCCCTCCTCGTCCCCGCCCTCTTCCTGGTCCTCGCCTGGCAGAGCGACGGCGCACCCCACCACGCCTTCGACGAACCGGCGGCCTTCCGCGAACAGCGCACCGTCCGCGTCCAGGACACCCTCGACCTCGAACTCCACCGCCCGCTCACCGCCACGGTGACCGGCACGGTCGACGGCCGCCCGCAGGACGACACCCGGCTCACCCTCCCCGAGGGCACCCACCGCATCGCCGCCGGCACCCGGCTGACCTTCGCCCGGGGGACCCCCGTCCCCATGGCCGACCGCGGCACCAACGGCGGCATGTCCACCTCGCTCGCCGAGAGCCGCCAGGAACGCCCGCTGTACGCCACCTACGGACTCATCCTCGCCACCTTCCTCGGCACCATGGGCCTGCCGCACGTCGTCGTCCGCTTCTACACCAGCCCGCACGGGGTCGCCGCCCGCCGCACCACGGTGGCCGTGCTGGCGCTGATCGGCGGCTTCTATCTGCTCCCGCCCGTGTACGGCGCTCTGGGCAGGATCTACGCCCCCGAACTCACGATCACCGGCGACGCGGACGCCGCCGTGCTCCTCCTGCCCGACCGGATGATCGGCGGACTCGGCGGCGACCTGCTCGGCGCGCTGGTGGCCGGCGGTGCCTTCGCCGCGTTCCTGTCCACCGCCTCCGGGCTGACCATGGCGGTCGCCGGAGTGCTCACCCAGGACGTCCTCCCCTCGCGCGGGGTGCGGCACTTCCGGCTCGGCACGGTGCTCGCCATGGCCGTACCGCTGGCCGCGAGTGTGCTGGTCGGCGGGCTGCCGGTCGCCGACGCGGTCGGGCTGGCCTTCGCCGTCTCGGCCTCCTCCTTCTGCCCACTGCTCGTCCTCGGCATCTGGTGGCGGCGGCTGACCCCGCCCGGCGCCGCCGCGGGCATGCTCGTCGGCGGCGGCTCCGCGTTCCTCGCCGTGGCCGTCACCATGGCGGGCTTTCCCGGCACCGGGCCGCTGCACGCCCTGCTCGCCTGGCCCGCCCTGTGGTCGGTCCCGCTGGGCTTCCTCACCATGGTGCTGGTGTCCCTGGCCACCGCGGCACGGGTGCCGCCCGGGACGGCGGCGATCCTGGCGCGGTTCCACCTGCCCGAGGAACTCTGGGCGGAGGCCAAGGCATGAACGGCTTCCTCGCCGGTCTGTGTGTCGCCGTGCTCCCGTTGCTGGCCGCCGGGTTCTGGCTCGGGCGCCGCACGGCACGGCCGGAGAGCCTCGGCGACCTCGGCACGCCCGTGGAACACGCCACTTTCCAGACCCTGCACACCGCCTCCCTCGCCGCGCCCCCGCTGCGGGCGGGCCTCACGGAGGAGACCGCGCGCAGATCGGCCCGCGGACTGCGCTCACTGCTCGGCACGGACGCGCTGTGCCTCACCGACCGGGGGCAGGTGCTGGTCTGGGACGGCGTGGGCGGCCACCACCGCACCGAGATCATGGAACGGCTGGCCGGACCGCTGGAGAGCGGCCGCGGCGAGGCCTTCCGGCTGACCTGCGACACCCCCGACTGCCCGACCCGCTGGGCCGTGGTCGCCCCGCTCACCGTCGACGACCGGGTACACGGCGCGCTCGTCGCCTGCGCGCCGCGCGAGTCCGCCGTGCTGGTACGGGCGGCCGGCGAGGTGGCCCGCTGGGTGAGCGTCCAGCTGGAGCTCGCCGACCTCGACCAGTCCCGGACGAAGCTCATCGAGGCCGAGATCAAGGCCCTGCGCGCCCAGATATCCCCGCACTTCGTGTTCAACTCGCTCGCGGTGATCGCCTCGTTCGTGCGCACCGACCCCGAGCGGGCCCGGGAACTCCTGCTGGAGTTCGCCGACTTCACCCGCTACTCGTTCCGCAGGCACGGTGACTTCACCACCCTCGCCGACGAGCTCCACGCCATCGACCACTACCTGGCGCTCGTCCGGGCCCGCTTCGGCGACCGTCTCTCCGTCACCCTGCAGATCGCGCCCGAGGTACTGCCCGTCACGCTGCCGTTCCTGTGCCTGCAGCCCCTCGTCGAGAACGCCGTCAAGCACGGCCTGGAGGGCAAGGCCGACGCCTGCCACATCCAGATCACCGCGCGGGACGCCGGCGCCGAGGCACTCGTCGTGATCGAGGACGACGGCGTCGGCATGGACCCCGAGCTGCTGCGCCGCATCCTCGCCGGCGAGATCAGCCCCTCCGGCGGCATCGGCCTGTCCAACGTCGACGACCGGCTCCGCCAGGTGTACGGCGACGACCACGGCCTCGTCATCGAGACCGCGGCCGGAGCGGGCATGAAGATCACCGCCCGGCTGCCGAAGTACCAGCCGGGGGTGCACTCGGCGGCCCGCCTGGCCGCCGAGTGAGTCCCGGGTGCTCTGCGAGGGGTCCCAGGTGCCGTGCGAGCGGGTCTCAGGTGCTCTGGGTGGCGATCATCGCGAGCGTGAGCAGCCCCAGCACCACCCATCCGAACCACAGCCAGCCATTGCTCCCCAGCGCCACCGTGTACGCCGTCACCACGACGAGTCCGCCGACGGTGAGCACCCCCATCGCCTTGGTGGAACCGTTCGTAGAACCGGGCATCGCAACACCCTCCTCATGGTTCGCCTCCCTCCATGGTGCCCCCGTTCCGCCTCCACACGGCACAGACGGCGAAATACGCACCCGGCGCCCAGGGTTCCCCGTCAGCTCCTGCGTGCGTTCAGTGAGGCCAAATAGGCGTTGTACGCCTCAAGTTCCTTGTCACCGTCCCGGTCGGCCGCGCGGTCCTTGCGCTTGGCCTGCCGCTGTTCGGAGCCGTACCACTGGAACAGCAGCGCGATCAGCACCAGGACGGACGGGATCTCGCTGAACGCCCAGGCGATGCCGCCGGCCGCGCTCTGGTCGGAGAGGGCGTCGATGCCGAGCGAGGCGGGCGGGTTCTTGAACGTCTCGACCATCGGGGTCGACGCCATCATCAGCGCGATCCCGAAGAAGGCGTGGAACGGCATGCCCGCGAACAGCTCCAGCATCCGCATCAGATGGCCCGGCCGGTGCGGGCCCGGGTCCACGCCGATGATCGGCCAGAAGAACGCCACGCCCACGGCCAGGAAGTGCACCATCATCGCGACGTGCCCCGCCTTCGACCCCATCAGGAAGTCGAAGAGCGGGGTGAAGTACAGCGCGTACAGGCTCGCGATGAACATCGGGATCGTGAACCCCGGGTGTGTGACGACCCGCATGTAGCGGCTGTGCAGCAGTGCCAGCAGCAGTTCGCGCGGGCCCTTGCGGCCCTTGCCCGCGACCGGCAGCGCGCGCAGCGCCAGCGTGACCGGGGCGCCGAGGAGGATCAGGATCGGCGACAGCATGCTGATCACCATGTGCTGCACCATGTGCACGCTGAACATCACCATGCCGTAGTCGTTCAGCCCGGTGCACATCACCAGCATGACGGTCAGCACGCCGACGGCGTACGACACCGTCCGCGCCACCGGCCACGCGTCACCGCGCCGCCGCAGCCGCACCACACCCCACCCGTACAGCCCCAGCCCGAGCAGGCAGGCGACGAGGAAGAACGGGTCCGCCGACCACTCGAGACCCCGTCCCAGCGTGAACGGCGGCAGATCCATCGTCATGCCGTGCCCGCTGTGATCCATCCGCCGGCTCCTGGTTCGTGGGGGTTGTGCGCTGTCTGTCCACAGCTGTCTGTCCGCACCCAGACTAGAACCGCCCCCGGTCACTGCCGTGACCGGGGGCGGTTTTGCGCGCAGGCGGCCTACCGGCCTACAGAACGCACTCGGCCTCTTCGTAGCGCTCCTCGGGAACCGTCTTCAGCGTCTCCACGGCCTCCGCCAGCGGCACCATCACGATGTCGGTACCCCGCAGCGCGGTCATGTGGCCGAACTCGCCCCGGTGCACGGCCTCCACCGCATGCCATCCGAAGCGCGTCGCCAGCACACGGTCGTACGCCGTCGGCGTCCCGCCCCGCTGCACATGGCCGAGGATGACCGGCCGCGCCTCCTTGCCCAGCCGCTCCTCCAGCTCGACGGAGAGCTGGCGGGCGATCCCGGCGAAGCGCTCGTGGCCGTAGATGTCCTTGCCGCCCTCGTCGAACTCCATGCTGCCGGCCTTCGGCTTGGCCCCCTCCGCGGCGACGACGATGGCGAACCGCTTGCCCGCCTCGAACCGGTCGCCGACCCGCTTCGCCAACTCCTCGATGTCGAAGGGGCGCTCCGGTACGACGATGGCGTGGGCGCCGGCCGCCATGCCGGAGTGCAGCGCGATCCAGCCGGTGTGGCGGCCCATGACCTCCACGATCAGCACGCGCTGGTGGGACTCGGCGGTGGTCTTCAGCCGGTCCAGGGCCTCGGTGGCGACGCCCACGGCCGTGTCGAAGCCGAAGGTGACGTCCGTGACCGCGATGTCGTTGTCGATGGTCTTCGGCACGCCCACGATGGGCAGGCCGTTGTCCGACAGGAGCCGGGCCGCCTTCAGCGTGCCCTCGCCGCCGATCGGGATGATCGCGTCCAGGCCCAGGTCCTGGAGGTGGCCCTTGGCCCGGGCCACGCCGTCCCGCAGATGCTCGGGACGGACCCGGGAGGAACCGAGGATGGTGCCGCCGCGGGCCAGGATGCCGCCCACGGCGTCCAGGTCCAGCTTGAGGTAGTCGCACTCCAGGAGGCCTTTCCAGCCGTCCCGGAAACCGATGACCTCGTCGCCGTGGTCGGCGACGGCACGGTGCACGACGGACCGGATGACGGCGTTCAGGCCGGGGCAGTCGCCGCCGGACGTGAGGACACCAATGCGCATAGCCCGAAATACCTTCTCAACGTGGGCCGGGGACCGGACCGCGCTGTCCGGTTGGAACCCGGTCACCCTACCGGCGTCTGGGGGTGGCTCCGTAGCGGGCGTCCGCCTGCTGGACGCGCCCGCACATGTGAGCGGACGGCCTGTCAGGCGGGCCCGGTGACGACCATGCCGGAGGACGCTAAAAGGTGCCTTCAGTACCTCTGGAACGCAGCGGTCACGCAGGCTGCTGCGCGGCTGTACCTACGCAGGCTGCTGCGCAGCTGTACCTACGCAGGCTGCTGCGCAGCTGTACCTACGCAGGCTGCTGCGCAGCCGCGATGCGCTCGTTGCGGAGCGCCTCGTACCAGCGGTCGTCGATCGGCGGCAGCGCGTTGACGTCCAGTGCCAGCTTCAGCAGCAGGTCCGCGATCAGCGGATTGCGGGCGAGGACGGGCCCGTGCATGTAGGTGCCGAAGACCGTCCCGTTGTACGCGCCCTCCGTGCCGTCCCCGGTGCCGTTGCCCCGGCCCTTGCGGACCTGGGCGAAGGGGCGGGCCGAGGGGCCGATGTGGGTGACGCCCTGGTGGTTCTCGAAGCCGGTCAGCTGGGGCAGGCCGAGCTGCGGGTCGATGTCCGCGAGGACGTCGCCCACGCACCGCTCGCCCTCGCCGCGCACCGACGTCACGTCGAGCAGGCCCAGGCCCGGCTCACGCTGTCCGAGGTCGTTGATGAACTCGTGGCCGAGGATCTGGTAGCCGGCGCAGACGGAGAAGACGATCGCGCCGTTCTCCACCGCCCGGTGCAGATGGCCGTCGCGCCGCAGCCGCTCGGCCGCGAGCCGCTGGGGCCGGTCCTCGCCGCCGCCGATCAGATAGATGTCACCGGAGGTCGGGATCGGCTGGTCGCTGCGCACGTCGAGCCGCGCCACGTCCAGCCCGCGCTGCCGCGCCCGCCGCTCCACGACGAGCGCGTTGCCCTGGTCGCCGTAGGTGCTGAGCAGGTCCGGGTAGATCCACACCAGCCGAAGTTGGTTGTCGCTCATGAAGTGATCGTCCTCCCTGTTCAGTTGCCGACGATCCGGCGCAGGTCCTGGAACGCGGTGTAGTTCGCGATGACCTCGATCCGGCCCGGCGGCGCCTGCTGGACGGCCTGGTCGAGGGTCTCGCAGACCTGGAAGTGCTGGTTCGCGACCTCCAGTCGCACCGCCAGGTCCAGCTTCCGGTCGCCGATCACGAAGATCGGGTGGCCGGTCAGGCGGGTGTAGTCGACGTCCCACAGCCAGGAGGTGTCGGTGCCGTCGGCGCCGCGCGCGTTCACGGACAGGACGACCGGCGCCGGCGGCGGGTCGATCAGGGAGAACGTCTCCAGCCAGCCCGCGGGGTTCTTCGCCAGCAGCAGACGCAGGTCGCGGCCCTGGTACTGGACGACGTCATAGCGGCCGGCGACCGCCTGCACCTGGTACATGCGCTCCAGGGCCACCTGCGGCGGGACACCGAAGACGGCGGCGACGGCCGCGGAGCTCGCGGCGTTGGCCTTGTTGGCGCGGCCGGGCAGCTGGAGGTGGATCGGCCAGGCCGAGCCGTGCGGGTCGAGGACGTGGTCGCCGGACAGTGCCCAGCTCGGCGCCGGGCGGCGGAAGCCGCACTCGCCGCAGTACCAGTCGTCACCGGGGCGCTGCATCACGCCGCCGCAGGACGGGCAGGACCAGGCGTCGTCCTTCCACATCTGGCCGGCCGCGACCCAGATCACATTGGGGGAGGAGGACGCGGCCCACACCACCAGCGGATCGTCGCAGTTGGCGACGACCACGGCCTTGGAGCCGGCCAGGCCCTCGCGCCAGTTCTCCGCGAGCATGCGGGTCTCGGCCGCGCGGTCCAGCTGGTCGCGGGAGAGGTTGAGCAGCGCGATGCACTTCGGGGAGGTGTCACGGGCGACGCCCGCGAGGTACTTCTCGTCGACCTCGATCACGCCGAACTTCGCGTCCGAGCCACCGGCGAGCGCCGAGGTGATGCCGGCCGGCATGTTGGCGCCGAGCGCGTTGGAGACGACCGGACCGGCGGCGCGCAGCGCCTCGGCGATGAGGCGGGTGGTCGTGGTCTTGCCGTTGGTCGCCGAGACGAGGACGCAGTCCAGGTTCTGGGCGAGCCGGCCGAGCAGGTCGGGGTCGAGTTTGAGTGCGACCCGGCCGCCGATCACCGATCCGCTGCCGCGCCCCGCGGCGCGAGACGCCGCCGCGACCGCCTTGCCCGCGGTCACGGCGAGCTTGGCCCGCGGCGAGAGCGGGTCCGAGTTGCCTGCCATCAGTTCTCGATCCTCCTTGCGTACGCGCCGCGCCTCAGCCATTCGGTAACGTGGCGTAGGCCTCAGCCTATCGAGATCTATTCGCACACCCGAATCCCGGCCCACGCCTGCGCGGCGGGCACGGGCCGAGGGAACCGTACCCTTGCCGCCATGCGACACGGCTCGATCCCGGGCGCCCGCGGGCGCGTCCGGCCTCTCACCCTGCTCGGCGACCCGGTGCTGCACGCACCCTGCGCGGAGGTCACCGACTTCGGTCCCGAACTCTCCCGGCTGGTGGAGGACTTGTTCGCCACGATGTACGCGGCCCAGGGCGTGGGCCTGGCCGCGAACCAGGTGGGGGAGTCCCTGCGGGTGTTCGTGTACGACTGCCCGGACGACGAGGATGTGCGACATCTCGGACATGTGGTGAACCCGCGGCTGGTGGAGGCGGACGGTGTGGTGATCCGCGGGCCGGAGGGCTGTCTGTCCCTGCCGGGCCTGGAGGCGGGGACCGAGCGCTACGACCATGCGGTCGTCGAGGGTTTCACGGTGACCGGGGAGCCGGTCACCGTTCATGGGACGGGGTTCTTCGCCCGGTGTCTGCAGCACGAGTGCGACCACCTGGAGGGCGGGGTGTACGCGGAGCGCCTCACCGGCCGGCGCCACCGCCGCCTGATGAGGCAGGTGCGCCGGGCCTCCTGGCACCGGTGAGGGTCAGAACCCGGGGCCGCCCATCTTGTCCCCCGCCGCCGCCAGCCGTCCCCACAGCAGATCGGCCAGGCTCTTCACCAATTCGGTTCGGGAGCAGGGCCGTTCGCCGAGCCACCAGTCGCCCGCCGCGTGCATCATGCCGACGATCCCGTGCCCCCACACCCGGGCCAGCTGCTGGCTCCCGGGTCCGAGGTCCAGCCGGTCCTCGATGACCTGGGCCAGTTCCTCGCCCATCCTGCGCAGCAGCGGCGCGGAGTGCTTGCCGACGTCGAAGCCCTGGTCGGTGCCCTGGCCGCCCTCCGAGGGGTGCATCAGGAAGCGGTAGACCTGGGGCCGTGCCTCGATCGCCGCGAGGTAGGTGTCCAGCGTGGCCTCGACCCGCTCGCGCCGTTCGGCGGGGGCGTCGAGCGCCGCCCGCAGCGAGTCCAGCAGCGCGTCGGTGTGCCGCGTGGCGAGAGCGGCGTAAAGTCCGCCCTTGTCGCCGAAGTGGCGGTAAAGGATGGGTTTGGTGATACCGGCCTCGGCGGCGATGGCGTTCATGGAGGCCTGCGGGCCGTCGCGCAGCACCACCCTGTCGGCGGCCTCCAGCAGTTCGCGCCGTCGGCGGTCGGCGGTCCGCTGCTGATCGGTCCGCTGTGTGGTGTCCATGAGCTCTCCCCACCCGTGCTGTTTCGGTGACGCCTGCGCAAACTAACACTGACTGTGTCCGTGTCATCGAACGGGATGCCGACAGGTCATCGGGAGTTGACTTTTCCTACCCGCCGGTAACAGACTCGAGTTACCGCTAGTAACATGCAAGTACCGCCGCTGGAGGGGACATGGCCGAGTTCACCATGGAGCTCAACGACGAACAGAAGGAGGTCCGGGACTGGCTGCACGGTTTCGCCGCCGACGTCATCCGCCCCGCGGCCGCCGAATGGGACGAGCGTGAGGAGACTCCCTGGCCGGTCATCCAGGAAGCCGCCAAGGTCGGTATCTACTCCCTCGACTTCTATGCCCAGCAGTACTTCGACCCCACCGGCCTCGGCATTCCGATGGCGATGGAGGAGCTGTTCTGGGGCGACGCGGGCATCGCGCTCTCGATCGTCGGCACCGGTCTCGCCGCCGTGGGCGTCCTCGCCAACGGCACCGAGGAGCAGATCGGCACCTGGATCCCCCAGATGTACGGCGACCCCGATGACGTCAAGGTCGCGGCCTTCTGCTCCTCCGAGCCCGACGCCGGCTCCGACGTGGGCTCCATGCGGACGCGTGCCGTGTACGACGAGGCCAAGGACGAGTGGGTGATCAACGGCACGAAGACCTGGGCGACCAACGGCGGCATCGCCAACGTCCACGTCGTCGTCGCCGTGGTCGACCCCCACCTCGGCTCCAAGGGCCACGCCTCCTTCATCATCCCGCCGAACACACCCGGCCTGTCCCAGGGCCAGAAGTTCAAGAAGCACGGCATCCGCGCCTCGCACACCGCCGAGGTCGTCCTGGAGAACGCCCGTGTCCCCGGCTCTTGCCTGCTCGGCGGCAAGGAGAAGCTGGACGAGCGGCTCGCGCGGGCCCGTGAGAGGGCCAGGGCGGGCGGCGGCGAGCGGGTGAAGAACGCGGCGATGGCCACGTTCGAGGCCTCGCGGCCTGCGGTCGGCGCGATGGCCGTCGGCACGGCCCGGGCAGCGTACGAGGTGGCCCTCGACTACGCCATGACCCGTGAGCAGTTCGGACGTCCGGTCATCGACAACCAGGGTGTCGCCTTCCAGCTCGCGGACATGCGCACGCAGATCGACGCCGCGCGTCTGCTCGTGTGGCGTGCCTCCTGGATGGCGGTCAACGGGAAGCCGTTCACCGCGGCCGAGGGCTCGATGTCCAAGCTGTTCGCCAGCGAGACCGCGAAGCAGGTCACCGCCCAGGCGATTCAGATCCTGGGCGGCAACGGGTACACGCGGGAGTATCCGGTCGAGCGGATGCACCGGGACGCCGCGATCTACACGATCTTCGAGGGGACGAGTGAGATCCAGCGGCTGGTGATCGCCCGTACCCTGTCGGGGATGCCGATCCGATAGCGGCGATCAGCGGCGCCGCAGAGGCGGTCAGCCGCGCGGCGGAGGCGATCACCGGTGCTTCAGCGGCGTGAGCTGTTCGATGTCGTAGCGCCTGCGCAGGTTCTCGATCGCCTCGTGGTCCGGCGGCCCCCCGCTCCCCAGGATCTCCAGCAACTCCTCGAAGTAGCGCTCGTGATCCGGGGGCGGGGACGCCTGGAAGAACACCTTCGTGGGGGTGTCCGTCGGGTTGGCGAAGGCATGCGGGCAGCCGGGGGGTACGACGATGAGCGTGCCGGGGGTGGCCCGGACCACGCGGTTGCCCGAACTCGACTCCCACTTCTGCCAGTTGTCGGGTGTGCGGATGCGCGGCTCGAAGGCGAGCACATCGAGCTCACCGTCCAGCACGTAGAACAACTCCTCGCTGCGCGTGTGCACATGGGCGCCGACATCGAAGCCGGGCGGCACCTCCACCTCGAAGGTGGAAGCCGTCCGCGAGTGCGTGCCGGTCACCTTGAACGTCACGCGCTGGGCGGGCGTGTGCACGACGCGGCCGTGACCCGGGGGCACGAGCAGCCCCTCGGACTGCGCCGCCTGCTGGGGCGACGCGCCCGCCCGGGTCGTGGGTCCTTCGGGTACCGCCAGTCCTTCGGTCGTCGTCATCGCCAATCACCACGTCACGGGAAGGGCCTCGGGCCCACGGATCAACGCGCCCTTCTTGAAGGGCACCTGGTCGGGCGGCACGGCCGGCCGCAGCCCGGGCACCCGGTCCAGCAGCGTGTCGACCAGCAGCTCGGACTCCAGCCGGGCGAGCTGGGCGCCGGGGCAGTAGTGCGGGCCGAAGCCGAACGTCAGATGCGGGTTGGGGCTGCGCGAGAAGTCGATCGTCTCCGGGTCCGGGAAGACCTCCGGGTCGCGGTTGGCGGCCAGGTAGGAGACGTACACCGGGTCGCCAGCCCGGATCCGCACGCCCCTGATCTCCACGTCCTGCGTGGCGATCCGGGACAGCCCGACCGCGTTGCGGTGCGGGATGTACCGCAGCAGTTCGTCGATGGCCTTCGGCCTGATCTCCGGCCGGGTGCGCAGCTGTGCCACGAGATCGGGCCGGATCATCAGGAGGTAGAACAGCTGCCCGCTGTTGTCGGTGACCGCCTCGCCGCCGATCTGCAGCAGCACCGCGAGCCCCGTGGCCTCCTCCGGTGTCACCTCGCCGCGGCCCACGGCGGCGCCGAGCAGTGAGGCGACGTCCTCGCCCGCACTGTTCTCACGCCGGTGGATGAGGCCGCGGAAGTAGGCGCTCATCTCGTTCCTGGCCCTCTCGCTGACCTGCTTGCCGCGTGAGGAGGACAGGATGAGCCGGGTCCAGGTGTGCATGCTGTGCCGGTCGGCCGCCGGGACGCCCATCAGCTCGCAGATCACCGCGACCGGGAAGGGACTGAGCACCGTACTGGTGAGGTCGGCGGGCGGTCCGTCCTGGAGGAGCTCGTCCACCAGTTCGTCCAGCAATACCTGTGACTTCTCGCGGAGCCGTGCCACACCCTTCGCGGTGAACGCGGGCGCGACCGCGCGGCGCAGCCGGGTGTGGTCCGGCGGATCCAGGAAGCCGACCGCGCCACGGGCCGGGATGAAGTGCGGGGCGAGCCGGGTGACCGGGTGGTCCATGACCGCCTCGCGGCTGAACCGGGGGTCGTTGGTCACCGTGCGCACGTCGTCGTAGCGGGTGAGCAGCCAGGCCCAGCCCTCGCCGTTGGGCAGTTCGATGCGGCTGACCGGGCCCTCGTGCATCAGCTCGGTCAGCACCGGATCGAACTTCACCCCGGCCAGGTCGGCCGCCGGCCAGAGCCGGACCGGCGGCGGGACCTCGGTGAGCATCTCGTCGATCATCGGGTCTCTTCGTCCGTGCCGACCCAGCGGCCCACCGTCATCTCGGCGGTGATGCCGGGGCCGAACCCGGCGAGCAGTCCGCGCGCCCGCTCGTCGGCGCCGCCCTCGTCGAACAGCCGGCGCAGCGCGTCCAGCACGACGGCGCTGGCGATGTTGCCGTACTCGGTGAGCGTGGCCCGGCTGAACCGGAACGCGTGCGGGTCGACCTGCAGGAACTTGCTGAGGTCGTCGAGTATTCGGGGCCCGCCCGCGTGGATGATGTAGAAGTCCAGGTCGGACGCGTCCCAGCCGTGCTCGCCCGCCAGGTCCTGGAGCGCCGGGGCGAGCGGCTCCATGGTGGTGGGCACCCGCTTGTCCAGTAGGAAGTGGAACCCGGTGGCCCGGACGTCGTACATGATCCAGTCCTCGGTCTTGGGGATCAGGTACGAGCCGTTGCGCTCCAGCCGGACGCCCGTGCCGCCGCTGCCGCGCACCACGGCCGCGGCGATGCCGTCGCCGAACAGACCGTTGGAGAGCAGCGAGCCGACGCCGAGGTCGGTGGGCTGGTAGCACAGCGAGCAGAACTCGCAGGCCACGATGAGTGCGTTGGCCTCGGGGTAGGCCGTGCAGAAGTCGTGCGCCCGGTTGATGGCCGCACCGCCGGCCGCGCAGCCCAGCTGGGCTATCGGCAGCTGCCGGGTGGTGCTCGGGAAGTCCATCTCGTTGATCAGCCACGCGGTCAGCGAGGGCATCATGAAGCCCGTGCACGACACGTAGATGATGACATCGATGTCAGAGGTCAGGAGTTCGGCGTCGTCGAGCGCCCGCTGGATGACCGCGGGGACCCGGGCCTTCGCCTCGCTCTCGTACACCTTGTTGCGCTCCTGGAAGCCGGGATGCTTCAGGGTCTCCTCGATCGGCTGGACGATGTGCCGGGTGCGGACGCCAGTGTTCTCGATCAGCCGGAGGGCCAGCGGGAGCTGGGGGTGGTCCGGATGACGCTCGCGCGCCAGGTCCAGCGTGTCCTCCATCGTGATCACGTGTTCTGGTACGGACACCGAGGGTCTGCACAAAGTAGCCATGAGCCGTCCCTGCTTTCGCCTTCCGGCAGGCCTTCGCCCGCCGGTCAGAAGGTGGTCCACCCAGGTTCACCCGACGGGGCGACGATCTCGCGCCGGATTACTCCGAATCGGGGACAACGGGTAAGGGGCGCCTGGGAACTCCGGGTCACCCACACGCCCGCACCGGACGGAACCCCTACGGCGCCCCACTGCTGTGCGCGATGCACGCCACGTCGATACGGTCGGCGAGCTTCGCGAGCTCGATGGTCAGCGCGGCCACGGTGTTCTCGTCCAGCCCCTCCTGCCCGGCCTCGACGAGGTGCAGCCACCTTCCGCCCACGGTGCGGAGCAGCTTGCTCACGTCGGCCGCGGCCACCTGCAAGGTACCGCGGTCGTCGACGATCAGAGGCAGAGTCACTTCGCGGTTCACAGACGGGATCGTAGCCGCGGAAACGTCACGCACCCTGCCAAACAGTGGTGATGTTGCAGAACTCGCGGATCCCGTGCCCGGACAGCTCACGCCCGTACCCGGACCGCTTGACCCCGCCGAACGGGAACGCCGGATGCGACGCGGTCATCCCGTTCACATACACGGCACCCGCCTCCAGATCCCGTGCGAACCGCTCCGTCTCGGCCTCGTCACGCGTCCACACATTCGAACTCAAGCCGAACGGGGAGTCGTTGGCGATGAGCACGGCCTCGTCCAGGTCGCCGGCCCGGTACAGCGTGGCGACCGGCCCGAACGCCTCTTCGCGGTGGATCCGCATCTCGCGGGTGATCCCGGCGAGGACGGTCGGCGGGTAGTACCAGCCGGGCCAGTCCGGGCGCCGCCCGCCGCACAGCACGGCCGCCCCGCCGCGCTTCGCGTCGTCGACCAGTTCCTCCAGGTCCGCCCGCCCCTGCTCGCTGGCGAGCGGTCCGACCTCGGTGTCCTCCTGCATCGGGTCGCCGACCTTGAGCGCCTTCATGCCTGCGACGAACCGCTCCGCGAAGGCGTCGTACACGTCCGTGTGGACGATGAACCGCTTGGCGGCGATGCAGGACTGCCCGTTGTTCTGCACCCGGGCGGTCACCGCGACCTGGGCCGCCCGGTCGATGTCGGCGGAGGGCATGACGACGAACGGGTCGCTGCCGCCCAGCTCCAGCACCGTCTTCTTGACCATGTCCCCGGCGGTGGACGCGACCGCCCGCCCCGCCGGTTCGCTGCCGGTGAGGGTCGCCGCCCTGACGCGCTCGTCGCGCAGGATGCCGTCGACCGCGCCGGAGCCGATCAGCAGGGTCTGGAAGCAGCCCTCGGTGAAGCCGGCCCGGTGGAAGAGGTCCTCCAGATACAGGGCGGTCTGCGGGACGTTGGAGGCGTGCTTGAGCAGACCCACGTTGCCGGCCATCAGGGCCGGCGCCGCGAAGCGGATCACCTGCCACAGCGGGAAGTTCCACGGCATCACGGCGAGCACCGGCCCGAGCGGCCGGTAGCGCACCCGCACCCGGGACGCCCCGGAGTCCGTCACATCGGCATCGGGGGGCCTCTCGTCGGCGAGCAGCGCCTCGGCGTGCTCCGCGTACCAGCGCATCGCCCTGGCGCACTTGGCGGCCTCCGCCCGGGCCTGTTTGACCGGCTTGCCCATCTCGGTGGTCATGATCCGGCCGATGTCCCGCTGGTCCTCGTCCAGGAGATTGGCGGCCTGGAGGAGAAGACGCCCACGGTCCACGAAGCGGCTCATCCGGTACGTGCGGAATGTCGCCTCGGCGAGCTGGAGCCGGCGCTCGATCTCCTCCTCGCCCATGGCCTCGTACGTCTTGAGCGTCTCGCCGTTCGCCGGGTTGACCGTCGCGATGGGCATGGCTGACCTCCCTGGGAGCGGGCTTGATTCGACCTTCCCGCGCGTCGCTGACGACCGCAACGCGTGCGTCGCCTACTCGGCCGAGTGCTCCGCCAGCCGGTCCAGGAACGCGGCCTGCGCCGTGACGATCACCCCCCGGGCGCGGTCCAGACCGAACCACTCCACCCGGTCCAGTTCGGGGAACTCCTGGACCCGCCCCGACCTCGGCGGCCACTCCATCGTGAAGGTGCCGGGCTCGATCGACTCCGGGGCCAGGTCGGCCTCGACCGCCCACGCCGTGACGATCTTGCCGTTGGTCTGCCTGACCTCGCCCAGCGGCACGGCCTCTCCGTCGGGCGGCGGCAGGCCCAGCTCCTCCTGGAACTCACGGCGCGCCGCGTCCCAGGCGGGCTCGTCGGGTGCGTACTCGCCTTTGGGGACGGTCCACGCCCCGGCCTCCTTCTTGGCGAAGTAGGGGCCGCCCATGTGGCCGAGCAACACCTCCAGGCCGTTGCCGGTGTGCCGGAACAGGAGCAGACCGGCGCTCCGCTTCTCTTTCAATCCCTTACCTCCGGTTCTCCTCAGGCCTTCATCTCCGGGTGCGCGGCCAGCAGCGTTTCGACCGTGTCCGCGTCCTGCGGTCGTTTGTCCTCGCGGTAGCGGACCACCCGGGCGAAGCGGAGGGTGACCCCGGCCGGGTAGCGGGAGGAGCGCTGGAGACCGTCGTACGCGATCTCGACGACGAGTTCGGGGCGTACGGTCACCACCCAGCCGTCGTCCTGGACGGCCAGCGCCTGGAGACGTTCGGTCTGCCAGGTGAGCATGGCGTCGGTCATGCCCTTGAAGGTCTTGCCGAGCATGGCGAAGGTGCCGTCCGGGGTGCGGGCGCCCAGATGGAGGTTGGACAGCTTGCCCGTGCGGCGCCCGTGGCCCCACTCGGCGGCCAGCACGACCAGGTCGAGGGTGTGCACCGGCTTGACCTTCAGCCAGGAGGCGCCGCGCCGGCCCGCGCTGTAGGGGGCGTCCAGGGCCTTGACCACGACTCCCTCGTGGCCGCGCCCGAGCGTCTCGGCCAAAAACTCCTCCGCCCCGGTCACGTCCTGGGGGCCGGACACCACGGTCCGTCGCACCCGCATCGGCTCGGGCACCAGCCGGGCCAGCTCCGCGTGCCGCTGTGCGAACGGCAGGTCGAGCAGATCGCGGCCGTCGACCGCGAGGACGTCGAAGAAGACGGGGGAGACGGGGACCTCCTCGGCGGCCCTCGCCACGTCCACGCGGGAGCCGACCCGCCCCGCGGTCTCCTGGAAGGAACGGGGCCGCCCGTCCGCGCCGAAGGAGATCACCTCGCCGTCCAGGACGAACCGGTCGCCCGCAAGCTCCAGAGCCGCGGAGGTCACCTCGGGCAGCCGGTCGGTGATGTCGTCGAGGGTGCGGGTGTGGACCCGTACCGTGTCGCCGTCCCGGTGGACCTGCACACGGATGCCGTCCAGCTTCTCCTCCACCGCGCACGCGCCCAGCTTCCCGACCGCCTCCGCCACCGAGGAGGCGGTCTGCGCCAGCATCGGCAGGACCGGGCGGCCGACCGTGAGCCGGAACCGGTCGAGGGCCGTCGGGCCGTCCGCCAGCAGGGCCCGCGCCACCGTCTGGAGCGAACCGGCGAGCATCACCGCCCGGCGTACGTCTGCCGCATCGGCGCCCGTCGCCGCGGCCAGCCCCTCCACGGCCACGGCGTCCAGGGCGCCCTGGCGCACCTCGCCGGTGATCAGCCCGAACAGGAAGCGCTGCTCGTCCTCGGTGGCCGCCCCCATCAACTCGCCGACCAGCCGGGCCCGTTCCGCCTGGGAGCCGGGCCCGGAGACCTTGCCGAGCTCGGTGAGCCGGGCGTCGACCTCGCGCACCGTGAGCGAGGGCTGCGCGGCCGCCGGTACCTTCCGGCTCAGTACCTTCCAGCCGATGCCGAGGCGCCCCTGCGGGAGCCGTCCCGCCAGATACGGGATGACGATCGGCACGTCGTCCGCCTCCGCGTCCCGGAACAGCTCCGCGAGCAGGGCGGTCTTCCGGGACCGTGCCGCGGTGGCGGCGACCTCCCGGGACACTTGGGCGAGCCGGGTCAGCAGCATGCAGCCATGGTGCAACGCTGGCGCCGGGACTACACCCGTGGGGACGTGTCGAGGTCGGCGAAGAGGAGTTCCCCGTTGATGGCCGCCCCGGCCCGGTAGCCGCGGCTGGCTGCGTTGACCACCTGCTCGGCGAAGCCGCTGGTGTTGCCGGCCGCTCACGGGCGGGGGACGGTCGTCAGGCCGCGTTCGCCCGCACCGTGAGTGGGGGCTTCGCGAGCAGGGTGGTCTTTCGGGGCCGTGTCGTGGGGTACGCGGGGGCCGGGGCTACACCCGTGGGGACGTGTCGAGGTCGGCGAAGAGGAGTTCCCCGTTGATGGCCGCCCCGGCCCGGTAGCCGCGGCTGGCTGCGTTGACCACCTGCTCGGCGAAGCCGCTGGTGTTGCCGGCCGCTCACGGGCGGGGGACGGTCGTCAGGCCGCGTTCGCCCGCACCGTGAGTGGGGGCTTCGCGAGCAGGGTGGTCTTTCGGGGCCGTGTCGTGGGGTACGCGGGGGCCGGGGCTACACCCGTGGGGACGTGTCGAGGTCGGCGAAGAGGAGTTCCCCGTTGATGGCCGCCCCGGCCCGGTAGCCGCGGCTGGCCGCGTTGACCACCTGCTCGGCGAAGCCGCTGGCGTTGCCGGCCGCCCACAGCCCGGGGACGGTCGTCAGACCGCGCTCGTCGATCACCGGGTACGTGCCGAAGGGCGTCTCGCGCAGCTCGGCGCCCAGCCGGGCCAGGAGATCCGTCCGCGGTACGGCACGCGGTGCCACGAACAGCACCTCGCGGTCGTACACCGTGCCGTCCGCGAGCCGGACCCCGGTGAGCCGGTCCTCGTCGGCCGTCACCCGCGCCACTTCGCCCGGCACCACGGTGACCCCGGCCGCCGCCAGCCGGCGCAGGTCGTCGTCGGCCAACTCCGACTCGCCGACCCGGTGCAGGAAGAGGGTCACGTCCTTGGACCACTGGGTCACCATCAGCGCCTGGTGCACGCTCAGCGGGGTCGAGGCGAGCACCCCGAACGCGCGGTCGCGCACCTCCCAGCCGTGGCAGTACGGGCAGTGCAGCACATCCCGGCCGAATCGCTCGGCCAGGCCCGCGACCGGCGGCAGCTCGTCCTTCAGCCCGGTCGCGACGACCAGCTGCCGCGCCCGGACATCGCGCCCGCCCGCCAGGACCACCGTGAAGTCCCCGTCCCGTCGGACGTCCACCGCCCGGTCCCGGAACAGCTCCACGCCGTACCGCGCGATCTCCTCGCGTCCCACGGCGAGGAACTCGGCCGGTGACATGCCGTCCCGCGAGAGATACCCCTGCATGTGCGCGGCGGGCGCGTTGCGCGGCTCGCCCGCGTCGACGACCAGCGTGCGGCGCCGGGCCCGGCCCAGGACGAGCGCGGCGGACAGCCCGGCCGCGCCGCCTCCGACGACGACGACCTCGTAATGGTCGGTGTTCTCGGTCATGGATGACCACCTCCGCGGCCGACGGTCGCGCGCCCTCGGTCGCATTGACAAACTTGTTTGCCGAAACTGCAATACGGACATGACCACCGACGACGTTCTCGCGGGCGTGGGCCCCCGGCTGCGGCGGATCCGCAAGGAGCGGGAGGTGACCCTCGCGGCGCTGTCCGAGGCGACCGGCATCTCCGTCAGCACCCTCTCGCGGCTGGAGTCCGGCCTGCGCAAACCCAGCCTGGAGCTGCTGCTGCCGATCGCGCAGGCCCATCAGGTGCCGCTGGACGAACTCGTGGGCGCCCCGCCGGTCGGCGATCCCCGCGTGCGGGGCAAGCCGATCGTGCGGTACGGGCGCACCCACTGGCCCCTCACCCGGCAGCCGGGCGGGCTCCAGGCGTTCAAGGTGCTGGAGCCACAGCGGGTGATGGAGCCCGATCCGCGGACCCATGAGGGCTACGAGTGGCTGTACGTCCTGTCCGGCCGGCTGCGGCTGGTGCTCGGGGAGCACGACGTGGTGCTCACCGCGGGGGAGGCCGCCGAGTTCGACACGCGGGTGCCGCACTGGTTCGGCTCGACCGGGGAGGGGCCGGTGGAATTCCTGAGCCTGTTCGGAGCGCAGGGCGAGCGGATGCACGTACGGGCACGCCCCTCGCGCCCGCGACGCGAGGGCACGTGACACACGAGACTGTTCCCTGATGGCAAGCGACCGCTTAGTATGCGATCGACCCCGGTCAGACGAGCAGTCCCGTGGAGGCACCGCATGCAGGCATGGCAAGTGCACGAGAACGGCGAGCCGAGCGAGGTGATGCGGCTCCAGGAGGTGGAGCGGCCCACGCCCGCCGACGGTCAGGTCCTGCTGAAGGTGCGTGCCGCCAACATCAACTTCCCGGACGTGCTGATGTGCCGCGGCCACTACCAGGTGCGGCCACCGCTGCCGTTCACTCCCGGGGTGGAGATCTGCGGTGAGACCGAGGACGGCCGCCGCGTGCTCGCCAACCCGGCACTGCCGTACGGCGGTTTCGCCGAGTACGCCGTCGCGGACGCCGCCGCGGTGCTGCCGGCACCCGACTCCCTCGACGACGCGGAGGCCGCCGCCCTGCACATCGGCTACCAGACGGGCTGGTTCGGCCTGCACCGCCGGGCCGCTCTGGAGGCCGGCGAGACGCTGCTCGTCCACGCCGCCGCGGGCGGCGTCGGCAGCGCGGCCGTGCAGCTCGGCAAGGCGGCCGGCGCCAAGGTCATCGGTGTCGTGGGCGGCCCCGACAAGGCCGCCGTCGCTCGTGACCTGGGCTGCGACGTGGTGATCGACCGCCGCGCCGAGGACGTCGTCGCCGCGGTGAGGGAGGCCACCGGCGGCCGCGGCGCCGATGTGATCTATGACCCGGTCGGCGGCGAGGCCTACACCCAGTCCACCAAGGTCGTCGCCTTCGAGGGCAGGATCGTGGTCGTGGGCTTCGCGAGCGGCACCATCCCCAGCCCGGGGCTCAACCACGCCCTGGTGAAGAACTACTCGATCCTCGGCCTGCACTGGGGCCTGTACAACACCAAGAACCCGAAGCTGGTCCAGCACTGTCACGAGCAGCTCACCGAGCTGTCCGCCCGGGGCGCGATCAGGCCGCTGGTGAGCGAGCGCGTGCCGCTGGACGGGGCCGCGGCCGCCGTGCAGCGGGTCGCCGACGGTGTCACCACCGGCCGGGTCGCCGTCGTACCGTCGCTGGAGAACGGAGCCGCCGCATGACCGACGCAGCCGAACTCGAACGCCGCACATCGGAGTTGCTCGCCGCGCACCCGCCCGCGACCACCGACCGCCTGGACTTCCTGAGGGCCCGCTTCGACGCGGGGCTCGCCTGGGTGCACTACCCCGAGGGCCTCGGCGGCCTCGGTGCCCCGCGCACTCTCCAGGCCGTCGTGGACGCCGGGCTGGAGGCCGCGGGCGCCCCCGACAACGACCCGCGGCGCATCGGCATCGGCCTCGGCATGGCGGCGCCGACGATCCTGCGCTACGGCACCGAGGAGCAGAAGCGGCGGTACCTCAGGCCCCTGTGGACGGGCGAGGAGGTCTGGTGCCAGCTGTTCAGCGAGCCGGGCGCCGGCTCCGACCTGGCCGCGCTCGGTACCCGGGCGGTCCGCGAAGGCGACGACTGGGTGGTCAACGGGCAGAAGGTGTGGACCTCCAGCGCCCACATCGCCCGCTGGGCCATCCTGATCGCCCGCACCGACCCGGACGTGCCCAAGCACGCGGGCATCACCTACTTCATCTGCGACATGACCGACCCGGGCGTCGAGGTGCGGCCACTGCGCCAGATCACCGGCGAGGCCGAGTTCAACGAGGTCTTCCTCACCGACGTCCGCATCCCCGACTCCCGCCGCCTCGGCGAGGTCGGCGACGGCTGGCGGGTCGCGCAGACCACCCTGAACAACGAGCGCGTCGCGATCGGCGGCATGCGGCTGCCCCGCGAGGGCGGCATGATCGGCCCGGTCTCGAAGACCTGGCGCGAGCGCCCCGAGCTGCGCACCCACGATCTGCACCAGCGCCTGCTCAAGCTGTGGGTCGAGGCCGAGGTCGTCCGGCTCACCGGCGAACGCCTGCGCCAGCAGCTCGCCCTCGGCCAGCCCGGCCCCGAGGGCGCCGGCATGAAGCTCGCCTTCGCCCGCCTCAACCAGGAGATCAGCGGCCTGGAGGTGGAACTCGGCGGCGAGGAGGGCCTGCTGTACGACGACTGGACCATGCGCCGCCCCGAACTGGTGGACTTCGTCGGCCGTGACGCCGGCTACCGCTATCTGCGCGCCAAGGGCAACAGCATCGAGGGCGGGACCAGCGAGGTCCTGCTGAACATCGTCGCCGAGCGCGTCCTGGGCCTGCCCGCCGAGCCGCGCACCGACAAGGACGTCGCCTGGAAGGACCTCGCCCGATGAGCACACAGCCGGATCTCCTCTACTCCGAGGAGGAAGAGGCGCTGCGCGCCGCCGTCCGCGACCTGCTCACGGACCACTGCGACGCGGCGGGTGTCATCACCCGCACCGAGTCGGACGCCCCGCACGACCTCGCCCTGTGGAAGGCGCTCGCCGAAGGCATGGGCCTGGCCGGGCTCCTGGTTCCGGAGGCACAGGGCGGCCAGGGCGCCTCGCATCGCGAAGCCGCCGTGGTCCTGGAGGAGTTGGGCCGCGCCGTGGCCCCCGTGCCCTACCTCACCAGCGCGGTCGTGGCCACCGAGGCCCTGCTGGCCTGCGAGGACGAGGACCTGCTCGGCCGGCTCGCCTCGGGGCGCACCATCGGCGTCCTTGCCGTCGCCCTGCACACCGCGCCGGGCGCCGCGCTCAGGACCGTACGCGTCGAGGACGGCCGGCTGTACGGCGAGCTGACCGGGATCGCGGACGCGGCCGCGGCCGACGTCCTGCTGGTCCCGGCTGCCGACGGCGGTCTGTACGCGGTCGGCGCGGAGGCCGTCACGGTCACCCCGCACACCTCCCTGGACCTGACCAGGCCGGTCGCCGGCGTCACCCTCGACGGGGCCGTCGGACGCCGCCTGGGCGATGCGGAACCGGCCGTACGACGGGCCCTGCGGGCCGGGGCCGGGCTGCTGGCCTCCGAGCAACTCGGAGTCGCGGACTGGGCGCTGACCGAGACGGTCCGGTATCTGAAGGAGCGCAAGCAGTTCAACCGGCAGGTCGGCGGCTTCCAGGCGCTCAAGCACCGGCTGGCCCAGCTGTGGCTGGAGGTGGTCAACCTCCGGGCCGCCGCGCGGAAGTCCGCCGACGCGCTCTCCACCGGCGAGGACGCGGAGGTCTCGGTCGCCGTCGCCCAGGCCTATGCGTCGGCCGTCGCCGTGCACGCCGCCGAGGAGGCGCTCCAGCTCCACGCCGGCATCGGCATGACCTGGGAGCACCCGATCCACCTCTACCTCAAGCGGGCGAAGGCCGATTCGATCGCCTACGGCACGGCCGGTGCCCATCGCGAGGCACTGGCCGAACTGGTCGACCTCCAGGCACCCTGACCGCACCACGAGAGGCCCGCCCACCTGGGGCGGGCCTCTTCGCGCGCTAGTGAACAGAGGGCGGCGGTCCGGCCAACTCCCCGCAGACATGGGCTACTTGGTCGCGGATCGAACGCATACTCCCTTCGGTCCCATACGGCCCTACAAGGGAGGCAGAGCATGGCCCTCACCACCCGTCGCAGAGCCCTCACCACCCTCGGCGCCGCCCTCGCGGGCACCTTCGCGCTGCCCGCCGCACAGGCCTGGGCGGGCGGCGGCCACCACGGCCCGCGTCCGCTGTGGCGCGCCCACGCCCACAACGACTACGAGCACCCGCGCCCCCTGTTCGACGCCCTCGACCACCGATTCGGCAGCGTCGAGGCCGACATCTTCCTCGTCGGCGAGCAGCTCCTCGTCGCCCACGACGCCACCGAGCTCGACCCGACCCGCACCCTCGAATCCCTCTACCTCGACCCGCTGGCCGCCCGCGTCAAGGCCAACCACGGCTCCGTCTACCGGGGTTGGCGCAGGCCCCTGCAGCTCCTCATCGACATCAAGACCGAGGGCTCGTCGACCTACCTCGAACTCGACCGCCACCTCCAGCGCTACAAGCACCTGTTCACGACGTTCGCGCACGGACGCGTACACCCCGGCCCGGTCACCGCCGTGATCTCCGGCGACCGCGCCGCCCGCGTGCCGATGGAGGCCCAGACCGTGCGCCGGACGTTCTACGACGGCCGGCTCACCGACCTCGGCACCCCGGCGCCCGCCACCTTCATCCCGCTGATCTCCGACAACTGGACCCTCAACTTCAGCTGGCTGGGCGACGGTCCGTTCCCGGACGCCGAGCGCCAGAAGCTACGGAGCATCATCGAGGCCGCGCACGCACGCGGGCAGCGGGTCCGGTTCTGGGCCACACCCGACGCGGCCGGTCCGGCACGGGACGCGCTGTGGACGGAACTCCTCGCCGCGGACGTCGACTACTTCAACACCGACGACCTGGCGGGCCTGGAGGCGTTCCTGGACGCCCATCCCACCGCCTGACATCCGCCCGACCCCCCACGGCAGGACGACACCACACGATCGGAGGACACGTCAGCCGCCCGGATGAACCCTCCGCTACGCCACACTTGCGGCCGAACGCCGCGAAATGGGCGTGGCGGAGGAGGTTCGCGATGGCCGTTTCCATCTCTGTGGTGCTGCTGCTCCTGATCCTGGCCGTGATCTTCATGCGCAACGGCGCACTGAAGATCTCCCACGCTCTGGTCTGCATGCTGCTCGGCTTCTACCTGGCGAGCACGAGCATGGCGCCCACCATCAGCAACGGGCTCACCGCGACCGCGGACCTGGTGAGCAGCCTGCGGCCCTGAGTCACGGCGCCGAGAAGACCCCGATGCCGTTCGGTACGGGGCGCTCGGCGCCGCCGCTGGGGTGGTTGCGTACCGACACGGCGCTCTCGCCCGGTGCGCGGGCGACCAGCGTCGTGGACCCGCCGCCGTCCAGGCTGAACGCGTCGCTCGATCCCAACTTCCGCATCTGGGCGGCGACTTCGGCGATCGTCAGGCCGCTGCGGTAGGCGGGCGCCCCGTCCAGCGCGAACAGCACCAGCCGACGTCCGCCGGACCCGAAGCCCACGGCGGTACGCACGGCCGCGGTGGCGTTGTCGAGACCGGCCAGCGGCTGCCCGTCGCGGAGGACCGGATAGCCGCCGAGGGCGAAGCGGTAGGGGGTCTTGGACGCGGACGGCAGCAGCCGGGTGCGGACGCTCACCCGCTCGCCCAGGGACAGCTTGCGCAGTTGCCGGGCGCCCGCCTCCCGTCCCACCAGGACCGTGGTGCCCGCCCCGATGGGCCCCCTGCCCGGGGCGGTGGAGGCCGACACGACCCGGCCGCCGCGGACCGTCACCTCGTAGGTGTCCGTACTGCACGCCGCGGCCCGGTCGGTGTCGGTGCCGCAGGTGGCGCGCATCCGGGAGACACTGCCCCACCGCGCGGTGTACGCGCCTACGGAACCCACCGGCAGCGCGTACTGGTTGAGGCCGCGGATCGGCAGCGGCCCCTCGGCCGTACGGACGCTCCCGAGCAGCGTGAGCCGGTCCAGACGGGCCCGCCGGTCCACGCCCACGCCGAAGACCTCCCTGGTGTTCGTACCGGGCGGCAGCGCGGGCCCGAACCGCTGTCCGGTCGGCACCGCCGCCTTGAGCACGTGCCGGTGCGCGATCGCCGGTCCCACGCTCGCACCCGTCGCCTCGACGCCCGGGTGCTGGGTCTCGGTGATGTTGAAGAAGTCGCCGTTGACGCCCCCGACCGCGCCCGCGTCGTTCGCGAGCTTCGAGACGGGGGCGCGGGCGGCCACCGCGCCCGGGTACAGCAGGTCGAGGTGCACATGCGTATTGCGCAGGTCGACGAGCAGCACATGGGCGTGGGTCACGCCCTTGGCCGCCGCGATGTCGAACTGCTCGTAGGAGACGCCCTGCGCGATCGGGACGGTCTTGCGAACGGCGTCGGCCGGTGCCGCCCCCGTCAGGGCCGCACCGGCCAGCACACCGAACGTCGTGAGGACCGTCAGTACCGTTCTTCCAGCGGTCAACTGCTTGTGACGACGCGTCACTTCGCCCCCTGAAGTCTCGTCAACTCTGCCAGGACTCAGGGGAAGTGCACCAGAACGCCGTTTCCGGCGGGGTGGCTAGACCTCTACGACACGAGAACGGGTGAGAAAACGTACCCCCTCGGGTGCTTCCAGCGAGAAACCGCTCCCTCGGCCGGGCACCACGTCCACGATCAGCCGCGTGTGGCGCCAGGCCTCGTACTGGCTCCGCGACATCCAGAACGTGACCGGTTCGTCGACGCCCTCGACCTCCAGCTCGGCCAGCAGCACGTCGGAGCCGCCGGTGCGGAACTCGCCGTCCGGGTAGCACATGGGCGCGCTGCCGTCGCAGCAGCCGCCCGACTGGTGGAACATCAGCGGCCCGTGGGAGGCGCGCAGCCGACGCACCAGGTCGGCGGCCTGCGGGGTGAGTTCGACGCGGGGGATGTCCTGATCCATGGTCACCGTCCTGGGGCGTGACGTGGCGTGACGTGGCGTGATGTCGGGTCGGTCCAGTCTCACGGTTCGCCGGGAGCCCGTCCAGCATGGGTTCTCATCGGCGATGGCTGAGCACATTGACGACGCGCCCGTTGGGGTCCCGCACGAAGAATCGGCGTACGCCCCACTCCTCGTCGGTGAGCGGATGCACGATCTCCGCTCCGCGCTCCCGCATCGCCGCATACGCCGCGTCGACGTCCTCGACCTCGATGCTCAGGTCGGGCGCGACAGGAGCCGTCCGGTCCTCGCTGATCAGGCTCAGCTGCGCCGTGGGGTTCTCGGTGGAGGCCAGCGTCACGATCCAGCCGTGGTTCATCACCTCCTCGAAGCCCAGCACCTCATAGAACTCCGCGCTCCTGGGCAACGCGGTCGACTGGAGATTGGGTACGACGCGCCGCACGCTCATGTCGTGACTCCGATGGTCGGTCGGTCGGGAAATGCGCTTGTTCCGGCTGTGAGTATGGTGCAACCAGGCCCTATGGACACCCTTGGCCCGGGGCGGCACAGTGAGGGAACGGTGCCGGACGGCGGGGGGCGTCATGAGCAACGAGCCGGGGGACGAGTCCTCGATACTGACCGAGCAGAACACCACCGAGGCGATGCAGCGGCTGCGTGCCATGTCCGTCTCGCATGCCCAGGCCGTACGACTGGCCAATGTGCGGATGGGCATCTCCGTCCTGCTGGCTGCCGCCGGTCTCGTCAGCACGGTCAGGCCGTCGTGGGCGGTGCCGGTGACCGTGCTCGGCGGGGTCTGGGCCGTCGCGTACTCGGTCGGCCTCACTTCCTGGGAGGACGGCACGGCCCGGCGAGCGGCGCTGCTCCAGGAGCTGTTCGACGTACGGCTCTACGGCCTGCCGTGGAACGACGTCCTGGTCGGCGCGCCACCCGGCGCGCAGCAGGTCAGCAGCCTCAGCCGGCGCTTCCGGGGCGACGAGGACGAACTGCGCGACTACTACGAGGTACCCGACCTGCCGCGCCCCTACGACGTGCTGGCCTGTCAGCAGCAGAACCTCGGCTGGGGAGCGCGGGTCCGCCGCCGCTACGCCCGGGTCCTGCTGGCGTTCGTGCTGACCTGGCTGGCGGCGGGACTGGTGGTCGGCGTGGTCGCGGGCCTGAGCGTGCTGGACCTGGCGCTCCAGTGGTACGTGCCCTCGCTGGCCGCGGTGATGATGGGGCTGGACAGCTGCCGTACGCAGTGGAGCGTGGCGGCGGAGCGGGAGCGGGTGCTGGCCCTGCTGGAACGCGCGGTCGCGGAGCGCGGCGAGAGCGGCCGGCTACTGGGGCTGGCCCGGCAGGTGCAGGACGTGATCTTCCAGTCGAGGCAGCACAACACACGCGTCCCGAACTGGTACTTCCGCCGATTCCGAAGCGCGGACCGAGCCGATTTCCAGGCCGCCATGGCCGAGTTGCAGAACGTGGTCCGGCGAACGACGACCCAGTCGGGCTGAGCCGGCCCCGCTGACGAGTACCGGGGCTGCGCGCGTCACCGCACCGGGTGCTTGCTCATGATCGAGATCCGGTTGAACGCGTTGATCGTGACCGCCACCCAGATCACCGCGGATATCTGGTCGTCGGTGAGCACCTCCCGCGCGACGGCATACGCGGCCTCCTGGGCGACGGCGTCGGACGGTTCGGTGGTCACCTCGGCCAGGGCGAGCGCGGCGCGCTCCAGCGGGGTGAACACCTCGGTGTCCCGCCAGGCCGCCAGCACCCCCAGCCGGCGCGTCGTCTCACCGGCGCGCAGGGCGGCCCGGGTGTGGACGTCCAGGCAGTAGGCGCAGCCGTTGATCTGCGACACGCGGAGGTTGATCAGCTCCACGACGGTGCGGTCCAGGTCCGCCTCGGCCGCGGTGGTGCGCACCGCCTCGGACGTCTGCACCAGGGCGTGGTACGGCTTGGGACTCTGCTTGTCGACGAAGATCCGCCGGGCCGCCGACCCGGGCGCGGGGCTGCTGCTCAATCTGGGGCTCCCTCGGGCATAATCACTGAGCCTATATTGTTGAATTGGAAACTATCATGATTTCGAGAGGTGGTTCCGATGGGCGAGGCCGACGCGGCGACGACCGATGAGTGGAAGGTCGACATACTCACCCCGCGTGACGTACCCCTGGGCGGCCCCAGGGCGATGACCGTGCGCCGCACGCTGCCCCAGCGGGCCCGGACCCTGATCGGCGCCTGGTGCTTCGCCGACCACTACGGCCCGGACGACGTCGCCCGGACCGGTGGCATGGAGGTCGCCCCGCATCCGCACACCGGGCTGCAGACGGTGAGCTGGCTGTTCAGCGGCGAGATCGAGCACCGGGACAGCCTCGGCAGCCATGCGTACGTACGGCCCGGCGAGCTGAACCTCATGACGGGCGGGTACGGCATCAGCCACTCCGAGGTCTCCACCCCGCGGACCACCGTCCTGCACGGCGTACAGCTCTGGGTGGCCCTGCCCGGCGAACACCGGGAGGCCGAGCGGGACTTCCAGCACTACGTACCCGAGCCGGTGCGGATCGACGGTGCCGAGGTCCGGGTCTTCCTGGGCGCCCTCGCCGGAGCCGTCTCGCCGGTACGGACCTTCACACCTCTCCTCGGAGCCGAGATCACCCTCGAACCGCAAGCGGCGATCACGCTCACGGTGGACCCCGGCTTCGAACACGGCCTCCTCGTCGACCACGGGCACGTCCGCGCGGCCGGCATCGCGCTGCGCCCTGCCGAACTGGGCTACATCCACCCCGGAACCCAGACCCTGACCCTCGTCAACGAGTCGGACGAGCCCGCTCGCACGGTCCTGCTCGGCGGAACCCCGTTCGAGGAACAGATCGTCATGTGGTGGAACTTCATCGGCCGCACTCACGAGGACATCGTCCGGGCCCGAGAGGAATGGGAGAACGCCTCCGACCGTTTCGGAGCCGTCGAGGGATACCCCGGGGACCGGCTGCCCGCCCCCGCGCTGCCGAACGCCACCCTCGCACCGCGCGGCAATCCACCGCGCGACTGAACGGCAACCGGCGAACCACACCCCATGATCCGCATCCGAAGGGAATCGCGATGAACCAGCCTTCCACGGCACCGACCGTCGAGCGCGTGCACGCCCGGCACCGCTACGAGATCAAGGTCGACGGCGAACGCGCCGGCTTCACGGCATACCGCGACCGCGGTGAGCAGCGCGTCTTCTTCCACACCGAGATCGACGACGCCCACGCCGGGCAGGGCCTGGCCGGGCAGCTGGTCCAGCAGGCGCTCGCCGACGTGCGCGCACTGGGCAAGCGCATCGTGCCGGTCTGCCCCTACGTGGCCAAGTTCCTGCTGAAGCACGAGGAGTTCGCCGACATCACCGACCCCGTGACGCCCGACGTCCTGAAGTGGCTGGAGGCGGAACTGGGCTGATGCCGCGGCGCCCAGCGCCATGCCGCCGCACGGGTGAGCCGTGTCTCACGCGTGCGGCGGCTCTTGCTTATGCAACAAGTTGCATAGCAGGATCAAGGGCATGGCGCTCGAGCACGCGATCCTCGTCTCCCTGCTGGAGAAGCCGGGCTCCGGATACGAGCTGGCCCGGCGGTTCGACCGGTCCATCGGCTACTTCTGGACCGCCACGCACCAGCAGATCTACCGCGTGCTCAAGCGCATGGAGAGCGACGGCCTGCTCGCCGTCCGCGAGGTGCCGCAGCAGGGCCGGCCGGACAAGCGGGAGTACTCCGTCGCCGGCCCCGGCCGCACGGCCCTGTCCCAGTGGCTGCACGAGCCGATCGAGCCCGAGAGCATCCGTCACGAACTCGCCGTGAAGATCCGCGGCGCGGCCTTCGACGACCCCGCCGACCTCATCCGCGAGGTGGAGCGGCACCACCGGGCGCACAGCGACCGGCTCGCGCACTACCTCGCCGGCGAACTGCGCGACTTCACCGGGCCCGACGCGCCCGCACCGCTCGACGCCGGCCAGGAACTCCAGCACGTCGTGCTGCGCGGCGGCATCGCCTACGAGCGGATGACGGTCGCCTGGCTCGACGACGTCCTCACCACCCTCCACCGCCTCGCCGGCACGCCCCCGCCCTCCGCCTGAACCACGCTCGACCGACCCCTGCCCCCGACCCCCTCAGAAGGTGGACCTCCCATGGCCGACCCCCTGCTCCTCAACCCGCACACCTACGACCCGGCGCACTTCGACCCCGAGACCCGCAGGCTGCTGCGCGCCACCGTCGACTGGTTCGAGGAGCGCGGCAAGCGGAAGCTGATCGAGGACTACCGCTCCCGCGCCTGGCTGGGCGACTTCCTCGCCTTCGCCGCGAAGGAGGGCCTGTTCGCCACCTTCCTCACCCCGGCCTCCGCCGCGTCGGCCGGTTCCCAGGACCAGCGCTGGGACACCGCCCGGATCGCCGCCCTCAACGAGATATTCGGGTTCTACGGCCTCGACTACTGGTATGCGTGGCAGGTGACGATCCTCGGTCTCGGCCCCGTCTGGCAGAGCGACAACGCCGCGGCGCGCGGCCGGGCGGCGGAACTCCTGTCCCAGGGAGAGGTCTTCGCCTTCGGACTGTCCGAGAAGACCCACGGCGCCGACATCTACTCCACCGACATGCTGCTGGAGCCCGACGGCAACGGCGGCTTCCGGGCCACCGGCTCCAAGTACTACATCGGCAACGGCAACGCCGCCGGACTCGTCTCCGTCTTCGGCCGCCGCACCGACATCGAGGGTCCCGACGGGTACGTCTTCTTCGCCGCCGACAGCCGCCACCCGGCGTACCACCTGGTGAAGAACGTCGTCGACTCCTCCAAGTACGTCAGCGAGTTCCGCCTGGAGGCCTACCCGGTCGCCCCCGAGGACGTCCTGCACACCGGCCGCGCCGCCTTCGACGCGGCCCTCAACACCGTCAACGTCGGCAAGTTCAACCTCTGCACCGCCTCGATCGGCATCTGCGAGCACGCGATGTACGAGGCCGTCACCCACGCGCACAACCGCATCCTCTACGGCCGCCCCGTCACCGCCTTCCCGCACGTGCGCCGGGAGCTGGCCGACGCCTACGTCCGGCTCGTCGGCATGAAGCTGTTCAGCGACCGCGCCGTCGACTACTTCCGCTCGGCCGGCCCCGACGACCGCCGCTATCTGCTCTTCAACCCGATGACGAAGATGAAGGTGACCACGGAGGGCGAGAAGGTCATCGACCTGATGTGGGACGTCATCGCCGCCAAGGGCTTCGAGAAGGACAACTACTTCGCCCAGGCCGCCGTCGAGATCCGGGGGCTGCCCAAGCTCGAAGGCACGGTGCACGTCAACCTCGCGCTGATCCTCAAGTTCATGCGCAACCATCTGCTGGAGCCCGTGGAGTACCCCGCCGTGCCGACCCGGCTCGACGCCGCCGACGACGACTTCCTGTTCCGGCAGGGGCCGGCCCGCGGCCTGGGTTCCGTGCGCTTCCACGACTGGCGCACCGCCTATGACGCGTACGCCGAGGTGCCGAACGTCGCTCGCTTCCGCGAGCAGGCCGACGCCCTGTGCGAGTTCGTGGCCACCGTCGCCCCCGATGAGCGGCAGAGCCGCGACCTCGACTTCCTGCTCTCGGTGGGCCAGCTGTTCGCGCTGGTGGTGCACGGACAGCTGATCCTGGAACAGGCCCGCCTGACCGACCTCGACGAGTCGGTGCTCGACGAACTGTTCTCCGTGCTGGTCCGCGACTTCTCCGGGCACGCCGTCGAACTGCACGGCAAGGACTCCGCCACGGAGGCCCAGCAGCGCTGGGCACTCGGAGCGGTCCGGCGTCCCGTGATCGACGAGGCACGCTCGGCACGGGTCTGGGAGCGCGTCGAGGCACTGTCCGGCGCGTACGAGATGGCGCCGTAAAGCACCTCACGGGCGCTGACGACAGCATCGTCCGTCATGCCGCTGGATGCTCTTCTCTGGCGGCGTGGCGACACCTCGCGCAGCGTGGAGAAGAGGGGGTGGGTCCGGCCGGGCGGGCGTAGCCGCCGCAGGAGAGGTGGAACGCATGGATCGGGATGTCTCCAAGCCGCGGGTCGTGGTCGGCGTCGACGGGTCGCCGTTCTCGTACGCGGCCCTGCACTGGGCCGTACGGTACGCCCGCTTCGTCGGCGGCGTCGTGGAGGCGGTCGCCGTGTGGGAGCTGCCGGGCCTGTACGGCTGGTCGGCCCCTGCCGTGGACACGGACGTCGACGAGGACGAGACCCGCCGGCGGATGGAGCAAGAGCTGACGGACGTGCTCGGCGCGGAGGGGGCCGGCTCGGTCCGGACTCACGTGGTGCACGGCAACCCCGCCGATGTCCTGCTGCGGGCCGCAGAGGGAGCCGAGGCCCTGGTCGTCGGCAGCCGGGGGAGGGGCGGGTTCGCCCGCGCGCTGCTCGGTTCCGTCAGCCGGCACGTGTCGCAGCACGCGAGCTGCCCGGTCGTGATCGTGCGCTCCGAGCAGCAGTGATCCAAGGCTCGGGTCACCTCAGGAAAGCGTGGCCCACGGCAGCGTCTTGGGTCGACCGGCCGCGGAGGTGAGGGGCTGTTCGGCCCAGATGGTCTTTCCACGCCGGCCGTAGCGGCTGCCCCAGCGGTTGGTGAGCTGCGCGATCAGGAACAGACCGCGGCCTCCCTCGTCGGTCCAGTGTGCCCGGCGCAGACGGGGCTGAGTGTTGCTGGGGTCGGTGACCTCGCAGACCAGGACGTTCTCGCGGATGAGCCGCAGCCCGACCGGGCCGCCGGCGTAGCGGATGGCGTTGGTGACCAGTTCGCTGACCACCAGTTCGGTGGTGAAGGCCAGCTCGTCCAGGCCCCAGGCGGTCAGCTGGTGGGCAGCGGCCGCACGGGCCTTGGCCACCACGGTCGGGTCGGCGGGGAACTGCCAGCTCGCGGTGTTGTCCGAGGTGATGTCCCGGGTACGGGCGAGCAGCAGGGCGATGTCGTCGTGGGGCGGCTGGTCGCCGAGCAGGCTGCGGCCGATGTCCTCCAGGGCGCGGTCGGGGCGGCAGACACCGGCGAGGTCGTCGATCAGCCGTTGTGTGCCGGCGCCGAGGTCGCGGTCTCGGTTGATGAGGCCTTTGGTGTACAGGGCGAGGACGCTGCCGGGTTCCAGGTCGACCGTGGTGGACTCGAACGGCAGGCCGCCCACTCCCAGGGGAAGGCCGGGAGAGACGTCGAGGACTTGGGCGGTGCCGTCCGGCCGGACCAGCACGGGCGGCGGGTGGCCGGCGCTGGCCAGGATGCAGCGGCGGGCGACCGGGTCGTAGACGGCGTACAGGCAGGTGGCGCCGACCGTGTCCCGTTGTCCGTGGGGTGCCTCGACCTGGAGGCGCTGGACGACGTCCTCGACGTGGGTGAGAAGTTCGCTGGGGTCGAGTTCGAGGTCGGAGAGGGTCTGGACGGCGGTGCGCAGGCGGCCCATGGTGGCGGTGGCGTGCAGTCCACGACCGGCGACGTCACCGGCGACGAGGGCGACGCGCAGGGAGGGCAGGGCGATGACGTCGTACCAGTCACCGCTGATGCCGACACCGCTGGCGGCGGGCAGGTAGAGGCCGGCGGTCTCCGCCGCGGCGGTATCGGTGGTGGCACGAGGGAGCAGGCGCTGCTGGAGCGCCACGGTCGCTCGGCGCTCACGGGTGTAGCGGCGGGCGTTGTCCACGCTCAGCGCTGCCCGGGAGGCGACCTCGGTCAGCAGATCCGCGTCCTCCTCGTCGAAGGATTCGCTGTGCCCGGTCCGCCAGACCGACACGACTCCGAGCACCAGACCACGCGCGAACAACGGTGCCTGCGCCATCGAATGCGCGCCGTCCGGGATGAACAGCTGGATCAGCCGGGGGTCGCCGAGGCCGGCGATCAGCGTTTCCCGGTCGACCACGAGAGCCTTGCCGCGCTGAACGGTGCGCAGGGGCGGAATGTCCGGCAGCAGAGGAATCGCTGCGCCGCGCTCGAGAAGACCGGCGGGCCACGCGCCGGTGGCCGAGGCCACGGCGCTCCGGCGCCAGTGCTGTTCCCCGCCGCCGAGCGCCTTGTAGGGCTCGTCACCGTCGAGCACGGCTTCGGCGAGTTCCACCGAGGCCAGGTCCCCCAACGCCGGCACGAGAAAGTCCGCCAGGTCCTGTGCGGTGCGCACGACATCGAGGGATCCGCCGATGCGGGTGGCGGCCTCGTGGATCAGATCCAGGTGGCGGCGGGCGCGGTACTGCTTGGTGATGTCGGTGATCACCGCTGCGACGCCCGTGGGACGCCCCCGTTCGTCCTCCAGCCGGAATGCGGACTGGGACAGTGTCCACTCCCGCCCGGGGACGAGCGGCGACCGCATCCGCATCGCCCTCGCGAGAAGCGGCACACCTGTCTCCAGCACCTCGCGCAGCGCCGCCTCGGCGCCCTCGGCGTCCACGACGGACATGACGTCCTTCAGCCGGCTGCCGGGAGGCAGCGCCGGTCCGCCGAAGATCTCCGGATTGATGTTGGTGCGCACGACGGCCATATCCGTATCGCGGATGCTGACCCCGACCCGCTTCTGCGAGAGGAGCGAGTCGAGGAACGACACGCCTTGTTCCCATTCCGCCACGCACTGAGTGGGGGCTGCCAGGACCAGGACCTCGGCGGAGCCCTCCAGCCGCATCATCCAGTAGGTGACGTCGACCGGTCTGCCGGACCGGTGCCGGAGCCGTACTCGGCCCGCCGCCGGAATCCCGGTCTCACATGGGGCGGCAGGATGGACGGGGTGGGAGACATCGGCGAACAGCTCCCGGACCGGGTGACCGCAGACCTCGTCGGCCGTGTGCCCCAGCAGATCCGCCGCTGCGCAGGACCAGCGCAACACGGTGCCATCACCGGCGAGCACGGCGATTGCCGTGGCGCCGAAGAACCGTGTCCCGTCGCCTCCGTGGTGGGCAGACGCGTCCATCGCGCTCCTAGCCGGCGGTGAAGCCACCCCATCCGGGAGATTCAACCCATTATGGCGTGGTCCGGGTGCCTCATGCCCGACGGGGGCCTCGTCGGGCACTACGCAGAGCTGGGTCTGCTGACGGCCGTCGACGCAGTCGGCCGCATCGAGGAGATCACCGAGCGGTCGCCGGCGGTTTTGCGGGAGAGTGGCCCTCACCGGACCGTGGGTGGACGCTGCTGACCCTTGCCTTGGCGGCAGTGGCCGTGGGCCGCGCGGTCTGCCGGGACTTTCCGGTGGCCGCCCGTGAGGCCTCGTAGCCGACGCGGCGCAGTGCGGCGGCGAAGCGGTGCGGCTCGAAGCGGTGCGAGGCGCCCGCGACGGAGAGTGCGGCCACGGGGCGCCCGGCGGCCCCCATGATGGGTACCGCGACGCAGGCCAGGCCGGGCGTCGCCTCCTCGTGGTCGTACGCGATCCCGTCCTGCCTGATCCGCCGGAGGACGGCGCGCAGGAGGTCCGGTTCGGTGATCGTGTCCTTTGTGCGTGCCGCCAGTCCCTGGGCGATGGCCCGTTCCGCCGCGTCGTGGTCGAAGGCGAGCAGGGCCTTGCCGACGCCGGTGCAGTAGGCGGGCAGCCGGGCGCCGATGCTGGAGGGCGAGGGCGTGGGCCGGTGGCCGTGGATCTTGTTGACGTACACGATCTCGGTGTCGTGGAGCACGGCCAGGTGCACGGTCTCGTGCGTGAGCTCGTACAGGTCCGCCAGGTAGGGGAGCAGGTGCTCGCGCAGCATCAGTGGCGTGGGGCCGTAGGTGCGGGTGCCGATGTCGTAGAGCCGGGCGCCCAGCCGGTAGTTGCTGCCGACGCGCTCGACGACGTCGTTGCGCTGCAGGATGCCGAGCAGCCGGAAGGCCGTGGACTTGGTCAGCCGCGTGCGCCGGGCGAGCTCGCTGACGCCGATCTCCCGGTCGTGCTCGGCCAGGGACTTCAGCAGCGTGAGGGCCTTGTCGACAGCGGTCTGCTGATCCGGCGCGGCGTCCTCGGGGTGGTGGGTCCCGTGTGCGGTGGGGTCTTGAGCAAGCATGTGGCCTCCGGCGCCCGATACAGGTTGACCATTAGAATAGACGCACGTCCACTTTAAGTAACCCAAGGCAATTCGTAAACGGACTGTGACCCAGGACATGCGAAAACGCGGCAGATGAGGCCGACGCTGATCTCGGCCTGCCCGGCGACGGCCTGCATCGACACCGCGTGCAGCCGTAGCGGGCCCCTGGCCGGCGGTGACGCCGGCCAGGGGCCGCTGGGGGCGCAGGCTACGTCAGCCGTCGGACTCCGACGACGGGATGTAGGCACCCGGTACGTCATCCGGCGCGAAGATCTTGTTCTCGCCGGGGTACGGCTTCGACCACTCGTGCGTCTCGTACCACGTGAAGTGGTTCATCTGCGCGGGGTTGGCGTAGTCGGGCACGGCGTGCGGACCGCTCAGCCGCTGCTTCGACTTCCACTTGTCCCACTCGGCCGCGAGCTGCTGCTTGTCCGCCGGCACCTTCGCGGTCGGCGCGGCCGCCGCGTCGGGGTTCTGCGCCGCCGGGGTGTCCAGGCCGCAGGAAGGCGGGGTCTTCAGACCATCGGTGAGCGAGGTCCGGTTGGGCAGCGCCGTGAACGGCGTGAGGTCCGCGGCCTGGGTGAACGCCCCACGCATCGGGCTCGCCGCGCTGTCCTTCTGGTTCATCGGGTGGATCCCGAGGATCTGCTCGATGGTCCGCATCATCGTGATCTGGGAGTAGTAGCGGCTGTCGACGACGCCGTGCTTGGCCCAGGGGCTGATGATCTGGATCGGGGCGCGGTGGCCGTCGACGTGGTCGAGGCCCGCCTGGGAGTCGTCCTCGACGACGAAGATCGCCGAGTCCTTCCAGTACTTGCTGTGCGAGATCTCGTCGACGATCTTGCCCGTGGCGAGGTCGTTGTCCGCGACCTGGGCCGCCGAGTTCGCCGGGCCACCGGTGTGGTCGCTGGAGAGCCAGAACATGTTCAGGTTCGCCGGACCGTTCTGCTCGAAGTCGCGCTTCCAGATCTGGTACCGGTAGATGTCCGGGACGCTGGTGTCGAACTTCGGGAAGCCGTGCACCGACACGTCGTTGAGCGACGGGATCGGCGAGGAGGAGTTCAGGGTGTACGCGGTGTCCTGACCCGTCGCGTCCATGTTCTTGGCGTCGCAGTACAGGTTCTGCCAGCTCGCGCCCGACGGCTTGCTCAGGAACTGGTGGAACTCGCCGAAGTCCCGCACGGACTTGCCGGCCGCCTGGGCACCGGACCAGATGAACCCGGTCCGCTGGTGACCGAGAGCGTCGTCCTCGGTGTCGTAGCTGCGCGCGTACTCACCGGCCGAGGACTCGGTGTACTCCGGGTTGTCGGCCTGCATCAGCCAGTTGTGGCCCTCGGCGGAGTTCGTGCCGATGTCGTACGTGTTGTCGTACAGGCCGAACTGCTTGGCCAGCGCGTGCTGGTTGGGCGTGACGTTCTCGCCGAACTGCGCCAGCGACGGGTCGCCGTTGCCCTGCGGCAGGTCACCGAAGACCTGGTCGTAGGTCCGGTTCTCCTTGACGAGCAGGAACACGTGCTTGATCGTCGAGGGGTCGCCGAGCCGCAGCGGGACCGGCACCGGCTTCGCGTCGTTCTTGCCGTCGCTCAGCGTGACCGAACCGCCGTGCCAGCCGTTCTGCGTGAAGACCTTGCCCGTCATGGCCCGGATCTCGCTGTCGTCGGGCAGCGTGAACCTCGTCAGGCTGGAGGTCGTGTCGTGGGTGCCGTGCCCGGCAGGGTTGTTGGGGCGACGGGCGTCGATTCCACGGGTGTTGGAGACCACGATCTGGTCGCCGACGGTGGCGATCTCCGACGGGAAGTAGTCCGTCGGAATCAGGCCGACGTAACTGACCGGCTCCTGCGCGGTCGTGTACCGGTAGACGGCGACCGCGTTGGCGCGGCCGAGCGGCACCAGCAGATGACCGTCGTCGGTGAGCGTCACCGCGTCGGGCTCGTAGCCCACGGACGCCTCCGGCCACGGCTGGGTGGCGATGGTCTGTACGACCTTGTCGGTGGCGGTGTCGATCACCGACACGTCGTTGGTGGCCGTGTTGGTGACGAACAGCGCGCCCTTCTTGGCGTACAGGGCGGTCGGGTGCAGACCGACGTCGATGCTCGCGGGTGCGGCGGCCGGGTCCGCCAGGTCGATGACGCTGACCGTACCGGTGGTGGTGGCACCGGTCTTCGGGTCGGCCGGCACCTGGGTGCCGTACGAGTTGATGGTGGTGTCGCCGGCCTTCGCCGGACGCCCGCCCTCGTTGCTGACGTAGAGCTTGCCGCCGACCTCGATCAGGTCACGCGGGGCGTTGCCCACGGCCCAGCTCTGCTTGATGGCCCCGGTCGCCGCGTCGAGGGCGACCACCCGGTTCTGGCCGTTCACCGCGGAGTAGACGGTGGAGCCGTCGGACGAGAACACCGCCTCACCGACCAGCGCGTGCTTGGACCCCATCGCCGGGATGGTGACGGTCTTCGGGTCGGCGACGGTGCCGTCCGCGTTCACGGTGAACCTGGTGTAGCCGTCGGTCTGGCCCAGCCACAGCTGCGAGCCGTCGGGCGAGTACGTCGGACCTTCCTGGCCCACGCTGTTGCTGCTGATGCGCGGGACGGACGACGCGGCGTTGCTGACGAGCTGCTGCTGCTTCCAGCTCTTCAGGTCCACGATGGACAGCGCCGCGCCACCGTCGGTGACGGAGGCCGCGAGGTGGGTGCCGTCCGGGCTGACCGAGGACGACATGATCTTGCCGTTGTTGATGACCAGCCGGTCGCCGTACGGGGCGATGTACTGGTCGCTGGAGACGACCTGGCCGTTGTCCGTGACCTGGCCGACCTGGTCGGTACCGAACTGATGGGTTTGAGCGAACGCGGTGCCCGCGGCGGTCATGGCGACGGCGGTGATGCCTGCCGTCAGCATGGTCCGGCGGTTGACGCGGCCGGCGGGAAGGCCGGACTGGCCCTCCCCGACACGCCGTCTGCGGCGTGCAACCTGCATGGAGTTATCCCTTCGAGGTGGAAAGCAGATCGACATTGCCGTCGAACTGCCAGAGCGGGTTCGGTGCGTCTCCGGTCGGAGTGCGCACCAGGAAGTAGCCGTTCACTTCCTTCGGTCCGTCGCCGTCGGCGACGAACCGCCCGTCGGGGGTGACGTCGAGCTGGTAGATGGCCTGCCCTGTGGCCTCGACGTCGGGGAGATGCCACGTGACGACGCAGCGCCAGTCGTTGCCGGGCCCGACCGCCGCGACCCTGACGCTGCCCTTGTTGCACGTCGCCGTGGCCTTCAGCTGGGCTTCGGTGACATCAGGGCGGTGGAGCTGCTCGGTCTGCATGCGGTAGAGGTGGGCGAACGCCGTGGCCACCGAGCGCTGCACCTTGTCCTGTTCGATCCCGGAGCCGGTGGCCGTGCCGGTCGCGGTGACGACGGCGACCGTCGCGGCGACCAGCCCGGCGAGCGGGAGGACGCCCGCGGTCACGGCGCGGCGCCCCGAGCCGTCGTAGCCCAGGTCGGTGAAGTCGCGCCGCAGGAAGAGCAGGTAGGCCAGCCCCGTCGCGGTCACGGCCCACACCAGGCTGACCACGGTGCCGATGAACAGCGGGGTGAGCTGGACCGGGTCCGTGAACAGACCGTTCCAGGCGATGAAGGCGTAGCCGGGGAGGGCGAGGCGCACGGCGACGGGTATCGGCATCATCTGGACGACCTGCATCCCGAGCGCGAAGAGCGCGGGCAGCAGCAGCCCCATCGGAGACCGCCCGAGCGCGACTGAGCCGAGCAGTCCGATGCCCGCGAGGGCCAGCGTCGGGGCCAGTACGCAGGCCCAGGCGAGCAGGACCTTGACGGCGGCGTCTGACGGCGTGAGCAGATGGCCGTCGTAGCCGACCAGCGGATGGTCGCCGACCGCCACGATCCCGCCGACCGAGCTGGAAGCGGCCAGTCCGACCACGAGCACCAGAAGGACGGTGAGGCTGGCCAGCGTCTTCGCCGCGAAGACGCGCCGTGGCGAGCGGACCGCCACGAGCAGGTGGCGCCAGGTGCCGAGCCGGTCCTCGGAGGCGAACACGTCGCCGGCCACCACCGAGGTCAGCAGGGGCAGCGCCCAGGTGCCGGCGAAACCGAGCAACACCAGCGGCCCGGCCCACCCGCTGGCGTGCATCCAGCGTCCGAAGAGCGTGTCGACGGGGAGCGTGCTCTGCTGACTCACCGCGGCGACGAAGAGCGCCGGGGCGATCCAGCAGGCCAGGACCAGCAGCCGGATCCGCCACTGGGAGACGAGCTTGACAAGCTCGAAGCGGTAGCAGCGCGTCACCGGGACGCGGCGGGCCCCGGAATCCTGGGCGGGGGCGACGGTCGCGGTCATCGACCGGCCTCCTGCTGTTCGGTGAGGGCGAGGAAGGCGGCTTCGAGCGGCGACACCACGGGCGCTAGTTCGCGCACCGCGATGCCCGTGTGCACGAGCTCCGACACGAGCTCGTCGAGGGCGGGCACGAGCGCGCGGATGACGAGCACCTCGGCCGACTGCCGTGCCCCGGCGTCGTCGACGACCTCGATCCCCCGCGCGTCGACGGCGAGTTGGCGAGCGGCCCGCGGGTCGGAGGTGAGCAGCCGGTAGTCGAGTGCGCGGTTCTCGGCGGCCAGCTTGCCGAGCGGGCCGGAGAAGACCACCCGTCCGGTGGCGAGAATCGTGACCTCGGAGCACAGTGCCTCGAGGTCGTCCATGCGGTGGCTGGAGAGCACGACGCCGGTGCCGTCCGCCGCGAGCCGGCTGAGGACACCGTGCACATGTTTCTTGCCGGCGGGATCGAGGCCGTTGGACGGTTCGTCGAGCACGAGCAGCCGGGGCTTGCCGAGCAGCGCGGCGGCGAGCCCGAGCCGCTGACGCATACCGAGGGAGAACCCGCGGGCCCGGTCGTCGGCGACATCGGTGAGCCCGACCTGGTCGAGTACGTCGTCGATCCCCGCTCTCCGGGGGTCGAGGCCGCGGAGAGCGGCCAGCGCGGCGAGGTTCTGCCGGGCGGTGAGCGAGGGGTAGAGACCGGGCCCGTCCACGAATCCGGCGACACCGTCGGGAGTGGCGAGCGCCCGCCCGACGGGCGTACCCAGGATCTCGAGGCTGCCGCTGTCGGCGACGGCCAGGCCCAGCAGGAGGCCGAGCAACGTCGTCTTGCCGGCGCCGTTCGGCCCGACCAGGCCGTGGATCTGACCCGGCGTCACATCCATGTCGACGCCGTCGAGTGCGACGACGTCGCGGAAGCACTTGGTGATGCCGCGAGCCCGGATTGCGAGGAATGTATCCATGAGTCCCTTCTTTCGAAACCGCCAAGGACCTTAGGTGCACCACGAAACGACCGGCAGGGACCTGGGGTTGAACATCACTGGAAGGCGAGACGGCGGGCATTCACCGCGCCGACGCCCTACCGACAACAGCGCGAAGTACCGAGACGGCGAGGCCTTGGCCCCTCGACGTGGGTCATCCGGATGATCCTTTCGATGCGCGTTGCCGTCTGCCCATGCAGGGGGAAGGTCCGGGATCGCGGTGGGAACGAGCGGTTGAAGTCCGCCGGTGGTGGGGGATCTCAGCGGGGAAGGCGGGAAGAATGTAACGTGCAACTATCCCTGTGGCGGTCACCGTCGGGTGAACAACTCGGGAACTCGAATGCCGGAGTTCAGAGGCGGGAGTTCAGACACTGGAGTCGCGCGGCATCGGGAAAAGTTCCACGCCCGCACCCGCACGCGGTCCTCGAAGACGAACACCCGAAAGCTGGACGGGATGCTCGGTGGAGCCGACGTCGATGTCCCCGGCGAGGTGGGGAAGGCCGAGAAAGCGGCGGTGCCGAGGAGTCGGGAGGGAGGCACGAGCGGACCGCGCGCTGCCCGAGGTGATCGCCTCCGGGGAACTGCCGGTCGGCAGGCCGGCACCGAGAAAATGATCTTCGACGTGGCGACGGTCATTGCCGACGTCGACACACGTTCACCCGGCTGGAGCCCTGTGGCGTCATCCTCACCAGCACCCCGAGCGGCGTCGGCAACGCCCGCGCACCGGTCGCCCCGGGGGTTCAACGCCGCCCTGCACAGCTCCCGAGCAGGCGGCCCCCTGCAACGCCTCGGTGCCGCCCCGTGCTACGAGTCGTCCATCGACGACCGGGTGCGGGAGATGGTCATTCTGCTGATCACCGGTCGCTACGACTGCGCGGTCGAACGGGTCGCGCACCAGTGAATCGCCCGCCGCATCGGCATGTCGGCTACTGCTGGACGATCGCCAACCAGAGCGGTTCCGGAAGGTGGTCGTGAGCCTGCCCGACTAGGGGAAGTCCGACAAACCGGCCGTAGGAGGCGGCCGTTACGCATTCGCCGGTGGGGGCGGTGGGTGCCGTATGAGCGGGCACGACGGTTCGAGTCACTGGGCACCGCATTCCTGACCGACCCGTGAGACCGGGCCCCCGCGATCTGCCGGCGGTTCCTCAGTGAGGCATGTCGTCCAAGGCAGTCGAGATCCGGCTGATCTCCGGACGTTCGGCCACGAGCAGGGCCGCGGTGCGGTGGGGCAGGTCGACTTCCGTGACGTGACGGAATCCGCCCGCCCGGAAGTCCCGTACGGCCACGGCATCGTCCGCGTCCGGTGCGGCCGTGATTCTCCGGCAGTGGGGGTCAGCCGCGAAGAGAGCCGAGGTCAGTTCCGGGAGGAGGCGCGCGACCAGGTCACTGCCGACGGCGCCGCGATCACCGGCGACGAGGTCGAGCGCCAGGTCGTGGGCTCCTACGGGGTAGCAGGCGCGCAGGGCGTGATGGAGCACCCGGTGCACTTCCAGATGGATCAGGGGGACGTCGTCGAGGCTGACGACGCAGGGCCGAGTGGCCCGTCCGGCCAACTTCGCACGCAGCTCTTCCTGGAGTCGCTCGGGGTCCCTGACCGCGCCGGCGGCGGAGAGCCATCCGTGGATGCGGGCGAGATCGGCGACGGGCTCTGCCAGGCGCAGCGTCCAGCCGCCCCCGAGAGACGGAATCGGGGGCGGTGGTACGGAGGCGGGCCGGACGTTCATGACGGCGACCCTTCATGGGTGGACCGCTGTGCGACCCAGTCGCGCAGCCGGGCCTTGGCCAGCTTGCCGCTGGCGTTGCGGGGCAGTTCGTCGACGACGAGCACCTTGGTCGGGAGTTTGTAGCGGGCCAGGTGCCGGCCGGCGAACTCGCGCACCTGCTCCAGGGTGGGCTCGACGCCGCGTCGGCAGGTGAGGACGGCGAGTACGGTCTCTCCCCACTTGGGGTCGGGTACGCCGACGACGGCCGCCTCGACAACGCCCGGGAACTCGCTGAGGACGCGTTCCACTTCCGCCGGGTAGACGTTCTCCCCACCGCTGATGATCATTTCCTTGATCCGGTCGACGACGAAGTAGAACCCGTCCCGGTCGCGGTAGCCGATGTCGCCGCTGTGGAACCAGCCGGCGTCGTCGAACGCCTCGTCGGTCGCGCCGGGGTTGTTCCAGTAGCCGGGGGTGACGTTGGGGCCCCGGACGCAGATCTCGCCGCGGACCTCGGACTCGGTGATCTTCACGCCGCTGCCCGGAGCGAGGAGGCATACCTCGGTGTACGGCATGGGGGCGCCGGCCGAGCCGACCTTCTCCAGGGTCAGTGCCGCGGGCAGGTACGTGGCGAACGGGGCGGTCTCGGTCAGCCCCCATGCCTGCTGAAGAAACACGCCGTGCTGGGTGGCGTAGTCGCGGATGAGTTGGGGCGGTACGGGAGCGCCGGCGACGATCGCGGCGCGGAGTCCGGAGAGGTCGGCCTCCGCGAAGCCGGCGGTGCGGGCGACGGCCGTGAACATCGCCGGTACCGCGAAGACGCTGGTGACACGGTGACGGACCAGGTCGTCCAGGCACTGCTCGGGGTCGAAGGTCCGGCGGAGCACGATCGTGCCGCCGCGCTGGAGGGCGCGCAGGGTGAGGGCGTTGAGGCCGCCGATGTGGAACAGGGGTGCCACGGCCAGGTTGACGTCGTCCGGGCGGGTGTCGACCGCGCTGTCGACGTTGACGGCGTTCCACCAGAGGTTGCCGTGGGTGAGCATGACGCCCTTCGGCCGACCCGTGGTACCAGAGGTGTACATCAGGGCGGCGAGATCATCCTCGTGCAGCTCCACCGGATCGAGGTCGAGGTCGGCGGAGCGGAGGAGTGCGGACAGCGGCGTCCACGTGGCCGGCGGCGCGTCGGCCGCGGGGCAGGCGGGGTCCGTGTCCACCAGCACGTGGCGGCGGGCGGGAACCTCGGTCAGGATCGACTCGACCAGCGTGCGGTGGCCTTCTTCCACGACCAGGGTGTGCGCGCCGGAGTCGACCAGGATGTGGCGGACCTCGTCGGCCGCGAGCCGGTGGTTCAGAGGCACGAAGACCGCGCCGAGCTGGGCGGCGGCGAACAGGGTCTGGAAGAGGGCCGCGCTGTTGAGGCCGAGGTAGGCGATCCGGTCGCCGCGGCGCAGGCCGTGGGCGGACAGGCCCGCGGCCAGTCTGCGCACGGTCGCGCCGAGCGCGGCCGCGGAGATCTCCACCCCCTCGTAGACGAGGGCGGTACTGTCGCCGGCGTAGCGGGCTCTGCGGTGCAGGGCGGTGGCGGGGCTGATGTCGACGCTGGCCATGGCGGCTCCTTCGATGGCTGTCGGCATGTGGCTCGATGACTGGGGTGAGGCGCGGGCTCCGCTCAGAGGCCGGCGCCGCCGGCCGAGGTGCGGAATCCGCGTACGGCGATGCCACCGTCCACGGGAACGACGGCGCCGGTGATGTTGCCGCTGTTCCTGCGGGAGGCGAGCAGCACGTACGCACCGGTGAAGTCCTCCGGCTCGACGCTGGCCTCGTACAGCGGGACGTTGGGCAGTTCGCCTGCCGCCTCGCTGCGGGCGAAGGAGTCCTCGATGGACCTCCCTTCCAGGCCCAGGCTCTCCGGTCCGCGCAGCCCCGTGCGCATGCCGCCGCAGGCCACACCGTTGACCCGGACCTTCGGGGCGAGCTCGTAGGCGAACTCGCGCACCAGCCCCAGGCAGGCGTGCTTGCTGGCGGTGTAGACCGGGCCACCGCCGTTGGTGTGGAACGACGCGTTCGACAAGGTCATGACGATGCTGCCACGGGTGGCCACCAGCTCCCGCCAGGCGGCCTCGACGGCGAGCAGGTAGCCCTTGACGTTCACGGCGAAGATCTCGTCGAAGGCCTCGGCCAGCTCGTGGCCGGTCAGCCGGGTGACGCTGCGGTGGTAGTCCCAGATTCCCGCGTTGGGCACGAGGATGTCGAGCTTTCCGAACCGGTCGACCGCGGCCCTGACCGCCGTGTGCAGGTCGTCCGGGGACCGTACGTCTCCGGGCACGGTCAGGACGCGGTCGGCGTGTTCGCCTGCCGCGGCCACGACCGCGTCCAGTTTGGCGCGGTCGCGGTCCACGGCGACCACGCTCGCTCCCTCGGCCAGGTAGCGCAGGGCGACGGCCCTGCCGAGGCCGGACGCTCCACCGGTGATCAGGGCGACCTCGCCCTCCAGCCATCCGCCGCCGGCGGTGGATGCCACGGCTCAGTCCTCCTGAAGGAAGTCGGTGACCAGGCGCTCGAACTCCGCCTGCCGCTCCAGCTGGACCCAATGACCGCAGCCGCCGAAGACGTGCAGCTGCACGTCGCGGATCTGCTTGAGCATGAGCTGGGCGCCGTCCAGGGTGATGGTGCGGTCGTCACGGCCCCACAGCAGCAGGGTCGGAGCCTTGATCCGGTGAGCGTCACGCCAGAGCGGGTCCATGCCGTGGCGCTTGGCGAAGGCCGCGTTGTAGCGGTGGTAGAAGGCGATGTGCGACTCGTCGAGCGATGCCTCGTACCGGGCCTGGACCGTGTCCTCCCAGCGCTTGGGCTCGGCGGTCATGACGCGGAGGAAGTCCCGCATCTTCTTCACGCTCGGGCCGTCGCCGTTGTAGTAGCGGAACATCGCCTTCTGGCCCTCGGTCGGGGTGGGCCCGAAGGGCAGCCATCCGCCGCCCGGCGCCATCAGGACCAGCTTCTCCACCCGTTCCGGTGCGGCCAGAGCGGTGGCGATGGCCGCGGCACCGCCAAGGCTGTTGCCCAGCAGGTGGAAGCGGTCGATGCCCAGGGCGTCGAGGGTCTGCAGCAGGGCGTCGACGGTGATGTCGGTGATGCTGCGGGCGTCGAGATCGGCCTCGGTGGGGCGGTAGCTGCCGCCGAAGCCGGGCTGGTCGGGGAGGACCACGCGGAAGTACGGCGCCAGGGCGGGGAGGTTCTGCTGGTAGTTGGCGACCGCGCTCGCGCCCGGGCCACCGCCGTGCAGCATCACCAGCACCGGCCCCTGGCCGGCCTCACTGACCGCGATCGGACCGAGGGTCGTCTCCACGGTGTGCTTGATGATCTTCGGCTCTTCAGGGGTCACGTCGGGGCTCCGGTTCACAGGAAGGTGCTGATGTTCTTGGCGAGCAGGACGTTCTGATCGAGCAGGATCGTGCGGCGGGCGATCACCAGGCCCCCGTCCGCGTCCCGCCGCAGGACGTCGGTGCGTCCGCCGGCGTAGATGTCGACCTCACGCTCCAGGCGGTTGCGGTAGCAGAGGAACGCCGATTCGGCCGTGTAGTGCCCCGGCTCGTCACCCGGACGCACCGCGACATTGGTGATCAGGTGGCGGGTCCGCGAGGGCGGATCCTCGGCCCAGGCCATACCGGAGTCGAAGCGGCGGATGCGCCACATCAAGCTCTCCTTGGTCTCGTCGAAGATCGCCACCTCACCGGGGGCGCCGTCGGCGAGACTCTGCTGGCGGCGCAGACGGTTGGTGCGCACCGGCGCCCAGTAGTGCAGATCGTCGGCGAAGAGCTCCAGCCAGTCCGCGTACCGGTGCTGGTCGAGCAGTTGCGCCTCCAGGGTGTAGAGGCGCTGCACCTCGAAGTGGAGCAGGGCCTCGTCCAGGGCCGGTGTGCCGTACACGGCGGCTGCGGGCTCCTCGGTGTGAGTGCTCATCGGTTACTCCTTGCAGGGCCACGCTGCCCGGGACACCCGGCGGTGGCTGGGGACATCCCATCGCGATGCGGCGAGGGCGGGGAGCCGGTGTGCCGTTCCTCGGCACACCGGGCGCGCGCGGTGGTGACGAGCGCCGACGTCAGGACGCGCCTGCGCTCGTCGTGGGCGGGTGGTGGCCCGCAAGGGCCGGTCGCCGGGCCGCGCGATCAGCCGCGCAAGAGGGTGCGCAGGTCGGTGCTCTCGTCGGCCAGGCGGGCGGCGTCCACCGCCACGCCCCGGTCGATCAGCCGGCGGGCGGCCTTGATGTCGCGGACCCGGTCGATCGCGGCGGCGGCCACGAGGCGGTCGCCGCGCAGGCCGAAGACGGCGCAGGGGCCGCTGCCGGGGACGCCGCGCAGCACGGTCCGCTCGGCGTCGGCCATGGAGCCGACCGCCTCGAGACGCGAACCGTGGCGGTCGGACCAGAACCACTGCGCGGGCCGCGGCGGTATCGGCTTGCCCAGCAGTCCCGCGGCCGCGGCCTCGCCGTCCTGCTGGGCGGCCTCCCAGTGCTCGTGGCGCCGGTGGCCGTCCTGGCGGGCGACGTCGCCGACGGCGAAGACGTGGGGGTGGGAGGTGCGTTGGGCGGCGTCCACGACGATGCCGTTGTCGACCTTGAGGCCGGCCGCCTCGGCGAGGGCCGTGTCGGGCCGGATGCCGATGCCGACCACCACGGTGTCGGCGACCACAGGCCCGGTGCGGCCCGAGATGTGCACGGACACCTCCTCGGAGCCCCCGGCGCGCTCGATCCGCTCGACGCCGCCGGTGACCACCTCGATGCCCGCCTCCGTGTGGCGGCGGTGCAGAGCCTCGGCGATCTCCGGGCCGACGGCGGCGGTCAGCGGTACCGCGACCGGGTCGACCAGGGTGACCCGGCAGCCGAGCGCCACGGCGACGGCGGCGGTCTCGGCGCCGATCAGCCCGGCGCCGACCACGACCAGCCGGGCCCCGGGCAGCAGTCGCTCGCGCAGCCGCTCGGAGTCCTCCCAGGAACGCAGCAGGTGTACGGACGGGTCGTCACCGCCCGGGACCGGCAGGGCGCGCGGGCTGCCGCCGGTGGCGAGCACGATCCGGTCGACGTCGACGGCCGAACCGTCGGCGAGGTGCACGGTGCCCTGCTGGGGGTGGATCGCCGTGACGGTGGTGCCCGACCGCAGCTCCACACCCCGCTGCTCGTACCAGTCGGCGGGACGCAGCAGGACGTCCTCGTACCGGGCCTTGCCGAGCAGGACGTCCTTGCTGAGCGGCGGACGGTCGTACGGCAGGCCCTCCTCGGCCGAGAACAGCACCAGCTCGCCGTCGTAGTGCTGTGCACGCAGGGCGTCGCAGGTGGAGACCGCGGCCAGCCCGGCCCCGACGACAGCGATCCGCTTCATCAGGCTGCCTCCTGCCCGGGGTGGACGAAGATCTCGCCGTCGCGGACCTCGACCCGGTGGGTGCGCACGGCCTCGGTGGCGGGCATGCACTGGGGCGTGCCGCTGCGCAGGCAGAAGCGGGCGCTGTGCAGCGGGCACTCGACCTCGCCGCCCTCGACCCAGCCCTCGGCGAGCGAGGCCTGGCCGTGCGAGCAGGTGTCGTCGAGGGCGTAGTAGGTGCCCTCGTCGTTGAAGACGGCGATGGCGTCGGCGTGGCCGGTGACATCGGCGGGGACGGCCAGGGCCTCGCCCTCGGGGATGTCGCCTTCGGCGGCGACGCGGATACCAGTGGTGGTGGTGCTCATCGGGGGTCCTCCTCGACGGTCCGGCTCGCGGCCGCCGCGGGCTGCTCGTGCCAGGCGGGGGTGTTCATCAGGTCGCGCCAGCGGGCGTAGAAGCCGCGGGCCGCGCCGTCGGAGTAGAGGCGTCCGGTGGTCCCGGGGTGGACGCCGTCCTGGGCCTCCAGGCCGAGGCCCATCTGGTAGTTGAGGGTCATGCCGCCGGCGACGAAGCCGCCCGCGGTGGCCTGGCACTCGCTCCAGTTCTCGCCGTCGTCCTGCTCGAAGATGCCGGTGGGTCCGAAGGTGCGCAGGTTGTACAGGCGCTGGGCGTTCTTGACCTCGTCGGGCATCGACTTGTCGACGAGGGTCCAGGCCCAGACCTCCATCGTGTCCGGGCCCTTGGGGTGCCAGACGCGGATGCTGCCGTTGACCGGCAGGTAGGAGAAGTTGGGGAAGACGGTGGCGTGGCCGGTGGTCGTCGGGCCCTCGACCCGGGCGTCGCCCAGCCGCTCGCGCAGCGCGTCGTAGTCGTAGTGCTGATGCACCAGGCGGTCGTCGAAGCGGCTCTTGGGGTGGGTCGGGAAGCCGGCACCGTGGCCCAGCGGGTCGGTGTACTGCCGGCCGGGGGTCTGCACGATCTCCTTCTTGGGACCCTTGCCGGTGGGCGAGAGCACCATGAGCGCGGAGGCGTGCGAGATGTTGACGTGGTACCAGTCGGAGGCGAACTGCTCGGCGGCGAGCTTCCAGTTGCCCTCCAGCACCCACTTGTGGACGCCGCCGACGACTTCGGTGCCTTCCGGGTCACGGTCGAGCATCGCGTCCATGTACCAGGTCATGCCACCGAGGGCCTCGCGCAGCGGCGGGGCCTCGGGATTCCAGGTCGCGAAGATCAGGCCCTTGTAGGTGTCCAGCTGAGCGACCTCGATCAGGCCCCACTTGTCCTGCTCGAAGTGGCCGGGGTAGTCCTCCCCGTTGGGGACGTTGATCAGCTTCCCGGAGGTGTCGTACGACCAGCCGTGGTAGCTGCAGGTGAACGCCTTGGTGGCGCCGGCGTCGGCGCGGCAGACCCGCATGCCGCGGTGACGGCAGGCGTTGAGGAAGGCCCGCAGCTTGCGGTCCTTGCCCATGGTGACGATCACCGGGTCCTCACCCATGAACGTGGTGAAGAAGTCGCCGGGCTTCTTGAACTGGCTCTCGTGGGCCAGGAACAACCAGCTGGGTGCGAAGATCCGGCGCAGCTCCTGCCGGTACAGCGCACTGTCGCTGAAGATGGTGCGGTCGACGAGGCCGCGCTCCAGGTCGAAGTACCCGCTGACGTCGGCGGACGGCTCCAGGGTGCGGGAGAGGGTCACGACCGGTCTCCTTCCGCGGCGTTCTGCGCCGGCCTGGGCGGGCGGTGGTGGCCCCACAGACTGGTGCCGTCGACGCGGGTGGCGACCCACGGGTCGGACACCGTGATCGCTCCATAGCCGTACTCGACCTCGAAGCCGGACGGGGTGATCGCGTAGAAGGACAGCATCTTGTCGTTGCTGTGTCGGCCGATCGTCAGCGCGATCGGCGCACCGCCGTCCAGGCATCGGTCGTACGCGTGGCCGACGGTGTCGTAGTCGTCGACCTCGAGCATGAAGTGGAACAGCTCGCCGGGGTCGATGTCCTTCTTGGGCTTGCGCTCGGGGTCGACCACCAGGCCGGCGAAGGCCAGGCTGTGGTGGCGGGGGTTGGTGTGCAGGAAGGCGATCCGTTTGCGGCCCAGGTCGCAGAAGTCGCTGACCTTGAAGCCCAGCAGCTCGGTGTAGAAGCGGAACGTGGCGTCGTAGTCGTCCACGTTGAACACCACGTGGCCCAGGCCCTGGTCACCGGTGACGAACCGTGCTCCGGTGGGTGAGACGAACGGCGCGGTGGCCGTGCGGGCGCCGTGGAACAGCTCGATGCGGATGCCGTTCGGGTCCTCCAGCTGGAGGAGGCCGAGCACGTCGCGTCGGCGCAGCAACTCCTCGTCGGCGTACTTGACCGCGACACCGGCGGCCTCCAGCTCGGCCGCGGCTGCCTCCAGTTCGGCCGGGCCGGGCAGCTCCCAGCCGACGTAACCGAACTCCTCGGTGTCGCTCTCGTGGAGAGCGATCCGCCAGCCACGCTCGTCGACGCGCAGCCGCAGTCCGTCCTCGGTCGTCCGGACCTGCGCGCCGAGGACGTTCTCGGCGAACGCGCGCCACTGATCGATCCGCCCGGTGCGGAGTCCGAAGTATCCCAGTCCGCTCAGTTGCATGGCGGGTTCCCCTTCTGGCTGGTGGTGTACGGGCCGCTGCGGCCGGTTCATCGGCCGGTGACGCCGATCCGTGCGGCCGCGCGCCGTCCGCTGGCGCCGCCGGTCACAGCGACCAGCCGGTCGGGAGGGGCTCCCGCGCCGAGGGGGATGTCCACGGCGGTCACGCCGGCGCTGTGGTGCTGCATGCCCCCAAGGAGACGCCGTGCCGCGCGGTGTGCCCACCGCGTGTGCCGCGATGCGGAACGCGGCTCTGTCACCCCCGGGCGGTGGCCGTGCACCCCCGCCGTGGCCGTGCACCTCCGGCGGTGGCCGTGCCGTGGCGCGGCACAACCGCTGGAGCACCCCGGTGGCCGGGGGAATCGTTGGGCACCGACACCCCTGTGCCTCCGAGGAGAACCGCATGCTTGCTGCCGTGGCCGTGCGCCAGGATCCGGACGACCCGCTGAGCGGGCTGGAGCTGCGTGAGGTGCCCGAGCCGACGGTGCCTCCCGGCTGGACGCTCGTACGCGTGCGGGCGGCGGCCCTCAACCACCACGACCTCTGGACTCTGCGCGGAGTCGGGCACCCGGCCGACCGGCTGCCCATCGTGCTCGGCTGCGACGCGGCGGGCGTCGACGAGGAGGGCAACGAGGTCGTCGTCCACCCGGTGATCGGCGACCCCGCGGCCGGGGGCGGCGACGAGACACTCGACCCGGGCCGCACGCTGCTGTCCGAACGGCACGACGGTGCCTTCGCCGAGCTGCTCTGCGTCCCGCGGCGCAATCTGATCCCCAAGCCCGCCGGCCTGTCCTTCGAGGAGGCCGCCTGCCTGCCGGTGGCATGGCTCACCGCTTACCGGATGCTGTTCACCCAGGCCCGGATCCGTCCCGGCGACCGGGTCCTGGTACAGGGCGCCGGCGGCGGTGTCGCCTCGGCCGCCATCACCCTGGCGCGGGCCGCCGGGGCCACCGTGTACGCCACCAGCCGCTCCGAGTCCAAGCTGGCTGCCGCTCGTGAGCTGGGAGCGCACGAAGCGGTGCCGTCCGGCACCCGCCTGCCCACGAAGGTGGACGTGGTCGTGGAAACCGTCGGGCAGGCGACCTGGGGACACTCCCTGAAGGCTCTGCGGCCCGGCGGCACGGTGGTGGTGGCGGGCGCGACCAGCGGCGCCAACCCCCCGGCCGACCTGAACCGGATCTTCTACCTCCAGCAGCGTGTGCTCGGCTCCACGGGCGGCACCCGGCAGGAGTTCGTCTCGCTGCTGCGGTTCATGGAGAACACCGGGACCAAGCCCCGCATCGACCGGGTGCTGCCGCTCACGGACGTCCATTCCGGCTTCCAGGCGATGATCGACGGCGAGCTGACCGGAAAGGCCGTCGTCCGCCCCAGCTGAGGGTCCCGGAGTCGGCGCCAGACATCGTCATCAGCGTGTGCTCGGCTTCACGGGAGGCACCGGGCAGGACTTCGTCTCGCTGCTGGGATCGCGTTCGACCGCGAGGAGGCGACGCCCGGCCCGGCGCTCATAGGCCGTTCCGTCCCGTTCCCGGCTGCACCCGGGGCACACTGACCACGATGTGCACCAGGCTCTGGTCGTCCAGCGACTCGTAGAGGTGCGGACGGTCACCGGGATAGCGGGCGAAGTCCCCGGCGGCGAGCTCGACAGAGCTGTCGACCGGTCCCACCCGCACACGGCCGCTGATCACGTACAGGTGCTCCAGGGTGCCCACCGGGTGCGGCTCCGACCGGCCACCCGCTCCCGAGGGCTGCCGGCCGATGCGTACCAGATAGTTCTCGATCACACCGGAGCCGTAGATGTGGTCGAGCGCACGGCTCTCGTATCCGGAGTGCTCGCTCCAGGTCACCTCGCCGGCCCGCTGCACGGTCATGACCTGTTCGCGCTCCGAGACCAGTCGCGTCACGGGCACGCCGAGCGCGGTGGCGATGGAGAACAGCGTGTCCACCGTGGGGTTTCCGGTGCCCTGCTCCAGCTTCGACAGCGTCTGCTTCGCCAGCCCGGCCTGGCGGGCCAACTCGGCCAGGGACAGGCCACGCTGTTCTCTGAGGATGCGCACGTTGCGTGCGACCACGGCGTTTCCGGACGACACGGCACCACTGTAGGCCACCCCCAGGCGATGAAGATCAGCACGAGCCGTCCCCCGCGAACGGCGAGAGGCTCCGCCTGGCGGGAGCATCCGGATCATGTCCTGTTCCCCCATCGGATCATGCCCCATCCCTCTTCCTCCTTCGGCGTCACGGCCGTCAACGTGCCGGACGGTGACGGCACCGTCGCGCTGCCGTGGTCCTGCAGCAGCGTCTCCCCCGGAGGACGGCCGCGGGGCATGAACGCCCTGAACCACGGCCGGCCTCCGGGGTCGGGCCGCCGGATCAGGTCGCGCTGCCTGCGCGGGCGGCCAGGTCCAGGGCGATGTCGGTGATCATGTCCTCCTGGCCGCCGACCATGCCTCGTCGGCCGACCTCGACGAGGATGCTGCGGGTGTCCAGACCGTACCGGGCGGCAGCGGTCTCGGCGTGGCGCAGGAAGCTCGAGTACACCCCCGCGTAGCCCAGGCTGAGGGTCTCGCGGTCCACGCGGACCTCGCGGTCCTGCAGGGGCCGGACGAGGTCGTCGGCGGCGTCCATGAGCGGGAAGAGGTCGCAGCCGTGCTTCCAGCCCATCAGGTCTGCGACGGCGATGAACGCCTCCAGAGGGCAGTTGCCCGCCCCCGCGCCCTGGCCGGCCAGCGAGGCGTCGACACGGGTACAACCGTTCTCGACGGCGACGACGGAGTTGGCCACGCCCAGGGCGAGGTTGTGGTGGGCGTGGATGCCCAGGTCGGTGCGCGGGTCGAGGACGTCGCGGTAGGCGCGGAAGCGGTCGCGTACGCCGTCCATGGTCAGTCGGCCGCCGGAGTCGGTGACGTACACGCAGTGGGCGCCGTAGGACTCCATCAGCTTCGCCTGGCGGGCGAGTTCGGCGGGCTCGGCCATGTGGGACATCATCAGGAACCCGGCGACGTCCATGCCCAGCTCGCGGGCGGCGGTGATGTGCTGGGCGGAGATGTCGGCCTCGGTGCAGTGCGTGGCGATGCGCACCGAGCGGATCCCCAGCTTGTGGGCCTGCCTGAGGTCGTGGAGGGTGCCGATGCCGGGCAGCAGGAGCGTGGTGGGCACCGCGTTGCCGCTGGCGTCCGTGACGGCCTCGATCCACTCCCAGTCGGTGTGGGCGCCGACACCGTAGTTGATGCTGGACCCGGACAGGCCGTCGCCGTGGGCGATCTCGATCGCGGAGACGCCGGCGGAGTCCAGGGCGGCGGCGATGGTGCGGGCCTGCTCGACGGTGTAGCGGTGGCGGACGGCGTGCATGCCGTCCCGCAGAGTGACGTCCTGGACGTACAGGTCGTGCGGGGCCGACGGGGTCGCGGTGGCGTTCTTGGTCTCGGTCGAGGTCATCGTGCGGCCCCTTCGGTGGAGCGGTGTGCGGCCATGCGCTCCGCGGTGCGCAGCGCGGCCGAGGTCATGATGTCGAGATTTCCTGCGTAGGCCGGCAGGTAGTGGGCGGCGCCCTCGACCTCGAGGAAGACCGAGACCTTCAGCGCGTCGGTGCCGGCGGCCCGGGCGGGCAGCAGGGAGCGCAGCGGGTCGTCGGAGCTCACGCGGTCGAATTGCACCTTCTGCTTGAGGCGGTAGCCGGGGACGTACGCCTGGACGCGTCCGGCCATCTCCTCGACGGAGGCGGTGACGGCCTCTGTGTCGCAGTCCGAGACCAGGCAGTGCACGGTGTCGCGCATGATCAGCGGGGGCTCGGCCGGGTTGAGGACGATGATCGCCTTGCCCCGGGCGGCGCCTCCGACCTGCTCGATGGCCGAGGAGGTGGTCTCGGTGAACTCGTCGATGTTCGCCCGGGTGCCGGGGCCCGCGGAGCGGGAGGCGATGGACGCGACGATCTCGCCGTAGTGGACGGGGGTGACCGCGTTGACCGCCGCGACGATCGGGATCGTGGCCTGGCCGCCGCAGGTGACCATGTTGACGTTCGGCGCGCCGAGGTGGGCGTCGCCGTTGACCGGGGGCACCACGTAAGGGCCGATGGCCGCCGGGGTGAGATCGATGAGCGTCCGGCCGAGAGGGCGCAGCACCTCCTCGTGACGCTTGTGGGCACCGGCGGAGGTCGCGTCGAAGACGAACCGCACGTCCGCGAACTCGTCCAGCTTCACCAGCCCGTCCACTCCCTCGTGGGTGGTGGCCACCTTCAGACGGCGGGCGCGGGCCAGGCCGTCCGAGGCCGGGTCGATGCCGGCCATCGCGACGATCTCCAGGCTGTCGGACAGGCGCAGTACCTTGATCATCAGGTCGGTGCCGATGTTTCCCGACCCGATGATCGCCACCTTGGTGCGCGCGTTCGTCTCACTGCTCACTGGTTGTCTCCATCCGAGGAGAACCCGACCCGCACGGAGCCCAGGTTCGAGATGCGGGCTTCGAACACATCGCCCGGGGCGGCGGGGACCATCGGGCCCAGGGCTCCGGTCAGCACGAGGTCGCCCGCCCGCAGCGGGTCTCCCATCCCGGCGAGGGCCGAAGCCAGCCAGGCGGCCGCGTTGAGAGGGCTGCCGAGGCAATCGGCACCGGTCCCCTCGGAGACCACCTCGCCACCCCGCGTCATGGTCATCCGCACCGATCGAAGATTGAGCCCGGTCAGCGGCACCGGAGACCCACCCAGGACGTACAGGCCGCAGGAGGCGTTGTCGGCGACGGTGTCGACGATGGAGATGTCCCATCCCGCCACTCGACTGTCGACGATCTCCAGGGCGGGCAGTACGAAGTCGACCGCGCGCAGCACGTCGACGACGGTGCACTCGCGGTACGGCAGGTCGCTGCCGAGCACCAGCGCGACCTCGGCCTCCACCTTGGGCTGGAGCAGCTGCCCGGCGGGCACCTCGCCGCCCTCGGGCACGGCCATGTCCGCGAACAACGCGCCGAAGTCCGGCTGATCCACCCCGAGCTGGCGCTGCACGGCCGGGGAGGTCAGACCGATCTTGCGGCCGACGATCCGGCGGCCGTCGGCCTGGCCGCGCTGGAGGTTGAGCCGCTGGACGGCGTAGGCGATGTCGATGTCACCGTGGTCGAAGAGCGTGCGCACCGGAGGGCAGGCGGCCCCGGTGCGGGCGGCCTCCGCCAGCGCGTCGGCGGCCTTGACCACGGCCGGTGGCACGGCGTCCGGCGGGACGCGGTCGGGGTCGGTCGGCACGGGCTACCTCCGGAAGGGGGTGGTGGGGCGGGGCCCTCGGAGCCCCGGTGACACCTCCCGGTATAGACACCACGCCGTCGGTCGAACACTCTTTGTTCCGCGTCACGGAACAACGACGCCGGCAGCATGCCGGCAAAGGCCACGCCGGTCCTGGAACGCTTCCCCCGACCGGGGCCCTTACCGGCTGACGGAACTTTCGGAGTGGGCGGGCCTGGCGCCTGTCAGGCAGAAGCCCGGGGCAGGCGCCTTTTCTCGTGCCTCTAGAAGAAGCCCAGCTTCTTCGGTGAGTACGACACCAGGAGGTTCTTCGTCTGCTGGTAGTGCTCCAGCATCATCTTGTGCGTCTCGCGGCCGATGCCGGACTGCTTGTAGCCGCCGAACGCCGCGTGGGCGGGGTACGCGTGGTAGCAGTTCGTCCAGACGCGGCCCGCCTGGATCGCGCGGCCCGCGCGGTACGCGGTGTTGACGTCGCGGGTCCACACACCGGCGCCCAGACCGTACAGCGTGTCGTTGGCGATCTTGATGGCGTCGTCGAAGTCGTCGAAGGACGCCACCGACACCACCGGGCCGAAGATCTCCTCCTGGAAGATCCGCATCCGGTTGTCGCCCTGGAAGATGGTCGGCTGGACGTAGTAGCCGCCCTTCAACTCGCCGTCGTACTCGATGCGTTCGCCGCCCGTCAGGATCTTCGCGCCCTCCTGCCGGCCGATGTCCAGGTAGGAGAGGATCTTCTCCAGCTGGTCGTTGGAGGCCTGGGCGCCGATCATGGTGTCCGTGTCCAGGGGGTGCCCCGGCTTGATCAACCGGGTGCGGACCACCGCCGCTTCGAGGAACTCGGCGTAGTGGCCGCTCTGGACCAGGGCCCGGGACGGGCAGGTGCAGACCTCGCCCTGGTTGAGCGCGAACATCGTGAAGCCCTCGAGGGCCTTGTCCCGGAAGTCGTCGTCACGCGCCCAGACGTCGTCGAAGAAGATGTTCGGGGACTTGCCGCCCAGCTCCAGCGTGACCGGCTTGATGTTCTCCGAGGCGTACTGCATGATCAGCCGGCCCGTCGTCGTCTCGCCGGTGAACGCGACCTTGGCCACCCGCGGGCTGGACGCGAGCGGCTTGCCCGCCTCCACGCCGAAGCCGTTGACGATGTTCACCACGCCCGGCGGCAGCAGGTCCGCGATCAGGCTCATCCAGTAGTGGATGGAGGCCGGGGTCTGCTCGGCCGGCTTGATGACGACCGCGTTGCCCGCGGCGAGGGCCGGCGCCAGCTTCCAGGTCGCCATCAGGATCGGGAAGTTCCACGGGATGATCTGTGCGACCACACCGAGCGGCTCGTGGAAGTGGTACGCCACCGTGTCGTCGTCGACCTGGCTCAGCGAGCCCTCCTGCGCCCGGATCACGCCCGCGAAGTACCGGAAGTGGTCGATGGCCAGCGGAATGTCGGCCGCCAGCGTCTCGCGCACCGGCTTGCCGTTCTCCCAGCTCTCGGCCACCGCCAGCGGTTCGAGGTAGGCCTCCATACGGTCGGCGATCTTGAGGAGGATGTCGGAGCGCTCCGTCACCGACGTACGGCCCCAGGCCGGAGCCGCCGCGTGCGCCGCGTCCAGTGCCCGCTCCACGTCCTCCGCGGTGCCGCGCGCGACCTCGGTGAACGGCTGCCCGTTCACCGGGGACGGGTTCTCGAAGTACTGCCCGCGAGCCGGCGGCACATACTCGCCCCCGATGAAGTGGTCGTAGCGCGCCTGGTAGGAGACGATCGCGCCCTCGGTACCGGGCGCCGCGTAACGGGTCATGCTGGTCTGCCTCCTTCAGAAGCGCTGCCCGCCGTTGGGCAGCTCCCGCCAGGAGGGTAGGAACGCGGACGTTGCAACCACGTTGCGCGCCGGGTCAGCGCGGTGTCCGACGGGCCGGCAGCGCCAGCTCCGACTCCAGCGCCGCCAGATGTGCCCGTACCGTCGCCGTCGGCCGCACCGCCGCGAGCGCCCACCACACCTCCAGGTCGTCCTCGCCCCAGGGTGCGTGCGCCCAGTCCGCCAGCAGGTCCGGATCGCGCCGCGCGATCAGCGCCGTGCGCAGCCCGTCGGCGAGACGCCGCCTGAGCCGCACCACCGCCGGTGCCCGCGAGCCGGGCAGCAGCGGACCGGAGTACGCCGCCACGGCTCCTGTGACCGCCCCTGCCTCCAGACGCCGCTCCACCACGGCGACGTCCGACTCGAGCGGAGCCGTCAGCCGGTACGGCCTCGACGCGAGCATGCCCGGGCCGAGCAGCCTGCGCAGCCGGGCCAGTTCGGCGCGCAGCGTCACCGGCGTCACCGACTCGTCCTCGTACAGCGCGCACAGCAACTCGTCCCCGGTCAGCCCCTCCGGATGCCGGGCCAGCAGCACCATCAGCTCGCTGTGCCGGCGGCTGAGCCTGATCCGGCGGCCGTCCAGCACAAGCTCGGCCTCGTCCCGGCCCAGCGCCGTCAGCCCGGACGCCCGGTCCGTGGGCCGCGGCGGGTCGAGCAGCGCGAGCTGCGACTCGGCGGCGCGGGCCACGGCCTGGACGAATCCCAGGCTGTGCGGATGAGCCAGGTCGTCGCCGCCCGTGAGGTCCACGGCGCCGAGCACCCGCCCGGTGCGCGGATCGTGGACCGGTGCGGCCGCACAGGTCCACGGCTGCACCCGGCGGATGAAGTGCTCCGCCGCGAAGACCTGCACCGGCCGGCCGACGGCGACCGCCGTGCCCGGTGCGTTAGTCCCGACCGCGGTCTCCGCCCAGCGCGCACCCGGGACGAAGTTCATCCGGTCGGCCCGGCGCCGGGTGCTCGGATGACCCTCGACCCACAACAGCCTGCCGTGCGCGTCGCACACGGCGAGCAGGTGCTCGCCGTCGGACGCGAACGTGCCCATCAACTCGCGGAACAGCGGCATCACCCGGGCCAGCGGATGCTCCGCCCGATAGGTTCCGAGTTCCCCGTCCATGAGTTCCACGCTCGCGCTGCCGTCCGGCCCCACACCCGCCCGTGCGGAACGCCGCCACGAGTCCGCCACCACCGCCCGCACCGGTAGCGGCACGGTGCCGGCCGTGGTGAACGTCTCGTGCGCCCGGCGCAGCGCCCGTACGCGCTCGGCAGGGTCGGCCCCCGGCTCCAGGGCCACCCACGGATCGGACAACTCGGCCTCCCCGAACTGCGATGCTGGGGGACATCGTCACTCGGGGTGTTCACGCGGGCAACAGGTTCGACTCCGGCCTACGTGAATTCGACTCCGTCCTACGCGAAATTGACCAGTCCGATGTACCGGTCCCAGTCCCAGTCCGGCCCCGGATCGGTGTGGTCGGAGCCCGGCACCTGGTAGTGCCCGATGATGTGGTCCCGGTCCCTGGGGATGTCGTACGTGGCGCAGATCGCCGCGGTCAGCTTCGCCGACTCCGCGTACAGGGCGTCGGTGAAGTAGGCGGGCCGATCCACCCAGCCCTCGTGCTCGATGCCGACGCTGCGGGTGTTGTAGTCCCAGTTCCCCGCGTGCCAGGCGACATCGGCCTCGCGCACGCACTGCGCGACGTGCCCGTCGACCGACCGCACCACATAGTGCGCGGACACCTCCTTCTTCGGGTTCTGGAAGATCGACAGTGTGTCGGTGTACGACTCCTGTGTGACGTGGATGACCACGCGGTCGACGCGATAGCTGTCGGGCCGGTCGGACGCCGTGTAGTTGGAACTGCTGGCCGCCCGCCACTCGGCGAGCGGGTAGTCGACGGCGCGGGACTGCGCACCGGCCCGCGCGTCGGGGAGCAGCGCGTACGGCACGGCGGCGAGAACAGCGCCCTTGAGGAAGCGTCGCCTGCTGGGGATCGGTCTTGCCCGGTCCATGGTCGGTTGCCTTTCCGTCGTGGGGGGTTCGGGGCATGCGGCACGCAGTCACCGGCGGAGACCTCCCGCGGTCTCGCACAGCCGGGCGTGCAGCCCGCGGTAAGTCTCGCGCTTCGGCAGCCGGTCCTTGCGGAGCCTGGCCACGCACGTGTAATTGGTGTCGCACACGTTCGCCAACGGTGATTGCACCGCCTGGGTTGCGAATTGAAATGCGTCCAGTGACGCTGGCCCGCATCTCGGGCGTGTCCATGTTCCCGCCGTGCAGGTGTACTCGCCGGGGTCGGGGCGCACCGTCAGGATGCGGGGGTCGGTCATCGCTGCACAGCTCCGTTCTGCCGTTGGCGGGTTGGGTGTGAGTGAGGTGGGTGAGACGGATGAGGTGGGTGAGATGGGTCAGGTGGGTTCGAGGAGGTGGGCTCGGGCGGCCGCCGGTGGTCGCCAGTGGTCGTGGGTGGCCTCGGCCGGTCCGGCCCGGATGACGCCGTATCAGCACGACCTGCGCCGCGGTCGGAACGGACACCCCGTCCATCAGGCAACGCCCGCCGCCGTGATGCACGTTGCGGCGGTGCCTCGCGTGAATCACGGTACGGGGATCGCGGGTTGGGCAGAAGGCCGTCACGTGGTTCGGTGGACGACACCGGGACTGTGGACAACTCGGCCACTCGATCGGGTGGCCCTGTGACGGTCCTGTGACCGGAGGAGTGGCCTCCGCCACAGCCTGCCGTGATCGCGTTCTGATCGACTCGGCGGATGCGTGCAATCTCCCGCGGCCTGACCGCCGCCCTCGCCGGCCTCCTGCTCCTGACGGCGTGCGGTCGCGAGACCGGTGTGGCCCACCGGTCCGGCGGCTCGGCGTGCGGCACCGGGTTCTCCTCGAAGCCCGCCGCGTCGCGCGCGCCGTCCGCCGAGGAGACGGACGGTGTCGTCGTCACCGGCGTCGGTGGCGGACCCCACCAGTGCGCCACCTACCAGGTGACCAACCGCGGGACGGAACCCTTCACCTACGCCGTCACCTTCAAGCTCGTCTCCGATTCCGGAGCGGCGCCGGAGTCCAGGTCCGCGACCGTGCCGTCCGTCGGCCCGGGCCGGACTGTGACGGGCAGCGTCTCACTGATCACGGACGTGCCGGACGCGCCGGCGTGGTCGCGCGTCGAGGTCATGAAGGTCAGGAGCGTCCCCGTCGACGAGGCACCGGTCGAAGGCGGGCGCTGCCCGTCGTCCGGGGTGCGGCTGTACGCCGACGACGGTGATGCCGCGATGGGCCTTCGCGTGGTGACGCTCCATCTGGAGAACTGTGGGACCGGCACGTTCCGCCTCGACGGCTACCCCCGGGTGAGTCCCCTGGACGAGGATCACCGGCCGGTGAACGGGGTGCGCGTGCTGCACGACGGCTCGTCCATCGCCGGGAGCACCGGAGCCGACGGCCCGCCCCGGCCGCTGGCGCTGAAGCCGGGGGAGCGGGCGTATGCGGGTCTGGTGTGGCGCAACACGGTCCTGTCCGGCACGCCCGTGAACGCCCCCTACCTCAGGGTGTGGGCCGAGCCGGGTGCCGCGCCGGTGATGGTGACACCGGAACTGGACCTGGGCACGACAGGAAAGATCGCCGTCGGCCCGTGGAAGAAGGGCGAGTAGGCCGCGGTCACAGGGGCAACCCCTCCCGCAGACAGGCGACCGTTCCGGACAGCGCGGCGGTGTGCAGGGCGGTGAGCGTGGGCAGCCGTGCGGTGAGCGGGATGCCGGCCAACTCGCCGGGAGCGAACAGCCCGTGCCGGTCGTGCTCGGGGCTGAGCCGGACGCGCGCGTCGTCGGCGAGGGTGCCGCCGTGGAAGAAGCAGTCGAGGACCGGACCGGTGCCGAGGACGTCCTTCCGGTGGTCGATGCCGATCAGGTGGGGAGCGGGCCCGAGTTCGACACCGGTCTCCTCGCGCATCTCCCGCCGTGCGGCCGTCCACGGGTCCTCCCCGTGGTCGAGCATTCCGCCCGGCAACCACCAGGTCCCGGCGACCGGCGCCTCGGGCCCGTAGCGCAGGAGCAGGATGCGGTCACGGTCGTCCAGCATCAGCACGCACGAGGCGAGCAGGGCCTGCGGCTGGGTCTTGATCCAGATCTCACGGGGTACCCACTCCGCCACGCCTGCCTCCCCAGTCGGATGACGGTTCCCTGCCCGGATCCCGGCGGCCCGGAACCCGGTTGCCCCGCACGAACGCCGCTGCCAGGGTCGTCCCCATGCCCCATTTCACCGCGTACGACGGAACCGAGCTGGCCTATCACGTCTTCGGCGACGGCCCACCGCTGATCTGCCTGCCCGGTGGGCCGATGCAGGCCTCCGCCTACCTCGGCGACCTCGGGGGTCTTTCCGGACACCGTCGGTTGATCATGCTCGATCTGCGGGGAACGGGGTCCTCGGGCGTGCCCGAGGACCCGGCGTTGTACCGCTGCGACCGGCTCGTCGCGGACGTGGAGGCGCTGCGCGAGCATCTGGGACTGGACCGAGTGGATCTGCTCGGGCATTCGGGCGGCGCGAATCTGGCCGTGCGATACGTGGAGCACCATCCGGACCGCGTCGGCAAGCTGGCGCTGATCACACCCGGCCCGATGGCCGTCGGCCTCACGATCAGCGGGGATCTGCGGCGCGAGACGGCCATGCTCCGACGGGACGAGCCCTGGTTCCCGGAGGCTTTCGCGGCGCTGGAAACGATCGTCGCGGGCCGGGCCACCCCCGACTCCTGGCAGGCCATCGCGCCCTTCTACTACGGCCGTTGGGACACGGCGGCACGTGCTCACCGGGCCGCGGAGGACGCACAGCGGAACCAGCAGGCCGCGGCGGTCTACGGAGCGGAGGGCGCCTACGCCCCCGACGCCACTCGCACCGCACTCGCCGCCTTCGGGCAGCCGGTACTGCTGCTCGCCGGCGAGTTCGACCTGAACTCGCCGCCACCCGCGATGGCCGAGTTCGCCGGGCTGTTCCCCGACGCCCGGTTCGTCGTCCAGCCCGGCGCCGGCCACTTCCCGTGGCTGGACGACCCCGAGCGTTTCCGCACCACGAGCGCGGCGTTCCTGGGCTGAGGTGTTGTCAGGCACCGAGACACCGTCACGCCCTGAGCTGCTGTCAGACGTGCTCCGCGACCATGGTCGGGTCGTCGAGGACGGCCCGCACCACACTGTGCGCGGCGCCCAGCAGCGGCCCCTCGGACCCCAGCCGTGACACCGACACCGGACACGCGGGCCCCGCCGTGCGGTCTGCCAACTCGCGCTCCAGCGACGGCAGCAGCCAGGGCGAGAGCCCGGCCAGCGCGCCGCCCAGGACGACGGACTCGGGGTCGAGCAGGTTGACCGCCCCGGTCAGGGCGATGCCGAGTGCCGTCCCCGCGTCCCGCAGGGCCCGCCGTACGTCCTCGTCGCCCCCCTCGGCGCGCCGGGCCAGGAGACCGACGAGATCCTCGCCCGGCTCCAGGCCGGCCGCGCGCAGGACCGCCTCCTCGCCGGCGTACTGCTCCAGGCACCCGCGCCCACCGCACGGGCACGGCGGCCCGTCCGGCCGCACGGGCACATGGCCCAGCTCGCCGGCGAAGCCCCGGGTGCCGCGCAGCAGCTGCCCGTCCACGACGACCGCGGCACCGATGCCGATCTCGGCCGACACGTGCACGAAGTCGCCGGGCGTGCGCTCGCCGAGCCAGAGCTCGGCGCGGCCTCGGCGAGGGGCAGCGCGGCGGCGTACTGCGCGTGCAGCCGGAGTTCGGCCGCGGAGTCGGCGTACCGCCGCAGCCGGGGCCCGG
>NZ_JBFAIQ010000036.1:0-67061 GCF_040654755.1 Streptomyces sp. NPDC050625
ATCGTCAAGGACGAGGGCGAGGGCGGCAAGCAGCTCGCTGAGTTCCTCGCGAGCCAGAAGTTCATCTGAGGCTCGCCCCCGCTGACCGCCCCTCAACTTCGTTACGCAGGAGAGCAATCCCATGGCTGAAGTCCTCGTCTACGTCGACCACGTGGACGGTGCCGTCCGCAAGCCCACCCTGGAGCTGCTGACGCTGGCCCGCCGCATCGGCGAGCCCGTCGCCGTCGCGCTCGGCAACGGCGCCGCCGACACCGCCGCCACGCTCGCCGAGCACGGTGCGGTGAAGGTGCTGACCCACGAGGCGTCCGAGTACGCCGACTACCTGGTCGTCCCGAAGGTGGACGCGCTGCAGGCCGCTGTCGGGGCCGTCTCCCCGGCCGCCGTGCTGGTCTCGTCCTCCGCGGAGGGCAAGGAGATCGCCGCGCGTCTGGCGCTGCGCATCGGCTCCGGCATCATCACCGACGCCGTCGACCTGGAGGCCGGCGACGAGGGCCCGGTGGCCACCCAGTCGGTGTTCGCCGCGTCCTTCACCACCAAGTCCCGTGTCATCAAGGGCACCCCGGTCATCACGGTCAAGCCGAACTCGGCCGCCGTCGAGGCCGCCCCGGCCGCCGGCGCGGTCGAGGCCCTGTCCGTCTCCTTCTCCGAGAAGGCGACCGGCACCAAGGTCACCGCCCGCACGCCGCGTGAGTCCACCGGGCGTCCGGAGCTGACCGAGGCCGCGATCGTGGTCTCCGGTGGCCGTGGCGTCAACGGTGCGGAGAACTTCTCGATCATCGAGGCCCTGGCCGACTCCCTGGGCGCGGCCGTGGGCGCCTCGCGTGCCGCGGTGGACGCGGGCTGGTACCCGCACACCAACCAGGTCGGCCAGACCGGTAAGTCGGTCTCGCCGCAGCTGTACATCGCCAACGGCATCTCCGGTGCGATCCAGCACCGCGCCGGTATGCAGACCTCGAAGACGATCGTGGCCGTCAACAAGGACCCCGAGGCCCCGATCTTCGACCTGGTCGACTACGGCGTCGTCGGTGACCTGTTCGACGTCGTCCCGCAGCTGACTGAGGAGATCAAGGCCCGCAAGGGCTGAGCACCTCCGGGCTGTACGAGGCCCCCGTGACCGCGTGCCGGTCACGGGGGCCTCGGCTCATCCCAGGGTCAGCCACGTCTGCGCGGGCAGGTGGTCGCTCGGGAACTGGCCGCTCCTGGAGAAGGTGTTGATCGAGGCCCGGCGGACCGTGACGCCAGGCGTGGCCAGGATCCAGTCGATGCGGTCGCCGTTCGGCGTGAGCGGTTTGTAGCCGTGGAAGGTGCCGTACAGCGTGCTGCGCTCGGCGGCGGTGTCCCAGCTGTCGAGGAGGCCGGCGCCCAGCATCGTGTCGTAGACCGGGTTCTTGTGCGCGGCGACGTTGAAGTCCCCGGTCACCACGACCGGCAGGCGGCGGTCGAGCTCGGCGATGCGCTGGGCCACGAGGGCGGCGCTGCGTTCGCGTGCGTACTGGCTCGCGTGGTCGAAATGGGTGTTCAGGACGTAGAACTCCCGCCCGCCGTCGCGCAGGTCGCGGAACCGGATCCAGGTGACGAAGCGGGGGAACGCGGCGCCCCAGGTGTTCGAGCGGATCACCTCCGGGGTGTCGGAGAGCCAGAAAGTGTAGTGCTCGGCCGGGGACAGGCGCCGGGTGTCGTAGAAGATCGCCGAGGACTCGTCGCGGCTGCCGCCCTCGCGGCCGGTCCCGATCCAGTCGTAGTGCGCTCCGAGGTCGGCGTCGATGTCGCGCAGTTGCTGGTAGAGGCCTTCCTGGGTGCCGATGACGTGGGGCCGCTCGCGGCGCAGCAGTTCGCGCATCACCGGCCGGCGCACGGTCCAGCTGTTTGGGTTCGGCGGTGCTCGCGAAGCGCAGGTTGAAGGACATGATCCCCAGGCGGTGGGCCCGGTGCTCCTCCGCCGAGGCGGACGAGGCGGACAGTGCTGTACTGGAGAGCGGGACGGTGACGGCGGCGGCCAGCGCGACCTTGAGGCCCAGTCGGCGCGTGACTCGGCTGTGGTTCGGCACACGGGCTCCTTCGGTGGAACGGCCGGTGACTCGAGCGGACGAAAGTGTGACACCGCGGGATGAGTTGGGCGTGAACATGACGAGATGATGAAGTGGCACTCCTTCAACATGGTGTTGACCATCCCGAACATCCCCGGATAACTTCATTCAACGGATTGTTGATTCCGTAGAGCGGAAAAATGGAGGGTGTGGGATGGGCCAGGGCCAGCAGGAGAAGGTGGCGACAAGCCTCGCGGGTGCCGTCAGCGAGGAGATCAGCGCCTCCCTCGCGCCGGTCGACGCCGAACTGGAGCGCCGCTACCCCGGAGACCCCGGCACCCGCCAGCCCGTCCACACCGTGTACGTCCCCGGTGATGTCTTCGCCGCCGACACCATCCGCTCCTGGGGCGACCGGGCGCTCGCCGCCCTCGACGAACACGCCCCGGACGCCGCCTCCTTCGCCGCCGTCCTCGGCCTCACCGACGAGCTCGCCGAACCCGTGTACTCCCGTGTCCGTGCCAAGCTGGAGCGCGAACCGATCGAGGACCTGCGGGTCGACTTCGAGGACGGCTACGGCCCCCGCCCGGACGCCGAGGAGGACCGGGCGGCCGCCCGCGCGGCCCGGCTGATCGCGCAGGCGTACGAGAACGGCACGGCGGCCCCGTACATGGGCATCCGCATGAAGTGCATGGAGGCCGCGGTACGCGACCGGGGCATCCGCACCCTGGACATCTTCCTCACCGGCCTGCTGGAGGCGGGCGCACTGCCCGGCGGACTGGTCCTGACCCTGCCGAAGGTGACCTACCCCGAGCAGGTCACCGCCATGGTCCGGCTGCTGGAGGCCTTCGAGAAGGCGCGCGGCCTCAAGCCCGGCAGGATCGGCTTCGAGATACAGATAGAGACCAGCCAGTCCATCCTCGCCACCGACGGCACCGCCACCGTGGCCCGGATGATCCAGGCCGCCGAGGGCCGTGCCACCGGTCTGCACTACGGCACCTTCGACTACAGCGCCTGCCTCGGCGTCTCCGCCGCCTACCAGGCAAGCGACCATCCCGCCGCCGACCACGCCAAGGCGATCATGCAGGTCGCGGCGGCGGGCACGGGCGTACGGGTCTCGGACGGCTCGACCAATGTGCTGCCGGTCGGCCCGACCGAGAAGGTCCACGCCGCCTGGCGACTGCACTACGGCCTCACCCGGCGGGCCCTGGCGCGGGCGTACTACCAGGGCTGGGACATGCACCCCGGTCACATCCCCACCCGCTACGCGGCCGTCTTCGCCTTCTACCGCGAGGGCTTCGAGCAGGCGGCCGCCCGTCTCGCCCGCTACGCCGACCGGACCGGCGGCGACGTCATGGACGAGCCCGCCACCGCCAAGGCCCTCAGCGGCTATCTGCTGCGCGGTCTGGACTGCGGCGCGCTCGACATCGCCGAGGTGGCCGGGCCGACCGGTCTGACCCGGGCCGACCTGGAGGGCTTCGCGTCGCCGCGGCGGGGCGATCTGACGGCCTCCGCCAAGTAGGGCCGGCGCAGGCCTCAGCTCCGCTCGGGCCGCACGAACCCTTCGAGACCGGACGCCGTCACCCACCTGTGCTCGGCGAACAGCCGTGTGCCCCGTCGGCACAGCGCGGCGTCGGCGCGGGCCCGCGCGCAGAAGTCCTCCGGCGTGACTCCGAACAGCTCCCGCAACGGGGCCGACCCCGCAAGCAGTTCGCTGAGCAGCCGCCGCTGCCCCGGGTGGCCGCGCGGTGTGCCCAAGCCGTTGTGCAGGACGCCGTGCCGGTTGACGTACGCGTACGCGCCGGTGAGCGTCCCGCCGTCGGACAGCTCGATGCATACGTCCGGCGCGGGCAGCCAGGCGCGGTCGTAGTTGCCGTCCCGCAGGGGCACGCCCTCGCTCGCGTCGATCACGGTCAACTGACGGGCGTCGAGCCAGATGACGAACAACTCACGGGTGCATGCCGGTGTCGCGACGGGCGAGGCGGAGACGTACCCCAGGCGGCTGACGTGCGCGGAGACGCCGACGTCGAGACCCGTGACCCGGGTCCGCACCATCGGGACGGGCGTGGTGATCCCGGACTCGGCCAGCTTGTGGCGCAGTTGACCGGGGCAGGCGTTGGAGCCGACCGCGAGGACCGGCACCCGGTCCTCGTGCACCAGGCGGTCGAGCGGCAGTATCCGGTCGCCCCGCAGCAGCCCGGAGTCCTTCGGCCAGGCGCCCGGATAGGTCAGCGGATGGTCGCGCGGCGCCCGCGCGAGGCCCAGTTCCTCCAGGGTGCGGCCCGGCATCCGCGGCTCAGTCCGCCGGCGGCAGCTCGCCCGAGCCGCGGGTGATCAGCCGGGTCGGCAGCTCGATGCGCTCCGGGACGACGAGCGTCCCGTCCAGTTGGCGGAAGAGGCGCTCGGCGGCGGTGCGGCCGAGGGCGGCCGAGTCCTGGGCGATCACCGTGACGCCCGGCTGGAGCAGATCGGCGAGCTCGATGTCGTCGAAGCCGACGAGGGCGACCCGGCGGGAGTGCTCGGCCAGGACGCGGACGACGGTGACCGTCACCCGGTTGTTGCCCGCGAACACCGCGGTCACCGGTGCGGGGCCGGACAGCATCTCCTCCGCGGCCCGGCGCACCCGCTCCGGGTCGGTGGCGCCCAGGGACATCCAGCTGTCCTCGACGGGTATCCCGGCGTCCTCCATCGCCGCCCGGTAGCCGCGCAGACGCTCGGCCGCGGTGTGGATGCGGGGCATGTCGCCGATGAACCCGATCCGGCGGTGACCGTGGGCGATCAGATGGGCGACACCGGCGCGGGCACCGCCGTAGTTGTCGGACAGGACCACATCGGCGTCGATCTTCCCGGCCGGACGGTCCACGAACACGGTCGCGACGCCGGCCTTGATCTCCGGCTCCAGATAGCGGTGGTCGTCCCCGGCCGGGATGATCACCAGCCCGTCCACCCGCCGTGCGCACAGCGCCAGCGCCAACTCCTGCTCGCGGTCGGGGTCCTCGGCGCTGGAGCCGTTGATCAGCAGCGCCCCGTGGGCGCGGGCCACCTCCTCGACCGCGCGGCTGAGCGGGCCGTAGAACGGGTCGGCGAGGTCCTCCAGGACCAGCCCGATGCTCGCGGTACGGCCCTTGCGCAGCACCCGCGCGCTGTCGTTGCGGCGGAAGCCGAGCGCGTCGATGGCCTCCTGGACACGGCGCTCGGTGTCCGGGGTGACGCCCGGCTCGCCGTTGACCACGCGCGACACCGTCTTCAGCCCGACTCCGGCTCGCGCGGCGACGTCCTTCATGGTCGGACGGTTGCCGTACCGGCTCCCGGAGTGGCGGTCGGGGAGGCCGGCGGCGCGGCGGGTGGTCTCGGGCACGATGCGGTGTCCTGTCCTGTCGTCCACGGGGATGCGTCGGTCCATGGTTTTGTATGAGGATGTGGCGTCGAGCATAGAGCCTGGACAACGTTGTCAGATGCGGGAGACACTGTCCACCGCAATCAACCGGCCTGCGCCCCCACCGCTTGACCGGCCATCTTGCTCACGGTTGACGGGGAGATCTGACTCTGATGCACACCGACCTCGTGGCGGCGCTCGACATCGGCGGCACGAAGATCGCCGGCGCGCTGGTGGACGGCGACGGACGGATCCAGCTGCGCGCGCAGCGCGCGACGCCCGCCAAGGAGGACGGCGAGACGGTCATGCGGGCCGTGGAGGAGGTGTTCGCGGAGCTCGCCGGCTCGCCCCTGTGGGGACGCGCGGGCTCCGTCGGCATCGGCAGCGCGGGGCCGGTGGACGCCTCGGCGGGCACCGTGAGCCCGGTGAACGTGCCCGGCTGGCGGGACTTCCCGCTCGTGCAGCGGGTGCGTGCGGCCACCGGCGGCCTGCCGGTCGAGCTGATCGGCGACGGCGTGGCGATCACGGCCGCCGAGCACTGGCAGGGCGCCGCCCGCGGCCACGACAACGCGCTGTGCATGGTGGTCTCGACGGGGGTCGGCGGCGGCCTGGTCCTGAACGGCCGGCTGCATCCGGGACCCACCGGCAACGCGGGTCACATCGGCCACATCAGTGTCGACCTCGACGGCGACCCGTGCCCGTGCGGTTCGCGGGGCTGCGTCGAGCGCATCGCCAGCGGCCCCAACATCGCCCGGCGCGCACGGGAGGACGGCTGGCGGCCCGGCCCGGACGGTGACACCTCCGCCGCCGCGGTGGCCGCCGCCGCCCGGGCCGGCGACCCGGTCGCCGTGGCCTCCTTCGAGCGTGCGGCGCAGGCGCTCGCCGCCGGAATCGCGGCCACCGCGACGCTCGTCGAGATCGACATCGCGGTCATCGGCGGGGGAGTGGGCAAGGCGGGCGACGTCCTGTTCACACCGCTGCGCAAGGCCCTGGCCGACTACGCGACCCTGTCCTTCGTACGGCGCCTGACGGTGACACCCGCCCAGATGGGCACGGACGCGGGCCTGGTGGGCGCGGCGGCCGCGGCGCTGGCCCGACGGCCGGACGCGACGGCGGCCGGCGTCTGACGGCGGACGTCGCGGCGGGGGGCCGGGCGCGCAGGAACGTTTTGCCTGTGCCGGCGGACCGGGCTCGGGGTTCTTCGTCCTCCCCCGGGTCGGCCGACGACCCCGCGGTGCGCCCACGGGGCCGAGGGCCTCGGCTTGTGACCGGTCGGGCCGAGGGTCTCGGTTTCCGACCGGTCAGTGGGGCATGGGCTCAGCAGCCGAGCCGGGCGTCCGCCCAGTCCGCGTGGTCCGAGTCGATGCCGTCGCCGCCGTCCGTGACGACGAGGCGGACCACCTCGGCGCCGGTGACGTCCGCGGTGAGCCGCTGGGCGGGCATCGCGTTGGTCAGGACGCCGGTCGAGGCGACCTTGGTGCCGTCGGCCCAGACCTCGAAGGCGACGGTGCCCTTCGCCCCCTTCTCGTCGTCGACGCCGACGTCCGCGGTGACCGTCTGGCACGCCTTCCCGGTGTAGTACTCGACGCTGCTCTCCGCATGCACCCCGAGCCCCTTGGCGTACACCACGCCGCCCAGGGTGATCGGGTGTCCGTCGCCCGCGGCGCTCTCCCCGTTGCTGGTGTTGCGTTCGACCGGGCCCCACCCGTTCGTGGTCGACAGCCAGGGCAGGTCACCGAGGTACGACGTCCCCGACGGCGGCGGCACCACCACGGTGGCGGTCAGCGGCAGGGTGCTGTCGACACGCGTCCCGAACGGCGAGCGGTAGGCGGCGCGCAGTGTCAGGTCGTACGACCCCGTCGGCGTCCCCGGTGGCGCGGTCACCGTCCAGCCGGTGCGCAGCGTACGTCCGGTCGTCAGGGAATCGGCACTCGTCGGCGACGTCGGAGTCACGGTCCAGCCGGTGGGGCCGGTCAGCGAGACGGACACCCGCAGGGCGGGCGTGCGGCCGAGGTCGGTGACCGTGGTCGTCAGTGCGGCCGGTGTGCCGGCCTCCACGAACGGGGTGCTGTCCAGGCCGAGTTCGACGGCGGGCGGGTACGCGGCCCAGCTGCGGTCGGCGGTGACCCTGACGAGGACCGTGCCGTGGGCCGGGACGGTCGCGGAGACGGTGCCGGCGGTGTTGTGGGTCCGGTGCTGCCAGAGGTCGCGCAGCGTGTAGGCCGGGGCGTCCGGCAGCCCGACGGCCTCGGCGGTCGTCGTGATGCGCTGGGCGGTGTTGGACTCGTTGAACAGGGCCACGGCACGGCTGCCGTCCCGCATCTCCTTGGCCACGACCCAGCGCCCGCCCTCGGCGGAGACGACGGTGCCCTGCTTGCCCAGCGGGTCCTGGTCGACCGCGATGACCTCCTTGTTGTCCAGGATGTCGAAGGTCGCCGGGGAGGCCTTGCGCAGGTCGGTGCCGATGAGCAGCGGGGCCGCCATGACCGACCACATCGAGAAGTGCGAGCGGTACTCGGTGTCGGTCATGCCGCCGTTGCCGACCTCCAGCATGTCGGGGTCGTTCCAGTGGCCGGGGCCGGCGTACTGCGCGAGCGGCAGGTTCTGCTTCAGGATCGACAGCATCGAGCCCCAGCTGTCGCTGATGTCCCCGGTGGTGCGCCAGAGCTGACCGACGTCGGCCGCCCACTGCCAGGGCTTGTTCTCGCCCCACTCGCAGATGCTGTAGACGATGGGCCGGCCGGTGGCCTTCAGCGCGTCACGCATGGTGGTGTAGCGCTGCTTGGCGTCCACGCCCTGGTTGTTGCAGTTGTCGTACTTGAGGTAGTCCACGCCCCAGTCGGCGAACTGCTGCGCGTCGCTGTACTCGTGGCCCAGCGCGCCCGGGAAGCCCGCGCTGTTGCAGGTCTTCGTGCCCGCGCTGGTGTAGATGCCGAGCTTGAGTCCCTTGGTGTGTATGTAGTCCGCGACGGCCTTGATCCCATGGGGGAAGCGGACGGGGTCGGGCACCAGCTTGCCGTTCGCGTCCCGGGACGGCAGGGCCCAGCAGTCGTCGAGGTTGACGTACTGGTACCCGGCGTCCTTGAGGCCCTTCTCGACGAACAGGTCCGCCATCCCCTTGACCATGGCCTCGTTGAAGTCGGCCCGGCAGTGCGTGGAGTTCCAGTTGTTGAAGCCCATGGGCGGAGTGGAGGCGAGGCCGTCGGCCGGGGCGGGGGTGACGGGGTCCGTGACGGGTGCGGCCACGGCGGGTGCGCCGTGTCCTGCCGCGACGAGGAGTCCTGTGCACAGGAGTCCTGCGGAGAGCGCTCCGACCACTCTTCGGCGGGTTGTGCGGGTGTGAGGGTGACGCATCGTTACGTTCCTCCGACTCGCGAAAGGTGGGATGACTGTGAGTGCCGTATGTCCTTCATGTACGTGTCATCGGTGCGCGCTTACGGTAGGACTTGTTGGACTGTGATGGAAGGGGTGCGTTGGCGTTTGTTCGATATCCCGTCACGGGCCTTGATTCGTCGACCAGTTGCGGGTGACGGCGGGCGCGCGTTCGGTTGTGTTGGGTCGCGCTCCGGGGAGGGGGATGGGCGCAGCGGTCTGCGGCCGCCGGGCCCCGGTCTGAAGTGCCATCAACTGGTCGTGACCGCCTGGCCTTACGGCCGGCGGCCGACCCGTCACCGGAACTCGTGGACCACCCGGATCGTGCCGACGATGTGGGTGTTGAACTCGTCGAGTTCCTCCGCGGGGACCCACAGTTCCAGGATCGTCTCGCCGCCCGCGCGCTGGACGGGATAGCGGGTCAGGAACTCCGTGTCGACCTCGAAGCGGGTCACGAAGCCCGCGCCGTCGTGCTTGACGTTCCAGTCGCGGGCGATCTTGATCGCGTAGTCCTCGTTGAGCACCGGGTAGAAGATCGGCTGCTCGGGGAGGCGGGGCGGCCAGGCGCGCCAGTCCAGCTCGCGGACCAGGTCCAGTTCCTTGGGGCCGGTGGGGCGCCAGAGGGTGGTCGTGGGCCGGGAGCCGGTCATCTCGGTCGCTTTCCTGGTTGAGGGCCACGCGGTGCCCGCGGTTCGGGAATCGGCACGATACCGGGAACGCGATCTTCGGTTCCACGGGGTTTCGGTGCCGCTCGGCGGCCGTGGATACTCGGTGCATGGGGTTCGCCGTCTTCATGACCTTGCCGGGGCTGGTCATCGTGCTCACCGCCGTGGCCCTCGTCGATCAGTTGCTGATGCGTGCCGGACGCGCGGGCATCCTGCCGTGGCGCAACGCAGCCAGGCTCGGCCAGGTGTCGGCCACGGGGTTCGAGCAACTGCACGGCGCCCTGTCCCCGGGCAAGCAGCACGAGCTCAAGGAGCGGCAGTCGGCACTGCTGCTGCGGGACGACGACGAGGACGGCGCACCCCCGCACAGGACGACGATCGACCTGGAGAGCGGAACCGCGGTGATCCGCGTGACTCCCGGCGACCTGCGTAGTTGAACGGGGCATGAAGAAGCGCAGCATGCTCGCCATCGCCTCCCTCGCCACCGGGTTCGTCGTGGCCGCGATCAGCCCGTCCCACGGCGAGGACACCCACGCCGTCAGCGACCTGAACGTCTCGGACACGGTCGACACCGTGGGCAACCTCGTCAGCCAGGAAAGCCTCGCCGTCGACGACAACGCCCTGGGACAGGAGTAGAACCACACACAGGCACTGTGCGGCGCCGGGGCCTCGTAGCGGGGCGCCGGCGCCTCGTTCGCATGCCCTCAGCTGGGGCTGGTTTCCATGGCAGTGTGGAGCGGGCAAGCCACAGGGGGCCAACAGAAGAGGGGGAGTCCGTGACCGTCGTCTGGATCAACGGCGCGTTCGGTGCGGGGAAGACCACCACCGCACGGGAACTGATCGAACTGATCCCGAACAGCACGCTCTTCGACCCGGAGGTCATCGGCGGAGCGCTCACGCACCTGCTCCCGCCCAAGCGCCTCGCCGAGGTCGGTGACTTCCAGGACCTGCCGATCTGGCGGCGACTCGTGATCGACACCGCGGCAGCGATGCTCGCCGAGCTCGGCGGAACCCTCGTGGTCCCCATGACCCTGCTGCGCCAGGAGTACCGCGACGAGATCTTCGGCGGCCTCGCCGCGCGCCGCATCACCGTCCGGCACGTCCTGCTCGCCCCGGCGGAAACGATCCTGCGGGAGCGAATAGCCGGGCGGGAGGTCCCGCCGGACCTCCCCGACGGCGAGTTGCGGCAACGGCAGTGGGCGTACGACCACATCGAGCCGTACCGTGCCGCGCTCGCCTCCTGGCTCACCGCCGACGCCCACCCCGTCGACACCAGTGCCCTCACCCCGTACGAGACGGCCGTCCGCGTCGCCGAGGCCGTCAGCAGCGGTGCCGTCGCGCCCTGCGACATCGTGCAGACCCCGGAGCCCACCGCCGAGACCCTCGCCGCGGGCGTGCTCCTCTTCGACGAACAGGATCGTGTGCTGCTCGTCGACCCCACCTACAAGCCCGGCTGGGAGTTCCCCGGCGGCGTGGTCGAGCGCGGGGAGGCCCCGGCCCGTGCCGGTATGCGTGAGGTCGCCGAGGAGACCGGGATACGGCTGGAGGACGTGCCGCGGCTGCTCGTCGTGGACTGGGAGCAGCCGGTGCCCCCGGGCTTCGGCGGACTGCGGCTGCTCTTCGACGGCGGCCGGCTCGACTCGGCCGAGACCGGCCGGCTGCTGCTGCCGGGGCCCGAACTGCGCGACTGGCGCTTCGTCACCGAGCAGGAGGCCGCCGACCTGCTGCCGCCCGTCCGCTACCAGCGGCTGTGCTGGGCGCTTCGGGCACGTGAGCGCGGGGCCGCGCTGTATCTGGAGGCGGGCGTTCCGGTCGGCTGAGACCGGATGGCTTCGCTGTCGTAGTGGCGGAGTCCCTGGTCAGCGCGGACTTGCGCAGGTGTCCGCGGCTTTCCGTAGGACCGTCGAGGCCCCACGGGTGACGGGATCGCCGTGGCCGAAACAGGCCAGGTCCGCGTCCAGGTCCGCCAGCCGCTGGAAGGACGCGACAGTCCGGGCCCGGTCGAGGTTGAACACGCCGGGCATCACCGATCCGGTGACCGGTGCCGCGGCCACCGTGTCCCCCGTGAACAGCACGCCGTGCTCGGGGAGCTGGAGGGCGATGCTGCCCTCGGTGTGCCCCGGGACGTGGACGACACGGGCTCCGCCGCCGAAGTCGAGGACATCGCCGTCGGACAGTTCGGTGACCCGCTCCGGGCGCAGGGGGGCGCCCTGGGGCAGATGCCTCACGGCCTCCGCGTGGATCGGCAGCTCCCAGTCCTCGAAGACCGGCGGCGGGCCGGGCATCTCACCCCTGACGACCGGAGCGTCCCGGCCGTGCGCCAGCACCTCGGCGCCGGTCAGCGCGGCCAACTCGCCCGCCCCGCCCGCGTGGTCCTCGTGGAAGTGGGTGAGCACGATGCGGCGTACGTCCGAAGGGTCCCGCCGAAGGGCCCGGACCGCGTCGGCGATCACCCGGCCGGAGCCGATCGTGCCGGCGTCGATCAGCGTCAACTCGTCGCCGTCGCGCCAGAGATAGGCCTGGCCGACCGGGAAGCGCAGGAGATGGAGCCGGGGAAGGAGCTCGATGACGTCCATGCGCCGACCGTAGGGAGGGCCCCCGCCCGTCGGCGAGGGCCCTCTGCTGTGGGCAGAGAGGTTCAGCCCGCCGCGTAGTTCCGCAGGAACAGGGCCTCGGCCACCGACAGCCGCTCCAGCTCCTCGGGAGAGACGCTCTCGTTGACCGCGTGGATCTGGGCCTCGGGCTCGCTCAGGCCGATGAGCAGGATCTCCGCCTCCGGGTAGAGGCCCGCGAGGGTGTTGCACAGCGGGATGGAGCCGCCCTGACCGGCGTACTGCATCGTCTCGCCCGGGTAGGCGACACCCATCGCGTCCGCCATCGCCCGGTACGCCGGGCTGCCGGTGTCGGCGCGGAAGGCCTGGCCCTGACCGACCTGCTCGGTGCGCACCCGGGCGCCCCACGGCGTGTGCGCCTCCACGTGGGCCTGGAGCAGCTTGGTGGCCTCGGCCGCGTCGACGCCCGGCGGCACCCGCAGGCTGACCAGGGCGCGGGCGCTCGACTGCACGGACGGGGTGGCGCCGACGACCGGCGGGCAGTCGATGCCGATGACCGTGACGGCCGGGTCGGCCCAGATGCGGTCGGCGACCGAGCCGTCGCCGATCAGCCCCACGCCGTCCAGCACCTTGGCGTCGGTGCGGAACTGCTCCTCGGTGTACTCCAGGCCCTCCCACCGGGTCTCGGGGGCGAGCCCGTCGACCGTCGTCGAGCCGTCCTCGGCGCGCAGCGAGTCCAGGACGCGGATCAGCGCGGCCAGCGCGTCCGGGGCGGCACCGCCGAACTGGCCGGAGTGCAGATTGCCCGCAAGGGTGTCGATCTGCACGCGGACCAGGGTCATGCCGCGCAGCGTGGTGGTGACGGTCGGCAGACCGACGCGGAAGTTGCCCGCGTCGCCGATCACGATCGCGTCGGCCCGCAGCAGCTCGGGGTGCTGCTCGGCGTACCGCTCCAGGCCGCCCGTGCCCATCTCCTCCGAGCCCTCGACGATCACCTTGATGTGCACCGGGACGCCGCCGTTCGCCTTGAGGGCGCGCAGCGCGAGGAGATGCATGATCACACCGCCCTTGCAGTCGGCGGCTCCACGGCCGTACCAGCGGCCGTCACGCTCGGTCAGCTCGAAGGGCGGGGTGGTCCAGGCGGACTCGTCCAGCGGCGGCTGCACGTCGTAGTGGGCGTAGAGCAGGACCGTTTCGGCACCCTCCGGGCCCGGGAGGTAGCCGTACACCGACTGCGTGCCGTCCGGGGTGTCGAGCAGGGCCACGTCCTCGAAGCCCTCGGCGCGCAGCGCGTCGGCGACCCAGTTCGCGGCGCCCTCGCTCTCGCTCCTCGGGAACTGGTCGAAGTCCGCCACCGACTTGAAGGCCACCAGCTCGGTGAGCTCCGCCCTCGCCCTTGGCAGCAGCGAGGCGACGGTCTCGGCGACCGGATTCGACGACATGGGCACGCTCCTTGTAGGTGCGACGTTGTACCTCTGGATAGACCCGATCCTCCCACAGCGGCCCGCGACGACCTGCGCCGTAGGATGCGGGGGACAGGAGCGGCAGACGGCTTGATCGGAGCGGCGGACCATCGTGAGCAGCGAGAACTCTTCGGCGGACGGCGTGCAGCGGGTGTGGGACGTCGTCGTGGTGGGCGCGGGCCCCGCGGGGGCCTCGGCGGCCTACGCGGCCGCGGTCACGGGACGGCGCGTGCTGTTGCTGGAGAAGGCGGAGCTGCCGCGTTACAAGACCTGTGGCGGCGGCATCATCGGCCCCTCGCGCGACGCGCTGCCGCCCGGCTTCGAGCTGCCTCTGCGGGACCGGGTGCACGCGGTCACCTTCTCGAACAACGGGCGCTTCACCCGCACCCGCCGCTCCAAGCAGACGCTGTTCGGGCTGATCAACCGGCCCGAGTTCGACCAGCAGCTGGTCGAGCACGCGCAGAAGGCGGGCGCCGAGCTGCGTACGGGCGTCACGGTGTCGCGGGTCGAGCAGCACGGCTCGGCGGTGCCGGACCGGCGCACGGTCGCCGTCGTGCTGCAGGGCGGCGAGACGCTGCTGGCCCGGGCGGTGGTGGGCGCCGACGGCAGCGCCAGCCGCATAGGAGCGCACGTCGGGGTGAAGCTGGAGCAGGTCGACCTCGGCCTGGAGTCGGAGATCCCGGTGCCCGAGACGGTCGCGGAGGACTGGAAGGGACGGGTCCTCATCGACTGGGGCCCGATGCCCGGCAGTTACGGCTGGGTCTTCCCCAAGGGGGACACCCTCACGGTCGGTGTGATCTCGGCGCGCGGAGAAGGCGCCGCCACCAAGCGGTACTTGGAGGACTTCGTGGCCCGGCTGGGCCTCGCCGGCTTCGAACCGAGCATCTCCTCGGGCCACTTGACCCGCTGCCGGGCCGACGACTCGCCGCTGTCCCGCGGCCGGGTGCTCGTCTGCGGTGACGCGGCGGGGCTGCTGGAGCCGTGGACCCGCGAGGGCATCTCCTTCGCGCTGCGCTCGGGTCGGCTCGCGGGGGAGTGGGCGGTCCGGATCGCCGAGGCGCACGACGCCGTGGACGCCCGCCGCCAGGCCCTGAACTACGCGTTCGCGATCAAGGCGGGGCTGGGCGTCGAGATGAGCGTCGGCAAGCGGCTGCTGACGGTGTTCGAGCGCCGTCCCGGCCTGTTCCACGCGGCGCTGACGAGCTTCCGCCCCGCCTGGAGGGCCTTCAGGGACATCACCCGCGGCTCGACGTCGCTGGGTGAGCTCGTCCGCACCCACCCCATGGCCCAGCGCGCCCTGACCGCGCTGGACCGGCGCCAGGCCGTGGCCCCGGCCCCCGCCTCGCCCCCGGCCTCGGGGGACGCGGTCAGCTCGTGACCGTGACCCGGAAGACCGGGTGGTCGGGGGCGATACGACGCATCTCGTCGTCGGGGGAGTCCGGGCCGACCCCGTCGAAGAAGATGCCGACCTCGGCCTTCCAGCGCTTCAGATAGGCGCGCAGCAGCGGGACCTTGTCCTCGTCGGCGATCTCGGTCGCGGTGAACACGTCCACCTGCTTGCCCAGCCGCAGCTCGCCGCCGCCGGCCGCCCGTATGTTGTGCGTCCACTGGACGTGACCGCGCGGGGCGAGCAGGTACTGCTGTCCGTCCACGGTCAGCAGGTTCACGGGGGTGGTGCGCCACTCGCCGCTCTTGCGGCCGCGCACCGCCAGGACCCGGGAGCCCCAGACACTGACACCGCGACGGGTCAGCCAGGCGACGAAGCGGTTGAAGACGTTGACGGTGAACCAGCCGGGCTTCTTGACGTGCGCGGACATGACGACCCCCTGCGGATGGGAGAGCGGGTGCTCTCACTATTTGGGAGAGCAGTGCTCTCACTATTTGGGAGAGCAGTGCTCTCACTTGCGACGAGTGTGCACCCCCCGGCACCCTATTGCAAGAGCGGTGCTCTCTTTTGTGTGCAGTGCTCTCGCTTCGTGGCAGACTGCTTCCCATGACCAAAGCAGGAGGCGCCCGCGCGCGGGCCAGGATCGAAGTGACCGCGGCCATCAAGGACGAGGCACGCAGACAGCTGGCGGCTCAGGGTGCGGCCAGGCTGTCGCTGCGGGCCGTGGCGCGCGAACTCGGCATGGTCTCCTCCGCGCTGTACCGCTACTTCCCCAGCCGTGACGACCTGCTGACCGCGCTCATCATCGACGCGTACGACTCCCTCGGCGAGGCCGCCGAAGCCGTCGCGGCCGAGGTCCGGGACGCCGCCCCCGCCGAGCGCTGGGTCGCCGTGTGCGAGGCGGTACGTCGCTGGGCCCTCACGCATCCGCACGAGTACGCGCTCATCTACGGCTCGCCGGTGCCCGGCTACTCGGCACCCGAGGCGACCGTCCCGCCCGCGTCCCGGGTGGGGGTCCTGCTCATCGGCATCGTCCGCGAGGCCTACGAGCGGCGCGGTGTGGCCCGTACGCCGCTGCCCGCCGAACTGGCGCCCGAGGCCCGGCGCATGGCCGCCGACCTGGCCCCCGACCTGCCGCCCGAGGTGGTCGTGGCCCTGGTCGCGGCCTGGGCGCAGCTGTACGGCCTGGTCGGGTTCGAGCTGTTCGGGCAGTTCACCAAGGTGGTGGAGGACCGTGAGCCGTTCTTCCGGCACGCGGCGGCCCGGCTCGCCCACGGTGTGGGTCTGGTCCTCCCCCATGCTCAGCACGACTAGTCCTGCTCCTGCTGGTCCTGCTGGTCCTGCTGGTCCTGCTCCTGCTCCTGCGGGATCAGGACGACCTTGCCGGCCACCGTGCCGGACTCGGCCAGCCGCAGGGCCTCGGCGACCTCCGTCAGAGGCAGCCGGGCGGCGATCCGGGCGGTGACCTCGCCGCGCTGGAGGGCGTGGAACACCTCGGTGAGGTCGGCGCCCAGGCGGGCCCGGAAGCGGTCCTTGCTCAGGGCGCGGCCGGCCCAGACGTTGAAGAAGTACGCGTGGCGGCCGTTGGGCAGCGCGTTCCACAGCCACACCCGGCCGAGGATCTTCAGGACGGGCCACTGCTTGGAGCCCGTGTCGTCCCGGGCGGCGGCGCTGCCGTAGGAGACGAGCGTGCCGCCGGGCGCGAGCAGCCGCCAGGAGTCGATCACGCTCCGGCCGCCGACGTGGTCGAAGACGGCGTCGACTCCACCAGGGGCGAGTGCGCGGACCCGGGCCGGGACGTCCTCGGTGCGGTAGTCGACGGGAGTCACGCCCAGTTCGCGCAGCGCGTCGTGATGACGGGCCGACGCCGTGCCGATCACCTTCAGGCCGGCCGCCAGCGCCAGCTGGACGAGGACAGTGCCCACACCGCCGTTGGCCCCGTGGACGAGGATCGTGCCGCCGCTGCGCACGCGGGCCTTGCGGTGGAGCATCTGCCAGGCGGTGATGCCGTTGACCACCAGGGTCTCCGCCTCCGCCGCGCCGATGCCGGCCGGCACCTCCACCGCGTCGGCGGCGTCGAGCACCACATGGCTGGCCCAGCCGCCGACCTTCACCAGCGCCGCCACCCGCTTGCCCACGAGGCCGGGGGTGACGCCGGGGCCGGCCGTCAGCACCGTGCCGACCAGGTCGTAGCCGGGCACGAAGGGGAAGGGCGGCTGGTCGTAGTACCGGCCGCGGCGCATCTGCTGCTCCGCGAAGGAGACCCCGGTGGCCTCCACCCGGACCACGATCTGCCCGGCACCCGCGGCCGGTATGTCCCGGCGCCGGAACTGGAGCCCCTCCGGTTCGACCGTTCCCGGTAGGACGACCTCGACGAGTTCCGTGCTTTCCATGACGACCTCCGTGTAGAGCCATTCGTTTGCGTTAGAAGCTGTAACTAACATGACGATGGATAGCGTGAGTGTCAAGCTCTCGCGAGAATGTCCGTTATTGGCTATCGCTGCAGTGATAGGTTGAAACGAACCGGACGGAGAGGAGCGTGGAGGCGATGACGGCAGGCGCGGCGAGCCCTCGCGAGCGTTACCGCAGCCAGGTGCGTGCGGAGATCAAGGCGCGGGCCTGGGAACAGATCGCCTCGGCGGGAGCGACGGGGCTCTCCCTCAACGCCATCGCCAAGGAGCTGGGCATGAGCGGCCCGGCTCTCTACCGGTACTTCGGCGGCCGGGACGAACTGATCACCGAGCTGATCCGCGACGCCTACCGCAGCCTGGCGGACACCTTCCGCGCCGCCGCCGACTCGGGCGGCGGACTGCCCGGTCTCGCGCACGCCCTGCGCCGCTGGGCGCTCGCGGACCCCCAGCGGTATTTCCTGGTCTACGGCACGCCGGTACCCGGCTATCACGCCCCGGACGACATCACGGCGATCGCCCAGGAGATCATGGCCGCACTGCTCGACGTGTGCGTGGCCGCGGACGCCGACACCCACGGCCCCGATACCCACGGCGCCGCCGACACTCACGGCCCCGACACCTTCGACGCCCACCTCGCGGATCACCGGCAGTGGGCGGGCGGCCACCCCGCCCCGCCCGCGGCCCTGCACCGGGCGCTGCTGTGCTGGACCCGTCTGCACGGGCACCTCTCACTGGAGCTCGCGGGTCATTTCACCGGCATGGGATTCGACCCCGAGCTGCTGTTCGCCGCCGAGGTGGACGAGCTGGCGGGCGGTCACTGATCACGCCGGCGGGCGTACTCCCCGGGGAGTACGTGTGATCACCTCGCCCGGCTGACGTCCTTGCGGACCGCGGACGTCTAGCGTGGCGGACATGGGAGAGCAGCGCGTGCGCGGGCACGGCCCGCCGCAGTGGTGGCGGTACGGACCGCCGTGGTGGCACCACCCGGACGGCGACGCCGAGCCGGGCCGCGCCCGCCTGCCGTGGCGCTCCACCCTGCCGCTCATGGTCTTCGTGGTGTTCGGCTCGAACTTCGCCGCGCGCGAACAGCTCCATCGCGTGCAGCTCGACGGCTACGCGCGCGTGCTGCTGCTCGTGGCCTCGGGGCTGCTGCTCTGGCGCCAGCGGTACCCCACGTTCGTGGCGTTCGGCACGGCCACGACCGCCCTGGTCTACCTGGGCGCCGGCTACCCGTACGGACCGATCTTCCTGACCGTCGCCGTCAGCTGCTTCAGTGCCGTCGTCACGGGCCACCGACTCGCGGCCTGGACGTCGGTCGGGATGCTCTGGGCCGGGCACGCCCTGATCACGCTCTGGCTCTACCGCTGGCTTCCGCCACCGGGCGACCAGGCCGCGAGCCTCAACCAGGAGATCGTCATCGCGACCTGGGTCGTGGCCGTCGTCGCGGTCTCCGAACTGGCCCGGGTACGGCGGGAGCAGTGGGCGCGGGAGCGTGCCGACCGCGCCCAGGCGGCCCGCCGGCGCGCGGACGAGGAGCGGCTGCGGATCGCCCGCGAGCTGCACGACGTCCTGGCCCACAGCATCTCCGTCATCAATGTGCAGGCGGGTGTCGGCCTCGCCCTCCTCGACACCGACCCGGAGCAGGCACGCGAGGCGCTCACCACCATCAAGGCCGCCAGCAAGGAGGCGCTCGGGGAGGTGCGCCAGGTCCTGGACACCCTGCGTGCCCCCGGCGCCGCGCCGCGCGCCCCCGCGCCCGGCCTGAACCGGCTGCCGGAGCTGGTGGAACAGGCGGCGGGCGCGGGCCTCACGGTCGACGTCGAGGGCGAGCCGCCGCGCCTCGCGCCGGGCGCCGACCTCGCGGCGTTCCGGATCGTCCAGGAGGCGCTGACCAATGTCGTACGGCATTCCGGCTCGCGGCACGCGCGCGTGTGCTTCGAGGACGACGACGGCGTGCTGCGGCTGCGGATCGACGACGACGGACCCGCGACCGGCGAGGACGCGGGCGGCAGCGGGAACGGGCTGGCGGGGATGAGGGAACGGGCCGCCGCGCTGGGTGGCACGATCGAGGCGGGCCCGCGTCCCGACGGGGGCTTCCGGGTGCTCGCCGTACTGCCGTTGAAGGTGAAGGTCAAGGAGGACGGCCCATGATCCGTGTACTGCTCGCCGACGACCAGTCATTGGTGCGGGCCGGCTTCAAGGCGCTGCTGGACGCGCAACAGGACATCGAGGTGGCCGGTGAGGCGGCCGACGGCGAGGAGGCCCTGCGCGAGGTGCGCGAACTGCGCCCCGACGTCGTCCTGATGGACATCCGCATGCCGCTCCTGGACGGCCTGGCCGCCACCCGCCGTATCACCGGTGCGCCGGAGCTGAAGGACGTGAAGGTGGTCATGCTCACCACCTTCGAACTCGACGAGTACGTCTTCGAGGCGCTCCGCTCGGGCGCGTCGGGCTTCCTGGTGAAGGACACCGAGCCCGAGGAACTCGTGCGCGCCGTAAGGGCGGTGGTCGAGGGCGACGCACTGCTCTCGCCGGGGGTGACCCGCCGGCTGATCGCCGAGTTCGCGGCCCGTTCCAAGGAGCCGGCGGCCGCCGACGCACTGGCCCAACTCACGGAGCGGGAAAGGGAGGTGATGGCCCTGGTCGGCATCGGGCTGTCCAACGAGGAGATCGCCCGCCGCCTGGTCGTCAGCCCCCTCACCGCGAAGACCCATGTGAGCCGCACGATGGTGAAGCTGGGGGCGCGCGACCGGGCCCAACTCGTGGTGCTGGCCTACGAGTCGGGGCTGGTGCGGCCCGGCTGGCTGGGATGAGGCCCGCGACGGAAGCGGACCAGCACGGACACGACCCGCGCGACGCCGACGACCGCCGCCAGCGCCAGACCCGAGCGCAGCAGCAAGGCGGACAGCAGGTCCGGCAGCTCGAAGAGGAACGCCGGTCCGGCCACGGCTCCGAAGACCACCGCCGCCGCGAACCCCGCGCTGAGCAGCGCGTACCCGGCCTCGACCGTCGCCGCGTCCTGCTCGGCCTTGGTGCGTCGTCCCCCGTACCCGTTCATGCGGGAAGTCTCACAGCCGTGCGCCCGGCGGGGCAAGCGAAACCCCGCCGGGCGCACGCGCGGAGGCGTCCCGCTAGTCGCGGACCGGTACCGGTACCGGTTCCGCCGGCGCCTCCTCCACGGTGGACCTGGCGACCACGATCGACGGCCGTGTGCGGCGACCGCGCAGACCGGTGAGCGTGATGAGCAGCCCGGCCACGGCGATGCCCGTGACCACCATGAACCCGGGCCGGTAGCTGTCGAGCACGGCCTGCGGGGTCGCGCGGTCGGGGGCGCCCGCGGTGACCACGGCCGTGACCACCGCCAGGAAGATCGCGCCGCCGACCTGGACCGAGGTGTTGAGCAGACCGGAGACCATGCCCTGCTCGTGGTCCTCGACGCCGTTGGTGGCCTGGATGTTGAGCGACGGGAAGACCAGCGCGCAGGCCGCGCCGATCAGCAGCATCGACGGCAGGACGACGGCCGCGTACACCGGGTCGAGGTCGATACGCAGGAACAGGGCGTACCCGACGACCATCAGCGCGAAGCCCACCGCGATCAGCCGCGGTGTGCCGAACCGGTCGACGACCGAGCCGACCTTCGTCGAGGACACCGCCACCAGCGCGCCCGCGGGCAGGAAGGCCAGCGCGGTGTGCAGCGCCGACCAGCCGAGCAGCGACTGCATGTACAGCGTGGTCAGGAACTGGAATCCGACGTACGACCCGAAGAAGGCCACCGCGCCGAGCTGGGCCCGTACTTGGCTGCCGGAGCGCAGCACGCCGAGCCGGATCAGCGGGCTCACCGCGCGCCGCTCGACCAGGACGAAGACGGTCAGCAAGGCGGCCACCGCGAGGAACGACAGCAGGGTGCGGGCGGATGCCCAGCCTGCCTCGGGCGCCTGGACGACGGTGAAGACGAGCAGCAGCATCGACGCGGTGCCGAGGACGGCGCCCGGGATGTCGTAGCCGTCGTGGTCGCGTTCGCGCGTGGTGCGCGGCAGCAGCCTGAGGCCGGCGAGCAGGGCGAGCAGCGCGATGGGCGCCGGCAGCAGCATGGTGAGCCGCCAACTGGCCTCGGTCAGCAGGCCGGAGAGCACCAGACCCATGGAGAAGCCGGTGGCCGCGCAGGTGGTGTAGATGGACAGGGCGCGGTTGCGCAGCGGACCCTCGGGGAAGGTCGTGGTGATGATCGAGAGGCCCGCGGGAGCCGTGAACGCCGCGCTCAGGCCCTTGATGAAACGGCTGGCGATCAGCAGCGGACCCGAGTCGACGAGGCCGCCGAGCAGTGAGGCGAGCGCGAAGACGCCGAGGGCCACCAGGAACACCTGACGCCGGCCGAGCAGGTCGGCGGTGCGGCCGCCGAGGAGGAGCAGCCCGCCGTATCCCAGGATGTAGCCGCTGACGACCCATTGCAGCGTCGACGTGGAGAGTTGGAGGTCGGAGCCGATGGACGGCAGGGCGACGCCGACCATCGACACATCGAGCGCGTCGAGGAACATCGCGGCGCAGAGCACCAGCAGGGTGCCCCACAGCCGGGGAGTCCAGCGAACCGCCGACGACGGGGCCGCGGGGGTGGTGAGCGGAGAGGTCATGACGAAGAGACTACATGCATATGCATCGACTGCAAGCGCATTTAATTCCGATGCAAGGAATCCATTTCTCTGCTACGGTGCGGCCATGGCGGCGAAGAATGCCGAGCAGGCGCTCGTGAACCAGTGGCGGGACATCCTGGCGCTGCACGCCCGCACCCAGTGCGAGCTCGACCGCGCCCTGCACGGACACGGCCTGTGCGCCAGCGACTTCGAGGTCCTCGACCTGCTCGCCGAGGGCCGCGCGGCGGATGGCGGCTGCGCCTATCGCGTCCAGGAGATCTCGGAGCGGGTGCATCTCAGCCAGAGCGCCCTGTCCCGGCTGATCGCCCGTCTGGAGAAGGACGGCCTGGTCGACCGGGCCATGTGCGCGGAGGACCGGCGGGGCGTGCGGGTGGCGCTCACACCGAAGGGGCGCGCGCTGCACGGCGAGGTGCTGCCGGTGCAGCGCGCGGTACTGATCCGGATGCTGGCGGGCTGACCGGCCGCCGTCAGATGCCGGACCGCTCCCGCCACAGCGCGGCGAGCGCGGCGTCACCGGTCACGTCGGGCATCGGCGCCCGGTTCCACAGGGCGAGGTACAACTGGTCGGCCGGGCCGGACAGTTCGGCCTCCGCCACGCCGGACTCGTCCCGCGTGGTCATGGGCGGCTCCGCGGACAGCCGTACGGTCCACACGTCCCCGGAGTCCGAGGCGCGCACCCGCAGCACACGCGGCTCGTCCGTGCGCACCCGGCTCCTCGTGCGGGCGTGGAAGCCGCGCAGCAACTCGTCGATGCCGTCCACCGCGAAGTCCCGGGCGACCGGGGACGCAGCCCCGGCCCGCGCGGACTCGGCGTCATAGCGATGCACGGTCGTCTCGTGGGCCTGCCGCCTGGTCCAGAACGCCAGCGGCGAGGGGCAGGGCGCGGGGTGGAAGGTCCAGCACTCCAGGTCGGACGGCGCCGCGGCCAGGGTGTCGACCAGGCGGGCATGGCTGTCCCGGTACCAGGCCACCAACTCGGCGCCGTCGAGGTCCGGGAGGTCACCGAAGGGGCGCGGCGCCGTGTGCCCGTCGGCGACGATCCCGGCGGCCCAGCGATGCACCGCGCTGGTGTGCCGCAGCAGGTCGCGCACCTGCCACTGTGGGCAGGTCGGCACCTTGGCGTCGGTCCCCGCCGCCTCGGCGGCCGCGGCCAGCAACCGGCCCTCCCGGTCCAGGGTCTGAAGGAAGTCGGCAGTCTCCATGCAGGTGAGTGTGCCGTATGGAACGACCGCGCATACGAGAACCTTCCGCAGCCTGCCTACGGGGGTCAGAGGCTGATCCAGCCGAGCGTCAGGGCGAGGGTCCCGAGGCCCGCTCCGGCGACCGAGACGGCGAGGACGACGCGTTCGCGCTCCGAGAAGAGACGGCGGCCCTGTTCCCGGCGGGCCATCACGAACAGGACGGTCGCCGGGGCGTAGACGATGAACGACACCAGCAGGAACTTCGGGCCCGCCGCGAAGAGGAGGAAGGCCGTGCAGACCGTGGCGAGGCAGGCGACCACCAGTTCCCAGGTGCCGCGCCGCCGGGTCCTTCGCTGCCCCGCGACCTTCGCCGCGAAGGCCGCCGCCAGCAGGTACGGGACCAGGGACAGCGCGCTCGTCAGACGGAGCGCGAAGGTGAGGGCGTCCTTCGCGAACAGCGTGATGACCAGCACGGCCTGGGACAGCAGGGTCGTCATCAGCAGCGCGCGTACGGGCACGCCGTCCGCGGTCGCCCGGCGCAGAAAGCGCGGCATGTCGCCGTCCTGGGCGGCGACGAACAGCACCTCGGCGGCCATCAGCGTCCAGGCGAGGTACGCCCCGAGGACCGAGATGATCAGCCCGACGCCGACGAGGACCCCGCCCCAGGTGCCGACCGCGTGCTCCAGGACGCCCGCCATGGAGGGCCGGCGCAGCTGGGCGATCTCGCTCATGGGCATGATCCCGTACGACACGATCGTCACCGAGGCGAAGACGCACAGGACGCTCAGGAACCCGAGCAGGGTCGCGCGGCCGACGTCCTCGCGCCGTTTCGCGTGCCGGGAGTAGACACTGGCGCCCTCCACCCCGAGGAACACGAACACCGTCACAGGCAGGGTGCCGCGGACCTGGTCGAACAGCGAACCGGCGTGGGCGGTGCCGTGGAAGTTGGCGGCGAAGACGTCCGTGTCGAGGTAGCACAGGGCCAGGACGACGAAGAGCAGGACGGGGACGACCTTCGCCACCGTGACGATCCTGTTGACCGAGGCGGCCTCCCTGACACCTCGCCGGATCAGCAGGAAGAACCCCCACAGGCCGACCGTGGACAGGGCGGCGGCCACGACCGTGTCGCCCTCGCCCAGCGCGGGCCACACCGTGCCCACCGTCGACATGATCAGCACCCAGTACGCCACATTGCCGACGCAGACGCTCGCCCAGTACCCGAACGCCGAGAAGAAGCCCAGGTACTCGCCGAACCCCGCCTTGGCATAGGCGTACACGCCCGCGTCGAGGTCCGGCCGCCGCAGCGCGAGGGTCCGCAGGACGAGCGCCAGCATCAGCATGCCGCTACCCGCGACCCCCCAGGCGATCAGGGCACCGGCGACACCGGTCTGTTCGGCGAAGCGCCGGGGCAGCGCGAAGACACCGGCGCCCACCATGGAACCGACGACCATCGCCGTCAGCGTGGGCCGCGTCAGCCTGGCCGTGGGCGTGAGCCTGACCGCAGTCGTCGGCTTGGCCGCAGGCGCCGGCTTGGCCGTAGGCGGTGCGGAGCCGGGACTCTCGGTCGACTGGGTCTGAGCCTGAGCCATGATGATCATGCTGGGGCATGCACCGAGGCTCCGCACCTTTTGCTGGGCGAGTTGTGTCCGCGGGCCTGACGTGGGGTCAGCCCGATGCCGCGCGGCGAGTGATGACGCCGATCAGGGCCGCCACCGCCGCCAGTGCCGCGACGCTGGTGAGCGCGGTCGGCAGGGAGAACCAGTCGGCCATGAAGCCGATCGCGGGCGGCCCGAGGAGCATGCCGCCGTAGCCCAGGGTGGAGGCGACCGCGACGCCGGACGGGCCGGCCAGGGCACCGGCCCGCTCCACGGCGACCGGGAAGAGGTTGGCGAGGCCGAGTCCGGTGACGGCGAACCCGATCAGCGCCGCCCACACGGACGGGGCGAGCGAGCCGAGCAGCATGCCGGCCGCGGCGGTGCCGCCTCCGGCGACGACGGTCCGGGTGCGGCCCAGACGTTCGAGCAGCGCGGTGCCGGTCAGCCGCCCCACGGTCATGGCCAGCGCGAAGCACGAGTACCCGACGGCCGCGAGACCGGGTGAGGCGTCGAGGTCCTGTTCGAGGTGGAGCGCGCCCCAGTCGGCCATGGCGCCTTCGCCGTACGCCGTGCACAGCGCGATCAGGCCGAAGACGGCGACGAGCCCGCGCGTACGGCGATCCGCGCGGCGCGGGGTGTCGCCCCGGGGCGGGGCCGGGTCGCTGCTCGCAGGCCCGGACCGGGGCCGGGGCCCGTCCGGCGGAACCGGGACCTGCTCGCGCAGCAGAATGCGTCCCGCGACGGCGGTGACCAGCAGGCCGACCAGGGTGAGGCCGAACAGATGGCGGGTGGGGGAGAGGGACCCCGCGACCAGCCCGCCGAGGCCCGCCCCGGTCATGCCACCCAGGCTGAACGCGGCGTGGAAGCTGGGCATGACCGGTCGACCCAGCGCGGTCACCAGGTCGACGGCCGCGCTGTTGAAGGCGACGTTGATGCTGCCGTAGGCCGCCCCGAACACCAGCAGCACGGCGCCGAGCGCGGGCGCCGAGTGGGTGAGCGGTGGCAGCGCGACGCTGAGGGAGAGGAGGACGGCGCACACGACGGTCACCGGGTGGTTTCCGTAGCGGCGGCACAGCCGCCCCGTGAGCATCATTGTGATCACCGCGCCGGCCGAGACGCCGAGCAGCGCGAAGCCCAGCCCGGTGGCCGAGGCGTGGGTCTGCTCCTTGATGGCCGGGATGCGGACGACCCAGCCGGCGAAGACGAAGCCGTCCAGCGCGAAGAACACGGTCAGGGCGACACGGAGACGGGTGAGGTCGCTGCCCGGCACGACACTGTGCGATCGGGTTTTGTTTATTAGCGGCACAAAGTCAGCCTAGAGGGGTGCCGAAGGCCGGACAAGGGCAGGGCCGGACGCACGCTCCGTCCTCCATGTGTGCGGCAAGCAGCCCCATGGCATGGCCCGCGCGGGCGACCCTCCGGCCCCGGCTGCCGACGCCGCTCACCTGCGCACCCTCATCGTGGTCCGGGCCCGTGTGGCGGTGCTCATGTCCTGTTCGAAGAGAGGTTTCCATGCCCCGTCTTCCGCGTCTGGCCGGCGCCGCCGTGGCAGCCGTCACCGTCAGCGTGCTCGCGTCGGCCACCGCGTCGGGCGGTGAGCCGGAGCGCTCGGACGCGCGTGTCGTCGCCCGCTTCGACTTCGCCGCCGGGCAGACACCGGAGAACATCGCGCTGGAACGCGACGGCTCCGCCGATCTGGCCTTCGCGTTCGCCCGGCAGGTCGCCAACGTCACCCCGCGCGGCCGCACCCGCATCCTCGCGACCCTGCCCGAGGTCAAGAACCCGAACACCCCCATCGTCCACAGCGCCGTGGTCCTCGGCATCGCCCGGGCCCACGACGGCACGCTCTACGTCACCTATGCGACCGGGACCCGCAAGACCGGCATCTGGCGCATCACGCGCGACGGCGGCACACCCGAGCAGATCGCGAAGCTCCCGGCCGACGGACTGCCCAACGGGCTCGCCCTCGACGAGCACCGCGGTGTGCTCTACGCCGCCGACTCGGTGCTGGGCACCGTCTGGCGCGTCCCGCAGACGGGCGGAACCGCCACGAAATGGGCCAAGGCCCCCGCGCTCGCCCCGTCCCGCGCCCCCTCGGGCGGCTTCGGCGCCAACGGCATCAAGGTCCACGGCCATTCCGTATGGGTGTCCAACAGCGACCGGGGGACGCTGCTGCGCATCCCGGTACGGCCGGACGACTCCGCGGACACGATCGAGACCAGGGCGACCGGGCTGCACGGGATCGACGACTTCGCCTTCACCGGCCGCGGGCACACCGTCCTCGCGGCCCTGGCCGCCACCGGGCAGGTCGCCCTGGTGCGACCGGACGGCACCCGCACGACCGTGCTCGCACGAAAGGACGGCCTGGCCGACCCGACCTCGGTGGCCGTGCGCGACCGCAGCGTCTACGTGCCCAGCGCGGCGTACCTCACCATGCGGGACCCGAACCTGGTCGTGGCACGCCTGCCTTGGCGCGCGGGCTGACGGCCGGGGGTGGTGGGTGTCCGAGCCGTACGGAGTCGTCATCCGGTTGTTCGTGCGCGGCCGCCGGACCGTCGTCGGCATCGAACACCTGCGGCCCGGCGGTGACTTCTGACGTCTTCCGGCCACCCGCTCGCCTGGTCGGGGTGGGCAGAACATGCGCAAGTGCCTGGTCCGGGAGGACATGGGGACGATTCTCCGGCGGTGCGTCTTCGGACAGACCATGGATACGGGTCGGTTAATGCTTGCTCACGTGCTGGTTGCGGAAGAGTGAGCGGGCCATGATGGGCCCATGACGTTGGCCTCGCGTGCTCTCACGCAACTGGCGACCTGGCCGGACCTGAGACAGGCCGTACCGAGCTGCGGCCTGGGGCAGGCGCTCAGCTCGGACCGGGGTGAGATCGTCCACTTCCATTCGGACCGGGACGTCGACCTGCATCTGACGGACCGTGCCATCCGGCGATTCACCAAGGACCTCATGGGTTCGGGGGCGATCCGGCTCGTCCCGGGTTCGCAGTGGGTGACCATACGCCTCGACGCCACGAGCGACGTCGATCTGCTGATGACCCTGGTCAGCGTTGCGCTCCAGGCCCAGCAGGTCTGGCCGGACCCCGTCGGCCGGTTCGAGGCCGGCTGCAACGACCAGCGGGGCGCGGGGTTCGTCCGGGCCGATCCCGGCGGCATCTGACGCGGTGCGACCGGGCGTCACACGGCGACGACCCGCATCCCCGCCTCCTCGAACCGGCGCACGGTGTCCCGCTCCACCGCCGTGTCCGTGACGAGTGTGTCCACCATCTCGGCCGCGCAGATCCGGGCGAACGCCCGCCGGCCGAGCTTGCTCGAGTCGGCCGCGACGATCACTCGTTCGGCTTGTTCGCACAGCAGCCGGTTGATCGCGGCCTCCGCCTCGTCGTTCGCTGCCGCGCCGTGCGTGACGTCGAAGGCCACCACCCCGAGCACCGCCACGTCGAGCGTGATCTGGCCGAGCACACCGTCCGCCAGCGGCCCGATCAGCTCGTACGACTGCGGACGCGCGACCCCGCCCGTCACCACGATCTTGAACTGGGGCCGTACGGCCAGCTCGTTGGCGATGTTGAGCGCATTGGTGACGACGGTCAGCGCCGGTGACCCGGAGGCGAGGTCCGCGCGCACGGCCAGCGCGCGGGCCACCTCGGTCGTGGTCGTACCGCCGGTCAGGCCCACCGCCTCGCCCGGCGCGACCAGGTCCGCCACCGCCTTGGCGATGCGCTGCTTCTCGGAGGCGTGCCGGGCCGTCTTGTAGCGCAGCGGCAGTTCGTACGACACCCCGTGCACGACCGCACCGCCCCGGGTGCGCACCAGCATCTGCTGCTCGGCGAGCCGGTCGAAGTCCCGGCGGATGGTCGCGGCCGACACCGACAGTTCCGCCGCCGCCTCCTCGACGTCCAGGCGGCCGCGTTCCACGAGCAGTTCCAGCAGCGCCTTCCAGCGGGCGTCGCGCGACATCCGGAGCCTCCGTTCCTCGATCTTCCGCGACCCTAGCGCACCCCGTCTCGCCTCGAATGCTTGATTGTGCTTGAAAGCTGGCTATATCTTGCAAGAAAAATCAGCCAGGGGAGGGGCACGGCATGACCCATGTCGAGGACGAGCTGAGCAGCCAGCCCGAGTGCTGGATACGTGCGGCCGAACAGGCGGCCCACAGCGGCAGGGCGCTGCCGGGAGAAGGGGAGCGGGTCGCGATCGTCGGCTGCGGCACCTCGTACTTCATGGCGCAGGCGGCCGCGGCCCTGCGGGAAGGGGCAGGCCGGGGCGAGACCGACGCCTTCGCCGCGTCCGAGTTCCCGTACGGGCGCCCCTACGACCGTGTCGTCGCCCTCACCCGCTCCGGCACCACCACCGAAGTGCTGGATTTGCTGGGGCAGTTGAAGGGACGCACCCGCACCACCGCGATCACCGCGGACCCGGACACCCCCGTGCTGACGGCCGCCGACGACGTCGTCGTACTGGACTTCGCGGACGAACGGTCCGTCGTGCAGACCCGGTTCGCCACCAGCGCGCTCACAGTGCTCCGCGCCCACCTCGGCCTGCACACCGACACGGTCGTCGCCGACGCCCGCGCCGCGCTGTCCACCCCCCTGCCCGAAGGACTCGCCGACTGCACCCAGTTCACCTTCCTGGGCCGCGGCTGGACCGTCGGACTGGCGAGCGAGGCCGGGCTGAAGATGCGCGAGGCCTCGCTGTCCTGGACGGAGGCCTACCCGGCGATGGAGTACCGGCACGGCCCCATCAGCATCACCACGCGCGGGACGGCGACCTGGATGTTCGGCGGGGCGCCGGACGGACTGGCCGAACAGGTGCGCACCACCGGCGGGTTGTGGGTCGAGGGCTCGCTCGACCCGCTCGCCGAACTCGTCCGCGCCCAGCGCCTCGCGGTGGCCGTCGCCGCCCGCCGGGGCCTCGACCCCGACCGGCCCCGCCACCTCACCCGCTCGGTGATCCTCACCCCCTGACCCACGACCCGGGAGGAGAAGCCGTGCCCCTCGCACGCACCGGCGAGCTCGTCACCCGCGCCGCCGAGGCACGCTCAGCCGTCGCCGCCTTCAACATCATCACGCTCGAACACGTCGAGGCCGTCATCGCCGGAGCCGAAGCGGCGGACGCGCCCGTCGTCCTCCAAGTCAGCGAGAACGCCGTCAGGTTCCGCTACGGACGCCTGCTCCCGCTGGCCCGCGCGGCCGCGGCCGCCGCCGAACGCTCCGGTGTGCCCGTCGCGTTGCACCTGGACCACGTACAGAGCGACGACCTGCTGCGCCAGGCGGCCGACGCAGGCTTCGGCTCCGTGATGTACGACGCGGCCCGCCTTCCGTACGCCGAGAACCTGGCCGCGACCCGCTCCGCGGTCGACTGGGCGCACGGCCAAGGGCTCTGGATCGAGGCGGAGTTGGGGGAGATCGGCGGAAAGGGCCGACCACCGCTGGACGCCCATGCGCCCGGAGCCCGTACCGACCCCGGCCAGGCGGCCGCCTTCGTCGCGGACACCGGCGTCGACGCCCTGGCCGTTGCCGTCGGCAGCGTCCACGCCATGACGACCCGCACGGCAGCCCTCGACCACGAACTCCTCAAACGGCTGTCCGCCACCGTGTCCGTTCCGCTCGTGCTGCACGGTTCCTCGGGCGTGCCGGACGAGGGACTCGTCGCGGCCGTCGCGGGCGGCATCGCCAAGGTCAATGTCGGGACCGCCCTCAACATGGCGATGACCGGCGCCATTCGGGACTTCCTCGCCGCCCATCCCGAGGCGGTCGACTCGCGCAAGTACCTCAGCGTGGGGCGGGAGGCGATGGCACGGGAGGTGACACGGATCATCGGGGTGCTCGGCTAGCCCGCCGACCGGTTTCGGCCAACAGTATTCGACGGACGGGGCTCGGCCGACAGGGCTCGGCCGACGGGGCTCGGCCGACCGGGTTCGACCGCTACCGCTTGACGGCCTTGAGCACCACGAACTTCGGGTCGGAGGCCACCAGTCGGCTGTTGCCGAACAGGCGCCGCAGCTTCACGTGGTAGCCCAGGTGGCGGTTGCCGATCACCCACAGCTCGCCGCCCGGCCGCAGCGCGCGCCGCGCCCCGGTGAACATCCGCCACGCCGTCGTGTCCGTCGTCGCCTGGTGGGAGTGGAACGGAGGGTTGTTGAGGACGACGTCCACGCTGCCGGGCGCCACCCCCGCCAGCCCGTCCCCGACCCGGAACTCCGCGTGCCCCGGCACCCCGTTGGCCTTGTACGTGGCCTCCGCCGACGCCACGGCCTGGAACGACTCGTCCACGAACAGCACCTCGGCCGCGGGATCGGCCAGCGCCACCGCCGTACCCACGACCCCGTTGCCGCACCCCAGGTCCACGACCCGGCGCGGGCCGCGGCCGGCCGGCAGATGCTGGAGGAAGAACCGCGTGCCGATGTCCAGCCGGTCGGCGCAGAACACGCCCGCGTGGTTGACGACGGTGCGCCCGGAGACCGCGCCGATGCCCTCGGGGAGGGCGTAGCTGTACGGCCAGGGATTGGCGGCGCGCTCCAGCGCCGGGTCCGGGGTGCAGAGGATCAGCCGGGCCTTCTGCTCCGCGAGCGAGGTCCGGGTCGGCCCGAGAATCCGCTCGAACAGCTCCAGCGTCGAGGTGTGGATCTCCTTCACCATCCCGGTGCCCACGACGACCGTGCCCTCGTGCACGGCGGGCGCCAGCCGCTGCAACTGGTCCTCCAGGAGCGCCAGGCTCTTCGGCACCCGCACCAGCAGGACGTCGACGCGGTCCGGCGGGGGATCCTGGGTGGTGAGGAGCCGTACGGCACCGGGCTCGACGCCGGCCCGCGCGAGGTTCGCCCGGGTCGCCTCCTGGCTGAGGAAGGAGTCGGTGATCTGTACCGGCCCGTGCTCCGCGAGTGCCGTGACCAGCGCGCCCCAGCGGTCCCCCAGGACCACGACCGTGCCGGACAACGGGATTCGCTCCTGGGCCAGACGCCGCAGCAGATACGCGTCGGAGGCGTCCCAGGCGCGCAGTCGGTCACGTGGATCCTCGGGGAAGCGGGACAGCTCGAACTCGCCCCACGCAGTCGTCATGCGATCGCTCATTGTGTGTCCAGGCTAGCGGAGCCGCAGCTCAGACCCGGTCGGGCGGGTCCTGGGGCAGGATGGAACGCATGGACGTGGAGCTGTTCCCCAGGGAGCGCACCGAGGTCGCCCCCGGCGCCGTGCACATGCCGGACTGGCTCGACACCCGCGCCCAGCGGGGGCTGCTTGCGGCCTGCCGGGAGTGGGCGCGCCCGCCGGCGGGCCTGCGCACGGTCCGCACCCCCGGCGGCGGCACCATGACCGCCCGCCAGGTCTGCCTGGGCTGGCACTGGTACCCGTACGCCTACGCCCGCACGGTCGTCGACGGCGACGGGGCCCGGGTGAAACCGTTCCCCTCCTGGCTGGGCGAGCTGGGCCGCCGGGCGGTGGCCGACGCGCTGGGCCCGCGGGCGGTGGCATCGGCGCCGTACGACATCGCACTGATCAACTTCTACGACGGCGACGCCCGCATGGGAATGCACCGCGACAGCGACGAGAAGTCCGACGCGCCGGTGGTGTCGCTGAGCCTCGGCGACACCTGCGTCTTCCGCTTCGGCAACACCGAGACCCGGACCAGGCCCTATACGGACGTGGAGCTGCGCAGCGGGGACCTGTTCGTCTTCGGCGGCGTGTCGCGCCTGGCCCACCACGGGGTGCCGCGGGTGCACCCCGGCACGGCGCCGCCCGGACTCGGGCTCACCGGGCGGTTGAACATCACCCTGAGGGTGAGTGGACTCTAGATTGCGGCGCAGGCCGGCCGGTCTGCGGATCATGGGAGACTCGCCTTCATGAGCGGCAAGGCGGACCCCCGGGCGGCGGGGGAAGGAACCACCTCCAGGACGCGACTGGACCGGGGGCGCGGCGCGCTGGGGCCCGCGCTGGAGCTCGTGCACACCGGGCGCGCGCCGACCCGGGCCGTGCTCACCGCCGAACTGGGGGTGACCCGGGCGACGGCCGGTGCGGTGGCCGCCGAGCTGGAGGCGCTCGGGCTGATCCGGGTGGACGCCCGGCCGGGCGCGGCGGCCGGTTCCCAGGGGCGCCCCTCGCACCGGCTGGAGGTGGCCGACGACGGGCCCGTGGCGCTCGCCGCCCAGGTGCACGCCGACGGCTTCCGGGCCGCGCTGGTCGGGCTTGGCGGCCGGATCGTGGCGACGGCACCGGGCTGCGAGACCGTGGACGCGGACCCGGCGAAGGTGCTGGGCTCGGTGGTCGAGGCGGGCGCCGAACTGCTCCGTACGACGGGCCGCCGCTGCGTGGGCGCCGGGCTCGCCGTGCCGTCCGCCGTCGCCGAACCCGACGGCCTGGCCCTCAACCCCCTGCACCTGGCCTGGCCCGTGGGCGCGCCGGTCCGCCGTATCTTCGCCGAGTGCGTTGCCGAGGCCGGGATCAGCGGCCCGGCGTTCGCGGGCAACGACGTCAACCTCGCCGCGCTTGCCGAGCACCGGCACGGCGCGGGCCGCGGCGCCCGGGACCTGCTCTGCGTGGCCACCGGACACCGGGGAGTCGGCGGCGCACTGGTCCTCGACGGCCGCCTGCACACGGGCAGTTCGGGCCTGGCCCTCGAGGTCGGCCATCTCACGGTGAACCCCGAGGGCCGCCCCTGTCACTGCGGCAGCCGCGGCTGCCTGGACGTCGAGGCGGATCCACTGGCCCTGCTCATCGAGGCCGGCCGCGAACCCGGCCCCGAGGTGTCGCTGCTCCAGCAGGCCAACGACCTGCTCCGCAACCACTACCACGACCCCACCGTGCGCACCGCCGCCGAGGCCCTGATCGACCGTCTGGGCCTGGGCCTCGCCGGGCTGGTGAACATCCTCAACCCCGACCGCATCATCCTCGGCGGCCTGCACCGCACCCTGCTCGACGCCGACCCCGACCGGCTCCGCGCGGTCGTCGCCGACCGCAGTCTGTGGGGCCAGAGCGGCGGTGTCCCCATCCTCGCGTGCACCCTCGACCACAACAGCCTGGTCGGCGCAGCGGAGTTGGCCTGGCAGCCGGTACTGGACGACCCGCTGGCCGCGCTCCAGTGACAATCGGACGCCGTCCCGGTCCCCGACCGCGACGCGTCCTCACCGCCACTCCACGCCGAACGCCTCCAACGGGTTCCGCGTGAGGACGCGCCCCACCGGCTCCGCGCCGAGGGCCACTTCGAGCCGTGGACGCCGCCGACGCGGCAGGTACGGCATCCCTGGCCCGTCGTCGACCGACCGGGCGCCGGCGCCCACGGTGTCCCCGCCGAGCGGCAGCCGGTGCCCGAACCCGGCCTCGGCCAGGGCCAGTACGGCGTCCGGCACGCGCCGGTCGGTGGCGTGACGGGCGCGCGACGGGCCGTCGAAGGCCGGCCGGCAGCCCGCCCCGGCGGCCTGACGGTGGACGACCGGGTCGGGGGAGCGGTCGAGGTGGCGCCCCGCCCGCCGCGCGGAACGCCACCGGCTCGGCAGCCGGTCCCGGCCCGGCGCCACGTCCGGGTCCATCGTCAGCCGACCGGCTGACCGGCTGACCGGCTGACCGGCTGACCGGCTGACCGGCTGACCGGCTGACCGGCCGACCGGGCAGCCGCGCAGCACATCGCGCTCGCGCAGCGGATACGTCTCGATGCGCTCGTACGGCGATCCCGGCCCGCCGAGTACTCCCTCGGCGGTAGCCCTCAGCTCCTCGGCCGTACGCCGGATCGCCGCAGGCGCCAGGTCCGGCTCGCCCTTGAAGTGGCGGTACATGCCGCCCTGGCCGGCACCCGCGCGTTCCAGGACGGCCCTCGGGCTGGTGCCACCCTTTCGGCCGCCGCCCGGGGGAGGAGCCGCCGCACACCCGCGTACTCCCGCGGAGGTACGCCCACTGCCGCTGGCCGTACGACGACCCGGACCCCTCCCCCGAGCCAGTCTCGATGCATCACCACCACACGCTTCGGCACAGGAGATGAACCGAGATGCAGACCCTGGCGCACTGGGACGGCGGCCCCGGCCCGTGGATCCTGTTCTTCCCGCTGATCTGGGCGGCCGTCGTGATCGGCGCCGTCACCGTCCTTCGCCGCACGGTGTGGCGCGGCCGCCCCGGACCGTGGCGCCCGATGGACGGCCGGCGCCCGGAGGGCGACTCGCCGATCGCGATCCTCGGCCGGCGCTTCGCCACCGGCGAGATCGACGAGGACGAGTACTGGCGGCGGCTGTCCGTCCTGGACGAGCAGTTCGGCCGCGTCGGCAAGGGCGGTGCGGCATGACCGCCACGACCACCACCATGACCTCCGCCCGTACGGCCGCCCGGGTCGAGGGCGCCGTGAAGGTGTACGGCCGCGGCGACACCGCCGTACGGGCGCTGGACGGGATCGACGTGGACTTTCCCGTCGGACGCTTCACCGCGATCATGGGGCCCTCGGGCTCCGGCAAGTCCACCTTGATGCACTGCGCGGCCGGGCTCGACACGCTCACCTCGGGCACCGCCTACATCGGCGACACCGACCTCGGCTCGCTCGACGACCGGCGCCTGACCCTGCTCCGCCGCGACCGCGTCGGCTTCGTCTTCCAGGCGTTCAATCTGGTGCCGACGCTGACCGTCGCGGAGAACATCACCCTGCCGCTGGACCTGGCCGGGGACCGGGGCGACCCGGAATGGATCGACGCGCTGATCGACGTCGTCGGCCTGCGCGACCGGCTGCACCACCGCCCCTCCGAGCTCTCCGGAGGGCAGCAGCAACGCGTCGCCGTGGCGCGGGCGTTCGCCGGACGGCCGGACGTCGTCTTCGCCGACGAGCCCACCGGCAACCTCGACTCCCGCTCCGGCGAGGAGGTCCTCGGGCTCCTCGGCTCGGCCGTACGCCGGACCGGCCGCACGGTCGTCATGGTCACCCATGACCCGGTCGCCGCCGCTCACGCCGACGAGGTCGTCTTCCTCGCGGACGGGCGCCTGGTGGACCGTATGGAGTCGCCGACCGCCGACAAGGTCCTGGACCGTATGAAGGCCTTCGAGGTGAGGACATGAACGCCTCGGTACGGCTGAGTCTGTCCTCGCTGCGCGCCCACCGGCGCCGCTTCGCCGGCACGTTCCTCGCGGTGTTCCTCGGCGTCGCCTTCCTGGCCGGGACCCTGGTCATGGGCGACACCCTGCGCGCGAGCTTCGGCTCCATGTTCGGCGAGGCGACCAGCGGCACGGACGCCGTCGTGCGCGGCGCCGACGCCATCACCACACCGGGCGAGGCACAGGGGGTGCGGCGGCCGGTCGACACCTCGCTGGTGAAGACCGTCGAGAAGGTTACCGGCGTCGCGGCCGCCGCCCCGGACATCCAGGGCGCGGGCCAACTGGTCGGCGCCGACGGCAAGCCCATCGGCGGCCAGGGTCCGCCCACCCTCGCCGGCAACTGGATCACCGACCCGGAGCTCAACCCGTACCGGCTCGCCGAGGGCCACGCCCCCCTGAAGTCCGGTGAGGTCGTGGTCAATCGCGGCACCGCGAAGAAGGGGCACCTGAAGATCGGCGACACGACGACGCTGCGTACCCCCGGTCCCGTCAAGGTGACGATCGTCGGCCTCGCGACCTTCGGCGGCGAGGACGGCATGGCACAGGTGACCTTCACCGGCATGACCCAGGCCGACGCCGAGAAGTACCTCACCGCCCGGCCCGGCCAGGCGGCGAGCATCGAGGTGCGGGCCGGACCCGGGGTGAGCCAGCAGCAACTCGTCGACCGGCTGACACCCGTACTGCCCAAGGGAGTCGAGGCCATCACCGGCCAGGCGTCGGCGCAGGAGAACACCGACATGATCTCCAGCCAGTTCCTGACCGTCTTCACCACCTTCCTCCTCGTCTTCTCCGGCGTCGCCCTGCTGGTCGCGACCTTCTCCATCCACAACACGTTCGCGATCGTCGTGGCCCAACGCGCCCGTGAGAACGCCCTGTTGCGTGCCCTCGGCGCCTCCCGGCGTCAGGTGACGGCGTCGACGCTGGTGGAGGCGAGCGTCGTCGCGGTGACCGCGTCGGCCGCCGGGCTGGCCGGCGGCATCGGGATCGCCGCCGGGCTGCAGGCGCTGTTCCCGGCGATCGGATTCCCCTTCCCCGGGGGCGACCTGGTCGTCAAGACACTGTCGATGGTGCTGCCGCTCGCCGTGGGTGTCGTGGTCTGCCTGGGCTCGGCGCTGATGCCCGCCGTTCGGGCCGGACGCACCGCCCCGCTGGCCGCGCTGCGCGAGACGGCCGTCGACACCTCCGGCGCCTCCCGGCTCCGTGCGGTCACCGGCACGGTCCTCGCCGCCCTGGCGGTCGCGGTGGCGCTCACCGGCGTGCTGGTCTCTCCGTCCGTGTGGCTGGCGGGACTCGGCGCCGTCCTGGCCCTGGTCGCGTTCGTGGTCCTCGGCCCGGTCGCCTCCGCCACGGCCGTACGGCTCCTCGGCAGCCCGCTCGACCGGCTGCGCGGTGTCACCGGTGGCCTGGCCCGGCGCAACGCCCTGCGCAGTCCCCGGCGGACGGCCGCCACCGCGAGCGCCCTGATGATCGGTGTCGCCGTCGTCTCCCTGTTCACGGTGTTCGGGGCCTCGCTCAAGGCGACGATGGACCAGACCGTGTCCCGCTCCTTCGCAGGTGACGTGGCCGTCAGCACTCCGTCCTTCGGCGCGGGCGGCAGCGGGCTCAGCCCCGAACTGGCCCCGGCCGTCCAGCGGCTGCCCGAGGTGGACACCGCCGTCGGACTGGGCCGCGGGGTCGCGCAGGTCGACGGCAGGGGACGGGCGCTGACCGTCACCGACCCGGCGGCGCTCGCCCGTTCCTTCGACCTCGGCACGGTCCGAGGCGACCTGCGTGGCCTCGGCGCCGACGGCATCGCCGTCACCCGGAAGGAGGCCGACCGGCAGGGACTGCGCACCGGCGACACCGCCCGGCTCACCTTCACCGACGGCACGACGCAGAAGTTCACCGTCCGCTCGGTCTACGGCCAGTCCGAACTCGCCGGTGACTACGTCATCACGCGCGCGGCCTGGGCGCCGCACCGCACCCAGGACTCCGACCGGCTGGTCGCCGTGACGTTCAAGGACGGTGTGAGCACGGCGGTCGGCAAGGCCGCGGTGGAGAAGGTGGCCGCCCGGTACGGCGATCCGCAGGTGCAGACCCGCGACGAGTACGCACAGTCGTCGGCCGGAGGCATCGACATGATGCTCACCCTCGTCTACGCGCTGCTCGCCCTCGCGGTGTTCATCGCCCTGCTCGGCATCGCCAACACGCTGACGCTGGCCGTGCACGAGCGCACCCGCGAACTCGGCCTGCTCAGGGCCGTCGGCCAGACCCGGTCCCAGTTGCGGGCCATGGTCCGCTGGGAGTCGGTGCTGGTCGCCGCCTTCGGCACGGCGGGCGGGCTCGGCCTCGGCGCGTTCCTCGGCTGGGTGCTGGTGCGGGCCTCGGACGGCGCGAGCGACAGCGCCTTCGCCTTCGCGCTCCCGCCCGCACGGCTCGCGGTGGTCGCCCTGGTCGGCCTCGCCGCCGGAGCCCTGGCGGGCCTGCGCCCGGCACGGCGGGCGGCCCGGCTGGACGTGCTGCGGGCCATCGCCACCGAGTGACGACCTACCGCCGTCGCCCCCGGGCGCCGCACGAAAGAGCGAAGAAGAACGTCACCGCCCGGTCAGCCGGCAACGGCCGACCGGGCGGGAGCGTGCGCGGGAGACGGGCCGCAGGCCGCCGGTCCGGCCTCCGCGAACGGATGCGCGGGCTGCTCCACGGCCGCACGGCGCAGCGGCCGGGCCGGCTTGGGCTTCGCCGCCTGAGGCGCGGGCAGGGTGAACCACACGACCTTGCCGTTGTCGCCGTCGGGGCGCACCCCCCAGCTCTCGCTCACCGCGGCCACCATCGCCAGCCCGCGGCCACAGGTGGCCAGCGGTGCGATGTCGGCCGCCTCGGAGACCTCGGGGAGGCGGGGATCGTGGTCACGCACGGAGACCGTGAGCCGGTCGAGCAGCAGCTCCATCTCCACGGTGCACGACTTGTCGGGCTGGGCATGCCGGTGGACGTTGCTCAGCAGCTCCGTCACACCGAGCGCGGCCCGGTCTATCAAGGGGTCGAGATGCCAGTAGCGCAACTGCGCAGATACGATTCTGCGGACCTGGCCGATCCGCGACGGCAGGGCTTGAAGCTCCACCGTGCAGTGCCTGCTCGGATGACTGATCACGGCTGCGACTCCCCGACGTGAGGTCCGGAAGAACACGGAGAACGGATCCAGCAGGGTGCATGCGTCAAGCGGCCGCCTGCTGTCGTGGCCGGCGGGCTGGTTCGCAGCGTTATCGCCGGTAAACCCAGAGTGACGTGAGACCAGCGTGACGCAGTGGTCACGCTCCCGCAACTCGCCGCGGACCGGCGCCGCTCAGCCGCCGCGCCCCGCCGCCCTGCGCACCGCCTCGATGAACCGGCGTGCGGCGGGCGGACCCGGCTCGCCCGGTGCGGGGTCGTGCTCGCCCAGAGTCAGCGAGTAGCGATTGCCGTTGAGGTCGGCCAACGCCCGGTCGTCCGGGGCGAACCAGGGCCTGGAGGCGCGTACCGCCTGCACCGGGGCGCTGTCGATCTCACTGCCGTAGCTGGTGAGCAACTCCAGCCTGCCGTCGCTGATCCGGACCTGCCCGGCCCGGGTGAGCGACCGCAGTCGCTTGCCGATCCGCACGCCCGTGGCCGTGAACTCGGGCTCCGCCATCCTTCCCCGCCCCCTTGTGCGCGTCGGTCGCCGTGCCGGATTCCTCGTGGGCCGCGGCCCGCCGGGATCCGGCTCGTGTCGTGATCCAGTGTGCGCCCCCGTTCGGGACGTTCGTCCCGTCCGGTGCAGTGTGCCCGCAGCCTGCGGAGAGCACCAGTACGCACGAGGTGTGTGGGGCGAGTGGACGGAGCACTCGCCCGAATGCGCCCCCCGGGTGTGCGCACGGGTGTGCCCCAGGGGCTTCTTTGGGCTGGCCAAAGGTGTGTTTATGCAGGTGAGAAGTGGTCTGGAAGCTGCCTATGATCGAGGTGGCGGCCGCCTCGGGCGCCGTCGGCGCGAAGCGTAAGGAGCCCCGCCGTGAGCACCACCCCACAGACCCGGACCGGCGCCACTCTGGACGTCGACCACAGCGACGCCGACTACCGGAGCTGGCTGAAAGAGGCTGTCCGGAAGGTCCAGGCGGATGCGAACCGCTCGGCGGACACCCACCTGCTGCGTTTCCCGTTGCCCGAGAAATGGGGCATCGACCTGTATCTGAAGGACGAGTCGACCCACCCCACCGGAAGTCTCAAGCACCGGCTCGCGCGCTCCCTGTTCCTCTACGGCCTGTGCAATGGCTGGATCCGGCCGGGCCGTCCGGTGATCGAGGCGTCCAGCGGCTCGACGGCCGTCTCCGAGGCCTACTTCGCGGGGCTCATCGGTGTGCCCTTCATCGCGGTCATGCCGCGCACGACGAGCGCCGAGAAGTGCCGCCTCATCGAATTCCACGGCGGGCAGTGCCACTTCGTGGACGACTCACGCAAGATGTACGAGGAGTCCGCCCGCCTCGCGGTGGAGACCGGCGGCCACTACATGGACCAGTTCACCTACGCCGAACGGGCCACGGACTGGCGCGGCAACAACAACATCGCCGAATCCGTCTTCCGGCAACTGGAGTTGGAGCGCTTCCCGGAGCCCACGTGGATCGTCGCCACGGCGGGCACCGGCGGCACGTCCGCGACCATCGCGCGCTACGTCCATTACATGCAGTACGACACCCGCATCTGCGTAGCCGATCCGGAGAACTCCTGTTTCTTCGAGGGCTGGACCACCGGCGATCCGGACGTCACCTGCGACTGCGGCTCGCGCATCGAGGGCATCGGCCGGCCGCGCATGGAGCCGAGCTTCGTGCCCGGTGCCATCGACCGGATGATGAAGGTTCCCGACGCGGCCAGCGTCGCCGCCGTCCGCGCCCTGGAGCGGGCCATCGGCCGCAAGGCCGGCGGCTCGACGGGCACCGGCCTGTGGAGCGCCTTGAAGATCGTCTCCGAGATGGTCGCCGAGGGCCGCCGGGGCAGCGTGGTGACCCTGCTGTGCGACCCCGGGGACCGCTACCTCGACAAGTACTACTCGGACGCGTGGCTGGCGGAACAGGGCCTGGACATCACGCCGTACGCGGCGGCGATCGAGTCCCTGCTGGAGACTGGCGTCTGGCCCGACTGAGCGGCGCTTTCACCCCGGCCGGCCCTCGGACCCGGGGCCCGTCCGACAATCCCGCCCGCCACGCGGCGCTGGGCACGCGCGGACCCTAGCCGGCCAGGCGCCGGTCCAGGGCCGTGACCGCCTTCCGGAACGCCCTGCCCGTGCCCGCGCGGGCGAGGCCGAACAGGAAGCGGAACGGGGCCGTTCCGTCGACGGCGAAGGTCATCTGCACCCGTGTGCCGGTGCCGGCCGGGGAGAGCCGCCACTCCTCGGCCCAGGCGCGGGTGCCCGGGATGTTGGTCAGGTCGACCCGGTACGCGTACACCTCGGGCGCCCTCGTGACGATCACCGTCTCCTCGAAGCGCGTACCGCCCCTGAGCCGGACCTCGCGTCCGCCCTCGGTCGGCCGGGCGGAGGCCACCGCCGAGAACCACTGCGGCCAGCCCGGCACGTCCTCCGCGAGCGCACGGAAGACCGCGTCCGGGGCGGCCGTGATCTCCTGTGCGAACACGAGACGTACGGGGGCGGTCTCGACGAAGTCGATCCCCACCGGGCGCAGACGGTGAGCCATGGACGACAACCCCCTTGTGAAGACACGGGAGCGAACGGGCCGTTGGCCGGTCACCCTAGCTGACGGTCCGTCAGAAGTCTGCATCCTCGTCGTCGGTCTCGCCCGCCACCACCAGCCGCCGCAGATGCTCGGAGATCTCCGCCCGCGCCTCGGCCGGCAGGCCCGCGTCCGTGACCAGGGTGTCGACCTGCTCCAGCGCCGCGAACGAACTCAAGCCCACCGTGCCCCACTTGGTGTGGTCGGCGACCACCACGACCCGCCGCGCCGACTGCACCAGCCGCCGGTTGGTCTCCGCCTCCGCGAGGTTCGGCGTCGACAGGCCGGCCTCCACCGATATCCCGTGCACACCGAGGAACAGCAGATCGAAGTGGAGTGCCGCGATCGCCTGGTCGGCCACCGGCCCCACGAGCGAGTCCGACGGGGTGCGCACCCCACCGGTCAGCACGACCGTGGCCGCGCCCTGCCGGGGTCCCGAGGTGCGCTGCGCCGCGTGGAAGACGTCCGCGACCCGCACCGAGTTCGTCACCACGGTCAGATCGGGCACCTCGACGAGATGATGAGCGAGCGCATAGGTCGTCGTACCGCCCGACAGGGCGATCGCGGTCCCCGGGGTGACCAGCTGGGCCGCGGTCCGCGCGATGTCCTCCTTGGCGCTGAGCTCCAGACCCGACTTGGCCTCGAAACCCGGCTCGTGCGTGCTCGCCTCGACCACCGGCACGGCACCGCCGTGCACCTTCTCCAGCACACCCTGGCGGGCCAGCGCGTCGAGGTCACGGCGCACGGTCATGTCCGACACGCCGAGCTTGCGGGTCAGTTCGTTCACGCGCACACCGCCGCGGCGCCGGACCTCGTCCAGGATCAGGGCGCGCCGCTGCTCCGCGAGGAGGTTCTGATTCTCACTCACGTACGCTCCGGTCCTCTCGTCTCGACAAGCCGTCCGACACGCCCTGCGCACCTGCCCCTACCAGGACGTTCCGCCCCTCTCCGGTGCGCGGGCGTCTCATCCTTTCACGGGAGGGTGCGGGTTGCGCCACTACCCGTACCGACGCGCACATGCCATTCGGTCACCACCTGTCCCGGCGGATGTCACTCGGACCGGGGAGATTCCGTGACGAGAGGTGTACATCGCATCCGGAGCGGAGATCCTGAAGGCCGCACGGACACAGCCGACGGCGGGTCACGGGGGAAGTGCGAGAACAGTGGAACGTGCGCAGGAACGTGCAGCGAAGGACGGACCGGACGGCCTCGCCGCACGGCCCGGGGGACCGCGGACCGACCTGGAACTCCTCGTCCACGGAGTCGGTGGCACCACACCCGAGGAGATGCTCGGCGACCCGCGAACGGTACGGATCACCGGCGACGACACCGCCGCTGTCTTCCGGCGCGCCGCCGACGCCGACGCGGAGTCCGCACCGGACGATCACCGGGACGCGCCCGTGCCCGAGGCGTACGTCTGGTGCAACCTCACCTCCGGCAACGGAGCCCGCGCCCTCTGGTTGTTGCTGCTGCCCTTCATGGTCGTCAACCTCGCCCACTGGATGCGCCCCGCCGCACGCGGCCGGAAACGGGCGGTGCGGCTGTACGGCCTGCTGGTGCGCCTCGCGGGACTCACCCTGACGGTGCTGCTGGTGGCGGCCGCCTGCGAGGTGGCACTCGACCTCGCTGCCTGGCAGTGCGCGGGCACCGGTGCCTGCGCCCGGCACCACTCCTGGCTGGGCTTCCTCTCGCCCGCCGTCTCCGGCGACGGCTGGTGGAGCCGCCCCGGGCGGCGGCTCGCCGTGGCGGCGCTGGTCCCGACCGCGCTCACCGGCCTGCTCTGGTACCTCTCGCACCGCACCTGGGCCGCGTACGAGTCCGAGAAGCCGATGACCCGCGATCCCGGACCCGACGACCACGACGACCGCACCTCGCTGGGCCGCCCCGGCTTCTGGTACGGCCGCCGCCCGGTGGCCCGGCTGCGCGCCGCCCACACCACGGCGGGACTGCTGACGGTCGCCGCGGCGGTCATGACACCGGTGCTCGGCTTCGACCGCCGGGCGGGCGGATCCGCGGCACCGGAGATCCTGGGCCCGCTCCTGGCCGCGGCGACGGCCCTGTGGGCGGCCGTCGCGGTGGGGGTGATCTGCCGCCGGGGCCGCAGCGAGAACCGCCTCGACCAGGAGCTCGACGAGCACCTCGTACGACGCCTGCCGCTCGGCGCCCTGGCCCTGCTCGCCCTCACCCTGGTGTACGCGCTCTGGCCGCGGCCGGGGTGGCACTCGACCGGGCGGCTGCCCGGCGACACGGCCTTCGGCGGCATCGCCCTCGCACAGGGCGTGCTGGTCATCGCCCTCGGCGTGGTCGCCCACGACCTGCACCGCCGGCACCCCGACCCGCGCGCCGCCCTGCGCGGCCTGGGCGGACCGGCGGTCGCCCTGCTCGCCTGCGCGCTGGGCGGGGTGATGTCGGGAGGTGTCGCACAGCGCGTGGCCGACTGGCTGGACGGCACCGGCGGCTCCCTCACCGGCCCGCCCGTGCTGCTGACCTGGCAGGCCTTGGTGATCCCACCCCTGCTGCTGGCCGTGCTGGCCCTGGCCGCGGTGCTGACCTGGCTCACCTGGCGGCGCAGCCGCGCCGAGCGGCGCACGGTGGAACACGGCCACCGGGGAGAGCCCGAGGACACGGCACGTACCCGCCGTATCGCACGCACCCGGGCGATGGCCGCCCTCACCGACCGGGCACCCCTCGTGGTCGCCGTCGTCTCCGCGGCCACGTTCCTGCTGGGCGCCGGGGCGCTGGCGGGCGCCCAGGTCAGCGAGCGGACCCCCGGCGAGGCGGCCCGGCGCGCCAACGCCGTGGTCCAGGGCGCGGCCGAGACCGCGCAGGCACTGGGCTCATGGCTGGTCGGACTCGGCTTCATTCTGTTCGTCACCTGGGGCCGCCGCGCCTACAAGGACGCCTCGGCCCGGCGCACCATCGGCATCCTCTGGGACGTCGGCACCTTCTGGCCGCGCGCCGCCCACCCCTTCGCCCCGCCCTGCTACGCCGAGCGCGCGGTGCCGGATCTGACCTGGCGGATGGCGACCTGGACGCGGCGCACCGGCGGCCGCGTGGTCATCTCCGGGCACTCCCAGGGCAGCGTGCTCGCGGCCGCCGCGGCCTGGCAGCTCGAACCGTCCGTACGCAAGAAGGTCGCGCTGCTGACGTACGGCTCCCCGCTGGAGCGCCTGTACGGCCGCTGGTTCCCGGCCCACTTCGGGCCGCCCGCGCTGAGCTCCCTGCACCGCGAGGTCGCCTGCTGGCGCAATCTCTACCGCCTCACCGACCCCATCGGCGGCCCCGTCCGACTGCCCGGCGACTGCGGGCCCGAGGTGGACCGCGAGCCGCTGCACGACCCGCTCGCCTACGGCCGCACCGCCCTGCACCCGCTGCCCGCCCCCATCCTCGGCCACTCCGACTACCAGGCGGACCCGGCCTTCGCCGAGGAACGGGCCCTGCTGCTGGCCCGGCTGCGGCCGGATGTGCCGGGCCCGCGGCACCGGGGCGAGCCGCCCGCCGGGCCGGACCCGGACGGGGAGGCCGGCTCTCAGGGCAGCTCGGGCAGGTCCTCGGCGTAGAGCAGGGTCAGATCGTCGGTGGTCGGCTCGACGACCTGGGCGACCCGGCTCGCGTGCCGTTCCACCATCGCCTCGAACGTCTGGCGAGCCGTGCGCCCGTTGCCGAAGGCGGGGCCCTTCGGAATCTCCGTGAAGTACTTCAGCAAGGCCTCCGGGGAGCCGGGTGCCAGCCGGTACTCGTGCTCCTCGGCCTGCTGTTCCACGATCCGCAGCAGTTCCCCGGGGCCGTAGTCGGTGAAGGTGATGGTCCGCGAGAAGCGGGACGCCACACCGGGGTTGATGGACAGGAACCGCTCCATCTCGGCCGTGTAGCCCGCGACGATGACCACCACTGCGTCCCGGTGGTCCTCCATCAGCTTCACCAGCGTGTCGATGGCCTCCTTGCCGAAGTCACGGCCGGCGTCCTCGGGCGACAGCGCATACGCCTCGTCGATGAACAGCACACCGCCGCGAGCCCGTTCGAAGGCCTCCTGGGTGCGGATCGCCGTGGAGCCGATGTGCTCGCCGACCAGGTCGACCCGGGACACCTCGACGAGATGGCCCTTGTCCAGGACGCCGAGGGAGGCGAGGATCTCGCCGTAGAGCCGGGCCACCGTGGTCTTTCCGGTGCCGGGGGAGCCGGTGAAGACCAGATGGCGCTTGACCGAGGCCGCCTTGAGGCCCGCCTGCTGGCGGCGCCGGCCGACTTCGATCATGTCGGTGAGGGCGCGGACCTCGCGCTTGACGCTCTCCAGGCCGACCAGCGCGTCGAGTTCACCGAGCACGGCCTTGGAGGTCCGTGACGGCTTCTCCGGCTCGGTGGCGGTGACGAGCGGTTCCTGTTCGGTCGTGCGCTGCCCGGGGATCGCGCCCAGCAGACCGGAGGACTGGTTCGCCGTCTGCACCGCCGGCTCCGCCGCGGCCGGGCGCCCGATCCCGGCCCCGCTCTCGTCGCTGGTGCAGTCCTCCACGACCGGGCCCGTGCCGGATGCCGCGCCCGGGCCCGCGTCGGCGAACTCGTAGCCGCCGCGCGCGCACCGTTCCGTGCGGCACTTCTTCAGCGTCGTACGGCATCCGTCTATCACGTGGAAGCCGTATCCGGCGCTGCCCGTCACCCGGCAGCCGGTGAAGCTGCCCCGGCCGCCGGCCGACACATAGAAGCCCGCCTCCGCCGGGGAGTCGACCGTGCAGCGCTCGATGGTGGGGTCGGCGCCCTTGGTGACGATGACACCGGTCTGGGTGCCGTCCAGGGTGCAGTTGTTGAGGGTGCCGCCGCTGCCGTGGTCCCGGAACCACGCGCCGGTGGCCGCGTCCCGGATCCGGCAGTCGTCCAGCTGCGCGGTGGCGCCGTCGCTCACCGACACGGCCGTGTTGCGCACCTGGGACAGGTCGCTGTCGACGACGTCCGCGCGGGAGCCGCGGTCCAGCACGAACAGAGCGTCCGGCACGTCGTGCACCCGGCAGGAGTCGAGCACCGCGGTGGCGCCGTCGCTCACCCACACCGCGGGATAGTCGCCCGTGCTGTCGAAGATCTCGCACTGGTTGGCGTCCACGCGTGTGCCCGGGTCCCACACCGACAGGCCGTTGCGGCCGAACTGACGCACGGTCGTCCGAGTCAGCGTCAGCACCGAGCGGGACCGCAGGTCGACCGCGTTCTCCGGGATGTCGTGGATACGGCAGTCGGCCAGGGTGAGCACGGCCTCCGTGTCGAGCGTGACGCCGTCGGCGGTGGTGCGGTGCACATCGCAGTCGGTCAGGTGTGCGGTGGCCCGCGAGGTCACCTGGGCTCCGGAGCCCCGGATCTCGTAGACCTCGCAACCGACCGCTTCCAGCGCGGAGTTCTCGCCCGTGACCATCAGGCCCGCGCCGGAGGCGTGGTGCACCCGGCAGCGGTCCAGCCTGGGGTGCGCACCGCCGCGTACCGCGACGCCGGACTGGCCGGCCGCGACCACCTCGCAGTCCTCGAACACCCCACCGCCACCGTCGAGTACGGCGATGCCGACGCCGGCGGGGTTGTCGACGGTGCAGCGGCGCACGGTGGGCCGGGCGCCGCCGCGGACCTCGATTCCCGCGGCGGACCGGGTGACGACCCGGACGTCCAGCAGTTCCGGCGTGCCCTCCTCCACCAGCAGCGCGGGCGCGGCCGCGTCCTGCCCCTCCACGTGCAGGTCCTGCACCACGGCCGAGGCGCGCAGGGTCAGCGGCACCCCGTCCGTGGGCGCGATGCGTACCGAACCGGGCGAGCCCTCGGGCCCGCGCAGTGTCACCGCCCGCTCGACGACGAGATTCTCCCGGTAGGTACCAGGGGCGACGGTGAGGACGTCCCCGTCGGCCGCGGCCTCCAGGGCGGCGGCGAGCGAAGAGTACTCACCCGTGCGGCGCCGCCACCGCGATGTGCCGGTGTGCGTCACCTGGACCGTGCCCTGTGCCATGGCGTTGCTGTGCCCCCACCTCGTCGTGCTGATGGCTCGTTCGCTTTCGGGGCATACGGCCCCTACGACTCCCTCGCGCGCGGGTCGATGCCGAAGGGTTCGGCGGTCCACCGTAGCGTGCGCGCAGGCAGTGGGTTGACCAGAGACGGAAGGCGGTCAGCTGCCCGTGCCGGTCCTGCCCCAGTCCGGACCCGCCCGGTCCCAGGCCTGGTCCCAACGCGCGTACCTCCGGCGGACCATGCGCCACACGATCAGCCGTCTGCCGCTCTCGACCGCCCCCGCGGTCAGGAGCGCCGCGCCGAACCCGGCGAGCACGGCGTGTGTCGTCGCCGTCGCGGAGTCCAGCGGGCGGGCGACCACGCGGCCGTGCGCGTCCGTCCAGAGTCTGAAGTGGTCGCCCTTGCGCGGGGACTTGAGGTCCGACATCACCGGGCCGTGGTGCCGGGTGCCGTCGGGCGCGGTCCAGTCGGCAAGGACACGGCTGCGGCTGTCGTGCGCCGAGGTCGAGTCGGGGTCGGGCTCCAGGCGGGCGCTGTCCAGCTTGCGCACCACGGTGGCGGTGACCGGATGGCGGGAGTGGTGCTGGTCGACGACGGACTGCTGCAGCGCGTCCTGTGCCAACGCCCCGACGAGCGAACCGATCAGAGGGGCGGCCACCACGATGAGGAGCAGGGCCACGAGGGCCACCCAGGCCTCGGCCAGATCGCTCGTGCGGCGCAGCGGATTGCGCCGCCAGCGCCACAGACCGCTGATTGCTCGCACAGTCCCGCACCCCCCTTCCCGCTCCGTGATAACCCCCGGCGGAGCCGTTCACCCACGGGCCGGTCGAAGAGAGAGCGAAATCACCTCTGACCCTCTGACCGGGACCCCTTGAGCACTTCTCACCACATCCCAACGACCGGGACCCGGCGTCCGGTTCCCCTCCTCCAGAACACAGCGCCCGTCTGGAGTGCCGGTCGAGTTCCTGGAGCCCTGGTCGAGGATCCGCACCCCCTAGTCGAGGATCCGTACCGGGTCACCGACCCGTATCGTGCCGGGCGACGTGGGCACCAGGTTCTGGCCGAAGACGAGGGCGGTGCCGAAGCGGCGGTGCCGTGCCAGGGTGCGCAGGGGCTCCCGGCCGCGTTCCGCGGTGCCCTGGTCGGTCGTGGTCACGACGCACCGCCCGCACGTCTTGGCCACGCGGAACACCACCTCGCCGACGGCGAGGCGCGACCAGTCGTCCTCGGCCCATGCCTCGGTGCCCGCCACGACCACGCTGGGCCGGAAACGGTTCATCGGCAGCGGGCCCTCGTGGGCGTGCTCGCCCTGCGCTATCAGGGAGTTCAGGGCGTCGAGGGAGGAGACGGTGGTGACCAGCAGCGGGTAACCGTCCGCGAAGCTCACCGTCTCGCCCGGCAGGGCGAAGTCCGGATCGATCGGGCGGCGGGTCGCCGGATCGTCCAGATGGACGAGACGGACGTCGGCCTCAAGGTAGTCGGCGCACCAGGTGCCGGCGGCGTCCTCCGCCAGGACCGCCTCCACCTTGGTGCCGAAGATGTTCACCGGTACCGTGCCCGACGGTTCAGGAACGGGCACCGTCAGGGGCTCCCGCCCGGGCGCGGACAAGCGAACACCGCCGCCGGGCACGAGCTCGGCGGCGGCCAGCGCCAAGCGTGGCTGCTCGCGCTGTGTGACGACCTTTCCCCCGTCGTCGATCAGAGCCCAGCGCCGGTCCCCGGACAGTCCCCAGGGCTCCACCACGGCCTGCCGCAGTGAGATGCCCCGGAATGCCTTGACCGGGTGGACGTGAATCGACTGCAGTATCGCGTTCCCCATGAAGCCATGGTGCCAGGCGGCACCGACAGCCGGGGAGACCGCTCAGTAGCCGCGGTACTGCTGCTGGTTGTACGGGTCCTGGTACGGAGCCGGCGCGGGCCGCGGAGCCGCGGGACGCATCGCCTCGTAGCCGGTGCCCGCCGCCATCGGCCGGGGCGGCTGCTGCATCTGCGGCATCTGCGGGCCGGGATAGCCGCGGGGCGCGGTGGCCTGCTGCGGGATGTAGGCCGCGGGGGCCTGCTGCAGCGGAGCGGGCTGCGCCGCCTGCGGGTAGCCGTAGGAGGGGACGTGGTGCGACGGACCCGCGGGGAGCGCGGGCAGTGCCGAGGGCAGCGCGGGCAGGTTGCTGCCCATCGCCGGCAGGTTGCCACCCATGTCGTAGGCGGCGGGGACCCGGATCGGGGCGATCTGCGGGGTGCCCCGCTCGGCCACGAGCGAGTCGTAGATCGGGGTGTCCGGGAAGGAGGCGGAGTAGTAGCCGCCACCATAAGTGGAGCGGGGGGAGGTCATGGCACATAAGTTAAGCCCACGATGTGCTGGTTGGGGAGACCGATAAGAGGGTTGTTTTCCGTGTCGGCAGTGACGCGGGATCCCTAATCCGAGCGAACTTGGCAAAAAAGGGCGGCGATCAGCGTTCTGATCGTGTAGAGGCCGAGTTCCCAGCGGGTTACCGGGGGTTGGCCAGCGATCTTCCTGCGCCGCCCATGGGAGTTCGCCGCCCCTCGGGAATAGGTTGGGCGGGTAGGGATGGAAACCCACGGCCGGGGTGCGGCCCGGCGGGGTGACACAGGAGATGGGGGCGTACATGTCAATGCCGAAAGGGTCGAATGCGCCGGTGCCGACGAAGGCCCTGCGCGTCGAATTGGGCTGGCGCTCCGGACCCGGCGTGCCGGACGCGGATGCCTCGGCGCTGCTCCTCGTGGCGGGAAAGGTGCGCTCCGACGGCGACTTCGTCTTCTACAACCAGCCGGCGCACCCCTCCGGCGCGGTCCGGCACGAGGGCAAACGGAACACGGGCGGACGGGTCACCGACACCCTCTTCGTCGACCTCGCGCGCCTGGAGGGCGCCGTCGAGCGGGTCGTCCTCGCGGCCTCCGCGGACGGCGGCGCCTTCGGGCAGGTGCCGGACCTGTACGTCGAGGTCCAGGACGCCGAGCGGGGCGGTGTGGTCGCCCGCTTCGACAACCCCGGTGCCACGGTGGAAACGGCCTTCGTGCTCGGCGAGTTCTACCGCCGCCAGGGAGGCTGGAAGTTCCGGGCCGTGGGCCAGGGCTACAGCAGCGGGCTGGAGGGCCTGGCCACCGACTTCGGGATCACCGTGGACGAGCCGCAGCACGCGGCACCTCCCACCGTTCCGCCCGTCGCACCCCCGGTGACCGTGCCGCCCCCGCCTGCGCCGCCCGCCCCGATGCCCCCGCCCCCGGGTTCCACCGCCCACCTCCCCCCGCCGTCCGGGCCCCCGGTCCATCTGCCTCCGCCCCCGTCGGCGCCGCCCGCCCAGCCCGTCCGCCTCAGCAAGGTGACGCTCACCAAGGCGGCCCCCTCGGTGTCGCTGGCCAAGCAGGGCGGTACGTCCGGCACCCTGCGCGTCAACCTCAACTGGCAGATGCGCAAGCAGTTCCCCAGCTGGGGCGGCCGGCGGGGCGCGGCGCAGGGAGACCTCGACCTCGACCTGTGCGCCCTGTACGAACTCGCCGACGGCCGCAAGGGAGTCGTACAGGCCCTCGGCAACGCCTTCGGATCGCTGCACCGGCCCCCGTACATCCACCTCGACGGCGACGACCGCACCGGCGCCGTGGCGAGCGGCGAGAACCTCACCGTCAACCTCGACCACACCCGCGACTTCCGGCGCATCCTCATCTTCGTGACCATCTACGAAGGCGCCTCCTCCTTCGCGGACCTGCACGCGACGGTCACGCTCCAGCCGCAGCACGGCGCCCCCGTCGACTTCTCCCTCGACGAGTGCACCGTCCCCTCCACCGTGTGCGCGCTCGCCCTGATCACCAACACGGGCGCCGACCTCGTCGTCCAGCGCGAGGCGCGATACCTGGTGCCGGATCGCGGAGTGAGCCCGCAGCGGACCGTCGACCGCGCCTACGGGTGGGGCATGAACTGGACCCCCGGCCGGAAGTAGCGGGGTCAGCCCTCGTCGGGCACGGTGTCCGGACGCGCGTACGTGCGGCCCTTCCAGGCCGCCCCGCGCCCCCTGTAGTGCTGCACCGCGGAATCGACCGTCATGAGGAGATAGAGGAACGCGGTGAAGGGCAGCAGGGGAGCGAGCCACGCCGGCAGGCGGTAGTAGCGGAGCATCGGGACATACGTCGCCGTCATCACCAGCCACGCGGAAGCACCGGTGAGGGCGCCCGCCGTACTTCCCGCCGCGGCACCCGCCACCACGGCCGCGGGCGGCACGAGGTACACCAGTGCCAGCCCGGCGACCGTACCGAGCAGCAGCAGCGGGTTGTGCCGCAGCTGTGCGTACGCGCTGCGCGAGACCATGCGCCACAGGTCGTGCAGCCGCGGGTAGGGGCGCACGCTGTCCACCCGCTCCGCCAGCCCCAGCCAGATGTGGCCCCCGCCGCCCTTCACGGCACGGGCGAGGGCCACGTCGTCGATGACGGCGTGCCGGATGGCGTCCGGGATCCGCGCCCGCTGTGCCGTATCCGCGCGCAGGAGCACACAGCCGCCAGCCGCGGCCGCCGTCCGGGCCCCTGGCCGGCCGATCCGGCGGAACGGGTACAGCTGAGCGAAGAAGTAGACGAAGGCGGGCACCACGAGCTGTTCCCACAGGCTCTCCACCCGCAGCCGGGCCATCTGCGACACGGCGTCGAAGTTCCCGGTGCGCGCCGCCGCCACCAGTTGGCGTAGGCTGTCGGGCGCGTGGGCGATGTCCGCGTCCGTCAGCAGCAGGTACTCGGGACCACGCGCGCGTGCCAGGGCGATGCCGTGCCGCACCGCCCAGAGCTTGCCGGTCCAGCCCGCGGGCGGTTCGCCGGGGGAGTCCACCGTCAGCGGCAGTCCGCCGTGGCGTGCGGCCAGTTCGCGGGCCAGCTCCCCGGTGCCGTCCGAACTGCCGTCGTCGATCAGAAAGACCTCCGCCCGCCCCGGATAGTCCTGCGCCAGCAGCGACGGCAGACTGGCCGGCAGCACGGCGGCCTCGTCCCGGGCCGGTACGACGACACACACGGGCGGCCAGTCGTCCGGATCCCTGCGCGGCGGCAGCCGTACGTCCGTACGCCAGAAGAAGCCCTGGCAGAGCAGCAGCCACAGCCAGGCGGCGAGGGACAGGGCGGAGATCCACACGATCGCGCTCACCCGCGCAGTCTGCACCACCCGGCCGGTCCACAGGGGCCCATCGTCTATCGTGGCCGGGTGAAGATCGCGCTCATGGACTCCGGAATCGGCCTGCTGGCGGCCACCGCCGCGGTACGGCGCCTGCGCCCCGACGCCGATCTCGTTCTCTCCCTGGACCCCGACGGGATGCCCTGGGGGCCGCGTACCCCGGAGGATCTCACCAGCCGTGCCCTGGCCGTCGCCGAGGCCGCCGCGGCCCACCGGCCCGACGCGCTCATCGTCGGCTGCAACACCGCGACCGTGCACGCCCTGCCCACGCTGCGCGCGCGGCTGGAGCCCGCCATCCCGGTGATCGGCACCGTCCCGGCGATCAAGCCCGCCGCGGCCGGCGGCGGCCGAATCGCGATCTGGGCGACGCCCGCCACCACGGGCAGCCCGTACCAGCGCGGTCTCATCGAGGAGTTCGCCGACGGCGTCCCGGTCACCGAGGTGCCCTGCTGGGGCCTGGCCGAGGCCGTGGAGCACGCCGACGAGGCGGCCATCGACGCCGCCGTCGCCGTGGCCGCCGCACTGACGCCCGACGATGTGACGACCGTCGTCCTGGGCTGCACCCACTACGAACTGGTGGCGGAACGTATCCGCGCCGCGGTGCAGCGGCCGGACGCGCCGCCGTTGGTCCTGCACGGCTCCGCCGGGGCGGTGGCCGCACAGGCGCTGCGCCGGATCGGCGAGGAGCCCGCCCCCGGGGCCCCGGCCGACGGCACCCTGACCGTGCTGCTGAGCGGCCGCGAGGGCGAGCTGCCCGTGCCCGCGCTGAACTACGCCGAGGGCAGGCTCCTGCCCGCCGTCACCCCCGCCCGCTGACCCCGGCCGTCCCCTCGTCCGCGGCAGTCACCCTCCGCGACGCGGTACCCGCGCAGCGAAATCTGAGTAACCTCGTAGCCATGAGGGACCACCCCCACGACGCGGACTCCGCGCAGCCCGAGGTGTGGACCGGACGCGCGACGAACCGGGCCCAGTGGCTGCCGGCTCTGGCCGGCGCGGCCTGCATGGCGCTCGGTATCGAGTTGGCGGTGGACTCCGCCTGGACCTCGGGCGTCGCCCCGCTCGTCATGTCCGTCGTGGGCTGCATCGCGGCCGGACTGCTGGTCCTCTTCGGCACCCTCGCGTTCGTGCACGTCGACCTGAAGCTCGACCGGGAGTGCGTCGAGGTCCGCTGCGGCCATATGGGTGTGCCCCGCCGTCGTATCCCGCTCGACCAGGTCGCCGGAGCCGAGTTCGCCCCGATGGTGACGCCGCGGCACTGGGGCGGCTGGGGCTACCGCTGGCGTCCCGAGAAGGGCACGGCGGTCGTCGTGCGCCGGGGCGAGGGTGTGGTCCTGCGCCTGTGGGACGGCCACACGTTCACGATCACCGTGGACAACGCGGAGTCCGCGGTGACGGCCATCCGCGACCGGCTGCGGTCGATCGCCCCGGGCACCGCTCGCTGACGTCGCGGGAGCCGTGCGGGGTCACATCGGACCTCCTTGGTGCGGCCCGCGCGAGCGGCCGGGCGGCCCGAGTCACCGTTCCGTGGGTGCGTGCGCGACGAGCGGCCGGGCCGTGGCCAGGCCGGCCACCAGTCCCGCGCCCACCGACACCGTGGTGAAACTCAGCGCGTTGCCGACCGCGGCGATCGCGGCCAGGGCCGTGAGCGCGGCGCCCGCGCTGAGCGCGACCGGAGTGCTGCGGGGACTGCGCCACAGGGCGTACAGCACCCAGCAGAACGCCGCCGCCAGCAGCAGCACACCGACGAGCCCCTGTTCGGCCGCCTGTTGCAACGTCGCGGAGTGCGGCTTGCCGTCGGGCAGCAGCGCCTGATGTGCGGTGGTGCTCAGTTCGCCGAAGCGGCCGGGGCCGATGCCCAGGGCGGCGTTGTGGCGGGCCAGCCGCAGCGCGTCCTGCCACAGCCCGACGCGGTGCTGGGTGAGCCGGCCCTCCAGGGCGGCGGTGAGCCCCTCCGGCAGGGTGTGCTCGGCCAGCGCCCAGGTCACTCCGGCCGCCAGGGCCGCCGCCAGGGCCAGCCCCACGAGGCCCGGGCCGCGCCGGCTCATCCGGCCCGCGGCGAGCGAGCAGAGCAGGACGCCGGCGGCCAGGGCACATCCGACGGCCGAGCCCAGGGCGGCCGCGGTCAGCGTGATCCCGAGGGCCAGCAGGCGCAGGGCGAGCCGCAGGGCCGGCACGGGCGTGGCCCACGCGGCACAGCAGGCGGCTCCGGTGGCCAGGGTCAGCAGCGCCGCGGTGGCGCCGGTGGGCCCGAGCGGGGTGGTGAACTGGGGGCCGGGGGCGAGATGGGGCATGGCGACCGCCAGTCCGAGCCCGGCCAGTGCCCCGGCGCAGGGCGCGGCGACCGGCAGCAGGGCTCCGGAGATCCGGCCCGAGGCATAGCCGGCGGCCACGGCCAGCACCGCGAGCAGGACGCCCTCGGGCCGGCCGCCGTGCGCCGCCGCGGTGATCAGCGCCCATGCGGCGCAGGCCCCGAGCACCACGACACCCGTGGCGTCAGAAACGTTTCGTCTGTCGCTCTCCGCGTCCGCCCCCGCCGCGGACGCCATCCCCGTGGAACCCACCCAGTCGCCCCTCGTACCCGTCCCCCGACGTGTGGCCGACCCGTCCGCGCGACCGGGACGACCGCACGACACAGGCTCCGGCACACCGTAACGGCTGATCACCGTTTTGTGGACGAGTTGGGCAGGAAGGATGTGGCTCCCGGACGGCGGCCGCCGTGCTCCCCTGCGTCCGGACCGTCCTGTCCGCGGCAAGGTCACCCGCCGTACACTCCCCGAGTGACCGTCACCGCAACCTCCGTGGACCAGTCGGACCAGCCGGACCAGCTCCAGTCGCGGCCCGCGCCCACCGCGCGCGGCCTCCGGCTGCTCCGGCGTCTGGCCCCGGCCGCAGCCGCCGCGCTCTGCGGCGTGCTCCTGTACGTCAGCTTCCCGCCCCGCACCCTGTGGTGGCTCGCCGTGCCCGCCTTCGCCGGCTTCGCCTGGGTGCTGCGCGGCCGCGGCTGGAAGGCGGCCCTCGGCCTCGGCTACCTCTTCGGCCTCGGCTTCCTGCTGCCGCTGCTGGTGTGGACGGGCGTGGAGGTCGGCCCCGGGCCGTGGCTGGCGCTGGTGGCCATCGAGGCGGTCTTCGTCGCCCTCGTCGGCGTGGGCGTCGCCGCGGTGTCCAAGCTGCCCGCCTGGCCGCTGTGGGCGGCGGCCGTATGGATCGCGGGCGAGGCGCTGCGCGCGCGTGTGCCCTTCCGCGGCTTCCCCTGGGGCAAGATCGCGTTCGGTCAGGCGGACGGCGTCTTCCTGCCGCTCGCCGCGCTGGGCGGGACGCCGGTGCTCGGCTTCGCGGTCGTCCTGTGCGGCTTCGGTCTGTACGAGGCCGGGCGGCTGGTCGCCGAGGGGCGCCGCACCCGGACCCTGCGCAAGGCGGCCGCGGCCACGGCCCTGCTGAGCGTGGCCGTCCCGGTGGTGGGAGCGGTGGCCGCCCGGGGGCTGGTCAGCGACAAGGCGGAGAACGGCACCGTGACCGTCGCGGTCATCCAGGGCAATGTGCCGCGCGCCGGTCTGGAGTTCAGCGCCCAGCGGCGCGCGGTGCTCGACTACCACGCGCGTGAGACCCGCAAGCTCGCCGCGGACATCAAGGCGGGCAAGGTCGCCAAGCCCGACTTCGTCCTGTGGCCGGAGAACTCCTCGGACATCGACCCCTTCACCAACGCCGACGCGGCCCAGATCCTCGACGAGGCGGCCGAGGCCGTCGGCGCGCCCATCTCGGTGGGCGGTGTCGTCGAGAAGGACGGGAAGCTGCTCAACGAGCAGATCCTGTGGGACCCGGTCAAGGGGCCCACGCAGACGTACGACAAGCGGCAGATCCAGCCGTTCGGCGAGTACCTTCCGCTGCGGTCGCTGGTCGGGGCGATCAACAAGAACTGGACCGGCATGGTCCGCCAGGACTTCAGCCGGGGCACGAAGCCGGGTGTGTTCGACTTCGACGGCGCCAAGGTCGGCCTGGTCACCTGCTACGAGGCCGCCTTCGACTGGGCCGTGCGGTCCGAGGTCACCGACGGCGCTCAGCTGATCTCCGTGCCGAGCAACAACGCGACCTTCGACCGCAGCGAGATGACCTACCAGCAGCTCGCCATGTCCCGCGTCCGTGCCGTCGAGCACAGCCGTACCGTGACCGTGCCGGTGACCAGCGGGGTCAGCGCCGTCATCATGCCGGACGGGACGATCACCCAGAAGACCGGCATGTTCGTGCCCGCCTACCTGGTCCAGAAGGTGCCGCTGCGCTCCTCGGAGACACCCGCCACCGAGCTGGGCATCCTGCCCGAGATCGCCCTGCTGCTGGTCGCCGCGGGCGGGCTCGGCTGGGCGATCGGCGCCGGTGTGCGCGGCCGGCGCGCCGGCGAGGCGTAGCCGCACGCCCCGCCCTGCGCCCCGCCGTGCGCGCGAGGCGTCGCGCTGAAGGAAGGGAACCGGCCGGTTAGGGTCGGTTCCATGGCTACTCCTGACTTCATCCGTACGCTTCGCGCCTCCGCCGGACACCAGCTGCTGTGGCTCCCCGGAGTCAGCGCCGTGGTCTTCGACGACCAGGGCCGAGTCCTGTTGGGGCAGCGTGCGGACAACCACAAGTGGGCGGTGCTCTCCGGCATCCCGGACCCCGGTGAGCAGCCCGCCGCTTGCGCCGTGCGCGAGGTGTACGAGGAGACCGCCGTACGGTGCGTGGCCGAACGGATCGTGATGGTGAAGTCGGGAGCGCCGGTCACCTTCGGCAACGGCGACATCTGCCAGTTCATGGACATCACCTTCCGCTGCCGTGCCGTCGGCGGCGAGGCGCGGGTCAACGACGACGAGTCCCTGCAGGTCGGCTGGTTCGAGGTGGACGCGCTGCCGGAGATGGACGAACGCCACCTCATTCGGATCAAGCAGGCCATGTCCGATGAACCCACGTGGTTCGAGCCTATGAGCTTCGAGTGAAGTATGGGGCCTGACCATATGTGGCGAGGTGGGAGAGCTGCCTAGGGTCGGCACATGACCTCGCCCAGCGTCCTGCCCGGCCCCTACGCCTCCACGCTCGACCTCGGTGGCCGTACGGCCCTCGTCACCGGCGCCGCCGGCGGCATCGGCCGCACCTGCGCGCTGCGTCTCGCGGCCGCCGGGGCCAAGGTGAGAGCCGTCGACCGGGACGCGGCGGGCCTGGAAGAGCTGGCCGAGGCGGCCCGCGGCCTCGCGGGCGGCCTCGAACCGCACCTCCTGGACCTCACCGACCTGGACGCCGCCGAACTCGCCGCCGCCGGCACCGACGTCCTGGTCAACAACGCCGGACTGCAACTGGTGCGCCCCATCGAGGAGTTCCCGCCCGACGTCTTCCACACCGTGCTGACCGTGATGCTGGAGGCGCCGTTCCGGCTCGTCCGCGGTGCCCTGCCGCACATGTATGGACAGGGCTGGGGCCGCATCGTCAATGTGTCCTCCGTCCATGGCCTGCGCGCCTCGGCCTTCAAATCCGCCTATGTGGCCGCCAAACACGGTCTTGAGGGCCTGTCCAAGACGGCCGCCCTCGAAGGCGCGCCCCATGGAGTCACCTCGAACTGTGTGAACCCCGCCTATGTGCGCACCCCACTGGTCGAGAAGCAGCTCACGGACCAGGCACGGGCGCACGGCATCCCCGAGGAACGCGTGCTGACCGAGGTGCTCCTGCAGGACAGCGCCGTCAAGCGGCTCATCGAACCCGAGGAGGTCGCCGAGGCCGTGGCATACCTGTGCAGTCCTCGGGCGTCCTTCGTCACCGGCACCTCGCTGGTCCTCGACGGCGGCTGGACAGCGCACTGAGCCACCCGCCGCCCACGCGACCGAAGGTTTTCCACAGGCCCCGACGGACCGACGGACGATGCGGAATCCTGTGAGCATGTCCCGCGATCACCTGCACTCCGCCGGACGCCCCGCCGCCGGTGCCGGGGCGCCGGCCGGCGCCGCCGTCACACCCGACCCCGGCGCCGAGACGCCGTTCCTCGAACTGCTCGCACGCGGCGCGCCGGCGGAGGCGTACGAGCAGCCGGTGCTGCTCGCCCGCGCCGAGGGCCGCCCGGCCGACCGGATCGCCGCGCTGGAGCGGGCCAGGCTCCTGGCCCTGCGGGTCCGCTCGGACCTGGAGGGGCGCCGTCGCCGCGAGGCGGAGCTGTCGGCCCTCTTCGAAACCGCGCACGACCTGGCGGGCCTCAGGGACCTGGACGCGGTGCTGCAGGCGATCGTGCAGCGCGCCCGCTCCCTGCTCGGCACGGACGTCGCCTACCTCAGCCTCAACGACCCCGACCGGGGCGACACCTACATGCGGGTGACCGAGGGCTCGGTCGCGGCCCGCTTCCAGCAGTTGCGCCTGGGCATGGGGGAGGGGCTCGGCGGACTCGTCGCACAGACGGCCCGGCCCTACGTCACCGACGACTACTTCAAGGACGCCCGCTTCCAGCACACTCTCGCCATCGACGCGGGCGTGCGGGACGAGGGCCTCGTCGCCATTCTCGGCGTGCCCCTGATGCTCGGGCCCCATGTCATCGGCGTGCTGTTCGCCGCGGACCGGCGCGCCCGGGTCTTCGAGCGGGAGCAGATCGCGCTGCTCGGCTCCTTCGCCGCCCTCGCCGCGGCCGCCATCGACACCGCGAACCTGCTCACCGAGACCCGTTCGGCGCTCGCCGGGCTGGAGCGCGCCAACGAGATCATCCGGGACCGCAGCGCCGTCATCGAGCGCGCCTCGGACGTCCACGACCGGCTCGCCGAACTCGTGCTGCGCGGCGGCGGGGTCCACGACGTCGCCGCCGCGGTGTCCCAGGTCCTCCCCGGAACCGTCGAGTTCGCCGAGGCGGACGCCACACCGCCGCAGGCGCTGGAGGAGTCCCGGGCCGAGGGCCACGCGGTGCGGCACGGGGACGACTGGATCGCCGCGGTGGCCGCGGGCGGTGAACTCCTCGGCGCCCTCGTGCTGCACGGCCACCCGGGTCTCGACCCCGTCGACCAGCTCACCCTGGAGCGCGCCGCGATGGTCACCTCGCTGCTCCTGCTCGCCCGCCGCTCCGCCGCCGAGGCCGAGCAGCGCGTCCGCGGCGAACTCCTCGACGACCTGCTCGACGCCCGCGACCGCGACCCCCGTCTGCTGCGCGCCCGCGCGGCCCGGCTGCACGCCGACCTCGACGCCACCCATGTCGTCCTGGCCGCCCGCCTCGATGGCCCGGCGGCCGACGCCGAACAAGAGGCCGCCGCCCGCCGCCGGCTGTGGGCCGCGGCCTCCCACCTCGCCGCCACCCGGCACGGCCTGGCCGCAGCCCGCGACGGCGGCACCGTCCTGCTGCTGCCCCTCGGCCCCGGCGACACCGCCGGCGAGGTGGCCCGACGCACCGCGCGCCACCTCGGCACCGCCGTCCACGAACCGGTGACCGCGGGCGCCTCCGCCCCCGTCGCCGACCTCCTCGCACACCCCGACACCCTGGCCACCGCCTACGCCGAGGGCCGCCGCTGCCTCGACGCACTTCGTCTTCTGGGCCGCTTCGGGGACGGCGCCGCCGCCGAGGACTTCGGCTTCCTCGGCCTGCTCCTCGCGGGCGAGCGGGACGTCACCGGTTTCGTCGACCGCACCATCGGCCCGGTGGTGGCCTACGACGAACGGCGCGGTACGGACCTGCTGCGCACCCTCGACGCCTACTTCGCCTGCGGTATGAGCCCGGCCCGCACCAAGGACGAACTCCACGTCCACGTCAACACGGTCGCCCAGCGGCTGGAGCGCGTCTCCCGCCTCCTCGGCGACGACTGGCAGGGCCCCGCCCGCGCCCTGGAGATCCAACTCGCCCTGCGCCTGCACCGGTTGGCGGCACCGGCACGGCACTGACCCCCGTACGGACGACCGTACGGGGGCCGGTGCGGGCGTACCCGGTCACCCGGTGGACGCGCCCGACGCCGAGGCTCCGGCGGTCTCGGAACCGCCCATGGCCCCGGCCCCGGCTCCGTGCCCGGCCCCGACGTCGGCGAGGTCCCGGTGCCGGGTCTCCTGCGCCACCCCCACGGCGATCAGCGTCAGCACGGCCGCCGCGATCACATACAGGGCGATCGGGGTCGAGCTGCCGTAGTCGGCGAGCAGCGCGGTGGCGATGAGCGGCGCGGGGGCACCGGCCGCCACGGACGAGAACTGGGCGCCGATGGAAGCGCCGGAGTAGCGCATCCGGGTCGCGAACATCTCGGAGAAGAAGGCGGCCTGCGGCGCGTACATCGCGCCGTGCAGCACGAGCCCCACGGTCACGGCGAGGACGAGGTTCCCGAACGTGGCCGTGTCGACCAGGGAGAAGAAGGGGAACATCCACAGGCCCACCCCGGCCGCGCCCAGCAGATAGACGGGACGGCGCCCGACCCGGTCGGACAGCGCACCCCAGGCCGGAATGACCGCGAAGTGCACGGCCGAGCCGATGAGCACGGCGTTCAGCGCCGTCTGCTTGGAGACGCCGGCCGACGTGGTGGCGTAGACGAGGATGAACGCGGTGATGACGTAGTAGCTGATGTTCTCCGCCATGCGCGCGCCCATCGCCACGAGCACATCACGCCAGTGGTGGCGCAGGACGGACACGAGCGGCAGCTTCTCGGCATCCTCCGCGCGCTCCGCCCTGCGGGCCTCGGCCCGCTCCAACGCCTCACGGAACACGGGCGATTCATCGACAGAGAGCCGAATCCACAAACCGACGACGACCAGCACACCGGAGAGCAGGAACGGGATCCGCCAGCCCCAGCTGCCGAAGGCGTCGTCCGACAGCACGGCGGTCAGCAGCGACAGCACACCGGTCGCGAGGAGTTGTCCCGCCGGGGCCCCGGTCTGCGGCCACGAGGCCCAGAACCCGCGCCGCCGCGCGTCCCCGTGCTCGGACACCAGCAGCACGGCCCCGCCCCACTCACCGCCGAGCGCGAAGCCCTGGACGAGGCGCAGCGCGGTCAGCAGGACGGGGGCGGCGGCGCCGACACTGGCGTGCGTGGGCAGCAACCCGATCGCGAAGGTCGCGCCGCCCATCAGCAACAGGCTCAGCACCAGCAGCTTCTTGCGCCCCAGCCGGTCGCCGTAGTGCCCGAAGACCAGCGCGCCGAGCGGCCGCGCCGCGAATCCGACCGCGTACGTCAGAAACGACAGCAGCGTGCCGACGAGCGGGTCCGAGCCCGGGAAGAACAACTTGTTGAACACCAGCGCGGCGGCCGAGCCGTAGAGGAAGAAGTCGTACCACTCGATGGTGGTGCCGATGAGGCTGGCGGCGACGATCCTGGGGAGCTTGGCGGGGGTCGGTGGAGCGGATGCTGCGGAGGCCATGTGCGCCACTTCCTCGTGTGCGGTGGGGACGGGTAGGTGTCGGCACACGGTAGAAACATGCAGGTCAGACGCACATGTGGCGGGGCAACATAGTTCGAGGCTTGCCTATGCGTGTGGCCACCATGCCAGTTCACAGAAGGGCGGGTCAGGGGCTCGAAGGTGGTCGAAACGAGTGCCGTCCGGGATGCGTAATTCGGGGGTGATTTGACGGTGCGGTACTGACTCCCGTGCTGGTGTGGTGCTGACCACGCTCCGTTGAACTCGGACATCTGGGGTTGATCGGCTCAGAGTCGTTGCGTGGTAGGTGACCGGACTGAGAGACCGAGCCCGACCTCGCTGATCAGCCTCTGCGGGCATGGGCAAGGCGCTGCGCCTGAACGCGGTGCGTGTTCGTCCCAGCACATTCTTCGTCTGCTGGTGGTACGGGCGTCACGCGTCGCTGACCTGCATAAAACGTTGCCACGTGTGGCTCGTTGGAGCCGTCGGCCCGGGAATGGTCCGGATCTTGTCCTCAGCGAGACGAGCCTGGTCATCTGCCGATGCCGCACCCCACGGCTTGTGGACAGGTCCAAGCGGATGTGTTGGCCCGCCCGCTCCTACGGCGAGGTGGGCAGGTGTGGGGAGCGGAGGACGAGGAGGGTGATCTCGCTGGGGGCGAAGACGCGGAACGGCGGGCCCCAGAAGCCGGTGCCGCGGCTGGTGTAGAGGAGGGTGCGGGTGCCGTGGTGGCTGAGGCCGGCGAGGGCGGGCTGGTCGACGCGGACCAGGTGGTGGAAGGGCCAGATCTGGCCGCCGTGGGTGTGGCCGGAGAGTTGGAGGTCGATGCCGGCGGCTGCCGCTCGGTCGACGAACTTGGGCTGGTGTGCCAGGAGCAGGACGGGTAGGTCGGGGTTGGCGCCGTTCAAGGCTCCGGCGAGGTGGGCGCGGTGGCCTTCCAGGCCAGAGGACTCGGCGGTGACGTCATCCACGCCGGCGACCACGAGGGCGTCGTCTCCGCGTTCGAGCAGCAGATGGCGGTTGCGCAGTGGCTCCCAGCCCAGCTCGTCCATCAGGTCGACCCAGCCCTGGGCCTCGCTGTAGTACTCGTGATTGCCGGTGACGTATACACGGGCCCGGGTGGCCCGCACGGTGCCGAGTGGGGCGGCCTGGGCGCGGCGGCGTTCGGCGGTGCCGTCCGCGATGTCGCCGGTGTGGCAGACCAGGTCGGCTTCCAGGGTGTTCACTGTCTCGCATACCCGTGCCGACCAGCGAGCGCGATCGAGTGGGCCGTAGTGGGTGTCGGTGATGAGGACGACGCGGGTGCCGTCCAGCCCGGCACCCAGTCGCGGGAGTTGCACGTCGAGTCGGCGCACGCGCGGCACGCGGCGGGCTTCGGCGTATCCCCAGGCGAGTAGTACGGCGGTTACGCCGAGGACGGCCCACGTGACGATTCGGGCCCGGTCCTGGCTCTCGCTGACGCCGGCCACGGTCAGGGCGAGCCGCAATAGCACGCCGAGCAGAACGGACCAGGTGAACAGAATCCAGCTGGTGCCCAGCAGGGTGTCACCGATGATCGCCGCCCGGTCCTGCTGGCGCCGGCCGTGGCCGCGCACCATCGCGAGCGGCATAACGATGAGGCCGAGGGCGAATAGGGCGGTGCCGACCAGCGTGACGGGCAACGGCCAGTGCTGGCCGGTGTGCAGGAGCACCCAGCAGGGCACGGCCCACAGCAGGACGGGGGCGATCAGGGGGATGTAGCGCATCAGGCGGTGCAGTCGGCTCCGCCGCGGAGCTTTCGCTTCACCCTCGGTGGGCCGGGTGTTGCTGGTGGCGGTCACGGTTCCCCTCCCTGACCAGGCTGCCGTCTCGCGCACTGTATCCGGTCGCCCTCGGGTCGGCCGGACCGGCGTTCATGGGCGCGGCCCCTTGGGGCGAAGGGTTCTCTGCGGGATGGCACACCGGCCGCCGCGCGCGTAGACACGCCAGGACTTCGTCCAGCGCAGCGCTACCGGCGATCGTCTCCAGGGTGGCGGACGGGGATGGCGGTATTGGTATCGGCGTGGCCACGACGCCATTGAAGACTGTGCGGCCTGCCCTTGTCAGCTGATAGTCCATCACCATCGGCAGGGCGTCTGCCACATCCCTGGAGGCCGAAGCGCTCATAATCCGCCGAACGCATCTTCGCAGGGGGCCGATACCGAGGATGCTGTCGGGCGGCAGCGATCTCCTCAAGACGGTTGGTACGGTGGGACCCGGGCTTGCTCGACTACTGGGTGGCAGCGGCGGCGCTCATTGTGACCGATGGTTACCGATTCGCGCCTCGGGACACGTTCCGCACAAAACTTGACGACGGCGCTGGGGCTGGACTGGCCGAGGCCGGCACGATGCGTACTGCTGCTCCTCGGTAACCGGGGCGACGCATTCGACATGGCGCAGGGCGCCTCCGCCGTCGACGACCTCGACGCCTACGCCGACCGACGCTCCCGGATGCCCGACGTGACGCAGGTCAATGCGCCGTGGTCATCACGCTGCTGCTGATCTTCCTGCTCAGGCGTACGACAAGACATGAGATCGCCACCAAGCCGTCATCTTCGGACTCCAGAGGACCGGCGGCCTGATTACTACGGCAGCAATCATCTTTGACATCTGAAGGTCAGAGCGGACTGGTGACAGCCGACCGGGTGCGAAGTCCCCGCGGTTTACAACGAGATCGGGGCCGGGGCCGCCTCGCCACGGCCCTGACTGTGCTCCTCGTGGGATACCGAAGCACCCTAGAGGTGGCCTGGATCACATTTCGAGTCGGACTGTCACGCCGGGAGTCGGTGTCGCCGTCGTCCCAGTGACAGGCCAAGGCGGTTCCCCCTGAACGCTCCACTCCCGGCGCAGGCGCGGCCGCACATCTGACCGGCAGCGTTCTGGTTACCAGAATTTTGATCCCGCCCTGCAGACCGGTGACTAGCGTGTAACGCATCACGCAGAGCGGCCACAGTAGAGGAGGACGTCTCAATGGCGGAGATTACGCAGGACATGATCGACATCATCGAGAGTTCCAAGCTGATGTTCGTGGCCACGGTACGGCCGGACGGGACGCCGAATGTGTCCCCGAAGGGTTCCGTTCGGGTGCTGGACTCCGGACATCTGATCTTCGCCGACATCGCCTCTCCGCAGACGGTGGCGAATCTGAGGAACAACCCGGCGGTCGAGGTGAACGCGGTGGACTTCCTCTCTCGCCGTGGCTACCGCTTCCGGGGCACCGCGCAGATCCTGGACCCCGGCGACGAAGACTTCGAGTGGATCGCTGCCTGGTTGCGGCAGACCCACGGGGAGCAGACTCCCTGCCACCACGCGGTGAAGATCGCAGTCAGCGATACCGCTGAGCTTCTCTCTCCGGGATATACCGTCGGGCACATCCCTGAGCCCGAACTCCGGCAGGCCTGGATCAAGAAGTACGGACTCACCGAATCCACTGAGTCTGCCTCCGGGCCCATGTGCTGAATCTGAGGCGTCTTTCTCCGGCCGGCGCCAGTCTGCTGTCTTCACCGACGCCGGACGTGCCGCACTGGCGCTCGCCGAGATCGTCACCCTCGACTCCCGCCAAGGCGTAGCCGTCGCCAGCGACCATCACCCAATAGCCCGCTCAGTGGTGAGCATCCCTTCGACCTCCTCACACCATAAGGAACAGCGATGTCACGATATGTTCTGGTACATGGCTCCTGGCACGACGGAGCAGCCTGGACAGACGTGGCCGACCACCTCGAGAAGCTCGGCCACGAGGCTCATTTCCCGACCATGGCCGGGCATGGCAAAGACGTCCCGCGCGACGTCGATCACGGCGATTGCGTCGCATCCGTCGTCGACTACATCACCGAACATGAGCTGACGGACATTGTTCTGGTCGGGCACAGCTTTGGCGGCAGTGTCATTGCACGGGTTGCGGAACGCATCCCTGAGAAGATCCGCAGACTCGTCTTCTGGAACGCCTTCATCCCGGTCGACGGGACGAGTGTGCTGGACAACGCCCCGCCGGCCTACCAGGAGCTCTTTCCGATCCTGGCCGCCCAGTCCGACGACAACACGGTGATGCTCCCCTTCGAGGTGTGGCGCGACGCGTTCATCGGCGACGCCGACCTGGACCGCGCCCGGGAGACATACGACATGCTCGTGCCCGAACCTCTCGGGCCGACGGTCGAGAAGCTCGACCTGTCCGAGTTCTACCGCATCATGCCTACGATCCCGCGCAGTTACGTGCTCTGTCATGACGACTCCGCACTCCCGCCGGGCGATCCCCAGTACGGATACCTTGCCAACGCGCGCCGCCTCGGCGTCTTCCGCCTCGTCACCCTCGAGGGCTCGCACGAGGTGTTGTTCACCAACCCGGCCCTTCTCGCGAGCAAGCTCGGCCTCGCAGGCAGGGACTAGTCCCGGCCCTGGCCGCGCCCGGCAGCTGCCCCATGTTCCGTGGGCTTCCGCGTGTGAAGCACGCGCTCCTGATGTCATCTGGAAGGGTGGTGTATATGATGAAAGTGCAAAATAGTGATGAAAACGGTGACATCGTCTTCAAGGAGCTGGAGCGAGGTGACGATCCGCAGCTCAGGTCAGATCTGTTTTCTCTGCTGTGTGAGCTTCGGCCGGGAATGAGTCAGCAATTGTTCGGCGAACTCACATCTGTAGGAATCGTGCAAGGCCTCCGCTATCTCGTCGCATACTCCGGAGATGGAAAGCCGCTGGCCGCTGCTGGTTATCGAGTGCTCTACACGAGTCGCGGTCGGATGCTCTACGTGGACGACCTGGTGACCACTGGCTCAGAGCGATCCCGTGGCATTGCCGGCGCTGTGATGAGTGAACTGAAGAGCCGGGCGCGACTGGTCGGCTGCGACCGTATTGAACTCGATTCAGGAGTCACCAATACCTCTGCGCACCGCTTCTACCTGCGCAATCAGCTTGATATCAAGGCATTCCACTTCAGTGGCCTGGTTGAGGCGCCGTGACCATCGCACGTCTGGAAGAGACTGGCAGCGGCTCCCGCGTGACCGCGCTAGCGTAGAGGTACGCAGCAAACCCCTACCTGAGGGGGTGTGAGGTGGAGTGACCACTAGTGTCCTGCGCCAGAGATCCGTCGGCAGAAGCGGGCGAGGGAGTCGAGGATCTCTTCGGCGGTCTTGGTCCAGATGAACGGCTTGGGGTCTT
>NZ_JBFAIQ010000037.1:0-65113 GCF_040654755.1 Streptomyces sp. NPDC050625
GGGGGGGGGGGCCGCGCGCCCCCCCGGGGGGCCCCCGCCCGCGGGGGGGGCCCCGCGGGGGCGGCCGCCCCGGGCGGCCCCCCCCCCCCCCGCCCCCCCGGGGGGGGCGCCCCCGCCCCGGGGCCCCCCCGCCCCTGTCGTACGCGATCCCGTCTCAGCCCTGCTGGGCCTGCTGCCCCTGACCGGGCTGCCCGCCGCCCGGACCGCCGCAGCCACCGCCCTGGCCGCCACCCGGTCCACCCTGACCGCCACCCGGGCCACCGCTCGGGCCGCCGCTCGGCATGCCCGAGGGGACGCCGGTGGGGACGCCGGTGGGAGTGCCGGTCGGCCTGCCCGAGGGCGCGCCGGACGGGGCACCGCTCGGGCGTCCCGACGCACCGCCGGAGGGCATGCCGGACGGCGTCCCGCAAGCCTGCTGCCCGGAGGTGCCGTTCGAGGACGACGAGTCGCCCGAACCGCACGCGGTCAGCAGCAGCGGGGACAGCGCCAGCAGGGCGACTGCGGGGACGAGGCGTGCACGCTTCATGAGAGACAGCTCCACGGATGCTGAGGGAGTCCTGAGGCGGGCACTCAATCAACGGCGCTTAGGCCGTTCTTGGGACCGCCCTGTCACCCGCCTGTCGATCGGGTAAAGCACACCCCAAGGAACCGCGCCGACCTGGTCTTTCAGTCGCGCTCCCCGGCCGCCGCCCGGTACAGCTCCGTGACAGAACGGGCCGCGGCCGCCAGCTCCGCGCGCACCTCGGGCGGGGAGAGCACCTCCACCGAGTCCGAGAACGCGAGGAGTTGGCGGGCCGCGGGGACGAACGGGTACGACAGCCGGGCGGTCACCCACTCCTCGTCGCCCTCGCCGTCGGGGAGTTCGGTGAGCGACGAGGCCGTCATGCGCTGGAACAGGTCGAGGCGGTCCCTGCGGACCCGCACCGTGACCTCGATCCCGGCCGGCCGCTCCTCGACCTGGCGCCGCAACACCTCCCAGACGTCGGCGAGTTCGACACCGCTCCGGCGCCGTACCGGGTCGTCCAGCAGACGCGCGGAGCGCACCCGGTCGGCCCGGAACAGCCGCGGCTGCGCCCGCCGGTCGGCGACCAGGTACCAGACGCCCGCCTTGGCGACGAGGCCGTACGGGTCGACGGTGTACGTCCGCACCTCGCGCTCCCCGCTGTGCCGGTACCGCAGCCTCAGTCGCCGGTCGGCGAACACCGCGTCCTGCAGCACCTCCAGGTCCACGGCCTTCTGCGGGCCGCCCTTCCAGCGCGTGGCGTCGACCAGGATGCGCCGCGAGGCGACCTCGGCCGCCGGGCGGTACGGCGCCGGCAGGGCCGCCATCACCTTGCGCAGCGCCGAGCCGAGCGCCGCGTCCAGACCGAGCGCGGCGTGCGCGCCCTGGGCGGCCAGGACGAACAGGGCCCGGGACTCGTCGGCGGTCAGACCGGTGACGTCCGTGCGGAACCCGGCGAGCAGTTCGATGCCGCCGTGCCGGCCGCGCTCGGCGTACACCGGGACGCCGGAGGCCGACAGGGCCTCGATGTCGCGGTAGATGGTGCGCACCGACACCTCCAGGCGGTCGGCGAGTTCGCGCGCCGGGACCCGGCCCCGGGTCTGCAGGAGCAGCAGGATCGACAGCAGGCGGTCGGACTTCACCCCGCCACGATCGCGCCGCTCCGGGCCCGGACGCAAATGTTGACGGAAACTGTCAGGTTATCCGGCGATCCTCGGCTCACCGACCCAAGGAGAGGCTCGTATGAACGCCACGAACGCCCTGCCCATGGACCCCCGTCCGCTCTACGCCCGCGCCACCGAACAGGCCGCCGCCCTCATCAGGACCGTACGGCCGGAGCAACTGTCCGGACCGACTCCCTGTGCCGAGTTCGACGTCCGCACCCTGCTGAGCCACATCGTCGGCGGCTCCCGGCGGATCGCGGTGGTCGGCGAGGGCGGTGACGGCATGGCCGTGCACCCGTTCGCGGACGGAGTCGCGGACGACGCCTGGGCGGCCGCGTACGACGAGGTCCGGGACCGGGTGCTGAAGGCCTGGTCCTCCGACGAACGCATGACGTCGACGGTCCGCGTGCCCTGGGGCGAGGCTCCCGGCCACGCGGCCCTGTCCGGATACCTGATGGAACTGGTGACCCACACCTGGGACCTCTCCGAGTCCCTCGGCCACCCGCACGCACTCGACCCGGAGCTCGCCGAGGCCGCGCTCGCCACGGCCCGGCGTGTCCTGCCCGACCCCGAGCGCGACTCGAAGACCCCCTTCGCCTCGGCCCGCCCGGCCCCCGAGGGAGCCGACTCCTACGGGCGACTGGCGGCCTGGCTGGGGCGCGAGCCGATCAGGGCAGCCTGACGCGGGCCAGCTGGCGGGACTGGGCGACCAGCCGGTCCTGGCTGTCCCAGACCTCGGCGTCCTCCTCCAGGAAGCCGCCCGCCAGATTGCGGGTGGTGATCGAGACCCGCAGCGGGCCCGGGGCCGGGCGGTGCCGCACATGAACGGTGAGCTCGACCGTGGGCACCCAGCCCTTGAGGCCGATCTCGAACGCGGTGGGCGGCAGGGCGTCCACCGCGAGGAGGAGCGAGAAGGGGTCGGCGTCGCGGCCGTCCGCGAGGCCGAACCAGGCGCGCATCTCCCCCTTGCCGGAGGGCGCGCCGAGGGCCCAGCCCAGCGTGGAGGGGTCGAGCTTGAGCATCAGACGGTCGGCGATGGCGGAGCTGCCGTCCACCGGAGCGGGGCCGTCCTCGGGTCCGAAGCACTGGTCCATGGGCGGGATCGCGGGCGGCGTCGCCGTCGTACGGACGTCGTCGGGGAGGGCGTCGAGGTCGCCGTAGGAGGCGAGGACGCGGATGCGCTCGACCTCGTTGCCCTGCTCGTCGTACTGGAAGAGGGAGGCCTGGCCGGTGGAGAGGCCGCGGCCGACGCGCACGGTCTCGGTGCGGACGACCGCCGGGCCCGGCTGGGACGCCGTCAGGTAGTGCGCGGAGATGGTGAAGGGGTCCGGGTGCGGAAGGGCGTCCGCGAGGGCCCGGCCCAGGACGGCCAGCAGATAGCCGCCGTTGACGGCGTTGATGATCGTCCAGCCGGCCGAGAGGTCGATGTCGTAGACGCCGGGCTCGCGCCGGGCGACCGCGGTGTCGCGGTCGAACTCACTGTCGCCGATCACGGGTGCGGTAGCTGCTTCTGGCATACCTGAACGGTACAACATGAAATTACTAAGCGGTAGCTTTGGACGGGGCGCCCAGATCACCTGATGATCGTCCTGCCGGGTGAGGTTCCGGCAATTTCTCGGTAAGTGTCAGGACACGTCCACAACCCGGAGCCGCACGATCCCCTCTATGAGGACATGAGCCTCACCGGGACCCCGTTCCTCTACACGACCGTCGTGTTGTCCGTCGTCGCCCTCATACTGCCGCTCGTCCTGTGGTCGAGGATGCGGGGGCCCAAGGTCCTGCGCGCCACCGCCCGGGTCCTGATGCTGCTGTTCGCCCAGGGCACGGCCGTCACCCTGGTCTTCGTCCTGGTCAACAACCAGAACAACCTGTACGACAACTGGGCCGACCTGTTCGGCACCGGCAACCACGTCCAGCAGGCCGCGGACCTCGGCCGGGACGGCACCGGCGGAATAGCGCTGAAGAAGCTGCCCAAAGTGAAGCAGACGTTCAGAGCGGCCGACGGACCGGGTATGCGCCAGGCCGGCGGCGTGCAGGTCACCCAGCTCAAGGGCCGGGTGTCCGGCGTGAACGCCGAGGTCTACGTCTGGCTGCCGCCGCAGTACGGCGAACCCGCCTACCGGCACAAGAAGTTCCCGGTGGTGGAGGTGCTGCCCGGCTACCCCGGCTCGGCGAAGGCCTGGTTCGGGGCGCTGAAGGCGCACGAGCAGCTGCTGCCGCTGATGAAGAGCGGCCAGGTGGCGCCGTTCATCCTGGTGGCGCCCCGCACCAATCTGCTGGCCGGCGTGGACACCGGCTGCGCGAACACCCCCGGCGAGGTGAACGCCGACAGCTGGCTCAGCATCGACGTGCCGAAGATGGTCATGGACAACTTCCGCGCCGACCCCGCCCCGGGCGGCTGGGCCGTCGCCGGGTACTCGGCGGGCGCGCACTGCGCGGTCAAGCTGGCGGTCGCCCACCCCGACCGCTTCCGGGCCGCGGTCGGCATGTCCGGCTACAACGACCCGATCGGCGAGCGCAATTCGCTGGCCGCGCAGAACCCGACGGTGCGCGCCGAGAACAATCCTTACCTGATCCTCAAGAAGGCGGCCGTGCCGCCCCGGATCTCCCTCTACATCTCCGGCCAGCCCCGGGACGGCTACGAGGCGGGCGTGGCCCTCGAATCGGTCGCCAAGGCGCCGACGACGGTGCACGTGGTGTTCGTGCCGCGCAGCGCGGGCGGCCACACCATGGCGCTGTGGAAGCCGCAGGTGACGACGGTCTTCCGCTGGCTGACCCTGCAGATGGGCCAGAGCCGGGTCAGGACCGGGACTACTCCTCGGTCACCGTCGAGCGTCGATTCCACGCACGCGGCGCTCGCCAGTGGTACCGCATCGCGAGCAGGCGCAGGACGAAGGCGGTGACGACCGCGAGCCCGGTGGTGAAGGGGGTCAGCGCGTCGTAGTGGATGCACAGCACCACCGTGGTGGCGCCGACGATCGCCGGGACCGCGTACAGGTCGCGGTCCCAGCGCAGCAGCGAGGGCACCTCGTTGGCCAGCACGTCCCTGAGCACACCGCCGCCGACCGCGGTGGCCAGGCCCAGGGCGGCGGAGGCGGTCAGGTTGAGGCCGTAGGAGTACGCCTTCGTCGTACCGCTGACGGCGAACAGGCCCAGGCCGGCCGCGTCGAACACGAGGACGGCCGACTGGATCCGCTCCACGTGCGGGTGCAGGAAGAACACCATCAGCGCGGCGAGCAGCGGAGTGAGGAAGTACCCCAGGTCCGTGAAGGCGGCCGGGGGCACCGCCCCGATGATCACATCCCGGAAGATCCCTCCGCCCAGCGCGGTGACCTCGGCGAGGACGGCGATGCCGAACACGTCGAAGTTCTTGCGGACGGCCAGCAGCGCGCCGGAGATGGCGAACACGAAGATGCCGACCAGATCGAGCGTGTGCTGGACGGAGGGGCTGAAGAGTTGCTGGATCACCCTTCCATTCTCACCCAGAGAACGGTGTGCACCTTGCAATGCAAGGATTAAACGGCAGGTTTCCCTGTCGTGAACAGCCATGTCTGGAACAGGTCGTCCAGCTGCCGCCCGCTGATCCGCTCCGCGAGCCGGATGAAGTCGTCCGTGTCCGCGTTGCCGTAGCGGTGCAGCCGGGTCCAGGCGGGCAGCAGCCGGAAGAAGGCCGTGTCACCGATCCGCTCCCGCAGCATCTGGAGCGTCATCGCACCGCGCTGGTAGACGGCGGAGGCGAACATGGTGTCGCGCTGCGGGTCGGCGACCTCGGTCTGCCAGAAGGCCGAGTCGGCGGGGCGGGCGTTGTAGGCGGCGAGGAAGGAGTCGTGCGCCGAGCGGGTGCCCTGGTGTTCCGCCCACAGCCACTGGGCGTAGGTGGCGAAGCCCTCGTTGAGCCAGATGTCCTGCCACCGGGCCACGCTGACCGAGTCGCCGAACCACTGGTGGGCCAGCTCGTGCACGATCGTCGTCTCGCTGCGCACGGCCGAGTAGGCGGGCTTGGACTGCACCTCCAGCGAGAAGCCCGCCTCGGGCATGTCGTCGACGATCGCGCCGGTCTCCTCGAACGGGTACGGCCCGAAGACCTGGGACCAGTAGTCCGTGGCGGCCGCGGTGACGGCGTACACGTCGACGGCGTTGCCGCCCGCGAGGGTCGGGTCGATGGCGACGTAGATCGGGATGCCACCCGGGGTCCGCCCGGTCCGTACGTCGAACTTCCCGATGGTGGCGGTGGCGAGATAGGTCGCCATGGGCCTGCTCTCGCGCCAGTGGGTGTACGTCGAGCCGCCCTTGTCGTACGTCGAGACGAGCCGCCCGTTGGACACGGCGGTCAGGCCTTCGGGGGCCTTGATCCGGATGTCGTAGGTGGCCTTGTCGGCGGGGTGGTCGCTGGACGGGAACCAGGTGGAGGCCGCGTTGGGTTCGCAGGCGACGAAGACCCCGTCGCCGGTCTTCATCCAGCCGTAGTCGGAACCGAAGACGATGGGTCCGTTGAGGGGCTGGGGGATGCCGCCGTAGGTGACGGTGACGGTGAAGTCCCGGCCCTTTCGCAGGGAGTCGCGCGGGGTGACGACGAGTTCGTCTCCGTCGCGGGTGAACTGGGCCCGTCTGCCGTTGACTTCGACCCTGGTGACCTCCAGTTTCTGCAGGTCGAGGTCGAAGGAGGAGAGCTGCTGGGTGGCGCGGGCGGTGAGGGTCGTACGGCCGTCGAGGCGGCCGGTGGCCGGGTCGTAAGCGATGTCGAGGGCGTAGTGCCGGGCGTCGAAGCCGCCGTTGCCGAGCCGCGGGAAGTACGGGTCACCGATGCCGGGAGCGCCCGGGGTGGGGGCGGAGGAGGCGGCGATGACCAGGAGGGAGGCGGCCGCGGTGGCGACGGCGCCTGAACGTGCCGAACGGGAGAGTGCCATGAGTCGTCCCTTTCGAGCGTGTGTCTGTCAGTGGACGGACACGGTCGACTCTGCGCTCTCCCGTTCGGGCATGTACATGACTTTGCTCAGTTGTCATGTGTTACTTGTCGGTTGACTCCTGGGAGTCGGTCTCGGGTTCCTCGGCGACCTCGGCCGGCTCCGCCGACGCCTCCTCGGCCGGCTCCGCCGACGTGACCTCGGCGGCCACCGCCGCCGACGTCTCCGCCGACTCCTCCAGGACCGCTTCACCGACCAGCTCGGAGGCCTCCTTCGCCGCCGAGAGCAGGACCGTGTCCTGCGGGGCCTGGTCGGCGAAGTTCTCCGGGTGGTGGCACGCGACCCGCTGGCCGGGCTTCAGCTCGATCAGCTGCGGCTCGGTCGTCCTGCAGATCTGCGTGGCCTTCCAGCACCGGGTGTGGAAGCGGCAGCCGGAGGGCGGCGCGATGGGTGACGGGACGTCACCGCGCAGCAGGATCCGCTCACTCTTCGCGCCCCGGCGCTTCGGGTCGGGAATCGGCACGGCCGACATCAGCGCCTTGGTGTACGGGTGCATCGGCGCCTCGTAGAGCGCGTTGCGGTCGGCCAGCTCGACGATCTTGCCGAGGTACATCACCGCGATCCGGTCCGAGACGTGCCGGACGACGGACAGGTCGTGCGCGATGATCACGTACGTCAGGCCCAGTTCCTCCTGGAGGTCGTCCATGAGGTTGACGACCTGGGCCTGGATCGACACGTCCAGCGCGGACACCGGCTCGTCGGCCACCACGAGCTTCGGCTTCAGGGCGAGCGCCCGGGCGATGCCGATGCGCTGGCGCTGACCGCCGGAGAACTCGTGCGGATAGCGGTTGTAGTGCTCGGGGTTGAGGCCGACCAGCTCCAGGAGCCGCTGGACCTCCTTCTTCACCCCGCCCTCGGGCTCCACGCCCTGGAGCCGGAAGGGCGCCGAGACGATCGAGCCGATGGTGTGCCGGGGGTTCAGGGAGCCGTACGGGTCCTGGAAGATCATCTGCATGTCGCGGCGCATCGGGCGCATCTGCCCGGTGCTCAGCCGCGTGATGTCCCGGCCCTCGAACTCGATCGTGCCGTCCGTCGGCTCCTGGAGCCGGGTGATGACCCGGCCCATGGTCGACTTGCCGCAGCCCGACTCGCCGACGACGCCCAGGGTTTCGCCCTTGCGCACCTCGAAGTCGATGCCGTCGACCGCCTTCACGGCGCCGACCTGGCGCTGCAGGAGGCCCTTCCTGATCGGGAAGTGCTTCGTCAGGCCCTTGACCCGGAGCAGCACCTCACGCTCGGCGGAACGGTCCTCGGGAGCCGACGCCTGCTGCGGGACCGTGGCCTTGCCGGCGCCGTCCTCGACGGCGTCTGTCTTCTTCGTCTCACTCACAGCTTCGGCGCAATCTCTTCGGTCCAGATCCGCGTGCGGTCCTCGGCCGAGAGGTGACAGGCGGACCAGTGGCCGCCCTCCACCTGCTGCAGCTCGGGGCGCACCGTGCGGGTGACGTTCCCCTTGGGGAGGTCCGCGTACGGGCAGCGCGGGTGGAAGGCACAACCCGAGGGGACGTTGATGAGGCTCGGCGGCTGGCCCTTGACCGGGGTGAGCCGTTCGGCGGTCTCGCGGTCGATGCGCGGCATCGAGCCGAGCAGGCCCCAGGTGTACGGGTGCTGCGGCTGGTCGAAGATCTCCCCGACCGGTCCGCGCTCCACGCACCGGCCGCCGTACATCACCAGGACGTCGTCGGCGATCTCGGCGACCACGCCGAGGTCGTGCGTGATCATGATGACGGCGGAGCCGAACTCCTTCTGCAGATCCCGGATCAGGTCGAGGATCTGCGCCTGGACGGTGACGTCGAGGGCGGTGGTCGGCTCGTCCGCTATGAGCAGTTCGGGGTTGTTGACCAGTGCCATCGCGATCATGGCGCGCTGGCGCATACCGCCGGAGAACTCGTGCGGGTAGCCGTCGATGCGCTTGGCGGGCTCGGGGATGCCGACCCGGTCGAGCATCTCGATGGCGCGCGTGCGGGCCACCTGCTTGCTGACCTTGTTGTGGACCCGGTAGGCCTCGATGATCTGAGCCCCGACCTTGTAGTACGGGTGCATCGCGGACAGCGGGTCCTGGAAGATCATCGCCATCTTGCGACCGCGCAGCCGACGCACCTCGTCCGGGTCGGCGCCGATCAGCTCCTGGCCGTCCAGCCACACCTCGCCGGAGACCTTGGCGTTCGCCGCGCGGTGCAGCCCCATGAGGCCGAGCGACGTCACGGACTTGCCGGATCCCGACTCGCCCACGATGCCCAGGGTCTGACCGCGCCGTACGTCGAAGCTGACGCCGTCCACGGACTTGACCAGACCGTCGTCGGTGTTGAAGTGGATGCGCAGATCGCGAACGGAGAGGAACACGTCCTCGGCATCGGAAGGGGCGACGTCCGCGGCCGGTTCGCCCAGCGCCGCCTTTTCGAGCTTGCTCACGAGTACCTCACGCGGGGGTCGATGGCTGCGTACACCAGGTCGACGACCAGATTGGAGAAGACGATGAAGAAGGCGGCGACCAGGGTCACGGCCATCACGATGGGAAGGTCGTTGTCCTTGATGGCCTGGATCGAGTACGCACCGATGCCCTGGAGCGAGAAGACCGTCTCGGTGAGCACCGCGGTACCGATGAGGGTGCCGAAGTCGATGCCGAAGATGGTGACGATCGGGGTGAGGGTGGCGCGCAGGCCGTGCTTGGTGACGACCGTGCTCTCCCGCAGACCCTTGGCCCGGGCCGTCCGGATGTAGTCCTCGCTCATCGTCTCCAGCATGCCCGCCCGGGTGAGGCGGGCGTATGTGGCGGAGAAGAGGAACGCGAGGCTGACCCAGGGCAGCAGCAGGTGCCACGCCCACTCGCCCGGGTTCTGGGTGAACGGCACGTAGTCGGTGCTGTCCCAGATGGGCCACTGGTAGATGAACAGGACGTTGATGACCTGGCCGGTGAAGAAGATCGGGAGCGAGACGCCGGCGAGCGCGATGAACATCGAGATGCGGTCGACGGGCTTGCCCTTGCGCAGCGCCGAGATGACGCCGGTGGTGACACCGAAGATCAGCCAGATCACGGCCGCGCCGACGGCCAGCGAGAAGGAGACCGGGATGCGCTGCGTGAGCTGCGGCCACACCTCGACGTGACTCTTGAAGGAGTACCCGAAGCAGGGGGCGCTGCAGTGGGTCGCGTCGGGACCGAACTTGTAGTCGGCGCCCACGAACAGGCCCTTGATGTAGTCCCAGTACTGGATGTAGATGGGCTGGTCGAAGCCCAGGTTCCTCTTGATCGCGGCGATGGACTCGGGGTTGGCGTCCTTGCCGACGTACTGGGTGGCCAGCTGGGTGGCCGTCTGGCCGCCCAGGCGGGGGACCAGGAAGAAGATTGCGAAGGTGACTGCGCTGACCACCAGCAGCAGCACTACGGCGCCGAAGACGCGTCGGATGATGTACGCAGCCACAGCTGTGCGGCTCCGGGGGGCCGGGACGGAGTGTGTCCGTCCCGGCCGCCCGGCGCCTTCACCTGCCTTTCAGGGGTATCCGGCCTGCTGTTACTTCGAGGAGCCCAGCAGCGTGTAGTCGTACATGCCGAGGTACGCCTGCGTGACCGTGACGTTGGTCGCGGACGCAGGCCTGATCAGCAGGTTCTTGCGGTAGACCAGCGGGACGACCGAGGCGTTGTCCATGACCATCTTGTCGATGTCGCCCCAGGCCTTGGTGCGGGCCGCGGAGTCGGTGTTGGAGATGGCGTCGGACAGAGCCTTGTTGATCTTCGGGTCGTTCAGCTCCATCAGGTTGTTGCCGCCCGAGGGCTTGATGGCCGAACCGTCGATGATCTGGTCCAGGAAGCCGTAGCCGGTCGGCCAGTCGGCGCCCCACGCCATCATCATCATGCCGAGCTTGTGCTGGTGAACGTAGCTCGGGACACCGGCGAAGTTGGAGAAGTACTTGCCGGAGGGGAACTGCTTGATGTCGACCTTGATGCCGGCGGCCTTCAGCGAGTTCTGGATGGCCGTGGCGGCCGCCACCTCGGCGGGGCGGTCGGCGCGGGCCGTCAGCGTGGTGGAGAAGCCGCTCGGCTTGCCGCACTGCTTCAGCTCGTCCTTGGCCTTGGCCACGTCACCCTTGTGACCCGGCGTGGCGTAGGTGTCGAACTTGGTGTAGCCGTTGACCGACGGCGGCAGCAGCGTGGTGGCCACGTCGCCCTTGGGCGCACCGCCCATGGCGTCGATGACCGACTGCTTGTCGAGGGCCCACTGGACAGCCTTGCGGCAGTGGACGTTGTCGAACGGGGCGACGTTCAGGTTCAGGGCCATGTAGCCCGTGGCGCCCGCGTACGAGTTGTCCGTCTGCTTGGCGTACTTGCCGTTCAGGATCTTCGGCTGGGTCTGCGGCTGCACACCGGCGCCCGTGATGTCGGCCGTGATCTTGTCGGCGAGCAGGTCGTTGTCGACCGTGACCGGGTTGACCTTGAACTTGACGTTGATCTTGTCCGGCAGCGCCTTGCGGATCGGGTCCGTCTTCGGGTCCCAGTTCGGGTTGCGGACGAGGGAGGCGCTGGCGCCCTCCTCGTACGAGGCGAACTTGTAGGGGCCGGAGGACACGATGTGCTGGACGTACTTCGCGCCGTCGTCCTTCGCCTGCGGCACGGGGGCCGTCTGGGAGAAGGTCGCCAGGTAGTCGAAGTCGGCGAAGGGCTTGGCCAGGTGGAAGACGATCGTCTGGTCGTCCGGGGTCTCGATCGAGTCGAGACCCTTCTTGTCCTTGTAGGGGCCCTTGTACTTGTCGCCGCCCTTCAGGTACGCCTTGAAGTACGTAGGACCGTTGGACAGGGCCTCGGGCGCGAAGTTGGAGCGCTCGATCGCGTACTTGACGTCCTTGGACGTGATCGGCGTGCCGTCGTCGAACTTCAGGCCCGAACGCAGGTGGTACGTCCAGGTCTTGGCGTCAGCGCTGGCCTTGCCGAGGGAGTCGGCGAGGTCGGGGACGACGGTCAGGCCGTCCTTGCCGGCTGCCGGCTTGAACGTGACGAGCGTACGGGCGTACAGACGCGAGAAGTTCTGCACGAAGCCGTAGTACGTGTTGCCCGGGTCCAGGGAGTCCGGAACGTCGGAGTCCTCAAGGTTGACCGTCCCCCCCTTCTTGCTCGACGCGTTGACGATGGAGTTCAGCGCCGCGTCCTTCGCGCCGCTGCTGCCGCCACCGTTGTTGTTCTTGCTGTCGTTACCGCCGCCGCACGCGGCAGCGCCGAGCGAGACCGCCAGGACCGTCGCCACGGCGGCGGTAACCCTTCTCGTCTTCACGTGAGGAATGCCCCCTCGATTGTTGGATCACTTGCTGCGAGGGTCGAGCGCGTCACGCAGCCCGTCACCCAGCAGGTTGAATGCCAGGACGGTGATGAAGATCGCCAGTCCGGGCACGAACATGAACTGCGGATCTGCGGTGTAGAGATCCACAGCGTTGCTGAGCATTCCGCCCCAAGAAGCCTGCGGCGGTGCGATACCGACTCCGAGGAAGCTCAGCGCGGCCTCGAAGAGGATGTTCGTCGGGATGATCAGCGTCGAGTAGACGATGACCGGCGCGACGAGATTGGGGAGCAGTTCGCGGAACAGGATGTACGGGCCACGGGCGCCCATGCTGGTGGCGGCCTCCACGAACTCGCGCCGCGCGAGGCTCATCGTCTGGGCGCGCACGATACGGCCGATGTACGGCCAGCTGAAGAAGCCGATCACGAAGATCAGCACGCCGATGCGCAGTGGCAGCCCGTTGAAACCGAAGAAACCGTCCTGCACCGAGGCCGAGATGGCGATGGCGAACAGCAGCAGCGGGAACGCCAGGAAGGTGTCCATCAGCCGGCTGATGGCGCTGTCGACCCAGCCGCCGTAGTAGCCGGCGACGACGCCGAGCACGGTACCGATGATCACGGACAGCAGGGTGGCTCCGCCGGCGACCAGCAGCGAGACCCAGGAGCCCTCGATGATGCGGGCGAGCATGTCACGGCCGTACTGCGGCTCCACGCCCAGCGGGTGGTCCCAGCTCATACCGCCCCAGCTGCCCTTGGGGGCCAGCAGGGCCGGGTCGATGAGGTCCTGGTGGAACTGGTTGGGGTCCAGCCCGAAAGCCCACTCGATCGGCTTCGCGAGCACCGCCATCAGCACGAGCAGGATGACGACGACGCCACCCGCCACGGCCAGTTTATCCCGTTTGAACCGGGTCCAAGCGATCTGCGAGAGTGAACGCCCCTCGATCTGGGCTTTCTTGACCCCGGCGAGCACAGCCTCGGGCGGGGTCTCGGCCTCGGCTCCGGTGGTCTCGATCGGTGCGGTCACTATGAACCCGACCCCTCTCGCCGGTGGTGACCGGCCTGCGCCTGCCGCGGATTGCGGCTTTGTCGACTTGCTCATCGATCACCGGATCGACGATCCGGTGTCTGAGTCGCGAGTCTTCAGCGTGGTCACGATCACCCGCCAGATCTGACGGTGAAAGTATGCGCAACCGTGATGCAGCCTGTGGTTACCCGTTATGCGGACGGGCAGTTGCGGGGGGCGGACACCGCCAAACCGCCTATGAGTGAACAAAAGCCGAAAATTCACCCATATCTACGCGCGAAGATCTCTCTAAAACATCAAACAGGGACATACCCGCGAAAGTTGGGCGCGAGGCTCAGTACGCTCCGCTCTGCGGCAGCTGGGCCCAGTAGCCCCCACCTGCGGCGGGAGCGGCGTGCGCCTCACGGTCGTAGAAGGGGCGGGCGCCGGCCCGCATCCACATCACGACCGGGTCGTACTCGTCCGTCATCGCCACCGTCGACACCGGCAGCCCGTCCGGGACAGCGCCGACGGACTGCTGCATCATCGCCCGCACCGAGTCGACCGCGGGCGGGGAAGTGTCGTACACGTCCAGGCCGATGGCCAGGTACGGCGCCCCCAGCGCCGGTTGCACCCAGGCCCGGCGCAGCGAGCGGACCGCCGGGGTGCGGTGGGCGTTCTGCGCGAGCAGGGCGTAGAACTGGGGGATCTCGATGGCCGGTTCGGACAGCCGCAGCGGGCCCGCCGGCTGACGGTCCAGGCCGGTGGCGATGCGGCGCAGGTCGAGCCAGGGGATGCCCAGGCCGCCGCCGGGCGCGTGCGGGTTCAGCCAGAGGCCGTAGTGGTCGGGGTAGAGCGTGCGGGCCACGTCGAGGCCGTCGACGACCTCGTACGATCTGTTCCAGCCGCTGGCTGACAGCTCCTGGGCGGAGGTGACGCAGGGCGCGTAGCCGTACCCGTCGACCTCCATGTTTCCGTACTGGGCGTCCGGGGAGCCGCTCTGGCCGTGCCACAGGAGCATCCAGACCTGGCCGGAGGACGGGGTCGCCAGTGTGCGCAGCAGTGCCTCGTAGGCGTCGTAGCGCCCGGGCGTGACTTGCCGCAGCATGTGCTCGACCTGTCCGGTCGCGGTGCCGCTGCCGCTCGCGCTCACCTGGTTTACCGCCCCTTCGAGAAGTTGCCCCGCGTATGGAAACAGCTTAAGCGCCCGATGGCTCAGGACCCGGTGCGCGCAGGCGAAGCGCGCTTCAGTGGCCGTGCTGATAGAACGGCCTGACGTTGTCCCTCATCCAGTGGCCCACCGGGTCCTCCGCCACGTCGAGCAGTACGAGGTTGACCGGCCACCGCACCGGGGCGTTGCCCAGGGCCCTGCCCAGGGCTTCCAGGGGGAGCGCTCGCAGGTCGCCCTCCCACCGGGACAGTTCGACGCCCACGAACATCACCGGGTCCGCGGTCTCGATCGCGGCCAGGCAGCGGCGGGCCGTGGCGACCACGCCCGTCCCGGCGAACTCCGCCGAGGCCGCGGCGAGGAAGTCGACCGGGTCGTCCTGCCAGTCGGGTTCGAAGAGGCGGACGCGGCCGCCGGTCGAGGGGCCGTCGAGTTCGGTGCGCCCCGCCCGGCACAGCTCGGCGACCGCCTCCGGCGGGAGCGGGACGCCGACCACGCCGTCCGGGTTGATCGCGAGGCCGACCTGCGGGGGCAGACCGCGGGCGAACTCCACGGCGGGGGCGATGCTGTACGACATGTGGGAGCCGGCGACCTGGCGGAACTGCTCCTCGGAGCTGAACACCGGGACGTAGACCTGGCCCTCGATCTCCATCGTGGGCAGATCCAGGGGACCGCTGTTCGGGCCGCCGCCGTTGGGCAGCGGGATCCATACGAAGCTGCGGCTCAGGACCTCGACGATCCGGGCGCCGGCCGACGGCACGCCGAGTGACGCCGACAGCACCTCCTCCAGCTCGTTGCCGGGCCATCCGCCGTGAGGATGGGGGTGCGCCTGTGCCGGGAAGTCCGTGGGGAAGTCCGCCGGGAAGTCCATCTGCCTACCGCCTGCTGGGAACCACTGGTATGGCTGGAAAGGCTAGCGGGTACCGGTGACCCGGCCTTACCGCGCGAAGCCGATCCGGTGCAGGACATCTGCGGCGGCCCGGTCCAGCAGCACCGCCGAGCCGCAGCCCTCGGGCAGCTCGCCCCGCTCCACCGTGCGCAGGAGGCGGGCGGCGGCCCTGCGGTGGCGCAGGAAGGCGTAGCGGGAGACACCGCGACCGCGCTCGCGCTGGCCCTCCAGTGCGGTGTCCGGGGCGACGTCGAGCAGCAGCAGGTGCAGGGTGCCGCCACGGCGGCGGGCCTCGCGGGCCAGCCAGTCGCGCACCCATGCCTGGGCACCGCAGTCGTGCACGACGACCCCCTCGCCCGAGCGCAGGGCGCGGCGCAGCCCGGCGTAGTGGGCGAGGCGGACCAGGGGGCGGTAGACCGCGTACGGCAGGAGGCGGGGCATACGGGCGTCCCAGCGGTCACGGGTGTCCTGGGAGTCGATGCGCGCGCCCCGGACCGCCCGCCGCATCAGGGTGGACTTGCCGCTGCCCGGCAGGCCGGTGATCACGACCAGGTCGCCGGGGCCGAAGAGCAGGCCGTGCGGGCTGTGCCCGGCGCGGTCGCGCAGATCGCGGACGACCGGTGCCGGGCGCTCGTCGCAGCGTCCGCGGGCCGGGGCGGCGCGCCGCTTCGGCAGGGCCATGCCCGTGGTCGTGGCGTACGCAGTGGTCCTGTTCACCGTGATCGTCCTCCCCTTGGGCTCGGAGACCCCTGCCCGTCGAGTGTAAAGAGAAGGTAATGCCCGATGTCTCGCGTTTTCATGCGCGTACTGCCACAGCCCGGTTACAGAAGCCGACCTGCCGCGCGCGGGCGAGGCGTGCAATGATGTGGCCGCCAACTGCATACCGGCCGTTTGAATCCGCGCGGGAGAGTCCTCGGCAGCACATGCCGGGGCGCCGAAGGAGCAAGTCCCTCCCTTGAATCTCTCAGGCACCGTTACCGCGCGGGCGAGGCACATCTGAAAAGCGGGCCGCCGTGACGGTGGCCCCACCCAAGGTGCAAGCCGTGGTCGTCCCGGACAGGGGTGGTCATGGCGAACCTCTCAGGTTCCGATGACAGATGGGGAGGAACGACCTCGCCTTCCCCCACGCTCGAATTCGGCTCGCGCGGGGGACCCCCATCGCCTTGGGAGACAACCGACCGATGAGCAGTACCGAACTCCGTCATACCGCGCTCGATGCGCTGCATCGCTCGCTCGGTGCGACCATGACCGACTTCGCCGGCTGGGACATGCCGCTGCGTTACGGCTCCGAGCGCGACGAGCACATCGCCGTGCGCACGAAGGCCGGACTCTTCGACCTCTCGCACATGGGCGAGATCACGGTGACGGGCGCTGAGGCGGCGAAGTTCCTGAACTTCGCGCTCGTCGGCAACATCGCCTCCGTCGGGGTGGGCCGCGCCCGCTACACCATGATCTGCCAGGCCGACGGCGGCATCCTGGACGACCTGATCGTCTACCGGCTGGCCGAGACCGAGTACATGGTCGTGGCCAACGCCTCCAACGCCCAGGTGGTTCTGGACGCGCTGCTGGAACGTTCGCCCGGCTTCGACGCCGAGGTCCGCGACGACCGCGACGCCTACGCGCTGATCGCCGTCCAGGGCCCCGAGTCCCCCGGCATCCTGAAGTCCCTGACCGATGCCGACCTGGACGGCCTGAAGTACTACGCGGGCCTGCCCGGCACCGTCGCCGGTGTCCCCGCGCTGATCGCCCGTACCGGCTACACCGGCGAGGACGGCTTCGAGCTGTTCGTGAAGCCGGAGCACGCCGTCGAGCTGTGGCAGGCGTTGACCAAGGCCGGCGAGGGCGTCGGCCTGGTCCCCTGTGGCCTGTCCTGCCGTGACACGCTCCGCCTGGAGGCGGGCATGCCGCTGTACGGGCACGAGCTGACGACCTCCCTCACACCCTTCGACGCCGGGCTGGGCCGGGTGGTGAAGTTCGAGAAGGAGGGCGACTTCGTGGGGCGCGAGGCGCTCACCGAGGCCGCGGCCCGCGCCGAGCAGAACCCGCCGCGCGTCCTGGTCGGCCTGGTCGCCGAGGGGCGCCGGGTCCCCCGCGCGGGGTACGCGGTCGTCGCCGGCGGCGCGGTGATCGGCGAGGTCACCTCGGGTGCCCCCTCCCCCACGCTGGGCAAGCCCATCGCGATGGCCTACGTCGACGCGGCGCACTCCGCGCCCGGTGCGGCGGGCGTCGGCGTGGACATCCGCGGCAGCCACGAACCGTACGAGGTCGTGGCACTGCCCTTCTACAAGCGCCAGAAGTAGAGACTGATCACCGGGCCCCTCGCCCCGCCCACTTGTGATGCCGGGCACATCACCCCGCTCACCTGCGGTTTCAGTACTCCCCCAGTCATCAGCACCACCCCGCGTACAGGAGAATTCAGGCCATGAGCAACCCCCAGCAGCTGCGCTACAGCAAGGAGCACGAGTGGCTGTCGGGCGCCGAGGACGGCGTCTCGACGGTCGGTATCACCGAGTTCGCGGCCAACGCGCTCGGCGATGTCGTCTACGCCCAGCTCCCCGAGGTCGGCTCCACGGTGACCGCGGGCGAGTCCTGCGGCGAACTGGAGTCCACGAAGTCGGTCTCCGACCTGTACTCGCCGGTCACGGGTGAGGTCACCGAGATCAACGAGGACGTCGTCAACGACCCCTCCCTGGTGAACTCGGCCCCCTTCGAGGGCGGCTGGCTGTTCAAGGTACGCGTCACGGACGAGCCGGCCGACCTGCTCTCCGCCGACGAGTACGTCGCCCACACCGCCGGCTGAGGAGTCGTAGACGTATGTCCGTCCTGAACACGCCCCTGCACGAACTCGACCCGGACGTGGCCGCCGCGGTCGACGCCGAGCTGCTCCGCCAGCAGTCCACCCTCGAAATGATCGCCTCGGAGAACTTCGCTCCGGCCGCGGTCATGGAGGCCCAGGGCTCGGTCCTCACCAACAAGTACGCCGAGGGCTACCCGGGCCGCCGCTACTACGGCGGCTGCGAGCACGTCGACGTCGCCGAGCAGATCGCCATCGACCGGGTCAAAGAGCTGTTCGGCGCCGAGTACGCCAATGTGCAGCCGCACTCGGGCGCCTCGGCCAACCAGGCCGCGCTCTTCGCGCTGGCCCGGCCCGGCGACACCATCCTCGGTCTGGACCTGGCCCACGGCGGCCACCTGACCCACGGCATGCGGCTGAACTTCTCCGGCAAGCAGTTCGACGTGGTCGCCTACCACGTGGACGAGGCCGGCCTGGTCGACATGGCCGAGGTCGAGCGGCTCGCCAAGGAGCACCGCCCGAAGGTGATCATCGCGGGCTGGTCGGCGTACCCGCGGCAGCTGGACTTCGCCGAGTTCCGCCGGATCGCCGACGAGGTCGAGGCGTATCTGTGGGTCGACATGGCGCACTTCGCCGGTCTCGTCGCGGCGGGTCTGCACCCGAACCCGGTCGAGTACGCCGATGTCGTCACCTCCACCACCCACAAGACGCTGGGCGGCCCGCGCGGCGGCATCATCCTCGCCAAGAAGGACTTCGCGAAGAAGCTCAACTCCTCCGTCTTCCCGGGCTTCCAGGGCGGTCCCCTGGAGCACGTGATCGCGGCCAAGGCGGTCTCCTTCAAGGTCGCCGCCTCGGAGGACTTCAAGGAGCGCCAGCGCCGTACGGTCGAGGGCGCGCGGATCCTCGCCGAGCGGCTCACCGCGGCCGACGCCCGCGAGGCCGGGGTCAACGTGCTGACCGGCGGCACCGATGTGCATCTGATCCTGGTCGACCTGCGCGAGTCCGAGCTGGACGGTCAGCAGGCCGAGGACCGCCTCCACGAGGTCGGCATCACGGTCAACCGGAACGCGGTCCCGAACGACCCGCGTCCGCCCATGGTGACCTCCGGTCTGCGGATCGGTACGCCGGCCCTGGCGACCCGCGGCTTCGCGGCCGAGGACTTCGCCGAGGTCGCGGATGTGATCGCCGAGGCGCTGAAGCCGTCCTACGACGCGGAGGCCCTGAAGGCCCGGGTCAAGGCCCTGGCCGACAAGCACCCGCTGTACCCGGGGCTGTCCAAGTAGTTCACCCCGGCGCGGGCACCGCGCACACTGGAAGCGCACGTTTCTTCCGTGGGCGCGGTGCCCCACCCCTTCGCACCACCCCCGTACTGAGGAGTCACCGTGGCCATCTCGGTCTTCGACCTGTTCTCGATCGGCATCGGCCCGTCCAGCTCCCACACGGTGGGACCGATGCGCGCGGCACGCATGTTCGCCCGCCGGCTGCGCAATGAGGGCGTGCTGGAGTCCGTCACCTCCATACGTTCCGAGCTGTACGGCTCCCTCGGCGCCACGGGCCACGGCCACGGCACGCCCAAGGCGGTGCTGCTGGGCCTGGAGGGCGAGTCTCCGCGGACGGTGGACGTGGAGACGGCGGACGACCGGGTGGCACAGATCAAATCGGGCGGGCGGATCCGTCTCCTCGGCGAGCACGAGATCGCGTTCTCCTTCGACGACGACCTGAAGCTGCACCGCCGCAAGGCGCTGCCGTACCACGCGAACGGCATGACCCTGTGGGCGTACGACGCCGAGGGCACGGAGCTGCTCTCGAAGACGTACTACTCGGTGGGCGGCGGCTTCGTCGTCGACGAGGAAGCGGTCGGCGCCGACCGGATCAAGCTGGACGACACGGTTCTGAAGTACCCCTTCCGCACGGGCGACGAGCTGCTGCGCCTGACGAAGGAGACGGGCCTGTCCATCTCCTCCCTCATGCTGGAGAACGAGCGGGCCTGGCGCACCGAGGCGGAGATTCGCGCGGGCCTGCTGGAGATCTGGCGCGTGATGCAGGCGTGCGTGTCCCGCGGTATGACCCGCGAGGGCATCCTGCCGGGCGGGCTGCGGGTCAAGCGCCGGGCGGCCGTCACCGCCCGCCAGTTGCGCGCCGAGGGCGACCCGCTGGCGCACGCGATGGAGTGGATCACGCTCTACGCGATGGCGGTGAACGAGGAGAACGCGGCGGGCGGCCGTGTGGTGACCGCCCCCACGAACGGCGCGGCGGGCATCATCCCCGCGGTGCTGCACTACTACATCAACTTCGTCCCCGGCGCCGACGAGGACGGTGTGGTCCGCTTCCTGCTGGCCGCCGGTGCCATCGGCATGCTCTTCAAGGAGAACGCCTCCATCTCCGGCGCCGAGGTCGGCTGCCAGGGCGAGGTCGGCTCCGCGTGCTCGATGGCCGCGGGCGCCCTCGCCGAGGTCCTCGGCGGCAGCCCCGAGCAGGTCGAGAACGCGGCCGAGATCGGCATGGAGCACAACCTCGGCCTGACCTGCGACCCGGTCGGCGGCCTGGTCCAGATCCCGTGCATCGAGCGCAACGGCATGGCCGCGGTCAAGGCGGTCACGGCCGCCCGCATGGCGATGCGCGGCGACGGCTCCCACAAGGTGTCCCTGGACAAGGTCATCAAGACCATGAAGGACACCGGAGCGGACATGTCCGTCAAGTACAAGGAGACGGCGCGGGGCGGGCTGGCGGTCAATATCATCGAGTGTTAGCCGAGTCCTACGTGCGGACGGTCCGGCCCCGGCACAGCGGTCCCGTGATTCCCGTGAACTCCAGGTCGAGCCCGAGGCCGTCACGTTCGGCGTGGATGTGCAGGTGGGGCTCCGTGGTGTTGCCGGAGTTGCCCACCTCGCCGAGCACCTGCCCGACGTACACCGGGTCGCCTGTCGTCACCGTCACGGTGCCGCGGCGCAGATGGGCGAGCTTGACGACCTCGGCGCCCGTGTCGATGAACACGTGGTTGCCGTAGGGGGGTTGGTATCGGATGGCGCCGGGTTCCTGGTCGTCGATGTGAGCGGCGGCCGAGACCACCGTGCCGTCGCACGGTGCGTGCACGATCCGCCCGTACACGAGATAGCTCTCGTTTCCTGCGCGCATGCCTCCGCCGCGTGCTCGCGCACCGCCGGGGCCCACCTGGATCACGTCCAGGGCACCGCGCTGCTCGGGGAAGGGCGCGTGATGGTTCAGGCCGGGCCCTCCGCCTTGTGCGACGTACCAATTCCCGCCCCGCAGAGGGAAGGTGAGGGGTCGTGACACGGAAGTTCCCCAGCGATGACGCCGCGCCCGGATCAGGAATCCCCCGAAGATGGCGATCAGAACGACACCCACGACCAGTTCGCCCTCGCCGCCGCCCGACGTGGGCAGCCCTGGCAGACGCCACGCGGAGGCGAGGCCCACGAGCGCCCCGGCCTCCATGGCTCGGCGTATCCACCACGGCAGCCGGGCCGGGGTGCGCCAGCCTTCCATGATCAGGTAGCCGGCCGCGACGATGAGCAGGCTCCCGCACCAGGCGATGCGGGAGGGGGCCTGCCAGCATGCGTCGATTCGCGCGGCAAGGAGCAGCGCCCACACGGTCCACGCGAGGGCGGCGCGTGCTCCGTGGGGGATGCGCAGGCGCGGCGCGCGGTACGCGCCCGGGGCGATCAGGAGCCCATCGAGCACCTTGCCGTCGCTGGTGGCGGCGAAGGCGAGGGCGCGCCCCTTGGTGCCTTCGATCACCAGCCCGTCGGGGCTGTCCCGTACGCCTGTGATCTCGCCGACGCGTTCGCGGGTACCGTCCATGATCCGGTCGAGCCGCTCACGCCCCACAGCGGCGACTACGCGCGGCGCGAGAGACTCCCGGTGTACGCGCTCGACGGTGAGGAACCTGTACAGGATGTCGGCCGCCGGTTGCCCCGTTCGGCCAGGGTCCGTCGTTTTCCCCGTCTCCTCACGCATCGGCCGTACCGTCCCTCCCTGCCGGCATCGCCAAGGGTGTCATGCCGCGCGCCGCAGGCCGGGGCCGGCACCGCTTTTGATGTTCCTCCCGGGGCTACCGGGCAGTAATCACATTCCCCTACGCTGCCGCCAACTCGGCGACGACGAAGGGGAGTTCACACGTGCGCTCGGTTGGTGTGGTGAGACGGGTGGCGGCGCTGCTGGGTGCCGCCGCTCTGCTGATGGTGGTGCCGGCGAACGCCCGTGCGGCGGCGCCGAAGTTGTCCGAGACGACGGCGATCGGCACGCACAACGCGTACGACAAGGCCAAGTACACCTATTTCGCACAGGCGTTGGACTCGGGCGCCTCGCTGCTCGAAATCGACGTCTACGTCGACAGCATCACGCACCGCTGGCGGGTCAGCCACAGCAACCCGCTGGGCAACGACAACAACTGCGAGGCCGCGAAGACCCCGGCCGAGCTGTACAGCAAGGCCCGCAACCAGGACTTCGGGTCCTGCCTGGACAACATCGCGGCCTGGAACCAGCTCCACCCGGACCACCCGCCCATCGTGTTCAAGGTGGAGGTGAAGGTGGGCTTCAACGGCCGGGCGGGCATGGGCCCGGACGCGTTCGACAAGCTGGTGTCGCAGAAGCTGGGCAGCAGCGTCTACAAGCCGTCCGACCTGCTGGGCTCGGACTACTCCACGCTCGACGCGGCGTCGAGGGCGAACGCCTGGCCCGCTCGTGACGCGCTCAAGGGCAAGTTCCTCTTCGAGCTGATCCCGGGCACGGTCGAGCAGGCCAACCCCTTCGACAGCTACTGGACGGACGAGGAGTACGGCGACCATCTCCGCGACCTGTACGCGGCCGGGAACATCTCGGCGGCCCAGGCCTTCCCGGCGGTGCTCGGCGCGGCGAACGGCGACCCGCGCACCAGCCGCTACGACGCCTCGATCCGCCCCTGGTTCGTGTTCTTCGACGGTGACGCGGCGACCTATGTGAACAACGCCTACGACACGTCCTTCTACTCCACGAACCACTACTTCCTGATCATGACGGGAGCGGACGGCGTAGCCCCGGCGATCTCGTCGACCGCCCCGACGGACTCGGAGGTCGCCGCCCGGCTGTCGCTGCTGGCGGGGGACCACGCGAGCTTGATCACCTCCGACTGGTCGGCCAAGTCGGCCGCGGTGCTGGGGTCGGTGACGACCCGAAGCTGACAATCCAGGCGCGCGAACGGATCACACGTGCAAAGGTGGGACTGACCACACATCAGCTCCTGTCACCCCACTGGCACTTCAGGGAGTTCCGCATGCTGCACGGCATCGACGTGAGCGCGTTCCAGTCCGCCTCGTACGACACGGACGGCCTCTCCTTCGCCTTCATCAAGGCGACGGAGGGGCGTTCGTACATCAACCCGAGGCTCACCGCCCAGACCAAGACCGCCCGTGACGCCGGACTGGTCGTCGGCTTCTACCACTTCCTGTGGCCCGGCCATCTCACCGCGCAGGCCGAGTACTTCGTCAGTCACGCCCCCGAGCGGGCGGGCGACATCCTCGCCGTCGACTGGGAGACGACGAGCGACGGAACGCACGCGAGCAACGCGGAGAAGGACCTGTTCATCCGGAAGGTCAAGGAACTCCGGCCGCACAACAAGGTCGTGCTGTACGCCAACCGCAACTACTGGCTGGACGTCGACGTCACCTCGTACGCCGGTGACGGCCTCTGGATCGCCGACTACGTCACCGCGGGCAAGCCCCGCATCAAGGCCAAGTGGCTCTTCCACCAGTACACCAGCGATCCGCACGACAAGAACGTCGCCGCGTTCGAGAGCAGGGCCGCGCTCCGGGAGTGGGCGGGCGACGTCTGACCGGGTCACACTGGTGCGGTCCCGGTACGGTGGCCCGAGGACGGGAGGACGGGGCGTGACGAAGACGGGTTCGATACGGGTCAGGAGACGGCAGGTGCGGCGGTCGTCCGCACTCGGGTCCCTGGCCGTGCGGCCGTTGGGCTGACCGCAGTGGCTCTTCGCCCCGCCCCCTTCTGGGAGGCGCTCCACGCCGATGACCGGGCCGCGCTGCTCCGGGCGGCGACCCGGGTCATGGTGGAGGCCGAACGGCAGTTCCTGACGCAGGGCGAGGACTCGGACCATCTGGTCGTGCTGGTGCGCGGCTGGGTCAAGGTGATCGCCCAGTCGCACGCCGGGTATCGGGCCCTGCTCGCGCTGCGGGGTCCCGGTGAACTCCTCGGTGAACAGGCCTCGGTGGAGAGCGGGCGGCGCTCGGCCTCGCTCGTCACGGCGACCCCGGCCGAACTGCTGCAGCTGTCCGCCACCCGCTTCCACGCCCTCGCCCGCGCCCGGCCGGGCATAGCCGCCGCCCTGGAACAGACCCTGTCGCGGCGGCTGCGCGAGGCCGATCTCCAGCGCGTCGGCATCACCGAGCCGGTGCCCGCCCGGCTCGCCGCGCTCCTGCTCGACCTCGTGGAGCGGTGCGGCATGCCGGAGCCGGACGGCACCGGCCGCCGTCTCGCCCTCGCCCTGTCCCAGGACGACCTGGCCGGCCTGCTGCTCACCTCCCGGCGCACGGTCAGCCGCGTGCTGGAACAATGGCGGGCCAAGGGATGGATTGTGACTGGACGTCAGTATCTGTCCGTCCGGTCGGTGGATCAGCTGAAGGCGCAGGCCTTCGGCGGGTGAGGGTCAGCAGGAGGTGTAACTCACCCCGTCCCTCGGCGCCTTGTAGATCCGGTAGCCGTTCGAGTCGGTCAGCTGATAGGTGACCGTCCACTGGTCACAGGTGTCGGACGGGCTGGAGGCGGGGCCGTATCCGGCGTCCTGATGGCTGGTGAAGTTCACGGTGGCCAGCGTGTAGGTGCCGTCCGAGGACAGGTCGCTCAGGACGAAGTCGCTGTCCCGGGTGGTGGACATGACGTCCTTCCACTGGTTCCGGGCCGACTTGGAGCCGAGGTTCACCACCGAGGTGCCGGGGTCGTAGTGGTCCAGGGCCGTGTCGTAGTCGTGCTTGTTGATCGCGCCGAAGAAGCGGGCGAACATGGCGGCCACGTCCTCGGCCTCGGGGTCGTCCGAGACCTGCGAGTAGTCGACGGTGGCTCCGGGGGCCACGGCCCGGTCGGACGGGGTGTCCTCGCCGGAGTCCGGGGTGCTGACGCCGGAGTCCGAGTCACCGCTGGTGTGGACGTCATCGGTGGCCGTCGCCGAGGGCCCGCCCGAGGACGGCGACGCCGAGGCGCCCGTGGAGTCCATATGGGTCGCCGCATAGCCGACGAGGCCGCCCACCAGGACCGCGCCCAGCAGCCAGCCGGCCACCCTGTTGCCCATCGAGCCGCTCCGGGCCGGACGGCGCGGCTGGGGCTGGGCGGGGAAGGTGAACCCCTGGGGAGGGGACGCCGGCTGCGGCTGGGGCCGGTAGGGGCCCGCGGGCGTCGGGGTCGGGGTCGGGGCCGGCGGCTGAGTGGTGTGCGCCGTGGCCCGCCGGGTCCGCTTGACCCGGTTGTGCACCAGCTCCAGCCTGGTCACCCACTCGGACATCGGTGGCCGTCGCTGCGGGTCCCGGTTCTGGGCGAGGCTGGCGAGCTGGGCCAGCTCGGTGGACACGGCCCGCAGCGGGCCGAGATCGGGGCTGTCCTGGTCCCGGTTGAAGACCCGCGCGGCGAGCAGACCGAACTTCCAGGAGTCCGAGGCCACCGTGGCCTTCTCCGGCTCCGGCACCTCCCAGCCCGTGGTCTCCACCTGCTTGAGCACGTCCTTGCCGGTGTAGCGCATCGAGTCGCAGTCGATGAACCGGCAGCGGGCCTGCCCCCGCAGGGTGAACAGGACGTTCTTCGGCGAGAGGTCGCCCACCGTCACCCCGCGCCGGTGCAGCCAGTCGAGGGTGCGGGCCTGGTCGAGCAGCAGCTCCACGCGGTGCGCGTCGGCGACGTACAGGCCGACCCGGGTCATATAGCCGTCCGGGTTGAGCAGGAACTCCAGCGCCTGGAGCTTCACCTCGCCGCCCGGCATGCGCAGCTCGTAGTCCTGGGTCACGCGCCGCATGAGGAAGCCGACCACCCTGGTGCGCGGGTTGCGCGACGGGCGGGGGTCCGTCGGGGTGTCGCCCAGGTAGACCAGGGCGAGCGGCCAGGTCAGCCGCTCGTCCAGGAAGGCGCGGTCGGCCCGGGACAGCAACTGGCGGAAGCAGACCATGTCGTACAGGACGTCGCTGTCGTACGCCTCCGTCGGCCGGTACTCCTTGTACGCCAGATACTCGCCCGCGAACTTGCCCGGTGGGTCGGGCACCCCGTACACGATGCCCTGCCCGCCGTCGCCCAGCTTGTGCGCGGTGTAGGTGCCCAGCTTGTCCGGCAGTACCCAGGGCACCGTGACCTCGCTCATCGCGGACCCCCCGCCGGGCCCCCGCGCGGCCACAGGGCCACCAGTGTGCGGTCGTCGTCGAAGGTCTCCCGGTAGAAGTCGAGCAGATGGGCGAAGCCCAACGGCGGTACCGGGCGCTCCAGTTCACGGCAGAACAGCTGGGCCACCACACCCCGCCCGTCGCCGACCGGGTCGCCGAATCCGTCCGTGCCGATCAGCAGCACACCGGTCGGCTCCAGGACGTACTCGAACGGGACGACCTCGGCTGGGACATACGGCAGGGGCCGTACGGCGGAGGAGACCAGGCCGTCCGCGCCGACCGCCTTGCCGCCCTGGAGCGGATACAGCGCCCCGTTCTTGATCAGCCACACCCCGGAGTCGCCGACCGACACCAGCGCCACCCGTACCCCCGCCGGGGTGGGCGTGGCCGCCCCGGCGACCAGGGTGGTGGCCAGCAGGTCGGCCGTCTCGTCGACGGTGGCGTCGTCCTGGTGCAGCAGCCGGCGGGCCTGCACCCGGAGCTGCCAGTGGACGTTGCTCAGCAGCTTGGGCCAGTCGGTGACGAACCCGCCGCTCGCGCGCACCTGGGCGAGCATCTCGTCGACCGCGCTGCGGCAGGCGAGCTGGGAGCCGATGTGCGGCTGGCGGGCGTCGGAGACACCGTCGGCGACGGCGAACACCACGGTGCGGGTGTGCTCGTCCCAGGCCGCGGCCGCGTCGTCCTCCCGCGGCCGGCCCTCGGCCCGGTGGGCGTAGCCGCGCACCGAGGCGAGCCGCAGGTCGAGCGCCTCGGTGGACCAGCCGTCGCAGACGGTGTCGGGGCGGTACGACAGGGCGCCGATCGGCGGTCTCGGGTCGAACTCGGGAACCGCGCCGTCCACGCTGATCGTCTGCCATCCCTCGGCGAAGGCGTCGGACCGGGGAGGGGAAGCCGGCGCCGGGGCGGGGTGCGGGGGCGGCTGGGCGGGCCGGCCGACGGGCGGCCACGGCCGGCCCGGCTGCCAGTCGTGGGAGTAGGAGCCCGCCGGTTCCGGCCGGTCGTAGGACTCGGCCGGTTGCTGCGGGTACAGCTCGGGCGCGGGGCGGGGAGGCGGCGGCACGGGCCGCTGCCCCTCCCGGTCGTCGTCGGGGTGCCGGCCGGGGAACCAGGTCACGTCAGATCACATCGATCGCTACGGTGAAGCCTTCCGGCTTGTCGACCACCAGCTGCGGGGACGCCGAGCCCAGCGAACGGCCCGAGGAGATCACGCTCTTGGTGAGGGCGGTGCAGAACTTCGCGATGGCACCGCCCACATCGACGCCCTTGTTGGCGACGAACCCGAACTGCGGTTCCGTGGCGACCTGGTTGATGGTCTGCGCGTCGGCGTCCACGATGCCGCACGCGATGATGTTCGGCGCGCCGAGCGTGACCGAGCGGTCGGTGAGCCTGCGGTGGGCGTCCTGCCAGTCCTCGCCGTGGTTGGGCAGCCCGTCGCTGAGGAAGAACACCGCGGGCCGGTGCACCTGGTAGCCCTCGCTCTTGAGGGCGTTGACATCGCCCGGGATGCGGTTGATCAGGTCCTCGAAGGCGGCGAGGTAGCTGGTCATGCCGCGGGTGCGCAGCAGCGGGAACTCATTGGCGCTGCGCAGGTCGACCAGGTGGACCCGTTCGACCACGTCGTCCGAGAAGCCCAGGACCGAGAAGCGCACCTTGGCCGCGGCCATCGGCTCGCCGAGCAGCGCCTGGTGCAGTGAGCGCAGGCCGTCGTTGAGGTCGTCTATGTGCTCGGTCATCGAGCCCGACTCGTCGGCCAGGACGTAGATGGGGAGCAAGTGCCCCCGATTGCTTTCCATCATCGTCTTTCCGTTCTTGCGTGGTGGGACTGACTGCTCTTGCGTGGTGGGACTGACTGCGTGGGAGGTGGTGCGGTTCAGTAGGCGTCCTCGGCCCGCCGGAAGCCGTCGGGCGGGTTGACCGAGAACTGCGGGTCGCCGGAGGCGAGGCGCCGGGCGTAGCCGACGATGCTGTCGCGCAGGAACCCGGCACAGCTGTGGGCGGCCGACACGGCGTCCTGGTTCGGCGGTGCCATGAAGCCGAACTCGGGCCGGGTGGCGACGGCACGGACCGCGAAGGCGTCGGCCCGGCCCAGGCCGAGGGCGATCACGTTCGGCGCGGCCGGGTTGCCGCCGATGTCGGTCAGCCGCTGATGGGCCTCGCGCCAGCCGTTGCCCTCGTCGGGGACGCCGCCGGTCAGGAAGTACACGATCGGCCGCAGCACCTGGACGCCCTCGGCCTTGACGACGGCGACGTCCTGCCCGACGACGGTCTTCAGCAGCTGGAAGGCGCTGCTGTACGACAGCCCCGGGCGGCCGGTGAGGATCGGCGTGCGGGTGCCGTGGGTGACGGTCTCCAGCTGGAGGCGCGGCTCGGCGGTTGCCGCCATGCCGAGGACGGACAGCCGCAGGGACCTGGCGACCTCCGGTGCGCCGGAGAGCGCGGAGTGCAGGTCGTTCAGGCCGCGGTTGAGCTCCTGGAGGCTGTCGCGGTCGAGGGACTCGTCGAGCACGAGATAGATCAGGGCGGCGTAGGTGGGGACGGCGGGCCGTCCGGCGTACGGGGGGAGGGAGTCGCCCACGACGGTGGACCCGGGGCCCTGGACGGTGAACCCGGGGCCCTGGTCCGCGGGCCTGGGCGGCGGGGCCTGGGCCTGGGTCTGGGGCTGGGGCTGTGTCTGAGCGGATCCGGCGATGGACGCCGAGGGGAGCTGGGCGGCCGGGGCGTCCCAGGGCCGGGCGCCGGGAAGCTGCGGGGCGCCGGCGGAAGGGAGCTGGGTGGCGCCGCCGGTGGCGCGGCCGACCACGTCGGTCAGCAGCTGCCGCATCACCTCCAGGTCGCCGGCCTGCACCAGGTTCTTGTCGGCCATCGCCTGGAACAGGGCCAGCGCGCGCTGGTTCTGCAGCTCGGCGGTGGCGAAGCGGGCCTCCTCCAGCTTGCGCAGCATGTCGAACGCGCCCGCGGCGTCCTCCGGGTGCGTGTTCATGTACTGCCGGATCAGGCCCTCGCTGTCCATGGCGACATGCCTGAGGGCCTCGGCCTGGCGGGCGGCGGCCTCCATCTCCTGTTCCTGCTTCTTGGCCGCGATCTGGCCCTCGCGCAGCACATCCCCCATGTTGGGCACGTGTTCGGCCTGGCCCAGCGTCTCCCGGCGGCCCGCCTCGATCAGGGACTCCAGGTAGGCCTTGGACTTGGCGTCGGGCTGCACCGACACCTGGCAGCCGTAGACGACCAGCCCTTCGGCGAGGGTCACCTGCTGCCCGCACCGCTGATTGAGGTAGTGCTGGAGGCCGAAGGAGTCCTCGATGGCGAAGCGCTGCCCGGCGGCGTGGAACAGGCTGGTGAGGTAGGTGTGCACCAGCGGCAGCGGGTTGTCTATGCCGGAGCGGACCAGGGCCTTGGCGCCGTCCCAGCCGTCCACGCGGAAGGCGAAGTCGACCTTCACCTCGAATGCGTGCACGCCGTCCCGGGAGACCAGCGGGTTCCGGCCGAGGACGGCGCTGCGCCGGTAGCCGCGCAGATCGACCTCGTAGCGGGTGCGGTACTTGGAGAAGACCTGCTGCGAGGGGGTCATCGGGCGGCCCTCGAAGCACTCCACCTCACCGGCGGCGGTGGCGTACACGACCGCCAGGTGCGGCTGGGTCGCCTTGGTGGGCCCCACCGCCATGCGGGGTACCGGACTCCGGTTGACGATCAATGAGACCGGCTCGGTCACCGGCCACCTCCTGGCTGAGTGGGTCGGGCGGGTGGGGCGCTGTGCAGGCGGGCGCCGAGGACCCGGGCGGAGCGGGGCAGCGGGCGGAAGCGGTCGCGGTCGGTCCAGTGCCGGGCGTAGCGCTCCAGGAGCATTCCGGCCCGGGGGCTGCGCGCCGCCACGTCCTCCACGAGGACGCGGACCATGTCGTCGAGGAGCTGGGGGTCGGCCTCGGCCTGGGCGGCCCAGGCCTCCAGCACGGTCCCGGCCTGGTCGGCGAAGAGTTCGCCGCTGATCGCCTCGGACCACAGATAGCCGAGCAGCCGGCGCAGCTCGCCGCCGGGCGGGGCATCCGCGGCCAGCCGGAGCAGGGTGGGCCGGCTGCGCGGAGGGGCGCCGCCCGCCGCCGGCTCGTCGGTGGCCAGGGCGTCGGCGAGGATGAGGAACGCGAGGTGGCCGGAGGGGCGGCTGGCGGGTTCGTGCGACATCTCGGCGATGGCGCGCAGCACGTGGGGGGCATGGGTGTCGACGTCCTCCTCCATCAGGTCGGCGAAGGCGTCGCCGATCTCGATGGCGACCTGGATGTGGTCGACGGTGCCGAGCCGGGTGAGGGTCTGCAGGGCCGTCGGGAGGTCGGCGCCGCCCAGGCAGAGGCCGTAGGCGCGGGCGGCCGCGGCCTGGAACTGCCAGGTGCCGCTCATGTACCAGCCGTCGACGAGGTTGCGTACGCCGGTGCGCAGCGCGGGGTCGCGGGCGCACACGCGCAGGGCGTAGGCGATGGCCTCGCGGCGCAGCGAGCCGGTGTTCTCGTCCATGACCCAGCCGGGGAAGATCTGGGTGGCGATGTGGTCGAAGGACTCGGTGGCGATCAGGCCGAGCGCGGTTCCGGCGAAGCTGCGCACCTGTTGGGAGGGCCGGTCGACCAACTCGCCGAGCCAGGCGACGAGTTCCTGCTGGATGCGGTACTCCGACCAGACGTGCCGGATGATCCGTGCCGGGTGGTCGAGGTTGCGGTACTCGGCGACGGTGCAGGGCAGCCAGCCGAAGTCGCCCCGGGTGACGGCGGAGTAGGTGCGCGCCCGAAGCTTCTCGGCGAACTGCCTGCGGGACTGGCTGAAGGGGTCCTGGCGCAGGGGTACGGGTCCTTGCTCGACGCTGGCGGTGAGGACGCCGCGGTCGCTGCGGAACCGGTCGAGGAGGGAGCTCGCGGCGAGGGACACATACTCCTGGGGGAGTCCGCCGAGGACGGCGAGGGCGATAGCCTGGGTGCGCAGTCCCATGTCGCCGAGTCCCTCGAACCACTCCTCGGGGCCCTCTCCGCCGGTCTGTTCCATGCGGGAGCGGATCCGCCGCGGGTCGACGGTGCCGTCGCGGTGTTCCTGTTCGAGGATCCAGGCCAGCTGGGCGGCGATCCGGCAGGCGGCACCCTGGTCCAGCAGTTCGGCGGTGAGTTCGGCGACGCCGTCCGTGGCGAGGACGAGTTCGGCCTCCGATTCGCCGATCCGGTGGGCCAGATGGGCGGCGAGCACGGTGTCCAGGGCCTCGGGGTGGGCGATGCGCTGCACGTACTCGCCGAGGTCGCGGTCGAGTTCGGCCTCCGGTCCCGCGGTCACCACGACATGGGCGTCGGCGTCCCGCAGCAGGCTCTCCAGGCCGGCCAGCTGGGGGCCGCGCAGCAGGCCGAGGTCGACGGGCCGGTCGAGCAGCAGGCCGGCGCCCGCGATCTGTCTGAGGTCGGTCAGCCGGGTCAGTTCGGCCACCGAGTCGATCAGGTAGAAGGCCTTGGCCCGGGCGGATATCAGCAGGCGCACGGCGGCCGCTGTCTTGCCCGCGCCGCCGGGGCCGCGCAGTACGACCGAGCGGCGCTGCCAGGCGTCGACGACGACGTCGTCCCAGCGGGGCGGGGCCCGGAAGGTGTGCTGGACGGCCGCCACGTCCGCGGCGGCGAGGGTGCGCAGCACGACTCGGTGTTCGCCCCCGGCATGGATGACGATCTTGTCGCCCTCGACCCGGTCGCCGCCGATGTGGGTCCAGGCGGTGCGCAGCAGCCCGGCGCGCAGACTGCCCTGCCCGGTACGGGCGGTGGCCTGGCTGGCGCTGTCGCTGCCGCCGACGGTGTTGTCGGGGGCCGCCGGTGGTGGTGTGCCGCCCGGCTGGGGCGTACCGCCGTCCGCGCCGCCCCCGGTGCCGGGCTGGGGCGGGCCGCTGTTGCCGCCGCTGCCCCCGGCGCCGCCCTGCGCGGGTGTGCCGCCGCCGGGCGGCGGTGCGCCCTGCGGGGACGGCGCCCCTCCCCCGGTGGGCGCCGTCGTCGTGGGGGCGGGGGCAGGGGCGGGGGCGCCGCCGGCGGGCGGTGTGGTCATGAGCCGTCCGCCGAGGTGCCGCGGCGGGGCACGTCGCGGGAGCCGTGGTGATGCTCGATCTTGTTGCCGTGCACATAGTCACCGCCCACGGCCATCGCCCCGTCCCCCACCGCGATCTGACCGTTCGTCATCTCACCGATGCGGAGCGAGGGCGGCAGGACCGGGCTCCCCGGTTCGGTCCCACCGCCCGCTCCTCCCGCGGTACCGCCCGTGCCGGGGTCCGCCCCCGGTCTCGTACTGCCACGTGGCGGCTCCCCCGAGTCCGCGGGAAGTCCGGGTGGCGCCGGATAGCCGGGTACGGTGACCCAGCCCCGGCGCGGTTCGCCGTGCTTGGTGACGAAGTCGGCGGGCAGATACGCCGCCGGGTCGATGCCCGGGTAGCGGCCCAGCACCACCTTGCGGTGGATGTCCTCGGAGACGACCACCACCAGATGGGCCCGGCCGGCCCGGGCGAGCACCTGCTTGACGGGGCCGGCGTCGACCAGCCGGGAGAGGTCGTTGATGGCGTTGCTGGTCCATCGCTCGCCGCGCCTGCTGACCAGCCCCTGCTCGAACCCGACCCGCAGCCGCATCCGGTGGTCGTGGTTGTAGGTGTCGCGGTGGTGGACCAGCGCGTCCTCCAGGCCCCGCACCAACTCCCTGAGCAGCAGGGTGGGTCTGGTGTCCGGCGGGGCCAGCAGCAGCATGCCGTCCCCGCGGTCCTGCACCTCGCATCCGTCCAGGCCGAGCCCGGCCCGCCGTAACCCGAACTCGACCACGTGGTACAGGTCGTCGTGCAGCGTCGCCTGGGTGGTCTCCGCGCGCAGACTGAAGTCCTCGATGTCGAGGAGCACGATCCAGTGGCTGTGCGGATCTTCCGGAACCACCACCATGTGCGACCTCCCCCGTGCCTGTAGCAGGGGCCGCGTCCGCCCCACGCATCTCTGGATAGAACCTGCTGTCGGCAGTGTCTACGCCAACTGGCGCACAGTGCCCTCTTGTCGACGCCTTCGCCGCCGTTTCCGACGGAACGTCACACGGCTGCGCGACATGCCTCGACGACGTTCACGTAACCCCCGAAACTCCCCGACCGGAAACTGCCGTTCCGTCATAATCGGTGCGACAGATGGTAGTTGATCGACTACCTCATGCGCAGACGGATGGTGGAGGGGGCTCCGGGTGCGCCAGTTCCGCGTCCCGCCGCAGCTGTTGATCGGCTTCGTCCTCGGCCTGGTGGTCGTGGTGTTCGCCCGCTCCTGCGGGGACGGGCCCGCCGGCCCGGACGGCGCCGCGGCGGCGGCCCCCTCGGCGGCCGACGGCAAGGCGCGGACCACCCGCTCCGGAAGCGCTCCGGCGCAGGTCCCCGCCCTGTGGCCCGCGCCGCGCGGCGTGCGCCGGGACGCGGGTTCGGTGCAGATCGGGCGCAGCGTGGCCGTGCGCGCGGACGCGGGGACGGACGCGGCCACGCTGGACGTCGTCACACGGGCGCTGCGCGCGGGCGGCGCGGACGAGATACGCCTGGGGGACGCGCCGAAGTCCGGCGAGCTGCTGGTCACGGTGGCGTCGGGCGGCACGTCGGCCGCCCTGGCTCCGCTGCGTGCCGCCCCGCCCACCGGTCTCGCCGCGGGCGGGTACGTCCTCGCCGTCGGCACCGACCAAGGGCAGCCCCGGGCGGTCCTCGCCGGGGTCGATCCGGACGGTGCCTTCCACGCCGCGCAGACCCTCGCCCAGCTGGTGCGCCCCGTCGGTTCCCGGGCCGCGCGCACCGCACTGCCCGCCGTCCGTATCCGGGACTGGCCGGCCACCGCCGCCCGCGGGATCGTCGAGGGCTTCTACGGCACACCCTGGTCCCCACGGGAGCGCCTGGAGCAACTGGACTTCGCGGCACGCTGGAAGCTCGACACATACATGTACAGCCCGAAGGACGACCCCTATCTGCGCGGCCGCTGGCGCGAGCCGTACCCCGAGCCCCGGCTCGCCGAACTGCGCGCCCTGGCCGCGCGGGCCGCGACCGACCACATCTCCTTCGTGTACGCGCTCTCCCCCGGCCCCTCCATCTGCTACTCGTCGGCCTCGGACACCGCCGCGCTGGTGCGCAAGTTCCGGCAGCTGTGGGACGGCGCGGGAGTGCGGGCCTTCGCCGTGCCGCTCGACGACATCGAGATCGACCACTGGAACTGCGCGCGCGACGCCGCCGTGTACGGCAGCGGGCGCGGCGCGGTCGGGCGGGCGCAGGCGGATCTGCTGAACAAGGTGCAGCGCGAGTTCCTCGACACCCGCGGCGGTGCCGCTCCGCTGATCACCGTGCCCACGGAGTACGACGGGGCGCGGGCGAGCGCGTACAAGACCGCGCTGGCCGGGCGGCTGGACCGGGACGTCCGCGTCATGTGGACCGGGCCGCTGGTCGTCTCCCCGGCGCTGCGCACCGAGCAAACCCGTGAGGCCGGCCGGCTGTACGGGCACCCGCTGCTGGTGTGGGACAACTACCCGGTCAACGACTACACGGCGGACCATCTGCTGCTCGGCCCCTACACGGGCCGCGAGGACAGTCTGCCCGGCGCGGTCGCGGGTCTGCTGGCCAACCCGATGAACCAGGCGGCCGCCTCCGACCCGGCGCTGTTCTCGATGGCCGCGTACGCCTGGAACCCCACCGCGTACCGGCCGGCCGCGGCACTCGACGCGGGCCTGTCCGCACTGGCCGGCGGCGACCGGCGCGCGCTCACCGCCCTGCGTGCCTTCGCCGACGTCAACCGCGCCTCCCGGCTGAACACGGCACAGGCACCGCAACTCGCGACGCTGACGGCGGCCTACTGGCGCGGCGGCGCGCAGGCCGAACGGGCCCTGCGGGAACGGCTCACCGTCCTGGCCGGGGTGCCGGACACGGTCCCCGCGCCGCTGCGCGCCTCGGCCGCCCCCTGGCTGGCGGCCACCCGGGACTGGGCCCGCGCCGCCCTCGCCGCCCTGGACCTGCGGGACGGCAAGGGCACCCGGGCCGGGGTCCGGTCCCTGCGCACGGCGGCCCGCTCCCACACGATCACCGACTGGCAGGGGCGCACCCGGGCGGTCGAAGTGGGGGCGGGGGTCCTGGACACCTTCGTGGCAAGGGCGCTCGGCTGAGGACCGGACCGGTCCCCGCCTTTACCCCCTGCCGCTACCCCCTGAAGTCCGCCGGCCTGTCCTTCGGCGCCTTGGCCAGTGCCTCGGTCACGCCGTCGACGCCCGCGCGCAGGCCGTACACCGGGGTGCCGGGCTGCTGGTGCCAGGAGTCGTCGATACCGCCCGAGTCGACCGTGTCGAAGCCCAGCTCGTCGATCAGGTCGCGTACGACCCGCTTGGCGGCCGCGTCGTCGCCGGCCACCGGGAGGGCCAGCCGGTCGGGGTCGCCGGCCGGACGGGGGCCGTCCAGGATGTCCTGGGCATAGGTGCCGTTGAAGGCCTTGATCACGGGGTGCCCGATGTGCCGCTCGGTCCAGCGGCTCTCGGTGAGACCCTCGTCCTCGATCCCCGTGATCCTGCCGTCGCGCTGGGGGTAGTAGTTGCCGGTGTCGATCACGGCGACGCCCTCGGCCGCGCCGTCCAGCAGCCCGGACGGAAGGTCCGGGACCGCCTTCAGCGGGACCGTGACCACGACGACCTGCGCGCCGCGCGCCGCCTCCTCGACGGGTACGGGGGTCGCGCCCGTCTCCTGGGCGAGTTCGGTGAGCGTGTGCGGGCCACGGGAGTTGGCGACCGAGACGTCGTGCCCGAGGGCGGTGAGCCGCCGGGTGAGGTTGCCGCCGATGTTGCCCGCGCCGATGATGCCGATCTTCATGACAGGCCCTTCCGGGATCGATGCATGTGCATGCGTCTGCTGTGCGGCGTCAACCCCGGGGGCCTGCGGACTATTCCGCGGCCAGGGGGTCGGGCATGCGGAAGGGGGGCACCCGGGCCGGGTGCCCCCCTTCCCCGCGGGCGTCACTTGTTCAGGTAGGCCCAGAACTCGTCGAACGACAGGACCTTGTCGCCGTTCAGGTCGCGGGTCTTGATGATGGCCTCGGCCACCGCCTCGGTGACGTTCCAGTCACCCTCCTGGGCCAGGGCGGACTTGAGCTCGGCGGCGGTGATGAAACCGTCACCGTTCGCATCGATCCGCTGGAACTGCTTGCGTGCTTCCTCGATGTCCGCCATCGATCCGCCCCTTTTTGTCGCGTTTTCTAGGTCATACAGGCGTACTGCCGCAGGTCAGACTAACGGCCCGCACGAAACTCCAGTGCGGCGACCACCCAGGCGAAGTCCTCCTCGTGGGCGGGCTGGGCCGTCCCCTTGAGGATGCCGATCAGTTCCCGGTAGCGGGCGGCCCTGACGTTGTGGGTCGCCTTCATACGGGCGAGCACGTCGCCGCGGTCGGCCGTGCCGAGCAGGTCCCGCAGTACGGGCTCGGCCTCCGGCGACTGCGGGGCGATGCCACGCTCTCGGGCCCGCCCGACCAGCTCGACGAGCCGCTTGAAGAACCACATCGACGCCCCGGCACGCGCGTCGTGCCCCCGGTCGGCGGCGTTGAACTCGGCCGCGCCGCGCATCAGCGCCCGGAACTCGGGGTCCTGGATCAGCTCGGCCAGCTCCACCCAGGCGTCGACCTGCTCGGGCGTCGGGTCGTCCGGCAGCGAGAGGGCAGTGTTCCGCATCCGTTCGCGGATGTCCGGGTCCGCGGTGTCCAGTCCGTGGAAGATCTCGTCCACGAACTCCTCCAGGATCCGCCTCCGCTCGGCCGCCGACAGCCGCGCCAGCTTGTTCATCAAGGTCATCTCCTCTGCGGTCGAACCGCGTCGTGCCACGGTCGACAGCACCGCCCGGGTCAGCCTCAGCGAAGCGATCTGCGCGTCCAGCGCGGCCACATGAGCGGCCGCCACCCGCGCCACCGTCGTCTCGCCCGCCAGCACCGCACGCACGTCGTCCAGGCCGAGGCCCAGTTCGCGCAGGGTGCGGATCAGCTCAAGGCGGGCGACGCACTCGGCGTCGTACAGGCGGTAGCCGCCCGCGGAGCGGGTCACGGGGGACAGCACGCCCTCGTCGGACCAGTACCGGATGGTGCGGACCGTGAGTCCGGTGCTCCGGGCCAGCTCGCCGATGGTGAAAAGTCCGGTGCCGTCGTCGATCATGTCTGCGAGTCTGGGGCTTCCAGTCGGTGGAGACTCAAGGGGTGCGGTCGTGGCGGAGACCCTGCGGGACATTCTCGACGCGGCCGCGCGCGGTGTCTTCCCGCCGGACGACGGCGGTACGACGGTCGTGCCCCAGCACACGTACCGGGACGCCGGGGTCATCGCCTTCACGGCCCACTCGGTCGTCTTCACGGACGAGGATCCGCGGTGGGTGCGCGAGACGCTGCGGGCGGTGGCGGTCGACTGTGACGCGCTCGCCGCGACGCTGAACGCGCGGTTCCTCGCGGCCTTCGTGGAGCGCACGGGCCGTACGACCGACACCATCGACGCCCTCGTGGTGGGCTCGCCCCTGCCGGGCCGGCCGCCGCTCACGCTCACGGAGGTCGCCGACCCCGGCCATCCGCGCGCCGTGCGGGCCCGTGCGCGCCGTGACGACGTGCGGTTGTGGGAGGCGGACGGCGGTGTGGTCGTCCTGGGACGCGGGGTCGCGGGCCGGCTGGAGGTCGCGGTCGAGGTGGACGAGGAGGTACGGCACCGGGGGCTGGGACGCCGGCTGGCGACGGCCGCCCGGCACCTCGCCGGGGAGCCGGTGTGGGCCCAGGTCTCCCCGGGGAACGCCCGCAGCCTGCGGGCGTTCCAGGCGGCCGGATACCTGCCGGTGGGGGCGGAGGCACTGCTCCTCGCCCCCTGAGAACGCACTGACGGCAGGCTGCCGATCGGACGGCCTAGCGGAAGATGCCGGTGTGGCCCAGCGAGTAGCGGCCCGGCTGTGGGTAGACGGCGAGGCCGTGCGGGCCGCTGCCGACCTTGATGCGGGCCAGTTCGGCCCCGGTGCCGGTGTCGATGGCGTACACCTCGGAGTTGTAGCGGCCGGACAGCCACAGGACCTTGCCGTCGGCCGAGACCCCGCCCATGTCGGGGCTGCCGCCGCCCGGCAGGTGCCACTTCTTGGTGAGCCCGTTCTGGGCGAAGTCGAAGATGGAGATGGTGCCCTCGCCCCGGTTGGAGATGTACATCTCACGGGAGTCACGGCTGACGTACAGACCGTGGGCCCCCTTGCCGGTGGGCAGGAGGGAGGGTCTGGTGAACCGGTCGCCGTCCAGGATCCACACGCCGTCGGCCATCATGTCGGCGATGTAGAACCGCTTGCCGTCGGGCGACACCTTGACGTCCTGCGGCATCGCGCCCTGGAACGGCAGCTTCTCCTGGGCGACGACCTTCATCCGCGCGGTGTCGACCTTGAGCAGTTCGCCGCTGAACTCGCAGGAGACGATGAAGTAGCGCCCGTCGAGGGAGAAGTCGGCGTGGTTGACGCCGTAGCAGCTGACGGGCACGGTCTTCACGCGCTTCATGGTGTGCGCGTCGCGGAAGACGAGTTCGCGGTCGAGGGAGGCCATGACGACGGCGTACTTGCCGTCGGGCGTGAAGTAGAGGTTGTACGGGTCGTGGACGGAGACCGTCTTGCCCGCCTTCCCGGTCCTCGGGTCGATGGGGGTGAGGGTGTTGCCCTTGTCGTTGTTGACCCACAGCGTCTGCAGGTCCCAGGAGGGCACGACGTGCTGGGGCTGCCAGCCGACCGGGATCGTCTCGACGACCCGGTACGTCTTCGGGTCGATCACGGAGACCGTGTTGGAGTTGGTGTTGGGCACGTAGACCCGGGACGGGAAGTCCTTCACCGCCGGGGAGAGCAGGTTGGGGCGGTCGGCGGCGTAGACGTCGTGGGCGTCGAGCACGGGCGGCATCCCGGGCAGTCCGTCGACCAGTTGCTTCTTCTTCTGGGGCGGTGCGGGCGCCTTGCTGCCGAGGGCCTCGTTCTCGCGGTGCTCGGACCCGCTGCTGCACGCGGGCAGCAGCGTCAGGGCGGCGAGGGCGGCGCCGGCGGCCAGGACGCGGACGGCTTTGGTGGGACGCATCAGCTCAGCAGCTCCGTGGTGGTGACCGCGTGCAGTCCGCGGCTGTCGAGTTCTTGGAGTACGGCGGGAAGGGCGGCGACCGTGTCCGGGTATCCGAAGTGCATGCTCACCACGGACCCGCCCCGGACCTCGGCCAGGACCTTCCGGGTGACGGCGGGGGCGCCCGGCCGGGTGTAGTCGAGCGAGTCGACGTCGTACGACAGCACATGGGGGTAGCCCGCGGCACGGGCCAGCCGGACAACGAGCGGCGAGGCGGTCGGGGCACGGGAGGGCCTGAACCAGGTGCCGATCGAACCGGTGAGCCGTCTCAGCCGGTCCGCGCACTCGGTGATCTCGGCGCGGGCAGCGGTCTCTGACATGGTGTTGACGGCCACGTGCCGCTGGGTGTGGTTGCCCAGGTCGTGGCCGCCGTCGAGGATCCGGCGGGCGATGTCCGGCTGTTCGTCCAGCCAGGTGCCCACGGCGAGCACGGTGATCCGGGCGCCGTGCCGCTCGGCCTCGGTGAGCAGGGCGTGGGCCAGCGCGGGATCGCCCTGGCCGTGGAAGGTGAGTGCGACACGGGGGCGGTCACGGGGGCCGTGGGTGATCTGCGCGGGCTGCCGGGGGAAGGCGCGCGGGGCGGGGGCGGCGAGGGGGGCGGGCTTCGCGGGCGTGGGTTTCGCGGGGGTGCGCGAGGGCGTGGCTCGCGCGGGGGCGGGCTGCGCGACGGAGCCGGTGGCGGACGAGCATCCGCCGGCGAGGGCGCCCCCGGCGACGAGCCCGGCCCCCGCCCGCAACGCCCCGCGGCGGTCGGTCGTGGTCACCCGCACCATTTAAGGGCGATTGGGTAAGAAAACGGCCGATTGACCCGATAGGAGGATCCGTACGGGTCGTCACCTCCGCGAACGTTCGCTCAGCGGTCGGCGACCCTCATCTCGAACCATGTCGTCTTGCCTCGGGGCAGCAGATCGACGCCCCATCGGTCGGCCAGCTTGTCCACCAGGAACAGCCCCCGGCCGCTGATGTCCAGCTCCTGAACCGGCATCAGACAGGGCAGCCCGCGGGACGGATCGCGGATCTCGACACGGATCCAGCCACGGCGGCGGCGCATCCGGAGCCCGAAGACGCGGGCGCCGGTGTGCCGTACGGCGTTGCCGACGAGTTCGGAGACGAGCAGGACCGCGTCCTCCGTCATCTTCGGGGTGAGTCCCCACTGGCGCAGCACGACGACCTGGGCGAGCCGGCGCGCGGTGGCCGCGGACTCGGGGCGGGACGGCAGCGGGACTTCGGCCTCCGTCGGATTGCCGAACAGTTCCAGTGCCTTGAGTGCCTGTTCGTCCTCGACCGCGGGCGACCAGCGTGCCGCGGCCGCACGACTGTGTCCCCGCGGCTGTTCGATGCCCTCCAGCCCCGCCATGCCCCCCATCATGGCCGCCCGGAGCGCCCTCCGTGGGCGTTCCTGAGGAATACGCCCCCCGGAAACCCCTATTCCGGGCCATCCGGTCGGCATATGCCGTTGGCATTTCGGTGCCCGCGACGGCCCGCCCCACCTGCACGGACGGCCCGAATCCGGGCATGGGACGGGCCGCCTCGACAAGACAGGCTTAAGGTTGCCTTAAGGTTTCTATAAGCCGCCCCATCGAGGGACCCGGGTGAGACACCGTGTCAATTGCAAGGGGTTCCACGGAAAACCTGGCGAAGTACGGGAACCCGGGGGGAACTCAGAGGAACTTGGCCTTGCCGGGCCCTTCCTCCACAAAGCTCTTCATGCCCCGCTCGCGGTCCTCGGTGGCGAACAGGCCCGCGAACCAGTTCCGTTCGACGGCGAGGCCGGTGTCGAGGTCCGTCTCCACTCCGGTGTCGATCGACTCCTTCGCCGCGCGCAGCGCGATCGCCGGGCCCTGCGCCAGCCGGGCCGCCCAGGCATGGGCCTCGGTGTACACGTCGGCGGCCGGGACGACCCGGTCCACCAGGCCGATCGCCAGGGCCTCGTCGGCCTTCACCATCCGGCCGGTGAAGATCAGGTCCTTGGCCTTGGAGGGGCCGACGAGCCGGGGCAGCCGCTGGGTGCCGCCCGCGCCCGGAATGAGGCCGAGCAGGATCTCCGGCTGGCCCAGCTTGGCGTTGTCGCCGGCGATGCGGTAGTCGGCGCACAGGGCCAGTTCGCAGCCCCCGCCCAGCGCGTAGCCGGTGACGGCGGCGACGACCGGCTTGGGGATGCGGGCCACGGCGGTGAAGGAGTCCTGGAGGGCGCGGGCGCGCAGGACCATCGCGGTGTGGTCCATGGCCTGCATCTCCTTGATGTCCGCGCCCGCCGCGAACACCTTCTCGCCGCCGTAGATCACCACGGCGCGCACGTCGTCGCGCCGCGTGGCCTCCTCGGCGAGTTCCTTGAGCCGGTCCTGGGTGGCGACGTCCAACGCGTTCATGGGCGGCCGGTCCAGCCGCAGCGTACCGACGCCTTCGGCGACTTCGAGAGAGACGGTCATGCAGAGCAGGTTAACGGGGACTAACGCGAACGGCCCGGTGCCGTCGATCACACCCGGCCGGGGGTCTGGGGGTTGCCCCCAGGCAGACACAGCACGGGGACTAACGCGAACGGCCCGGTGCCGTCCGTCACAGCACCGGGCCCTACGTCCGTCGGAAAGTCCTACGACTTCCACTTCTCCCAGGACATGTTCCAGCCGTTGAGGCCGTTTTCCGGGGCCACGGTGGCGTCGTGGGCGTTCTTGACGACCACCACGTCGCCGATCATCGAGTGGTTGAAGAACCAGGCCGCCGGGACGCTCTTGCTCCAGCCGCCGCGCACGTCCCGCAGGCCCACGCAGCCGTGGCTGGCGTTGTAGTTGCCGAAGGCGCCGCCGCCCCAGTAGTTGCCGTGCACGAAGGTGCCGGAGTCGGTCAGCCGGATGGCGTGCGGGACGTCCTTGATGTCGTACTCGCCGCCGTAGCCGACGGTGTCGCCGTTCATCCGGGTCACCGTGAGCTTCTCGCTCATGACCATCTGGCCGTTCCAGGTCTCGTAGCCGGGCTTGCCGGTGGTGACCGGGATGGTCTTGATGACCTTGCCGTCCTGGGTGACCTTCATCGTGTGCTTCTTGGCGTCCACGATGGAGACCTGGTTGCGGCCGATGGTGAACTTCACCGTCTTGGCCTGCTTGCCGTAGACCCCGGGTCGGCCCTCGACGCCGTCGAGGTTGAGGTCGACGGTGACCTTCGTGCCCGCCGCCCAGTACTTCTCGGGACGGATGTCCAGGCGGTCGTTGCCGAACCAGTGGCCCTCGACGTCGACGGGCGGCTCGGTCTTGACGGTGATGGCCTTCTCGACGTCCTCGGGGTGCGTGATGCCCCGGGTGAAGCGGATGGAGAACGGCATACCGACGCCGACGGTGGAGCCGTCCTCGGGAGTGAAGTAACCGGCGAAGGTGTTCTGCGGCGTGAGGGTGGTGAAGCTGGAGTCCTCGGCCGCCTCGCGGCCCGCGGAGTCCTTGGCGACCGCGTGCACCGTGTACTTGGTGGAGGCGGCCAGGTGGGACGAGGGCGTCCAGGTGGCGCCCCCGTCGGTTATCTTCCCGTCTATCCTGCCGCCCTTGGCGTCCTTGACCTCGACCGCGGTCAACTTGCCCTTGGCGGCGGTCACCTTGAGCGCCCCGCTGGTCCGCACCGACTTCGCGCCGTCCTTGGGCGCGATGCTGACGACGGCTTCGGACTGCTTGCCCTGCTGCGTCGAGCCGTCCTTGCCCTTCCCGGCACCGGAGCCGGAACCCGTGTCCGCCTCTCCCCCACCGCACGCGGTCAGGGCCATGAGAAGGACGCCGGCTATCAGCACCGGCATCCCCTTCCGGCCCCGCCCTCGCGCGTCAACCGACGCCCCCGATATCGGCCGCACGTTCACGTTCTCTCCCCTCGCGGGGCCTGGTCAGGCCCGCTCCCCGGCGCGCCCCGCGCACCCACTGGCGCATATTAACCGCAGGGTTTTGAGCTTCGTGTCAGGCAAAGGTCACCGTTCCGTCGCAACTTCGGCGGTCCGTCGGCGCCCCGAATCCCGTCCCCCTCCTGGTTACTTGACCGCGCTGCCCGCCTTCCACTCGTTCCACCCCATGTTCCACCCTCCGAACCCATTGTCGGGAGAGACCTTTTTGTCATTGCTGTTGACGACTTCGACGACGTCCCCGATCAGGGTCCGGTCGAAGAACCAGCCCGCGGGCGTGTCCGAACTGCCCCCCTTGACGTCCATCAGGCCCACGCAGCCGTGGCTGACATTGCTGTTCCCGAAGGCGTCCCCCGCCCAGTAGTTGCCGTGCAGGAAGGTCCCGGAGTCGGTGAGCTTGATGGCGTGCGGGACGTCGGGGATGTCGTACTCGCCGCCGAAGCCGACGGTCTGGCTGTTCATGCGGGTGACCTCCAGCATCTCCATCACCACCATCTTGCCGTTGTAGGTGGTGGTCTTCGGGGCGCCCGCGGTGATGGGCACGGTGGTGAGCAGCCGGCCGTCGCGCTTGACCTCCATGGTGTGCGCGGCCGCGTCCACCACGGAGACCTGACTGCGGCCGACGGTGAAGGTCACCGTCTTGTACTGGAGTCCGTAGACGCCGCGCGCCCCCTCGACGTCGCGCAGCCGCAGTTCGACGGTGACCCGGGTGCCGGGCTTCCAGTACTGCTGGGGGCGGAAGTCGAGGCGGTCCTCGCCGAACCAGTGCGGGCTGATCTCGACGGGGGGCTTCGCCGTGACGCGAACGGCGCGTTCGACGGCGGCGCGGTTCTGGATCGGCCGGTTGAAGGCCAGCGAGACGATCATTCCGGTGCCGACGGTGGAGCGGTTCTCGGGGGTGACGTACCCGATGAACCGCTTGTCGGGGACGTACGTCGTGAAGGTGGCGTGCCGGGCCGAGCGGCGCCCGTGCCCGTCCAGCGCCACCGCGTCGACGGTGTACTTGGCGGCGAGCGCCAGCTTCCGCTCGTCGGGTTGCCAGGTCCTGCCGTCGTCGGTGATGTGCCCGGTCACCGGGGTGTCCTGGGCGTCCTGGACCCGGACCACGCTCACCGATTCGAGTCGTCCGTCGGACACCCGTACCCGCAGCGGCTCGACGGAGCGGACGTCCTTGCTGCCGTCGTCCGGGGAGATGCGGATGATGTCCCCGGCTGCCGGGGGTTTGCCGAAGATCCGGTCGAGGGCGTCGCCGCCCGAGCCGTCCCCGGTACAGCCGGCGGCTCCCGCCAGCAGTCCTGCCCATGTCAGTACGGCGGCCAGCACGGCCCCCGCGCGCCGTGCGCGCCCTTGTGCATACCTCACGAGCGGCTCAACGACAGGGCCCGCCCTGGGGAAACGTGAGTGCGACGCAAGCGCTGGGCAGAACAGTGGGAGGACGACGCGATGGGGAGCCGCGCCCGTGAGCCGCGGGGACGCCGGCGCCGGGAGGTCGTGCGCGCAGCGGGCCCCGCCGGGGGCCGGGCGCGGCGGCCGCCCCGGCGCTGGCTGAGAGCGCTCCGAAGGCGAACGAGCCGACACAAAGGGGCCGCAAGGTGACGAGCGCAGCCGAGCAGCAGACAGTGGCCCAGGAGCGGGCCCTCGACGGCGGCCGCCCGGCCTCCGCGGTGAACGGCGCGGAGCGCGCCACCGCGCCGACTCCACCCGTTTGGCCGGGCGCGCCCATGCCGCTGGGCGCCCGTTTCCGGTCGGGTCCGGAGGGGGTGGCGGGCACCAACTTCGCGTTGTGGGCGGCCGGGGCGGAGGCGGTCCAGCTGTGTCTGTTCGACGAGCGGGGCCGGGAGACGCGGGTGCGGCTGGCCGAGCTGACGCACGAGATCTGGCACGGCTTCGTGCCGGGCGTGATGCCAGGACAGCGCTACGGCTATCGGGTGGACGGCCGCTGGGACCCGTGGATCGGCGCCCGCTGGAACCCGGCGAAGCTGCTCCTCGACCCGTACGCGCGCGCGGTGGACGGCGAGTTCAGTCTGCCGCCTGAGGTGTACGGGCACGTCCGCGACTGGCCGGAGCAGCATGTCGCGGACACGGTGCGCGACGACCGGGACTCGGCGCCGCACGTCCCGAAGGGCGTGGTGGTCCACGATGACGACGACTGGTCGGACGACCGCCGCCCCAAGACCCCCTGGGCCGACTCGGTCATCTACGAGCTGCATGTGCACGGCTTCACCCAGCTGCACCCGGACATCCCGCCCGAGCTGCGCGGCACGTACGCGGGCCTGGCGCACCCGGCGGCGATCGAGCACCTGGTGAAGCTGGGCGTGACGGCGGTCGAGCTGCTCCCGGTGCACCAGTTCGCCCACGAGGACCATCTGCTGCGCCGCGGCCTGAAGAACTACTGGGGCTACAACTCGATCGGGTACTTCGCCCCGCACGCGGCCTACGCGGCCTCCGGTACGACGGGACAGCAGGTCGGCGAGTTCAAGCGGATGGTCCGCGCCCTGCACGCGGCGGGCATCGAGGTCATCCTGGACGTGGTCTACAACCACACGGCGGAGGCGGGCGAGCTCGGCCCCACCCTCTCGCTCAAGGGCATAGACAACCGCGGCTACTACCGCCTCCAGGACGACGCCCGCCGCTACGCCGACTACACCGGCTGCGGCAACACGCTGCACGTGGTCCAGCCGCAGGTCCTACGCCTCATCACCGACTCGCTGCGCTACTGGGTGACGGAGATGGGCGTGGACGGCTTCCGTTTCGACCTGGCGGCGGCGCTGGCGCGCTCCATGCACGACGTCGACATGCTCTCCCCCTTTCTCGCGGTGATCGCCCAGGACCCGGTGCTGCGTCGGGTGAAGCTGATCGCCGAGCCCTGGGACATCGGCTCCGGCGGCTACCAGGTGGGGGCCTTCCCCCCACTCTGGACGGAGTGGAACGACCGCTACCGCAACGCGATCCGCGACTTCTGGCGCGGCGCGCTCCCCGATGTGCGCGACCTCGGCTACCGCATCTCCGGCTCCAGCGACCTGTATGCCTGGGGCGGCCGACGCCCCTACGCCTCGGTCAACTTCATCACCGCCCACGACGGTTTCACCCTGCGCGACCTGGTCTCCTACGAGGGCAAGCACAACGAGGCGAACGGCGAGAACAACCGGGACGGCTCCCACGACAACCGCTCCTGGAACTGCGGCGCGGAGGGCGAGACGGGCGAGGAGCCGATACGCGCGCTGCGCCGCCGCCAGCTGCGCAACCTGCTGACGACGCTACTGCTCTCCACCGGTGTGCCGATGCTGGTGGCGGGCGACGAGCTCGGTCGCACTCAGCGCGGCAACAACAACGCGTACTGCCAGGACAACGAGATCAGCTGGCTGGACTGGACCCTGCTGGACGACCCGTCCTGGCGCCCCTTGTTCGACCTGACCTCCCGCCTGATCGCCCTGCGCCACCGCCACCCGGTCCTGCGCCGCCGCGCCTTCTTCTCCGGCCGCGCCCACTCGGCGGACGGCCTGCGGGACCTGGCCTGGTTCACGGCGCACGGCGAGGAGATGACCGAGGGCGACTGGTACGCCCCCGCGGCCACGCTCGGCATGTACCTCTCCGGCCGGGACATACCGGGCCGCGACGAACAGGGCGCCCCGATCACCGACGACAGCTTCCTCGCGATCCTCCACGCCGGCGACGCCCCGACGACCTTCACCCTGCCGGGCCCACCGTGGGCGGAGCGCTACGAGGTCGTGGTCGACACCTCACGGGAGGAACAGGGGGAGGCACCGGGGGTGGTGCACGGCGCGGGGGCGGGGCTGACGGTGGAGGGGCGGTCGGTGGTGTTGCTGCGGGTGATGGGCTGAGGGTGTCGCGGCCTGGAGTCTTCACCCGCCCTTGAAGATCGCAAGAGCTGGACCGTGTCGCAGCCCTACGGCCGGGAGACCCACACCATGGATCTGGACTGAGACCCCGCGGATCCGGATCCGGCCGGGGCCCGGCGAAAACTCTGTGGGCGTTGTCGGTGGCGGTCCGTAGGCTCGCGGGTGATGCCCACGACACGTGCAACCACCAGCGATCGCTCAACCATACGCATCCTGTTGCGGCTGTGGCCGTACGTTCGGCCGGTGCGGGTGCGGCTGTTCACCGCCGCGTTCGTCGCGGTCGTGGCCTCCTGTCTGGGGCTGGTGATCCCGCTCGTCCTGAAGTGGATGGTGGACGGGCCGGTGGCCGACCGGGATCCGGGCGGGGTGTGGCTCGGCGCGCTGTACCTGCTGCTGCTCGGGGTCGCGGAGGCGGGGCTTTTCGGGCTGCGGCGGTGGCTGGTCGCGCGGCCGCTGTCGAACGTCGAGGCGGAGATGCGGGCGGGCCTGTACCGGCATCTGCAACGGCTGCCGGTGGCCTTCCACGACCGGTGGGCCTCCGGGCAGTTGCTCTCGCGAGCCACGACCGATCTCATGCTGCTGCGCATGTTCCTCGCCTTTCCGCTGACGTTCCTGCTGGTCAACGGGGTGACGATTCTCGTCGGCCTGGTCATCATGCTGCAGCAGGACTGGACCCTGGGACTGGTCGTCCTGGGTCCCGCCGTGCCCGTGATGTGGACCTGCGTCGTCTTCGAGCGGCGGTACGCCGAGGTGGCCCGGCTCGCCCAGGACCAGGTCGGCGACCTGACGACGGTCGTCGAGGAGAGCGTGCTCGGGATCCGCATCATCAAGGGGTTCGGCCGGCACCGCAGCCAGGCACGGGTGTTCCGCATGCTGTCGTGGACGCTGCGCGGCACCGAACTGCGCAAGGCCCGGCTGCTGGCGACCATCTGGGGCGTCATCGTGACGCTGCCGGAGCTGGCGATCGGCGCGGCGCTGGTGCTGGGGGCGGTGCGGGTGGCGGACGGGCACCTGTCGACGGGAACCCTGGTCGCCTTTCTAAGTACGGCACTTGCGCTGCGCTGGCCCGTGGACTCCATCGGGTTCCTGCTGGCGATGACCCAGGAGGCGGCGACCGCGACGGAGCGGTACTTCGAGGTGATGGACGCGCGGCCGGAGCATGGGCACGTCACCGAGCGGACCGGGAGAGAGGCGGCCGCACGGACCGGTCTGCGGTTCGACGGCGTCACGTTCCGCTACCCCGACGCCCCGCCCGGCTCCCCGCCCGTCCTCGACCGTATCGACCTCCACATCCGCCCCGGCGAGTCCATGGCCCTGGTCGGGGCCACGGGCAGCGGCAAGACCACGCTCACCGCGCTCGTCCCCCGGCTGCACGAGGTGACCTCCGGGCGGATCACGCTGGACGGCGAGGACATCACCGCGATGTCCCGCGAGGAACTGCGCTCCAAGGTGGCGGTCGCCTTCGAGGAGCCCACCCTGTTCTCGGCGAGCGTCGGGGAGAACGTGCTCATGGGGGCAGGCGACGGCGCCGGTGCGCCGGAGCTGGAGCGGGCACTCGCCGTCGCGCAGGCCGAGTTCGCGCACGGGCTGCCGCAGGGCACGGACACACAGGTCGGCGAGCAGGGGCTGAGCCTTTCCGGCGGGCAGCGGCAGCGGCTGGCCCTCGCCCGGGCCGTCGTCGGCCGGCCCGGGTTCCTGGTCCTCGACGACCCGCTGTCCGCGCTCGACGTGCACACCGAGGCCGCCGTGGAGGCGGCGCTGCGGCAGGTCCTCGCGGACACCACCGCGCTCATCGTGGCCCACCGGCCCTCCACGGTACTGCTCGCCGACCGCGTCGCCCTGCTCTCCGAAGGCCGCATCACCGCGGTCGGCACCCACCACGAACTACTGCGCACGAACGCCGAATACGCCCATCTGATGTCTGGCGAACCGACGAGGAAGCCGGCCGGGGAACCAGGCGGGCAACCGACCGAGGAAGCAGGCGGGCAGCCGACCGAGGAAGCGGAGGACAACGACCGATGACCGCCACCACCTCCGCCTCCTCCACTGCCCCGACCGGCGACGAAGGCGAACTCCCCCGCCCGCCCGACGGCACCGACCCCTTCGACCGCGACGTCCTGCCCACCCGGCCCGGTGCCACGGCCGCCCTGCTGCGCTCGCTGCTCGCCCCGATGAAGGCCCGCGTCGCCGTCACCACCCTTCTGCTGCTGCTCCAGCAGGCGGCCGTCCAGGCGGGCCCGCTGCTGGTGGCGTACGCCATCGACCGCGCCGTACCGGCGTTCCGGGACCACGAGCACGGTCCGCTGATCGCGGTGGCCGTCGGCTACGGGCTGTGCGCGCTGGTCTCCGGCGTGCTCCAGTTCGCGTTCATCGAGGCCTCCGCGCGCGTCAACCAGGACGTGCTGCTCGACCTGCGCGGCCGGATCTTCCGGCACGCCCAGGCGCTGAGCGTCGACTTCCACGAGCGATACACGAGCGGCCGGCTGATCTCCCGCTCGACCACGGACGTCGAGTCGCTGCGGGAGCTGCTCAGCGAGGGGCTCCAGGAACTGGTCACGGTCGTCCTGTCGTTCGTCTACATCTCGGCGATGCTGCTCTGGCTCGACCTGGGTCTCGGCGCGGTCGCGGTGGTCTCGTTCGTGCCGCTCTACCTCCTCGTACGGCTGTACCAGCGGCGCGCGGGGCGGGTGTTCACGGCGCGGTCCACGGCGATCGCGGCCGTGATCGTGAAGTTCGTGGAGACGATGAACGGCATCCGGCCGGTGCGCACCTTCCGTCGGGAGGCCGCGAACGACGCCGGCTTCCGCGTCCTGAACCGGCGCCACGAACGCACCAACGGCGACGCCCTGTTGGAGATGGCCCGCTATGTGGTCGGCTCCCGGCTGGTCGCCAACACGGCGGTCGCGGTGATCGTGCTGTGGGGCGCCCACCGGGTGGCGTCCGGCTCGCTGGAGCTCGGTGTGCTGGCTGCCGCGGTGCTGTATCTGCGGCGGCTGTACGACCCGATCGACCGGCTGGGCATGTTCCTCAACTCGTACCAGTCGGCGGCCGCCTCCCTGGAGAAGATCGCCGGGCTGCTGGCCCAGACCCCGTCCGTGCCGGAACCCTCGGCTCCCAGCGAGCTCCCGGCGCTCACATCGGCGGACCACCCCGGCCGCGAGGTCGTCTTCGACGGCGTGCGGTTCGCCTACCGCACCGGCGGCGAGGTGCTCCCCCGCTTCGACCTCACGCTCCCGGCCGGGCAGACGGTCGCGGTGGTCGGCTCGACCGGCGCGGGCAAGTCGACGCTGGCCAAGCTGCTCGCCCGCTTCTACGACCCGTCCGAAGGCCGGGTCCTGCTGGACGGAGTCGACCTGCGCGAACTGGCCGTGCGCGAACTGCGGCGCGGGGTGGTCATGGTGACCCAGGAGGCGTTCCTGTTCTCCGGGACGGTCGCCGAGAACATCGCGATCGGGCGACCGGACGCGAGCCGTGCGGAGATCGAGCGGGCGGCCAAGGCGATCGGCGCGCACGAGTTCATCAGCGCGCTGCCCGACGGGTACGACACGGACGTACGCAAGCGCGGCGGCCGCATCTCCGCCGGGCAGCGCCAACTGGTCGCCTTCGCAAGGGCCTTGCTCGCCGACCCGGCGGTGCTGATCCTCGACGAGGCGACCAGCTCGCTGGACGTCCCCGGCGAGCGGGCGGTGCAGCGCGCGATGTCTACGGTGCTGCGGGGCCGTACGGCCGTGGTGATCGCACACCGGCTGTCGACCGTGGAGATCGCCGACCGGGTACTGGTGATGGAGCACGGGCGGATCGTCGAGGACGGCCGGCCGGACGAACTGATCGCCGGCACGGGCCGGTTCGCCGATCTGCACCGGGCCTGGCGGGACAGTCTGGCCTAGCGGGCGGAAACGGGGGCTGAGGATGATCGACGCGTACGAGGATCCGGGGACACCCGACTGCCGTGGCGGCTGGCGCTTCCTGTGGTGGCTGGTGCTGCGGCAGCCGGGCCGGTCGCTGTGCGGGGCGCTGCTGGCCAGCGTCTGGATGGTGCTGATGGCGACGGCGCCCTATCTGATGTCCCGGGCGGTCGACGACGGGCTGGTGCCGGGGCACTTGGGCCGGCTGGCCTGGTGGACGCTGGTGCTGTTCCTGGTCGGGGCCGTCAACTCATGGGTGAGCATCATGCGGCACCGCACCATGACGAGGGTGCGGATGGACGCCAACTTCCGCACGGTCAAGGTGGTCGTCGGGCAGGCCGTGCGGCTGGGTGCCGCGCTGCCGAGCCGGGCCGGGGCCGGGGAGGTCGTCACGATCGGTGTCGGCGACGTGCAGACGATCGCCCAGTCCCTGACCGTCGTCGGGCCCGGGGTGGGCGCCGTGGTCGTCTACGCGGTGGTGGCCGGGGTGCTGCTGTCGATCTCGGCGCCGCTGGCCGCGGTGGTCCTGCTCGGGGTGCCGGTGATCGTGCTGGTCGCCGGGCCGCTGACGGTGCGGTTGCAGGGTGAGGAGACCGAGTACCGGGAGCGGCAGGGCGTGCTGACCGCGCGCATCGGCGACCTCGCGGGCGGCCTTCGCGTCCTCAACGGCCTGGGCGGCAAGGGGCTGTTCGCGGACGCCTTCCGGCGGGACTCGCAGCGGCTGCGGGCGCAGGGCTACCGGGTCGGCGCGGTGGCCAGCTGGGTGCAGGCGCTCGGGGTCGGGCTGCCGACGCTGTTCCTCGCGGTGGTGACCTGGCTGGCGGCCCGGCTGGCCGCCCAGGGGCAGCTCACCATCGGCGAGTTGGTCTCGGTGTACGGCTATGTGGCCGTGCTGGTGGGGCCGGTGGCGTTCTTCCTGGAGATGGGCTACCAGCTCAGCCGTGGCGTGGTGGCCGCGCGGCGGGTCGTACGGCTGCTGCGGCTGGAGCCGGAGCCGGACGACGGCACGCTGTCCGCGCCCACGGAACCGGCCGCGCTGCACGACCCCGAGTCGGGGGTGCGAGTGCTGCCGGGACGGCTCACCGCCCTGGTCGGCGCCCGCCCCGCCGACACCGCCGCGGTGGTCGACCGCCTCGGCCGGTACACGCCGTCGGCCGCCACCTGGGGCGAGGTACGGCTCGACGCGGTCCCGCTGGTGGAGGTGCGGTCGCGGATCCTGGTCGCCGACAACGAGGCCGATCTGTTCGCGGGCCCGTTGCGGGAGGTGGTGAGCGGGCACCGGGACCGCGACGACGCCGCCGTCGCGCGGGCGGTGCACGCGGCGGCCGCCGACGACATCGTGCAGGGCCTGCCGGACGGCCTGGACTCGGCGGTGGCCGCCCAGGGCCGCAGCCTCTCCGGGGGCCAGCGGCAGCGGGTGCGGCTGGTGCGGGCGCTGCTGGCCGACCCGGAGGTGCTGCTCGCCGTGGAACCCACCTCGGCGCTGGACGCCCACACGGAGTCCACGGTCGCCCACCGGCTGCGCGCCGCCCGCGTGGGCCGTACGACCGTGGTGACCACCACCTCCCCGCTGGTCCTGGACCGCGCGGACACCGTCCACTACCTGGTCGACGGCAAGGTCGCGGCGAGCGGCACGCACCGGGGGCTGCTGGAGTACGAGCCGGGCTACCGGGCGCTGGTGGCACGGGACACGGAGGAGGTCGTACGGTGACGCAGCCTGCCGCGGGTCAACTGCCCGTCGCCGAACGGGCCGACGTACGCCGGGCGGCCGTCCGCCTGGTGAAGGCCGACCGAGGGGCCTTCGCCGCCGTACTGGCGCTGAACGCGCTGGCCGCCGGGTCCGGTCTGGCCGGGCCGTGGCTGCTCGGGCGGATCGTGGACGAGGTGCGGGCCGGGCACGGGACCGGGGCCGTGGACCGGCTGGCGCTGTGGATCCTGGCGTGTGCGCTGGCGCAGTTGCTGCTGGCCCGCTGGGCCCGGTACGTGGGGCACCGCTTCGGGGAGCGGACCCTGGCCCGGGTCCGTGAGGAGTTCGTCGACCGGGCGCTGGCGCTGCCGGCGTCGGTGGTGGAGCGGGCCGGCGCCGGTGATCTGACCGCGCGCGGCACCGCCGACGTGGGCGCGGTGGGCACCACGCTGCGGGACATCGGGCCCGAGCTGCTGGTCTGCTCGGTGCAGGCGCTGTTCGTGCTGGGCGCGGTGTTCGCGCTCGACCCGCTGCTCGGGCTCTTCGGGGTGCTCGGGCTGACGCCGGTCTGGTTCGCCCTGCGCTGGTATCTGCGCCGGGCCCGGGACGGGTATCTGGCCGAGGGCGCGGCCACCTCGCAGGTCGCGGAGATCCTCGCGGCGACCGCGTCCGGGGCCCGTACGGTGGAGGCGTTCCGGCTCGGGGAGCGGCGGACCGCTGCGAGCCGGGACGCGCTGGAGACGTCCCGCAGGACCCGGCTGTACACGCTGTATCTGCGGAGCGTGTTCTTCCCCGCGGTCGAGGTGTCGTACACGGTGCCGGTGGCCGGGGTGCTGCTGATCGGCGGGGTGCTGCACGCGCACGGGCGGGTGGGCCTGGGTGCGGTGGTGGCGGCCGCGCTGTATCTGCGGCAGTTCACCGAGCCGCTGGACCAGATCCTGATGCGGGTGGAGCAACTCCAGAGCAGCGGGGCCTCGTTCGCCCGGGTGGAGGGGCTGGCGCGGGCCCCGCGGGCGCGGGAGGACGGCGGCTCCCCGGCTCCCTCGGACGACCGGATCGACGTGTGCGGGGTGCGGTACGCCTATGAGCGCGGCGGCGAGGTGCTGCGCGGGGTCGATCTGATGGTGCGGCCCGGGGAGCGGCTGGCCGTGGTGGGTCCCTCCGGCGCGGGCAAGACGACGCTGAGCCGGCTGCTCGCGGGCGTCGACGCGCCGGGCGTGGGCACGGTGACGGTGGGCGGGGTGCCGATCGCCTCGCTGGAGCCGGAACGGCTGCGCCGCCAGGTGGTGCTGGTCACCCAGGAGCACCATGTCTTCCTCGGCACGGTCCGCGACAACCTGCTGATCGCCGAACCGTCGGCCACGGACGAGGAGTTGTGGACGGCGCTGGCGGCGGTGGGCGCCGAGGACTGGGTACGCGACCTGCCGGACGATCTCAACTCCATTCTCGGTACGGGTGGTTGCCCCACGGACGGCTCACAGGCCCAGCAACTCGCCCTCGCCCGGGTGGTGCTGGCCGACCCGCACACCCTGATCCTGGACGAGGCCACGGCCCTGCTGGACCCGACGACCGCCCGGCACACCGAACGCGCCCTGGCCGCCGTACTGGAGGGCCGCACGGTCATCGCCATCGCCCACCGCCTGCACACCGCCCACGACGCCGACCGCGTGGCGGTGATGGAGAACGGCCACCTCACCGAACTGGGCACCCACGAAGCCCTGGTGGCGGCGGGGGGCGCCTACGCGGCCCTGTGGCGAACGTGGCACGGGGACGCCGCGCGGTGAGCGGCCTCAGGAGGGCTTCGCCTCCGCCCATCCGGCGGCGTTCGAGAAGGACTCGTACGAGTAGCGGGTGTCCCGGGCCCACGGCTCGCCGGTGAGGCGTGCGTACGCCGCGTCCGGCACATAGAGCAAGGGCTCCGCCCAGACCAGCCCGGCGGCGTACGACCCGAAGCGGGCCGGGTCCCGGAGGACCGCCTCGTACGGGCCGCGGCCGTCGGCGACGACAGCGGCACGCGTGTACAGGAAGGCGTCCCCGGACAGCCGCTCCCCGAACTCCCGCCGGTCCAGCCGGTACAGCGCCCACGACAGCTGTTCGGCGAATCCGACGACCGCAGCGAGCGGTCCGGCGGACAGGCGGGCCGTGAGGGCCGCCGCCAGTTCTTCCGCGTCGGGATCGGGGGCGCAGGGGCGACAGTCGTCGATCAGCTGCCAGAAGGCGTCCTCGTGCATGCGCCAGCATGACGGACGGCACTGACACTCGGCGCGCGCCCCCGGCCGGTCGCATCCCGGGCCAACGGTCCGCATAGCGAACATGAACATCCGGACAACGGACCATTTCCGGCCAAATTTCTGACGCGGTCCTGACAGATGGCTTGATCCCCTGTCACTCTTCCCACGGCCGACTCACAGCAACCCCACAGCTACATCTGCTCTGCACGAGCCGGCCCCGCACAGGCACATGGTTCCGCGTTACGCCTGTTCTGCCCGGACGCCCCAACCCACCGTCCGGATCTCCCCTGGCCGCGCGACCCGCGGCCATGCAGAAGGAGTCAGTGTTGAGAAGCAGTTCCTCTCGCGGACGCACCTCCCACACCATGCACCGCCGCACCGCAGCCGTCGCCCTCGCGGGCGTCACCGCACTGATCGCCGCCGCCGTCCAGTCCGGCGCAGCCAGCGCCGCACCGGCGTCCCAGGCCCCGTCGGCCAAGGGCAACCCGGCCCACTCGGCGGTCCGGCTCACCCCCTCGCAGCGCGCGGAACTGATCCGCGACGCCGGTGCCGCCAAGGCGGACACCGCCAAGGCGATAGGCCTCGGGTCGAAGGAGCGGCTCGTCGCCCGTGACGTCGTCAAGGACACCGACGGCACCCTCCACACCCGCTACGAGCGCACCTACGCCGGCCTCCCGGTCCTCGGCGGCGACCTGATCGTCGACACCGCGAAGTCGGGTGCGACCCAGCGCGTCATCAAGGCCACGAACGCCACCATCAAGGTCGCCGGTCTCACCCCGGGCGTCACGAAGGCGGCCGCCGAGCGGCAGGCCGTCAAGCGCGCCCAGGCCCTCGGCGGCACCCGGTCCGCAGCCGACAGCTCCCGCAAGGTGATCTGGGCGGCCACCGGCAAGCCCGTGCTCGCCTACGAGACCGTCGTCGGCGGACTGCAGGACGACGGCACCCCGAACCAGCTGCACGTCATCACCGACGCCGCCACCGGCAAGAAGCTCTACGAGTACCAGGGCATCGAGACCGGCGTCGGCAACACGCAGTACAGCGGCCAGGTCACGCTCACCACCACCCAGTCCGGGTCGAACTACACCCTCACCGACGGGGCGCGCGGCGGCCACAAGACGTACAACCTGAACCACGGCACGTCCGGCACCGGCACGCTGTTCTCGCAGTCCAACGACACCTGGGGCAACGGCACCACGTCGAACGCCGCCACGGCGGGCGCGGACGCGCACTACGGCGCCGCCGCCACCTGGGACTTCTACAAGAACACCTTCGGCCGCAGCGGCATCAAGAACGACGGCGTCGGCGCCTACTCGCGCGTCCACTACGGCAACTCGTACGTCAACGCCTTCTGGGACGACAGCTGCTTCTGCATGACGTACGGCGACGGCTCCGGCAACAGCAAGCCACTGACCGCGATCGACGTCGCGGGCCACGAGATGAGCCACGGCGTCACCGCCAACACCGCCCGCCTCAACTACAGCGGCGAGTCCGGCGGCCTCAACGAGGCCACCAGCGACATCATGGGCAGCGGCGTGGAGTTCGCCGCCAACAACAGCTCGGACGTCGGCGACTACCTCATCGGCGAGAAGATCGACATCAACGGCAACGGCACCCCGCTGCGCTACATGGACAAGCCCAGCAAGGACGGCGCGTCCAAGGACAGCTGGTACTCCGGGCTCGGCGGCATCGACGTGCACTACTCGTCGGGCCCCGCGAACCACTTCTTCTACCTGCTGAGCGAGGGCAGCGGCACCAAGGTCATCAACGGCGTCAGCTACAACTCGCCCACGGCGGACGGGCTTCCGGTCACCGGCATCGGCCGGGACAAGGCGCTGCAGATCTGGTACCGGGCGCTGACCACCAAGTGGACGTCCACCACCAACTACGCGGACGCCCGCACCGGCACCCTCGCGGCGGCGGGTGAGCTGTACGGCACCACGAGCACCGAGTACAAGGCGGTGCAGGACGCCTGGGCGGGCGTGGCGGTCGGCTCGCGGTCCGGTGGCGGGGGCGGCGGCGGTACGTCGTACGAGAACACCTCACCCGTGGCGATCCCGGACAACGGGCCCGCGGTCACCTCGAACATCACCGTCTCCGGCCGGAGCGGCAACGCCCCGAACAACCTCCAGGTGACGGTCGACATCTCGCACACCTGGCGCGGTGACCTGGTGATCGACCTGGTCGGCCCGTCGGGCACCGCGTACCGCCTGAAGAACTTCAGCTCGTCCGACTCCGCGGACAACGTGAAGGCGACCTACACGGTCAACGCCTCCTCCGAATCGGCCAATGGCACCTGGAAGTTGAAGGTCCAGGACCAGGCGGCGCAGGACGTCGGAACAATCAACAGCTGGAAGCTGACGTTCCCGTAAACCGCATGTCACCGGCTCGTCGGCAGGGCGCCGTCCGGGAGGTTCGACTCCCCCGGGCGGCGCCCGTTTTACATGGCCGCAACATTTACCGGACAGCCGGTTTTCGGCCAACATCACTTGAGGGTCCTGACATGTACGCGTCCCTGGTGTCACTCTTCCCTCACCCGCCGCACAACAGCACTTCCCACTCCGGTCAGTAACCCCACACTGCCCGGACTCCCCCACGAGAAGGAGCTTGAGTGAGCCCCCTCTACGCGCGTCACAAGCGCACCACTCTGGCCATCGCCACCGCTGTCGCAGCCGGAGCCCTGCTCTCCACCGGGCTGACCACCAGTGCCTCTGCGCAGACCCCGACCGGGTCCGCCTCCGCAAAGCCCCTGGCCGCCGCCCCGACCGCGCTGTCGGCCGCGGCCCGCACCACCCTGGTCCGCCAGGCGCAGGCCGGCGCCGCCGAGACCGCCCGGAGCATAGGCCTCGGCGCCAAGGAGAAGCTGGTCGTCAAGGACGTCGTCAAGGACGTCGACGGCACCGTCCACACCCGCTACGAGCGCACCTACGCGGGCCTTCCGGTGCTCGGTGGCGACCTGGTCGTGCACACGTCCAAGGCGGGCAAGGCCGAGGGCGTCACCAGAGCCACGAAGAGCGCCATCAAGGTGGCGTCGCTCAAGCCGCAGATCGCCGCCGCCAAGGCCGAGAAGCAGGCGCTGACCGCCGCCAAGTCCCTGGGCTCCGCCAAGACCTCGGCCGACGGCGCGCGCAAGGTCATCTGGGCCGGCTCCGGCAAGCCCGTCCTCGCCTACGAGACGATCGTCGGCGGCCTCCAGGACGACGGCACCCCGAACCGGCTGCACGTCATCACCGACGCGGCCACCGGCAAGAAGCTCTTCGAATACCAGGGCATCGAGAACGCCACCGGCACGGGCAAGACGCTGTACTCGGGCACCGTCAGCCTCAACACCAACCTGTCGGGCTCGACGTACCAGCTGTACGACACCACGCGCGGCGGTCACAAGACGTACAACCTGAAGCACACCACCAGCACCGGCACCGGCACGCTGTTCACCGACTCGGACAACGTCTGGGGCACCGGCAGCGCCTCCAGCTCCACCACCGACCAGACCGCGGCCGCCGACGCCGCCTACGGCGCGCAGGAGACCTGGGACTTCTACAAGAGCACCTTCGGCCGCAGCGGCATCAAGAACGACGGTGTCGGCGCCTACTCGCGCGTCCACTACGGCAGCTCGTACGTCAACGCCTTCTGGGACGACGACTGCTTCTGCATGACCTACGGCGACGGCGAGACCAACAACCACCCGCTGACCTCGCTCGACGTGGCCGGCCACGAGATGAGCCACGGCGTCACCGCGAACACCGCGGGCCTGAACTACTCGGGCGAGTCCGGCGGCCTGAACGAGGCGACGTCGGACATCTTCGGCACCGGCGTCGAGTTCTACGCCAACAACAGCTCGGACGTCGGTGACTACCTCATCGGCGAGAAGATCGACATCAACGGCGACGGCAGCCCGCTGCGCTACATGGACAAGCCCAGCAAGGACGGCGGCTCGGCGGACTACTGGTCCTCCTCGGTCGGCAACAAGGACGTCCACTACTCGTCCGGCGTCGCGAACCACTTCTTCTACCTCCTGAGCGAGGGCAGCGGTTCGAAGACGATCAACGGCGTCACCTACAACTCGCCGACCTACAACGGCTCCACCGTCGCCGGCATCGGCCGCGCCAAGGCGCTGCAGATCTGGTACAAGGCGCTGACGACGTACTTCACGTCGACGACCAACTACAAGTCGGCCCGCACGGGGACGCTGAGCGCGGCCTCCGCGCTGTACGGCTCCAGCAGCACCGAGTACAAGGCGGTCGCGGCGGCCTGGTCCGCGGTCAACGTCAGCTAGTCACCACATAGCCGACAGGAGCGGCCCCCGGGACGAAGGCAGCCCCGGGGGCCGTCCTACGCTTGGGACCCATGTCCTTCACCTACGAGCCGGTAGGCGCGACCCGCGAGAACCTCACCGTCTGCCCGCCCGGCTTCCACCCCCTGCACGTGCGCACGCGCATCGGCGAGGGCGAGGAGGTGTTCCGACGGGCGGCCGAGGCGGTCCTCACCTGGGAGATGCACCGCGAGCTGGGCGTCGGCATCGACGCAACCGCCGACCGCGCGGCCCCCGACGTGGACGTCACGGTCACCCTTGCCGGCCTGATCAAGGCCCCCTGCCGCATCATCTGGACGACCGAGGAACCCCGCCGCGCCGGCTGGGCCTACGGCACCCTGACCGGCCACCCCGAATGCGGCGAGGAGGCCTTCGTGGTCGACCGCACGGGAGACGGCACGGTCTGGCTGACGGTGGCCGCGTTCAGCCGGGCCGAGAAGTGGTACGCCAAGGCGGGCGGGGCGGCGACGCGAGGGTTGCAGCACGCTTACGCACGGCGGTGCGGGGTGGTGCTCAGGAGGTTGTGCGCGGAGCCCACCGAGGACTGACCGCCGTCCCGAAGGCACCCCGCGCCGAACCGCGCTCTTCCCCTCGCCCGACACCGCTCACCGCCCAGCTCGACCACGTCGGCCACCTGGCTGTGCGGGCGCCGCGGAACAGTGCCCGCGGCGCCCTGGGGCTCGGCATGTCCTGGGCGGTGAGGATCAGCGTCCCGTACGGGTCCACCCGGTTCAACAGGGGCCGGCCGCTCCTGCCGCAGATCCCGGCGAACACGTCGGAGCCGTCCAGCACGACGTCCAAACTCGTAGTAGTAGACACCGTCGCCGGTCCCACCATCCAGCGCGCGATTGATCATCTCGGACGCGGGTGCCGGAGCTCGTGCGCAGCCAATGGCCCGCCTTCAGGTCGCCGGCGTTCACCCAGGCGTGCAGGTCCGGTACCCAGAAGGGGTGGGTGTCCGATCCGCCGAGCCACATCACTAGCGCATCAGCACTCCCGCGCCCTCCACGGCCTCCTCCGACGGCACCGCGACCAGACCCAACTCGGCACCGGACGCGAGCAGTTGGTGAGCGGGGAGGATGCGGACCGTATAGCCGTAGGGGCCCGTGCGGTCGAGGGACAGCGGGCCCTCGTAGACCCAGCGGCCCTCCAGGTCGGCGCCTCCCGCCGGCTTCAGCGGGACGGTCTCCGCATCGGTGATGCGGTCCTCCGGGTCGACGCGGCCCGAGACCACCTGCACCTCGACGTCGTCCGGGCCGAGTTCGCCGAGGCCGACACGGACCCGCAGCCCCAGCGTCGTGCCCAGCTCCGCCGTGGCCATGGCGGCCGTCGTCTCCACGTGGTCGACCGTCACCCCGTGCCACGCGGCGCGCACCCGGGACTTCCAGCGGGCCAGTTCGCCCGCCGAGTCCGGGGTCAGCGCCCGGTTGGCCTGGGCGGCGGGGGTGTAGAGCCGCTCGACGTACTCCCGGACCATGCGGCCCGCCAACACCTTCGGACCGAGCAGCGTCAGCGTCTGGCGGACCATCTCGATCCAGCGGTCGGGCAGGCCCGCCTGGCCGCTCTCGTAGAAGCGGGGGGTCACCCGCTCTTCGAGGAGGTCGTACAGGGCGGCGGCCTCGATGTCGTCGCGGTGGTCGGGGTCCGTGCCCGCGCCGTCCGCCGTCGGGATCGCCCAGCCGAAGTCCGGCTGGAACCACTCGTCCCACCAGCCGTCCAGGACGGAGAGGTTGAGGCAGCCGTTCAGGGCCGCCTTCATACCGCTCGTCCCGCAGGCCTCCAGCGGACGCAGGGGGTTGTTCAGCCAGATGTCGCAGCCGGGGTAGAGCTTCTGCGCCATCGCCATGCCGTAGTCCGGCAGGAAGACGATGCGGTGGCGGACGCGCGGGTCGTCGGCGAAGCGGACCAGCTCCTGGACGAGCCGCTTGCCGCCGTCGTCCGCGGGGTGCGCCTTGCCCGCGACCACGATCTGGATCGGGCGTTCGGGGTGCAGCAGCAGGTCCATCAGCCGGTCGCGGTCGCGCAGCATGAGGGTCAGGCGCTTGTACGACGGAACCCGGCGGGCGAACCCGATGGTCAGCACGTCCGGGTCCAGGACACCGTCGATCCAGCCCAACTCGGCCGTCCCCGCGCCGCGTTGCCGCCAGGAGGCACGCAGCCGCTCCCGTACCTCCACGACCAGCTGCTCGCGCAGATTACGCCGCAGCTCCCAGATCTCCTGGTCCGGGATGCCCGCGACCACGTCCCAGCGCTCCGCGCCTCCGGCCGACAGCTCGTCCTCGGCGCGCTCGGCACCGAGCTGGCGTGCGCCGAGGCTGAACACCTCAGGGGCGACCCAGGTGGGGGCGTGCACACCGTTGGTGACGGAGGTGATCGGGACTTCGTCGGGGTCGAATCCCGGCCACAGTCCCGAGAACATCTCACGGCTGACGTTCCCGTGCAGCAGGGAGACGCCGTTGGCGCGCTGGGCCAGCCTGAGGCCCATCACGGCCATGTTGAAGAGGTTGGGCTCGCCGCCCGGGTAGGTCTCCATGCCGAGCCGCAGGATGTGCTCGACGTCGATGCCCGGCAGTTCGGCGTCGGGGCCGAAGTGGCGGGCGACCAGCTCCCGGTCGAAGCGGTCGATGCCGGCCGGGACGGGCGTGTGCGTGGTGAACACCGTTCCGGCGCGGACGGCTTCCAGTCCCGCGTCGAAGTCCAGTCCCTGGTCGCATAGTTCGGCGATGCGCTCCAGACCGAGGAAGCCGGCGTGGCCCTCGTTGGTGTGGAAGACCTCGGGCTCCGGGTGACCGGTGAGCCGGCAGTACGTCCGTACGGCCCGCACTCCTCCTATGCCGAGCAGCATCTCCTGCAGCAGCCGGTGCTCGCTGCCGCCGCCGTAGAGCCGGTCGGTGACGCCGCGTTCGCCGAGGTCGTTCTCCTCGACGTCCGAGTCCAGCATCAGCAGCGGCACGCGGCCGACCTGGGCGAGCCAGATCCGGGCGTGCAGCTGCCGGCCGCCGGGCAGCGCGAGGGAGACCTGGGCGGGGGTGCCGTCGGCATCCTTCAGGAGCGCCACCGGCAGCTCGTTGGGGTCGAGCACCGGGTAGTGCTCCTGCTGCCAGCCGTCCCGGGACAGGGTCTGCCGGAAGTAGCCGTGCCGGTAGAGGAGGCCGACCCCGATCAGCGGTACGCCGAGGTCGCTGGCGGCCTTCAGGTGGTCACCGGCGAGGATGCCGAGGCCGCCGGAGTACTGGGGCAGGGCGGCCGTGATGCCGAACTCCGGGGAGAAGTAGGCGACGGCGGCGGGCAGTTCGGCGGACTGGGTCTGGTACCAGCGCTCGCCGGTCACATAGTCGGCCAGGTCGTCCGCGACCGCGGTCAGGCGGCGCAGGAAACGGCGGTCCTCGGCGAGCTCGGCGAGCCGCCCGGGGCGCACACTGCCCAGCAGGCGGACCGGGTCGCCCTCCGAGGCGGCCCAGCGTTCGGGGTCGACGGACTGGAAGAGTTCGCGCGTTTCCGTATGCCAGGACCAGCGCAGATTGCGCGCCAGATCGCTCAGCGGCCGGAGGGGTTCGGGGAGCACGGGACGGACGGTGAACCGGCGGATCGCCTTCACAAGCCACCTCGGCGCGTTCGCTGGATGGACGCACGGCACTGTGCGTCCGGTCACACAGCACCGTACCGGTGTTGCCCTGAGCCCCGCTGGGGCCTTCGCCGTCAAACTCGTCGTCAAACTTCACGCTCGAACTTGATCCTCGAACACCGGAACGACCCAGCGGCGCGAACCGGTGATATGGCCGATTCCACGCACCCAGGCGTCCTTGTGGCGCTCCGCCGCGCACGAGACGCTGCCACTGGAGTTGAGGAGGGGAACTCGGACCATGGCACGGACGCGAACCAGGCGTCTGCGCCGGGCGGGAGGCCTGACCGCGGCCGTCACGGCCGCGGTGCTCTCGGCCGCCACCCTGCCCGCGCACGCCGCACCGGAGGGGAACATACTCGGCGCCGACGAGCCCGGCTCCGTCGGCGGAAGCTATCTGGTGACCCTGAGAAAGGGGATCGAGGCCCCGTCGGACGAGGGAAAGAGCCTCGCCGCGAAGTACGGGGTCGAAATAAGCCACACCTACGGCAGCGTCCTCAACGGCTATGCGGTCAAGGCCAATGAGAGACAGGCCAGGCTGCTCGCGGCCGACTCCCGGGTCGCCTCGGTCGCCCAGGACGGCCGCGTGGCGCTGGACCGCACCCAGAAGAGTCCGCCGTCCTGGGGCCTGGACCGCATCGACCAGCGGAACCTGCCGCTCGACAGGCGCTACGCCTGGCCGGACTCCGGGGGCGCCGGGGTGACGGTGTACGTGATCGACACCGGCATCCGGATCACCCACCGCGACTTCGGCGGACGCGCGAGCTACGGCTGGGACTTCGTCGGCGGCGACCGCAGCGCCGGGGACGGCAACGGGCACGGCACCCATGTCGCCGGGACCATCGCCGGAACACGCTACGGCGTCGCCAAGAAGGCCAAGGTCGTCGCCGTACGCGTGCTGGACGACGCGGGCTCGGGCACCATCGCGCGGGTCATCGCCGGCATCGACTGGGTGACCCGGCACGCGCACCGGCCCGCGGTCGCCAACCTCAGCCTGGGCGGCAGCCACAACGACCAGCTCGACGCCGCCGTACGCGCCTCCATCGCATCCGGCGTCACCTACACGGTGGCGGCGGGCAACGACGGTCTGCCGGCCGGTCTCTACTCGCCCGCGGACGTGCCGGAGGCGATCACCGTCGGCGCCACGGACCGGACGGACACGCGGGTCGCCTTCTCCAACTTCGGTGCCGCGCTGGACCTGTTCGCGCCGGGTGTCTCGATCACCTCGGCGTCCCGGACGAGCGACACCGGGCTGGCGACCTACTCCGGTACGTCGATGGCGGCCCCGCACGCCGCGGGCGCGGCCGCCCTCTATCTGGCCGAACACCGCGGAGCCGGCCCCGCCCAGGTCGCCAAGGCCCTGGTGGGGCGCGCGGCGACCGGCAAGGTGTCGGGGGCGGGACTCGGCTCCCCGGACAAACTCCTGCAGGTTCCGCCGCCGTGATGGCAGAGTGTCGCCGCCGGCCCCGTTCTCACCGGACGGGGCCGGTCCTGTGCGAAGACATACGCGTGAGTAGTTAACAAAGTGCCGGATTGCTCACCCGAATAGGGTGGGAAGGCTCCTCCGGTACACCCCGCAGAAGCACCACGGACACACCCGCAGGACCCACCTCCCCACATCCATCCGCCCACACCCACGTTGACGCGGACAGGAGCGGTCATGCCCGCCAAGCACCACTCGTCAGTACCCCCGACAAGCAGCAGGAACCGCTCGAAGGGCACTGCCGGCGCGGCCGCCGGCGCAGCGGCCGCCCTGCCCCCGCCCGTACGCCCGGCCGACTCCGGCCCCCCGTCGCGGGAGCGGTCCTCCGCGGGCGGGACCACCGTGACCGGCCGCATACCCGTCCTCGACGTCCGCCCGGTCGTCCAGCGCGGATCCAGGCCCGCCAAGGCGGTCACTGGAGAGACGTTCGAGGTTTCGGCCACGGTCTTCCGAGAGGGACACGACGCCGTGGCCGCCAATGTCGTAGTGCGGGACCCCGAGGGCCGCCCCGGCCCGTGGACGCCGATGCGTGAACTCGCCCCGGGCACCGACCGCTGGGGCGCGGACGTCACCGTCGGCGAGCCCGGTCGCTGGACGTACACGGTGGAGGCGTGGGGAGATCCGGTCACCACCTGGCGCCACCACGCGCAGATCAAGATCCCGGCGGGGATGGACACCGAACTGGTGCTGGAGGAGGGTGCCCGGCTGTACGAGCGGGCGGCCGCCGCGGTGCCGAAGCACGACGGGCAACGGGACGTCCTGCTCACCGCGGTGGACGCCCTGCGGGACGAGGGCCGGCCGGCCGCCTGGCGCCTTGCGGCGGCGTTGGCGCCGGAGGTGGACGGGGTGCTGGCGCGGTATCCGCTGCGGGAGCTGGTGACCGCGTCGGAGCCGATGCCGCTGCTGGTGGAGC
>NZ_JBFAIQ010000038.1:0-62779 GCF_040654755.1 Streptomyces sp. NPDC050625
GCGGTTGGGTTTGTCTGGCTGCCTCGCCTGTTCCCTCCCCCGACCCCCCCGCCCCGGGGCGCCCCCCCCCCGCCGGGGCGGGGGGGGGGGGCGCCCACGGTCTACCGTGCGCGCAGGGAGAAGGGCTGACCCGAGCGCCGGGGGACCGGCTCGTGGCTGTCAGACGATGCGCTTGCGGCCCCGGATGAAGATGAACACGGTGACGGCTGCGGTCAGGGCGAAGAGGATCGAGGCGCCGAACCACTGCATGCTGCTCATCTGCGACATCGGCAGGTAGTCCACCTTCCAGCCCACGAGGTCGAACTTCTGAATACAGACCTTCTCGGACAACTTGTGTGCGACGCAGGTGCCCCAGCCGTAGGTCTGCCCGGATCCCGAGATGTACCAGTGGTCGATCTCCAGGGCATTTTGAGGTATCTGCGGGAACGCGCCGTGGCTGATTCCCTTGCGGGTGGTGACCGTGAGGACGTGGCCGAGGTCCAGCCGGAAGTAGCTCCAGACCAGCTGGACGACGACGGCGAAGGCGAAGGTGACGACCATGGAGATCAGGGTGCGGCGCAGGAGCATGCCGATCGCCACGCCGCCCACGACGGTGAAGAGCGCAAGCGCAACGGGAACGGGGCCGGTGTTGTCGAACGCGGCGCCATCGCTCCACTCCAGCGCTGTGGGCACGTACTTGACCGGACCCCACCACCGGCCAAACGCGACGGAGAGCGCCGCCGTGCACACAATGACCACCAGGGCGCTGATTCCAAGCTTGGTGGCCAGCCAGCGGATGGGGGTGACGGACTGCGAGGCGACGAGTTTGGCGGTGCCGTTTTCCAGGTCACCGGCGAGTAGAGGGGCGCCGAGGAAGACGCCCAGCACGATGGGGATGAAGCCGAGGGACCAGCCCACGAATTGGAACTGTTGGGGGTGTTCGCCATTGAGCCACTTGTCGGGCGTCGAGTCAGGCCAGCCCTGGGCGGTGAGCTGGTTTATCAGTTCGGTGCGCTGATAGACGAGCCACGCCACGCAGATGGCGGTGATGGCGAGGAGGGTCCAGAAGCCGGCTCGGTGCTGGCGCCAGATGAGCCAGTTCAGGCCGCTGAGCCGACGGCCGCGGGTGGCCATGGGGGACGCAGTGGACCCGTTGGACCTGGTGGCTGAGGTCTTGGTCAGGTTGCTCATCGGGCAGCCACCGCCCGCGAGCCGTCGGAGCCATAGGTCTGGCCCGGGACGTGGGCTTGGAAGGTGATCAGCGGTGGCGCGTCGGGGCAGCGCAGGTAGGAGAGCAGGAGTTCCTCCAGGTTCGGGGTGGCGGCCTGCCACTGGCCGGTCACCGGGCCGTCGGGACGGACGAGGGCGGTGACTTGGCGTCCGCTGGTGCGGTATTCGACGAGGGTGTGACCGGCGAGTTCCGCGGGGACGTCCTGGGCATGGCCCTGCCGCTCGCTGTCGCTCTCGTTGCTCCGGACGCCGTGCAACAACAGGTGGGCGCTGCGGAGTTCGTCCACATCACCGGCCATGCGCAGTCCGCCCGCGGAGATGACGAGGAGGAAGTCGCAGACGTTCTCCAGCTCGCTGAGCATGTGGGAGGACATCAGCACGGTGGTGCCGTGTTCGGCGGCCTCGGCCATCAACGTGCTCATGAGCTCGTGGCGTACCAGTGGGTCGAGGTCGGACATCGGCTCGTCGAGCAGCAGCAGGTCGGGGCGCTTGCCGAAGGCGAGGGCGAAGGCGACCCGGGTGCGCTGCCCGCCGGATAGGGTACCGATCTTCGCTTCCATGGGCACATTGCCCGCACGGACGATGTTCTCGGCGGCCCGCTGGTCCCAGCCGGGGTTGAGCTCGCGGCCCATGCGCAGCGTCTCGGCCACGGTGAAGCGGCGGAACAGCGGTTTCTCCTGGGCGAGGAACGCGGTACGCCGTCCGGCCTCCGCGGATTCCGGTGCTGCGCCGAACACCTTGAGGGTGCCCTCCGTCGGCTGCAGCAGATTGGCGGCGATCGCCATCAGCGTGGTCTTTCCCGCGCCGTTGGGGCCCACCAGGCCGCAGATCCGGCCGGCCGGCAGCCGGAACGAGCAGTCCTGAAGGGCCCAGCCCCGGCGGTACTTCAGGCCCACCCGGTTGGCCTCCATCGCCAGCTCCTTCGCCGGGCCCCCGTCGTCCATGGCGTCTATGGCGTTACTCACTGGTACCCCTCGTTTCAAGACTTTCCGTTGTGCCGGCGGCCGCCGTGGTGTGGGCGTACCGCTCCTCCAGGACCGACGCGACCAGCGCGGCCACGTCCTCCCGCTCCAGGCCCGCCTCGCGTGCCCGCGTCATCCACGCCTCCAGCTCCCCGCGCAACGGGGAGTCGGCACCCGCCTGGGGGCGGGCCAATGACCGGCGGATGAAGGTGCCCAGGCCGGGCCGTGGTTCGGCCAGACCTTCGCGTTCCAGCTCCCGATAGGCCTTGAGTGTGGTGTTGGGGTTGACCGCGCAGGTCTCAGCGACCTCCTTGGCGGTGGGCAGCCGGTCGCCGGGCATGAGAACGCCCAGCCGCAGGGCCTGTTTGGTCTGCTGGACGATCTGCTGATAGGCGGGCATCCCGCTCCGCCTGTCGATGCGGAACTCCACGAACCCCTCAACCCCCTTTCGCTAGTCGATTAGTGGAATGATGATGTGGCGCTGATCCGAGGCCTGTCAAACACACCGGCCCCCACGGCCCCTGTCGGGACAGAACGGTGACGGATTCATGACATGGGAATCCTTCCGGTCACCAAACCCGCCCGCCTGAGCCTGTCCGCGCCCGCCGTTGGACAGCGGCGAAGCGCGCGAGTGAAGGCCCCGTACCTTGTGATGCGATGGACCATCCCGCCCTACGACTTGGACGACGAAGACGAGTGATGAGCCCTCACCGACAGGACGTCGAGTCGCCGAAGCTTGACGACTACGCTGAGGAATCCGCTACTCCACGGCTTCCGCCGCGAAACCCCTCGCGGCGGGAGCCGTCTTGTACCGCAGAACTAGCGATGGCGCTCCGGGCACGCGGTCGACAAGCCGGGTGGCCGAGGCGGTCCCGGGAAAGCTGGCTCGTGGATCCCTGACGCACCATGGTGCCGGGTCGTCAGCTCGTCCGAGCGCGTGCCGCCGGTGCTCGCCGTGACCGGTGCGGCGAGCAACATCGGTACGGGCATCAGCTCGAGGGCGACCCAGCGCTACGGGTCGACGTAAGGTCCCCTCGGCGTCAGTTCCTCGATCACCATCGCAGCCACCGCCTCCGGCCAGATTCCGGAGACTGCGGAATTCCCGCTGCGAGGGGGAACGGTCATGCCGGGCCGGGCGGCCAGCGACCTCTTGCAGGGGCAACCTTGCACCCATGCCCCTATCGACGAACTGGCCGTACTCGCCGCCTCAAGGCACGCGGTCTCAGCCTGGACTGCACGACGGCTGCATCGCCCAGACCGGACCCACTCATGACGTCACCCCGAACCGCAAACCTCAGTAGCGACGAAAGTCTGCCGCATCTCACCGATGCCCTCGATCCAGGAGACCAGCTCTTCACCATGCTCGAGGAACCGTTGCGGATTGCGGGCCACGCCGACTCCGGACGGGGTTCCCGTGAAGATCAGGTCTCCCGGGTACAACGTGATCGTTCGCGAGAGCTCGGAAACGATCCGAGCGACCGGAAAGATCATGTCGCGAGTTCGACCGTCCTGGACGGTCCTGCTGTCGATCGCGCATCCCAGGCGTAGGTCGTCGCGGTCCGGTAGGGAGTCTGGCGTCACGAGCCAGGGTCCGACCGGAGCGAAGCCAGGAAACGACTTCCCGAGGCTGAACTGCGGTGCTTGGCCCGTGAGTTGCGTGATACGTTCGGACAGGTCCTGACCTATCGTCAGGCCGGCGACGAAGCTCCACGCTTCGTTCTCGGCAATCCGGAACCCGGTACGTCCGATGACCGCGACGAGCTCCACTTCCCAGTCGACGTGCCCTCCGGAGGGAATCATCACCTCCGTGTCCGGCCCGGTGACGGCTGAGACGAACTTCGTGAACAGCGGCGGAAGCCGGTCGGGTGCCTCGAAGCCGGACTCGGAGGCGTGCTCGCTGTAGTTCAGGCCGATCGCCACGATCTGCCGTGGCGTCGGTGACGGTGACGACAACTGCGCGCGCGTGAACGATACCTCTCGCCCAGTCGGTGATTTCTCCGCCCATGCGCGAAACCGTTCCCAGTCGTCGTACACGGAGGCCAGATCCGGGCCGAATCTGCCCCCCGACGTTCGGGCGACGTCGAATCCCCGGTCGGACGCCGTCACGATGACGGCTCGTCCGTCCACGTTCGCAAGCTTCATCGGATGGGGTCTCCTGGCTGAGGGCTGAGGGCTGAGGGCTGAGGGCTGAGGGCTGGCAGGAGGCGGTGAGATCGAGGAGATCGCCGTCGCATCCGTGGCCGAAACCCGACTGGTCGCGCCACCGGCAGGACGTCGGCACGCACCGGCATCAATCGTCCCGGGCACGGAGTCTGGCGCGGACCGGTGGTACGGTCGATGTCTGCCCCGACATGAATTCCACGGAGAAATTGGTGCCGTGACCAAGGTTGACGTGGCCGCGGTCCACCCGCCATCCCACGCCTTGACGGCGCTCTCCCCGAGCCTCCGAGAATGCGCACATGTTCGAAGGATTTGAGCAGGGCCGGGTCCCTGTGGGAGATGTCGAGATCTCGATCGTCACGGCCGGCTCGGGGCCTCCGGTCCTGCTGCTCCACGGCGCACCTCAGACCCACGTCATGTGGCATGCGGTCGCACCTGGCCTCTCACGCGACTACACGGTGGTCGCGGCGGACCTGCGCGGCTACGGAGACAGTTCGAAGCCGCATGGCGGTGGCGATCACGCTGCATATTCCTTCCGTACTTCTGCCCTGGACCAGGTGGGCCTGATGACGGCGCTCGGGTACGAGCGCTTCGCGGTAGTCGGTCATGACCGCGGCGCACGGGTGTCCCATCGTCTGGCGTTGGATCATCCCGAGCGCGTGACGGGGGTGGCCATCCTCGACGTGGTTCCGACTGACCACATGTACCGCCACGTGACCCGTGATCTCGCGACGGCATACTGGCACTGGTTCACCCTCACTCAACCCGAGCCACTGCCGGAGCGGCTCATCGCCGGTGAGGCCGGCTGGTTCCTCAAGTACGCGCTGGGGGCTTTTGGCAGCGCTGGAGCCCTGTTCACGCCCGAAGCCCTCGCGGAGTACACGAGGTGCTTCGAGGACCCCGCCATGGTGCACGCGATGTGTGAGGACTACCGTGCGGCCGCTTCGATTGACCTCGAACATGACGCGGCCACCCGCGATCGACGCATCGAATGCCCCCTCCTTGTCCTCTGGGGTGCGCACGGTGACGTCGGACGGTTCTTCGAGCCCCTCGCCGTGTGGCGCGAGTATGCGACCAATGTGCAAGGGGGGCCGGTGGAAGCGGGCCACTTCCTCGTCGAGCAGCAGCCTGAGGCAACCTTGCAACACCTCCAGGCGTTCCTCGCCACGCTGGATGGCGGGCCGGTCTGACTCCGGTCCGGAGGAACCTCTGCGAGGCGTTCGAGCAGCGCATCGTCGCGGATCGTTCATCGTCCCTGCCTCGGCCGCCGAGCCGTGCCGGTCTCTTGCAGGTGCGCCTGCACGCCGTGCCGCGCCGCGTGATGGCACGCCGTGCACGCTGCTGTACCAGCGATGGAACCGGCCCGGACGCAGCCGGCCTCCGCCCGAGAGCCGAGGCCAGAGACACCTCGGCAGCGGGCGGACCGTCCGTCTCCGCCTTCCGTCCGTCCGAGCCAGCGGCAGGACCCCGCAGTCATCCAGGGCACAGAGCGGATCGGAGGCGAACCGAATGACCGTTGACACTCGGCGCGCGGGAATGTTCTCTGAGGCTGTGCGTGTGGCGCGTGAGCTCATCGTGCACCGCCTCCGCGATCTCGTGCGAGCTGCGGCCATGGATGCTGCCCCCCATGGTGGGGAGGGCGCGGCGCTGCCGCCCGAAACAGTGCTGATGGCACAGCTCGGCGCACGCCGTGCCGAACTACGTGAAGCCCTCGGTCAGCTCGTCGCGGAAGGACTCATCGTGCGTCGCCGCGGGCTCGGCACCCGCGTCGTAGGGGAGCACAGCCCGATGGACCTGTGCATCCCCGGACCCGGAACGTCCTTGGAGTGCCATCTCGGAGCCGGCGCAGTCAGTCCGCACGTCGTGAGCTGGTCCTGGGTCCGCAGCACACCGGCCCCGATCGCGACGCGTCTGCGGGGTGTCACGTCCGGCGACCGCACGCTCCGCATCGACTACGTCTTCCACCTCGGGGATGAGCCGATCGGCGTCATCACCAACTACGTGCGAGCGGTCGAGGCGGGGCGACTCGACCGCTCCGAGTTCACCGCGGACTTCTACTCGATCATCGGCGCTGCCTCGGCCACGGGACTGGGTGCGCACGACTTGGTACTGAACGCTTCCCGGGCAGACGAATTCGTCGCCGCCGTGCTCGGCATAGCTCCCGGCGATCCGGTCACCGCGATGGACCAGGTGATCCGCAACACGGACGGTGACGGCATCGTCGTCGCCTTCATGCACTTCCGTAGCGACGTGCGGCTTCAGATCTCGGGCATCCCCCGCGTCACCGCCGACCGGGCGGGCAGCGAAGCGGGGGCACCGCCGCCGGCAGCGCGTCCGGCGTGGGGCGGCTTTTGAGGGTGCGACATCCCGTCGAAGGACCTACCCGTCCCGTGAACGCCATCGACGGCCGAGGAGGCGACGCCGAGACGACCCAGCGGTCGGCGGGGTGACCTGCACGCCGGACAGCGCGTCGACGCCGTCCTTCCGTACGGCGCACGGACTCCTGGCGTCCCTCGTCAGGACAGGCTGACTTCCGACGTCGGCTCGTGGCCATTGCCGGCTCTGAGCCGTGTCGGCAGCGCGATCCATCGAAGAACGGCTGATGACTTTGGAACGGCGGGAACATCCAAGTGCCCCTATTCGGCCCCTGCGCCGCTTCTCGGTCTTATCCGCACACTTCTGCCTGTACGGCCGAGGAAGGCGTCGGTTAAGGTCCGCTCATGGCGGCAACCCGAACCACCTCAGAACATGATCCCCTGGACGGCAATCTTGGGGAACTTGTCGACCGCCTGACGGAAAAATTCGACGAGCTGGCGACGAACATCTCCGCCGCGATCCGTCGTGACGTCGATTTCTACCGTACGAACCAGGTGGTCACGGACGAGAACCTCGCCGACAGGATCCGCACTCAACTCGTGCGCGTTCTGTATTCGCTGAGAACCGGCAATGCCTTCGACACGACCGAAGCCCGGCACACCGGGCGACTGCGTGCCGAAGAAGGCATTCCCTGGGACGCCGTCGTGCGTTCCTATCGCGTCTCCGCAGCGACGATGTGGCAAGCCATCGTCGAGCAGGCCGAAGAACTCTCCGGGCGGATCTCGACGCACGACGTCACGTGGGCCGCCTCACGGATCTGGTCGATGCACGAGGAATTCTCCGAAGCAGCGGGCGAGGGCCACCGGGAGGCGGCGCTCGAACTGGCGCGGCGCAAGGAGCAACAGCGGGATGCTGCCTTCGACGCACTCATCGAGGGACGCGTCGGCGACCTCAGCGTCGCCTGGGACACGGCACAACTTCTCGGGCTCCCACGGCGTGGTCCCTACGTGGGGGTGGCACTAGACGCACACTCCGCACCAGACGTCCGACAGCTCCGGCAGAAGCTCGACCTGGCTGGCCTCACCACGGCGTGGAGGTCCAGACCGGACGTCGTGTTCGGTGTCCTTGCCATGACACAGCCCACCCAGATCGAGCCGGTGACGCAGGTGCTCCAGGAGTGCCACGGAACCCGCATCGGCCTCAGTCCGCCCTTCGACGAGATCACCGAGACCTCGTCGGCGATGCGTCGGGCCCGTATCGCGATGACGGCGTCCCGCGGTGGGGCGGCGCCCGTCGTCGTCTTCCACCGCGCGCCACTCGCAGTCGCCTCGGTCGCGAGCCCTGACGTCATGTCCTACTTGGCACGGCAGGTGCTCGGGCCTGTGCTGGCGCTCCCGCCGCCCGATCGAGACGTGCTCCTGGACACCCTGGAGATCTGGCTCCAGAGGAGCGCCTCGGTCCCCGCCACCGCTGACTCGCTGTTCTGCCATCCCAACACGGTCCGTTACCGTCTTCGCCGCATAGAGTCTTTGTGCGGACGTTCGCTGCGCGATCCTCGTCAGCTCGCCGAGATGTGCCTCGCGCTGGAGTCGACGAGGACTCTCGGCCTTGCAGCAGACTTCCAGCGTGCCGAGCGCGCACCATAGCGCCTCGCCAGGTTGACCGCCGTCCGACTCATCTCATTCATCTGATTCATCGGATTCCGCACCCAGGGGCTCCTGCGGCCAGACGAGTCCACCCGCATGCGTGACCGCGCCCCGATGCGCCGGTCCGACCAGGCGCGCGTACTTTTCCTCGGCCCCTGCCAGGGCGGCGGTCCGATCATGAGGCGTCCACGCTCGCGAGCGCCTGCCCAGTTCCTCCTCATTGACGAGCAGGTCGATGCTGCCCGCGTCCGCGTCGATCCTGATCAGATCGCCGTCGCGTACGAGTGCGATGGGCCCGCCGTCAGCGGCCTCGGGAGATACGTGTCCGACGCAGATGCCACGAGTCCCGCCCGAGAATCGGCCATCGGTGATGAGCGCCACGCTCTCTCCCATGCCCTGGCCGACGATCGCTGATGTGGTGCTGAGGATCTCTCGCATGCCCGGGCCGCCGCGCGGACCTTCGTTGCGGATCACCAGCACGTCGCCGTCCGAGTATTCGCGACGCCGCACCGCGCGGAAGGCGCTCTGTTCCGACTCGAACACCCGGGCAGGGCCTTCGAAGTGCCGGGTCGCGCTCGCGGCGACCTTCATGACCGACCCTTCTGGCGCCATGGAGCCGCTCAGAACCGCCAGCCCGCCGGTCGGACTCAGTGCCTCGGCGACGGACCGAACGATCTGACCGTCCGGCTCGGGCACCGAGCTCAGCGCAGTCGAGAGCGGTGAACCGTCGAAGGTCAACGTGTCATGGAGAAGCCCCGCCTCCCAGAGCGCCTTGAGCACCACGGGGTTGCCTCCGACCTGGTTGAGATGCTGGGGCACGTACGGCCCGGCGGGCGCGAGCGCAGCGATCCGGGGGGTGCGCCGGAAGACCTCGCCGAGATCCTTGAGGGTCAGCTCGATGCCGGCCTCGTGCGCGATCGCCGGCAGGTGCAGGGCCGCGTTCGTGCTGCCGCCCGTCGCGGCGACGGCCGCCGCCGCGTTCTCCAGGCTTTCGCGCGTGACGAGGTCACGCGGAAGCGGGCCGCCGGCCCGCAGGTTCATGAGCAACTGCTCCGCGCTGCGCCGCGCCACCGCCTGGCGAGCGGTATAGGCAGCCGGAATGGTGGTCGAACCGAGAGGGGCAAGCCCGAGGGCCTCGGCGTAGGTGCCCCCCGTGCCGGAGGAGAACTGCCCGGGGCAGGCACCCAGTGTCGATTGCATGCCGTGGGAGAACTCGTCGAGTTCGGCCGCGGTCATCTCTCCGGACTGCACACGGCCGATGCCCTCAAGCACGGACAGCGGGTTCGTCTCCCTGCCGCGCCAGAAAGGCAGCAACATCGAACCGCCGTGGAGGAACAGGCTGGGAAGATTCAGCCTGACGATGGACATCAACAGGCCGGGAATGGTCTTGTCGCACGCACCGATGCCCACGAGTGCGTCGAGTTGCTGCGCGCGCACCACGATTTCCACGGAGTCCGCGATGGCGTCGCGGGACATCAGCGAGAACCGCATCCCGCTGTGGTTCTGTGTGAGGACGTCCGAGACCGAGATTGTCGCGAACTCTCGCGCGTTGCCACCGCCGACCTCGACACCGGTCTTAGCCGCGTCGATCTGGGTACCCAGGGACAAGGAGCAGGGACTCACCTCACCGAAGGTGTGCGCGACGCCCACGAAGGGTGACGCGAGCGCGCGGTCGTCCAGGCCCGTGAGTCGGAGCTGCCACCGATGGGCCGTACGTTCCAGGCCCTCGGTCACCGTACGCGATCGCCTGTGAGTCACAGTTCGCCCCTTTTTGTGCAGTGTGGACTTGGTGCAGTATCGACGCGAATACGGAGTGCCTGTGGGTCACAGCCACACCTCAGTGCACGCGGAAGACAGCTCACGAAACCCATGAGCGTCGATGAGTGGTGCACCGGTCGACATCCGGAGCCCGAGTCTCCGCCGTGACCTCACCGTTGTCGATGTAACGTCGTCACACCAATCTCTTCGCGCGATTGGTGTGTCCACCAAGACTTGGCCGCAGAGCCCCGCAGAGAGTCGGCGCGCCTTGACGGCGCCGCCGGTGCGCGGCTCAGGATGTGGGCATGTTCAAGGCATTCCGTCGGGGCCGTTCCTCCTTCATGAAGCCCGGACCCCGCTCGAAGCGAGATGTGGCATACGCCGGGGACGCGCCGCGACGTGCCCTGGTCACCGGGCCGACGAGCGGCATCGGCTTGGCCTATGCCGAGGAACTCGCGGGACGTGGCATCGATCTGGTACTCGTCTCTCGCGACCAGGAGCGTCTCACCTCGGTGGCGGTCCGGCTTCGGCACTCCCACGGCATCCAGACCGAGGTGCTCGCCGCCGACCTCGCCACCTCGGAAGGGCTGGGCCGTGCGGCGCGGCGCATCCAAGATCAGTCGAGGCCGGTGGACTTGGTGATCAACAACGCGGGTGCCCTGCCGTCCGGTGTGTTCGGCGCCACCGACATCGCCGACGAGGATCGGCTGCTCGACCTTCTCGTGCGGGCTCCCATGCATCTGACGGACGCCGCCCTGAAGGCGATGTGCACGCGCGGGCACGGGCGGGTGATCAATGTGTGCAGCGTCGCCGCCTGGACTCCGCGCGGCTCCTACGGGGCGCACAAGGCATGGCTGCTGAGCCTGAGCCGATGGGCGAACATGAGCTATGCCGGCTCCGGGCTTCGGATCCTGGCGGTCTGCCCGGGTTTCGTGCGAACGGAACTCCACCACAGTGTTGACCGGTCGGGAGTGCCCCGGTGGATGTGGCTGGAAGCATCCACCGTGGTGCAGCAATCACTGCGTGACCTGGAGAAGGGGAAGGACGTCTCGACGCCTTCGCTGCGGTACAAGGCGTTCGGGCTGGCGGTGCGACACCTTCCGTGGCCACTGGTGCGTCGGATCGCGGCGTAGGGGGTCACGGGGGGTTGTCCCACCGGACGGTTGTCCCACCGGACCCGGGTCAGAAGTGCTGCGGGACGTGTGCGGGCCGCGGTGGCCGTGGCACTCTCACCGGTTCGACGATCAAGACCCCACCGCGGGGTGTGACCAGCATCGGTCGGGTGTCCGTCTCCCTCCCTGTTTTCGGCGCAACTCGGGGCCGCCCGCGAGTTACGCCGGATTCAGGGCCGTCACGGAGGCACACCTCAACGACCGCGCGACGCTTTTGCCTGGTGGAGCACATTCCCGGCGGAGAGCACCGCGTGACCGGGAACGAAATACGCCGTTCATTGCGGCCGAACCCGGCCCATCACACACTTTCGAGCAGCCGGTACGAAGGAGCAGGCAATGGATCAACCCCGTACCATCACCGAGGCCGCGGCAGCCTTGGAGTCCGGTCGGACGACGTCCGAAGAACTCGTCGAGTCCGCCATTCACGCCGCAGACCAATTGGACGAAATCCTCGGCGTCTTCATCAATCGTTACGCCGAACAGGCACGAGCGCAGGCTCGGGAGATCGACGCCCGGCGGAGTGCGGGCGAGGCGCTCGGACCGCTGGCAGGCATCCCGCTCGGCATCAAGGACATCGTCGCCGAATCGCAGGGCCCCACCACGGCGCAAAGTCTCGTTCTCGACCCGGAGTGGGGGCAGCGCATCGGTGATGCACCCATCGTGACGCGCCTCAAGCAGGCCGGCGGGATCGTCATGGGCAAGACGTCGACCTTGGAGTTCGCCATCGGCAACCCCGACCGTTCCAAACCCTTTCCGGTGCCTGCCTCGGCGTGGAACGCCGACCGATGGGCCGGCGGCTCCAGCTCGGGTTCCGCTTCAGGAGTCGCCAGCGACATGTTCCTCGGAGCAATCGGCACCGACACGGCCGGCAGCATCAGCATGCCGAGCGCGTTCAACGGGATCACCGGCCTGAAGCCCACGTTCGGTCGAGTCCCCAAGTCCGGCATTGTTTCTCTCGGCTACACGGCCGACCACCCCGGACCGATGGCCCGCAGCGCCGCTGACTGTGCCCTCATGCTCTCCGTGATCGCCGGTTACGACGCGTCCGACACATACTGCGCCGATCGGCCGGTCGATGACTACCTGGGCGCGCTGACCGGGGATCTGGCTGGAGTCCGGATCGGCTTCGACACACTCGAAGCTGCTGCGACGGGTGGAATCGACCCGGCCCAGCCTGATCTGTTCCAGTCAGCGCTGCGGGAGCTGGAGGCTGCAGGCGCCGAGGTGGTGCCTGTCACTGTGCCGATGTGGGCGGAGGGCATCACCACCGATCTCGTCATCATGCTGAGCGAGGCGCTGGCGTACCACCAATCCGATCTCCAGTCCCGCTGGAGCGACTACGGTCAGGGATTCCGCATCGCTGTCGGTGCCGGGGACGCGTTCTCCGGGGCGGACTACGTGCAGGCACAGCGCGTACGACGAGTGATCCGCAACAAGCTTTCCGCGCTCTATCAAGAAGTCGACCTGATCGTTACTCCGACCGCACATGTCGGACCACCGTTGCTCTCGGACGTGTCAACACTGAATCCGATTGGAGTGCTTGCGAGCGTTCAGACGCCCTACTGGCCTGCAGTGGGGGTGCCGGTTCTCACCGTACCCATCGGCACGTCCAGCGTCGGCACGCCGCTCGCCATGTCCATTGCCGGTCCATGGTGGCATGAGGCACACGTGTTGTGCGCCGGCGACGCGTATCAGCGCCGGACCTCGTTCCACCTCGAGCGGTCCCCGCTCATCCCACCAGCCGGCGCCTAGGAGGAAGGGAACATCATGAACTGGACTGACGATCCGCAGGAACGTGAGGCACTTGACGCCTTGCGAGCGCTTCTTGCGACCTTGGCCGCAGACCTGTACTCGGTGGCTGAGGCCCGCGACATCGAGCCGGCAGGCGGCCACGTCATCACGACCTGATCACCGTCGCGTGCAGCGAGCCTCCGGCGTTTACGAGACCTGTCGCTGCGACCGTGGCGCTGGCAATTCCCGCAAGTCAGGGGCTCTCTCCGGAGGGCCCCCGGCGCAGTGCGGCGGCAATCCTGCGCTTCGCCACCGGCAGCGGTGATGCCGTGGGAGAACTCCGTCGGGAAGGGTGACCGGCCGGCAGCAGGTGGTCGACCACCAGAAGTCCACGCGATTGCAGTACGCGTTGGTCGAGCGGGCGGTCAACGGACCGGGTGCTGGTGACCAAAGAGGACCTGGGGGTCTCCGGACCAGCACGGTGGCCCGGGTCGGTTTCCAGCGTCTGGTCACCGAGATCTGGCTGGACCATGTCGGCCTGGTCTTGGGTATCGAGATGTCGCGGCTGGCCGTGCCGCGATGTTAATAGACGACTGGACAGTTATGATTCAGGTCCGTCACCCAGCACTGCGAGGACGAACGGGCGCGCCGAATGGCAGCCCAGGCCGCCGCGGGTACGCCTGCCGTCACTTGTGTGAAGGGATTGCTCCATGAGCGCTACAGTCTCCAACTTCAACTTCGGCGCGGTGACTCCTGTGGCCGCCTATCTGATGGCCTGCCTCGGGGCGGCACTCGGGCTGCGGTGCACGACGCGGTCGCTGCGGCGCCCGCATCGCAAAGTGGGATGGCTGGCGCTGGGCGCCGTATCGATCGGCTGCGGCATCTGGACCATGCACTTCATCGCTATGATCGGCTTCAGCGTCCAGGGCGCCCTCGTCAGCTACGACTCGATGAGAACGCTCCTCAGCCTCGCGGTCGCAATCGCTGTCGTCGCCATCGGTGTGTTCCTCGTCGGCTACCGGGGCGGTACACCGGCGAACCTGGCGGTGGCGGGCATGATCGCCGGGCTCGGAGTCGCGGCCATGCACTACCTCGGCATGAGCGCCATCCACACCAACGGCACCCTGCGCTATGACGCCGTGACGGTGACGCTCTCCGTCGTGATCGCCATCGCAGCGGCCACAGCGGCGCTGTGGGCTGCCATCTCCATCCACACCCTGTGGTCCAGCCTGGGCGCGAGTCTGATCATGGGGGGAGCCGTGACCGGGATGCACTACACCGGCATGGCCGCGGTCTCCGTCCACCTCACGGGCCAAACCGTGTCCATACAGCCCTCCGCCTCCCTGCTGTCGTTCCTCCTGGTCATGCTGGCAGGCCCGCTCGCGGCCCTCCTGGTCGCCGCCGTGATCGTCATGTTCGACCCGGACATGATGCTTGCCCACGACCAATAGGACCGGGTAACAGCCGCACCACACGCCTCCAGCGCTGACTCCCCAGCCCGGCAGCCGGTACAACCATCGCGACCCCGCACCACCTGGCGACCGGCACCCCGGTGATGAGGATCTCTTGATTCGGGTCTGGGCGGAATTTCGTGACGGTCACGATCGCCCATTCCCAGCTCCGTGTTTGGCAGCGGGAATGCCCTGGTCATGGGGGTTCTGTCCGCGTTGAAGGACGCACTGTTCCCGAATGCGGTGGGGATGGTGCTGGACCGGTTGACCGAGATGGGCGGGGTCGTTGTGGCCGAAGCCCACAGCGCCGTACCGGAGTTGACATGCCCGGACTGCGCGACCGTCTCGCGTCGGGTGCACAGTCGTTACGGGCGACGGCTGACCGAGTATCCCGTCGGCGGGCGCCGCGTGGTGGTGAAGCTGGAGGTCCGGCGGTTCTTCTGCGACGCCGCAGACTGCGGACGACGCACATTCGTTGAGCAGGTCGAGGGTCTGACCACGCGCTATGCCCGTGCCGGGCCGGGGTGAAGACGCTGTGGCGGTCCGTCGCGCTCGTGGCGGGCGGTCGGCCGGGCACACGGCTGTGCCGCTCACTGGCGGTGCCCGTCGGCCGGGCCCGGCTGCTCGGACAGTTGCATCCGCCCGAGGTACCCGCCCGCAGCCCGCGAGTGCTGGGCGTCGACGACTTTGCCTTCCGCCGCTCGCGCACCTACGGGACCATCCTGCTCGACGTCGAGACCTCCACCCCGGTCGACCTGCTACCCGACCGCACCAGCGAGACGCTGGCCGCCTGGCTCACCGCACACCCCGGCGCCGAGATCATCTGCCGGGACCGCGACAGCGGCTACAGCCGCGCGATCAAGGAGGCAGCACCGGAGGCGACCGAGGTAGCCGACCGCTGGCACATGCTTCAAAGCCTGTCCGCCGCAGTCGAGAAAACGTGCCACCAACACCGTGCCTGCCTGCACAAATCCGCCTTGGACGACGTGGACACACCCACGTCGGCAACTGCACCGCCCACGACACTGCTGCCGCTGACGCCGCCACTCGACAACATCCCTGCCACCCCGCTCATGCAGCGAGTGACCGAGAGGCATGCGGAGATCCACCGCTTACGGGAGGCAACGTGGACGATCAGCGCCATCGCCCGCCGACTCGGCCTGGACCGGAAGACCGTCCGCCGCTATCTGACCACCGACCTCGACGTGCTGATCGCCTCGGCCCGCGACCGACGTCCCCGCCAGATCGACCCGTACCGCCCGTACATCCAGCAGCGTTTCAGCGACGGCTGCACCAACGCGACCCAGATCTACCGGGAGATCCGCGAGCACGGCTTCCGCGGGAACCACCGGGCCGTTCGTCTCTACGTCCGAAGCTTGCGGGGCGGCACCGCGGCCACCGAAGCACCCCGGCCGATCCCCAGCCCGCGCAAGCTCACTTCCTGGATCATGCGCCCACGCGACACCCTGAGCCACGACGAACAGACCCGACTCGACGAGGCACGCATCGCCTGCCCCGACATCGCCACCGTCTGTGACCTGGCCCGTGTCTTCACCGGCCTGGTCCGTGACCGCCGCGGCCACCTCCTGGCCGCCTGGGTCCGCGAGGCCGAAACCAACGGGCCAGACCCGATACGGGGCTTCGCCGGATTCCTGCGCCAGGACTGGGACGCCGTCCTCGCCGGCATGACACTCGCCTACAGCTCCGGCGTCGTCGAAGGCCACGTCAACCGTTTAAGACGATCAAGCGGAAGATGTACGGCAGGGGATCCTTCCGGCTCCTCCGCACCCGCGTCCTGCTGCGATCGTGACCGTCACGAAATTCCGCCCAGACCCCAGTCTGAGCTGGCCAGATGGAGGGTGAGGACGGCTTGGACGATGTTCGTGATCCGGGTCGTTGAGCAGCGGAGTCTGCGGAGGAGCCGCCAGGACTTGAGGGTGGCGACGGCTTGTTCGACCAGTGCCCGGATCTTCGCGTGGGACCGGTTGACGGCCTGCTGGCCGGCGCGGAAGGGGTGACGGACTGTGCCGCCTGCGCCCTGGTAGCCCTTGTCGGCCCAGTAGGTGATGCCGACTTCGGTGAGGGCGTCGATGATGCCGTGCTCGCGAGTGGCCCGCGCATCGTGGACGGCTCCGGTCAGGGCCGGTGAAGCCCACAAAAGACGACCCTTCGGGGTCGGCTATGACCTGGCCCTATGAGGGCCGGGGGCTCCTCAGGTGGGTGGCCCCGCGGGACGATGGGCTCGGGGAGCGGGGTCGAAGGGGAGGCCCGAGATGCAGGCGTACGTCGGGATCGATGTGCATCGCCGGCGGTCGCAGATCTACGTGATGGACGGTGGCAGTCGTTTGGCGGTGAACCGGAACGTGCCCAACGGGCGAGAGACGCTGCGGGAAGTGATCGGCGACCTGCCCGTCGGTACGCCGGTTGCTTTTGAGGCGGCCTTTGGCTGGGGCCGGCTGCTCGAGCTGCTCCAGGACCACGGCTTCGAGCCGCACCTGGCGCACCCGCTGCAGTGCAGGGCGATCGCGGCCGCCCGGCTGAAGAACGACAGGGTTGACGGCGAGACCCTGGCACACCTGCTGCGGGCGGACCTGCTTCCGGAGGCGTGGATCGCACCGCCGCACGTCCGCCGGCAGGGGACAATCCTGCGCCACCGCACCGCCGTTGGTGCGGTGGCGCACGTTGCTGCACAACCGGATCCACGCGGTGCTCGCCGATCACGGATTCGACCGCAAGGGCGCGGCGCACAATTGCTGGAGCGCTCAGGGCCGTGAATGGTTGAACGCGCTGCCGCTGCCGGTGGCCGCGCGCACGGTGGTCGATGACTTGCTGGAGACGATCGATGCGCTGCAGCAGGTCGGTCTCCACAGTAGGAGGGGAACCTCACTCCCAACTTCCCCTGCAGTCATGGTCTTCACGCTACGAGGGGAGGGACAGGTGCGTCTGCGCACCAGCTGCCGCAATCGGGCCCACGGCGTGATGGGCAAGCTGGGCATCGCCGTCCCGATGAGCGACCTGTTCGGCACCAGGGGCGCGGTGTTCCTCAACGAGCTGCCAGTGCCCGCCGGCTACGCGGCCCGGCTGCAGGCCCTGCTCCAGCGCGGACGTGGCGAAGGGATGACAGGCAGCCGGAGCGCCGCCACTCAGCGTCATGTCAAAGACACCGGTGCCGACTCAAGAGTCGTGCTGCGACCTCACAGGGCGCCGGAAGATGCCATACCAATAGCCGCAAGCCATCTCGAGGGCGACCCCGGCATCGTCATGCCCATCGCTTGTGGCGACGTGCTGGGCGATGACCTGGAGACCGCCTCGCACCATCACCCTGGCGGCGCACAGCGGATCGACATCAGCAGATGTGCGGCCGGCCAGCTGTTCCTCGATCAGCAGCTTCACCGTGTGGTCGATGAATTGGTCTTGAGTGGCTGTCCTCGACTCGAGGACGGACGGGTCGTAAGCAGCCACTTCGTTGATCGCTGCAAGGAGGGACGCGTGCTTGCGGTAGTGCCTGAACAGCTGCTCGTATGTGCGGGCGAGCCCGTCAAGTCCGTCGGCCGGACCGGAGGGCTGCCAGTGCTGTACGATCTCGAAGCTGTTCGACTTGAGGGAAGTGCTCAGCCTCAGGAGCACATCTACCTTGTCGCGGAAGTAGAGGTAGAACCCCGATCGGGAGATACCGCCGGCAGCCGCGATCTGTTCCACTCTCAGTTCGGTGTAGGTCTTGCCGTCGCGCAGTAATTCTCCGATCGCAGATAAGATCCGCGTCTCCACTGCCGCTCGCCGGCCGGAGGCGGTGGAGGCGCGGCGGGTGGTCGATACCATATGTCCATCCTACGAGCGGGCAGATCTCGGGCGGCGGGGGCCGACTCGAGGCGCGTCTCATTGAACGCTTCTTGTCGTGTGGTTCCTTGGGCGATGGCGGCTGGCGGTCGGGGCCGTGAGCCGACAGGGCTTCTGGTCGTTGCCCTCGTGATCTCACTCGTCAACGGCTGGATGCAGGAGCCCGGTTGGTCCTGTGTCGAGCCATGCGCGACGCCCGGAATGAGGTCGTTGAGTACATTTCTGGCTTATCTACGCCTGAAGGCGTGCTGAATTCCCTCTGGCACGAGCTGGCTGCTTCCGGCAGGTCCTGCTCGTTCTGGTTCACCTACGCAAGGACAGGACCCTGGCCGAAATCGCCGTGGGGTTCGGCGACTCCACTGAGACCGCCTGCCGGTGCGTGACCGAGACCGTCGCGCTCAGTATGCGGGTCGGCTTCCATGGGCTATGTATGTGAGAAGGGCTGCAAGTTTCGAAGGCATCGACAGGAATGGCGAATGGCTGCTTTGCAGACGATGAACGGCACTTGCGCGGGCGGCGAGCTTCTCCTGTTCCTCGGACGGCAGAGCTTTGTCCTGCTCGCAGATGATGTAGGTGGACGGAATGGTTCGCCACCCCGCTTGCGTCACCCGCTCGCTGAACGACCTCACGCTTTGCGGCACGAGATTCCGGACCGCTCGCGCGGCCTCCTCCTCGGGTACATCAGCGTAGAATGCCGCCACCGCAACACGGTCTTGCGCAGGCTGGATGACTCCTGTCGGAAACTCCGGTTCGGGCGCGCCATGGAACCCGTACAGGCTTTCGCCCACGTCAAGTTGGTATGCCGCCAGGTAGATGACATGGCAGACGTTGCGTGCGTTGGCGATGGCTTGTGTGACCGGAATTCCGCCGTAGGAGTGGCCCACGACCACCACGGGCCCCTTGATGTCTTCAAGGGTTTTGAGGACGGTCTGCGCGTCCCTGTGAATGCCGGCTAGGGGTTCGACGTTCGGGAGGTCTGATCTCGCAGCGCTGGGCAGCTCGACCGTTCGAGTCGCCCAACCTTCGGCAATGAGATGGAGCTCCAGCTTTTCCCAGCACCAGAGCCCGTGCCATGCGCCATGCACCAGGAGCAGAGTGGGGCGGGGTACTTCGGTGGTAGCCAAGCCGAATCTCCTAGGTCTTCCTGGAATCCAGTCGCTCCAGGGGGCAGCGGATCGCCAAGAGCGGCTGACGATACTGCTCAGATGAAGCAGTGCAGGGGTGCGCCGAACGGCGCAGTCGACGTCGGTGGTGTGTGTGACAAGCAGCACGCTGTCGGCCGCCTCGCAAGCACGCCCAGGACGTCAACTACTCACCAGAGGCCGAGACGCTGCGCAGCAGCGTCACATTCCTCTGGTGTCTCGGCCGCGCGAGATCTCCCGGGTTCGGGTGATGGCGGATGTACATCCGGCAGCCGGGACGGGGGGAGTGCCGGCTGCCGGATGCAGCACCTACCGAGAACTGTCCATGGTCCGCAGCAGCGTCGGGCAACGCCGAGATTACTTTGATTTGGACGCGATGTCCAACGCCCTATCCAATGGAGGGTGCGTGGGTTGAAACCGGTGTTGCCCCAGGCCAAGCAGCCGAGCTCAGCTGCCGATACACCTCCATCGCCCCGACGCCGACCAGGAGACCCGGCGTTCACGATCGGACCAAGCCACTGGTTCGCTGCGCCAGAGATCCGTCGGCAGAAGCGGGCGAGGGAGTCGAGGATCCCCTTGGCCGTGCTGGTCCAGATGAACGGCTTGGGGTCTTCGCTACCGTCCTTGACGGCCAGGTCATCGGCGTCTCGCTTACTCTGTGGCCGGGAATCCGCGGCTCGGCGTACGCACCTGCTACTGGCTCAACGCGCCCGGTCCGCCAGCGGTTCATCCCGTCACGCGCGACCCGGCATGGAAATCATGCAGCGTACCTCTGGAACCAGGGTCTTCACGCCGATCCTGAATCGCTGGGCGGGCCTACGGCTGGCTCATCCTCCGCTGCCGCCTGGCCCGCGTTGCGGGCGTGGGTCGGGCCACAGCCGTTCGGCCGCCTCGCAGAACTCCGGGTTGTCGAGCCAGGACCTGCTGTTCCCAACCTGTCAGTTCCCTCGCCACAAGCGTGCCTCCCGCGGGTTGTCTCGACTCCAGTGCTCAGACACTGCCGAAGCCCTAGCCTCTCCTTTTCGCTTCGGATGGCTGGGCTGCGCTGATGGCGGTGGACTGGTGGTGTCGGTTGCAGGTCGCGGGGCGGGCATGGCTTGGGCCCGACGCTCGGGCCGGGTGCTCCAGGGTTCCTCGGGTCGTGGGGCGGGCAGGGTCGGTGCCGCAGGTCAGGTGGCCGGTCGCGGCAGTGCCGTGAGGCGGGCGAACTTTCCCGCCTGCCGTCCGGTGCGCGATCAGCGACGGCGTCCCGCCGGGTGGTGCAGCCGATCAAGGCGCTGGAATCCGCCGGTCGGGGATGACGGCTCCGCCAGACCGGGTGCTCAACTTGCCTCAGCAGGGCGCTTCGTGGACTGCTGCCTCTTCGGAGATCGTCAGGGGCCTTGTACCGGAACGCGTGACGCTTGAGCCCTACACCACGACGCGGGACACGACCCGACCAGCTGAGCGCGTATCCAGAAGTTCTGCGCGTAACGGGAGATGGTGCCACTGTCGGCGCAAGGCGTTGACACGGTCCTCGCCGGGGGTTGGATCGAGGGTGTCATCAACGTCCGTCCCACCCGGCGAGGTTGTGGTCAGTATGCGCCCGCCCACGGTGTTCGCCAACGCGTCGGCCTGCGAGTGCCGGCGATTACGCGGCCTGTTGCGGGGCCGGGGGCGAGTGGTGGTGCGCGCGGTGATGGTGCTGCTGTCCCTGCAGGGCCTGCCGCCTGCGCAGATCGCCATGTTGGAGCGTGATCCGGCCACGGTGCGGCGCTGGATCGGCCGCACAACACCTGCGCACTGGCCGGTCTTGCCGATCGCCCCGGTGCGGGCGGCCGCGGCTGGGCGGCAGCCGGTTGACCGCGCGGATCGGCGCGCTGCTCAAGCGGCCCGGGCCGTGGACGGTGCCCAGGCTGTACCGGTACCTGGGCAGACCGCACGTCAGCCGACGCACGCTGTATCGCCGGGTGCGGCAGATGGCCCTCTGGCGGCGGCCCAAGCTGATCTCCCGCGGGGATCCGGCCCGGAACGCGGTGGTGGCGGCGATCGCCAAACGGCTGCGGCTGCTGCCAACCGGGGCGGTGGTATGGGCCGCCGACGAGACGCACCTGCATCCGCTGCCGCACGTCCGCGCCAGCTGGACGCTTCCCAGCCGTCGGCCGCACATCCCCACCCCGGGCAGAAACCGGCAGCTCACGGTGCTGGGAGCACTGGAGGTCACCACCGGCACCTTCCGCTACCGGCTCGGACGGCGCCGCGCCGCCGACTTCCTGACCCTGTACCCAGCTGCCGGGCGGTTGCCGACAGCAGTGAGACGGCATCCATCGCACCATGGGGCGCGCCTTGGTGTCACAGAAGCAAGTGCAGCAGTCGCCCCCCAGCCGGCTGCATCCGCCCGATGACACAAACGACGGGGAGGTCTGTGTTTCGTCTCAGAACGGTGACGAGGTGATCCGGGCGCAAGCCGGGGACCGTGGTGCAAGTGCGTGACCGGACTGGCCGGATAACGCACAGACAAGGAGCTGACCATCGTGTTGCGTAACCGTGTCACTCTGCTCGCATCGGCGGCGGTCTTGGGCACACTCGCTCTCACCGCCTGCGGTCCGGGTAACAACACCTCGTCGTCGTCTTCCGAGGGTTCGTCGTCCTCCTCTGGCCCAAGCGAGCTGGAACATACACTGGACTTCAAGCTGGGCACTGCCCAGGCCAACAATGCCCCGGCTGGCACGGGCGACTTCCACAAGGGTCCCCGCAACTCTGCCGCCGCGATGAAGTGGGTGCAGCTCACTGCCGGCGCCGCGGGAAAGCTCAACCCCGTGGTTGTCGACGGCGCCGGTTTCACCCTGTACCGGTTCGACAAGGACACGGCGAAGCCGTCCAAGTCCAACTGCAACGATGCCTGCGCCACGACCTGGCCGCCGGTCCTCGTCCGTCCCGGATCCAAGATCTTCCTCAGCGGTGTGGAGAAGTCCGCGGTCGGTGTTGTGCGGCGTGATGACGGCAGCCTCCAGGTCACGATCGGCGGCTGGCCCGTCTACCGGTTCAGCAAGGACACCGCGCCCGGCCAGACCAACGGCCAGGGCGTTGGCGGCACGTGGTTTGGCGTCACACCAGACGGTGGGAAGGCACTGCCGTCCCGGGGCGGCACGAACTCCGGCCTCGACTACCTCGATGGCACCGCCCAGCAGAACAACGCTCCTGCCAACACGGGCGACTTCTACAAGGGCCCCCGTAACTCTGCCGCCGCGATGAAGTGGGTGCAGCTCACTGCCGGCGCCGCGGGCAACCTCAACCCCGTGGTTGCGGACGGCGCCGGTTTCACCCTGTACCGGTTCGACAAGGACACGGCGAAGCCGTCCAAGTCCAACTGCAACGATGCCTGCGCCACGACCTGGCCGCCGGTCCTCGTCCGTCCCGGATCCAAGATCTTCGTCGACGGTGTGCCCGCCTCTCAGGTGGGTGTCGTTCGGCGCGATGACGGCCACCTCCAGGTCACGATCGGCGGTTGGCCCGTCTACCGGTTCAGCAAGGACACCGCGCCCGGCCAGACCAACGGCGAGGGCGTGGGCGGCACCTGGTTCGCAGTGTCCCCGACAGGCCAGAAGGTCCTGCCCGTGGCGCAGGGCGGCAACGACCACAACCCGCCGCAGGGAGGTAAATCCGGCGAGCCGTCCGTCGCCCTCGGGGGCGGCAGCGTCATCCTGGACAGTGGTACGAACTTCCAGGAGCCGAACGGGTCCATCGGCGTGTCCGGGCCGGGGTGCAAGACCGTCCGACCGTTCCCGGCCAAGTCCGCCCAGCTCCTCGGCGGCCCGATTAAGATCTGGTCCAACCCCAACTGCACCGGCACCTCTGCGGTGCTGGCGGCCAGTGTTCCCGACCTTTCCGCCATCGGCTTTACGGAGGATGTCGGCTCGGTCCGCTTCGCCGACTGACTTCAGCCCCTTTGCGGCCGTCCGCCGGACCATGCGGCGGACGGCATTGGCCTGGACCCTCGCCACTGGGCTCCTGAACGAGGTGTTACCAAGTTGGGTTCCTCCACTCGTCGGCGGAACGAGAACTCCGACCGCGTCGGCTGCCACCCCTGATGCCCGGCTACAACCCCAAGCCGCTGAACGCCGACACCAAACGGCACCTACAGGCCGAGCACGGTGACAGCCCTGAGTCACCGATACCCGTAGCCATGGAAACCAGCCGAGGTCTGTTCGTGGCAGCATTGCGGTCCGGCAGTCGCAAGGTATGTGCAGTCACTTCGCTTGCCGCCGGATCGACGGATCGTTGAACCCATACGTGCGGGAGCTTCGTTGTGCGTTTGGAGGGTGCGTGCGGGACTTCATGCTTTGGGGGTGTTCGCTCTGGAGTCGAGCGGCCAGGGTAGGGGCGGTGAGTGTTGGATGGGATGCGGTATGGAACGTGCGTATGGGGCAGTCTGCAGGACCCAAGGGGCGGGCAGCGAGGCGTGATGCCGAAGTGGGACACACCACCGCCAGCCGACGGGAATGGCTTTACCGTTGTCTACCGCGACAACGGACCCGCGGCACATCGCGCTGAGGGTCAGGACCTGGTGGCTGAAGCCGTTCCGGTGCAGCATCTGTTCGATGGCCCACAATGTCATGCTCTTGTGGAACCGGGACCCGATGAGCGCTTTGGTCCGCGTCGGCGTCCAGGTCTGGTCCGGCCGACAGCACGCAGCAGGCCCCTGGCCAGTTCGTGCTCAAGCACCTCGCACGGTGCTTCACTCAACTTGGGCCTGGACGTCAGTCCCTTCGGCTCCAGGGCCGACGTTGTGCCGTGCTCCCATGCCCCGTGCCGGCGCTGTGCTTCGAGCATCCAGCACGTGGCAGCGAGCGTTGTTTTGTGAGTGCTGTTGGCGGACCATGCGTGTTCGTCGATCAGGCGGCGGATCTTGACCGGTGACGCAGGATCTGTGGGGTCTCGGTGTCGCTCCGGACGGGAGTGGCACCGCGCTCCTGGAGCGCGAGGCGAAGGGCACGAAGAGCGTAGAATATCCTTGATTTCACCGTGCCCACAGGGATGCCAAGTGTCTCGGCCGTCTCCTCGACGGTTTTGCCGAGGTAGTACGTCTGGTGCAGTACTCCTTGGTGGAGCGGAGACAGTGCCTTGAGAGCCTCACTGACTACGACGGCGGACAACATTCTTTCGATGTGGTCGAGTTCGCAGGCTTCCAGATCGAGCCAGGCGGCGCCGTCCACCTCCTGGGGGCGGACCAGCTTCTTGCGGTGTCCGTCGATGACCAGGTTGCGTGCGACGGTGAAAAGCCAGGGGCGCAGCATATCCTCGCCCGAGCGGTACTTGCACCAACAGCGCAGCAGGGTTTCCTGCACGATGTCCTCGGCTTTGTGGCGATCGCCGCCCAACAGCCGGCACACATAAGCCAGCAATGCCGGCACGTGCTCGGTGCACTTGGCAATCAGAGCCTGTTCCCGCTCCTCGGTGCCCGTGGGTCCAATGACGTTCAAGCTCATCGTTGACTCCTCGTGATGCCCGTTCGTGCTAACGGGTAGCGAGGCCGGATCGGCGCCTACGGCCCCGGCATAAATGCTGAGGCGCGTTGTGCCACATCCGATTGATGGATGATTGACGCGGGCACACCCGTTGTTATGCCTGTTTTACGTCTGGCTCCGGCTGGGTAGGCGGTGAGCCTCATGTGGGGCTGCTCTTCGACTCATCCGGTCGTGCACACGCCCAGCGCCTGCGTGACGTGCTGCTGGGTCAGTGACTCATTGACCTTGTACCCCGCACAAACTGGGTTCGCACGGCTCCGCCGCGGACAGCGCGAGCGGCCTGTGCTCGTGCCAGGGACCGCGGGTGACCGCGTGGTGCCCCGTAGGCTGCCGGGGATTGGGGCTCCGGCGCGGCTACGTGGTCCGCCCGACGTCGACGTCGTGGCGTGGTTGCACGCACGCTGGACGTCCCGGGCCATTCGCGGGCTTCCTGCCCGGAACCGGTCACACGGCCACGGTACCTGGGGGTGGCATCGCGGCCCCCCAGGGACTTCACTTCGTGCCACGTGCATGGGCGAATTTCGCGCTCACCGCACCGTAGACCCCCTTCGCGACTGAGCCGAGCCGGGGCCCGGCCAGCCAGGTGGCGGAGACGGAACCGATGGACGTGTTACTGATGAGAGCGAGCGACCCGTGGGCGTCGCGGGCGAACCAGCCTCCGCCCGACGAGCCGCCTGTCATCGTGCAGCCGATCCGGTACATCGTCGGCTGGTCCGCCCGGATGGAGAGCCGTCCGGGCCGGTTCAGGCAGGAGAACATGTGCTCCCCGTCGAAGGGCCGGGCCGCAGGGTAACCCCATGCGGACGCTGCCGAGACGGCGGTCGGCGTGGGCACGCCGAAGCGGACGGGCGCGGCCTGGCCGATCGCCTCCTCCAAGGACGCAAAACCGGCCGGCGGCCGAACATGCAGGACGGCGAAGTCGAACGGCGCGCCCGCACCACCAGTCGCAGCTCCCTCGGATATCCACTCGGAGGAGGTCTGGGCCCAGTCCGCCCACCAGGTGCCGAACGGTGCGATGCGGTCCAAGGAGGCGTATTGCCGGGCACGGCCGGACAGCCCCTCGTTGTTGTACGACGGGACGAACACGATGTTGCGGTACCAGCCGCCTCGAGCGCCTGCGTGCACACAATGCCCTGCCGTCCAGACCAAGTTGGATTGTCCGGGGTGGGCTGGGTCCCGAACGGCTGTGCCGGAACACACGCTGGAACCTTCAGGGGTGTCGAAGAACACCTTGCCGACCACGGCGGCAACCGTGTGGTACGGCGCGGGTTCCGGCTGCGCTTTGCTTGGGGCGGGTTCGGGATCCGACACACCGGCATCGCCGAGGGCGTTCGACACCGGAGTGTCCGGGTTTCGGGAGTGCGACATCCGGTCGGCATTCCAAAGGCCTTTGACCACCGGATTGATGAAGTCCCCGGCATTCCGCAACCATTGGGAGGGAGCCCAGTCCTTCCACCCGTCGGCCGACCGATGCCCCGGCGCCTGATCAGCATTTCCCCCCGATCCGGGTGCGGAATCGGTCCGCGCGCACGCGGGCAGGGCCACGAGGACGGCCATGAACACCGCGGTCAGACGAAACCGTCGATTGGGGAACATGCGAAAGACTCCGATTCTCTCAATCGTCCTGCTGCGGCCACACACCCTCGTGCTTGCTACGACGGAAGAACCGGGGCCGTTGTTCAATGGAATCGCCCGCCTGCTCTGAGTGATTCCGGTGTCAAGCCGTTGGCGGACGGTGAGGGAGGTGATCTCACAGCAACCGCTGGCATCGTGTGCGAGACGGCACCGGCAAGCCGGGGGAGGAGGGCAGGCAGGAGGCGGCACCTGAGCTGTGCATCTGTCTCGTCAACACCTCGTCCAGGTCCGTCACTGCGTAAGGCCAGAAGTCCGGAACGCTCGAACGAGTGCTTCAGTGACGCTCGCGGGAACCGCAATCCTCCGGAAGCAGCCGAAGGGGACGGGAAGGCCGTTACCGCCCAGCGAACTTGAGCAGCCGCGCGACATCTGCGCGAATCGCCTTCATGCCGAGGCGAGCCGTCGAGCCGGGGCACTCCGTGGGGATCCAGTCCCGGTGGCGGCGCAGGACCCGCTCAGCGATCCCCAGCTCCTCCCGCTCGGCCTCGACCTCTTGAAGCCGCTTGGTCAACTCCTCGGCGAGCGTGTCCAGTTTGCTACGGCGAGGTGCGATCCGCTCCAGATCGGACATCCCCACATCCTCCCCACGGTCTCCGGCGAACCGGCACGGTGACGGATCGTAGACGGCCCGCTGACGCAGGCGCAGCGGCAACCAGAGAACCGTCCCGGCCGACCGGCAGATGATCTTCATCGTGGACACCCGCCGCCGACCGGCCCGAGCACCCCGAAACCCGCGCACACCAGCCCGCCCGACCTGCGACTTCACACCACGCACCGCTCACTGATGGGACAAGCTCATCCGCAACTGGTAGCGATCGGCTCGGTACCTTGAGTGGGTGTGCTCGATCGCCTGGCGGCCGCTGTATGCGACGCGGTCGAAGGTCAGGACGGAACCGCCTTTCCTGATCCCGAGCAGTGTGGAGACCTCCGTGCTTGCCTGTCCCGCGCCGACGGTCTGCTCGGCGCGGTCGACCGGGTGGCCGTACTGGGTGGCGAGGGTGTCGTAGATGGATGCCGTGAGGTCGACGGATTCCAGCCCGGGGCAGAGGTGGGCGGCGTACCAGGCGTCGTCGACCGAGATCGGGCTTCCGTCCGCGAGTCGGAGTCTGCGCACGTGGTAGGCATCCTGGTCGGGAAGCAGGCCGAGTACGGCGGCGGTCTGCGGCGGTGGGGGATTGCGGTTGACCGACAGCACCACCGTGCCGGGCTTGAGCCCGAGTTGGCGCATGTCCTCGGAGAACGAGGCGAGGTGCAGCTCGGACCGGTAGGTACGCTCGGCGACGAAGGTGCCCTTCCCCCGCACCCGGGTGACCAGGCCCTCACTCTCCAGCTGGCCGATGGCTTCGCGGACCGTGATGCGGCTGACTCCGTGCACCAGGCACAGCTGCCGCTCGCTGGGCAGGGGATCGCCGGGTGACAGCTGGGAGGTGCACATCTCCGCCAGGATGTCGCGCAGCTGCTCGTGCTTGGGCACCGCTCCGGTGGTGATGCGCTGCGTCTCGCTCATGAACTGCTCCCTGTCCGTATGGCGCGTGCCCGCAGCGGGCTGCGGTCGTCGGCTTCTCCAGTTTTTCACAGGTGATCATGACCAGATCGGCCTCACCGTTGGCTCGGCAGCTCTGGCCGCGGAGAAGGTGGCCGGGGACGTTGACGCTCCGAGACACGTATGCAACAGCTCCTTACACAGGCGCGGGTTCGGTGACCGGCCCGCTGTGCACGTCAAGGAGGAGTCCCATGGCCAGGGATGCGATGAACGCTGTTCGCACTCGGCTGCGGGTCGGTGTGTTCGTGGCGGCGAGCGGCCTCGCAGGGGCGGCCGGCACGGGCTGTTCGGGGAACACCTACTGCTCCGAGGAGCCGTAGGGCTCACGCCCTCAGCACCACGCGTCCGAAGCCGGTACGGGCCTGCGTCAATGGCTGCGGCTACGGCTGGTCCAGGAGGCGAAGACTGGCCCGGATCCTCCGGGCGTCCGGGTGGTCGAGCGTTTCCAGGATGGAGACGGCCGCCTGCCATGCGGCACGTGCCGCCTCGGTGTTCCCCAAGGCTCGCTGCGCCTCTCCCAGGTGGCCCAGGGCTGAGGCCTCCAGGCAGCGGTCGCCGATGCGCCGGCACGGCGTCAGGGCGCGCTGGTAGCAGTTGATGGCCGTGGCGTGGTCGCCGGCACAGTGATGGGCATAACCGAGGGCATCGTGCGCGGCGGCCTCGCCCATCAGGTCCCCGCTCTTCTGGTGCAGGGTGATGGCTCGGGCACAGTAGTCGACTGCCTGCGTGAACCAGCCGAGCATGATGTGAATCCAGCCGAGTTCGTTGAGCACGCTTGCCTGCCCGCTCAGTTGCCCGGAGCGCTCGTACAGTGCGTGAGCCAGTTGGTAGCGACCGTACGCGGCCTCGTACCTGCCAGCGCGAAGGTCCTGGAGGGCCAGAATGCGGTGTGTCCGAGCCTGACCGAGAGGATCGCCGAGAAAGGTGAAGAGTTCGAGAGCCCGCTCCAGGTGAGGGCGTGCTTCTTGAGCGCGTTGCAGCCGGACGAAAGTAAAACCCAGCATCTGGTGTGCGTGCGCCTGCCCTGTGCCGTCACTCACGCGCCGTGCAGCGGCGAGAGCAGCCTCCTGGGTCAGGAGCAAATCCTGCCAGTATCCCTGCCTGTCCAGGAAGGGAACCATCGCGGACGCCAGCGGCCAGGCATGCCCGGCGAAGGGACCGGTGCTTGCCTGCACGACTGTTGTGTACAGTATCCGGCGCTCCGTTTGCAGCCAGCCCCAGGCACCCTGCATGTCGGTGATCTGCTCAGGGGTTGTGCCAAGCAGCGGCTCTGGTGGTTCCACGGTCTCGCGGTATGGTGCGAGCAGGGTGGAGGTGCCGAGCGCGGTGTGCAGGAAGTGATCGAGCAAGCGCTGCTCGGCTCGGTGCCGTTCCGCTTCGGTTTCGTGCTCACGGACAAGTTCGGCGGCGTAGCACCGCAGCAGGTCGTGGAAGACGAAGCGACCGGGCGCGATCTCGGTGAGCAGATGAACGCGGGCCAGATCGGCGAGAAACGTACGTGCCTCGCGCGGTGGCAGCGCGGCCAGACTGGCCGCGGTGGGCATGGAGATCTCCGGCCCGAGATGGAGCGAGAGCAGCCGAAACAGCCGCGCCGCCCCAGGAGAAAGGGCGCGATACGACCACGAGAACGCCGCTCGCGCGTCGGTGGCAGAATCGCCGTCGGCGAAGGCGTCCAAACTCCCCTGGCTCTCGGTGAGTTCCTCGGCGATGGCGGACAGTGGAAAGCAGGGATGCATGGCGGCCCGCGCCGCCACGACGGCCAGGGCGAGGGGCAGCCGCCCGCAGAGTTCCACGATCGTGTCCAGGGCCTGGGGCTCGGCCGCCGCGCGTGCGGCACCGATCCGGCGAGCCAGCATGTCCCTGGCCTCATCCGAAGACATCAGATCGAGCCACAAGGGGTGGGCGCCGTTGCTCGCCACCAGTCCCTGCAACTGCATCCTGCTGGTGACGATGACGAAACACGACGGCGTGCCGGGAAGTAGAGGACGCACCTGTTCGGAATCCTGCGCGTCGTCGAGCACGATCAGCATTCGGCGCTCCGCGAGCAGGCTGCGATAAAGGGCGGCCTGGGCGAGGGGATCCATCGGTATCTCGTGCGACGACATGCCCAGCGCCTCAAGGAAGTGCCGAATCACCGCTTCTGGATCCGCTGTGATGCCGGAATCGACACCGCGCAGACTGACGAACAGTTGGCCATCGGGGAAGCGTGAGGCGATCCGGTGTGCCCAGTGGACGGCGAAGGCGGTCTTGCCGGTGCCTGCCAGGCCGCTGATGGACACCACGGCGGGTCGTCTCTTGTCCCACAGGAGCGCCTCAGCGTCGGCGAGTTCGGCCATACGCCCGGTGAAGACGGTCAAAACCGCAGGGAGCTGAGAAGGCTGCACCATGATCGCGCCTTCGTCTGTTCCCTCTTGGTGTCTTGCAAGCTCGTCAAACGAGGACACGTCCGAGTCGACACCGGTTTCCCGATCCGGCACCCAGCCGAAGCATTCGGCGTCACTGTCAATTGCATCGACGTCGTCCCCACCACCGCCTGCCACCACCACTCCCGGCAAGGACAGTGATGGATCCGCGGTCAGCACACGGCTGTGCAGCTCACGCAGTGCAGGCCCGGGATCGACACCCAGCTCTTCCACCAGCATCCGGCGCGTCAAGCGGTACACCTCCAGTGCCTCGGCCTGACGGCCGCACCGGTACAACGCCAGCAGGAGCAGTTCGCTGAGCCGTTCCCGCAGCGGGTGGCGCGTCCGCAGCGATGTCAACTCGCCGACCACGTCCTCGTGGCGGCCCAGCACGAGGTCGACGGACAACCTGGCTTCGATCGCCCCCAGCCGGAGTTCCACCAGCCGGGACCGTTCGGTTTCTGCGAGCGGGCCGGGCACCGCGGACAGCGGAGTGCCGCCCCACTCGGCAAGTGCGGAACGCAGCAACTCACTGGCACGTACCGGATCTCCCTCTCTCAGCAGTCCTCGGGCTTCCGCCAGCCGCGCCTCGAACACGGCCAGGTCGAGGGCAGACTCATCGATGCACAGCGCGTATCCGTCGGCTATGGACAGCATCAGCTGTGGGGGTGTGCCGGGTTCCCGGTCCGGTTCCAGCACCCTGCGCAGCCGCGACACGTACGTACGCACGATCGCGACCGGATCCGAGGGCTGTTCCTCGCCCCACAGTGCGTCGACCAGCTCAGTGACGCCAACGGGCCGGCCGCGCTGCAGCAGAAGGGCCGCGAGCACTGCACGTTGCTGAGGCGGACCCAGGGGTGCTTCCCTGCCGTTGACCCATGCCTGTACCGGACCCAGTACGGTGAAACGCACAGCTATCGATCCCTTCCAAGCGACACTGGCGACAAAACCTTCATGGCGCATCCACAGTTTGCCGTGACAACGCGCAGATCAGTCACTGGCGTGGTGGTGGGTATGCCCGGCGATGTCATCTCGTTGGCCTTCGGCGGTGCCCCCATCGAGTGGCGCGTCGCGATGGACGTTCGGCATTACGGCCACCAGCCCACCAGCTGGCTGGCAGTTGCCCCCAGTGACCGTGCGGGCACGCAGTTGCTGGCATCCGAACATCTCCACACTTCGAGGGGATCGGACAGCAGCCCGGCACACTGTTGGTGCCGATGGCCCACGCGAACAGGGATCACCGGCCGCTCAGACCGCGTGTCGGGGTAGTAGGCCTGCTGATCGTCGGTGTAGATCTGGCCGTTGGAGGCGTGGGGAGCCTGCGGTTCCCTGCGTTACCGGTGGCAGCAGCAGAAGCGATGCTTGCTTGCTCCGGGTTCCGAGTCAGGGGCCGCATGACGCTGTTCCCCGCGTCGGCTGCGCGTTGCTGCTGCTGCGTGGTCCTCGTCGGGGAAGGTGGCGGCTGGACGCTTCCAGGGCTGACCGGGCTGGGCGCTGTCGTTCGCCGCACGTGAGGTCTGCGTCGCAGCTGTGACCCTGAAGTCGGGCCGGTCGTTGGGTTGCTGCGGGAAGAACTGGTGGCAGCAGCAGAAGCGATGCTTGCTTGCTGCGGGTTCTGAGTCAGGGGCCGCGTGACGCTCTTCCCCGCGCCGGCTGCGCGCTGCTGCGTGGTCCTGGTCGGGGAAGGTGGCGGCTGGACTCTCCCAGGGCTGCCCCCTGGTCCGATCCGGAATTGCTTCAGAAAGTCCCGGACGTTGGGCAGTAGCCCATTTTTGAGGCCCTGATTGTTTTCTGGGATTGTTAGCAAAAGATGCACCGCCACCCACACATCTCTCCGGCCTGGTTCAGGCAAGTCCATGATCTCGCCAGCGGCTTCGAATCCTCGCTGATTGCGGTCCATGTCGATGAGTGATTGGGCGAGTCTGATCGCCCTGCCAGCTCGGGTCTCAGGCAGGGGCCGCGTGGCCATCTGCCGCTGTGGCGCCGCTTCGGTCGTTTCCTGCCGCGCGACGTGCTCCGGGTATTTATTGGTCAGCACGGACTGTACGTTGGGCAGGTTTCCTCCAGCGAGAGCGTCCTGTAGTTCCTTGTTGGATTCCATCTTCCGCAGTAGCGCCAACCGGAAAATCTGGTGATTTTCTGGCTTCAAATTCATGATGTTGGCAATGGTGCGGAATCTATCCTGATCGGAGGATGGGGTATTGTCCATGTCGATGAGATTCTGGGCGAGCTTCATCGCCCACTCATATGGATCAGTCTGGGCTGGTGTGGTCATGATGTTTCCTCGTGGTCCCGGATGTGTCGTTTATGTGGAGACTTGGGGGTTTGTGAAGGGAAGGGGTGACTCGCAGGTAGGTCTGTCAACTGGTGCGCAACTCCTCTCGTTGTTGAGTGAATCCATGGTGGGTTACACCCGCGTTCGGTGATGTACCAGGTTGTTGCTGGCGCGGGGAATTGGGATCGGGCCATGTGATTGTCTACGGCTCCGTGGTGGCACAATGGTCCAGCCTTTCGTGCCGACTCTGAGGACGGAAGCCTTTTCTGACTCGACGTGCCCCCGCCCTGGTTCGGTTCAGAGCACAGTCGTTAGTATGGTGATGTGGATGGCCGTCATGTGCCTGATGGGCGCCGGGTAGTGCGGTGACCGGACGGCAACCATCCGCTACCCGGTCCGGCTGCCTCGCGGCTCCCAGACTCGCTCCATCGGGGCTGCTCGCTGGTGAGCCGTCCGCTTCGACCCAATCGAGGCTGCATGAGCGAACGACAGTCACCGCCTTGACGACCAGGGTTCATGCTTCATTTTTGGACCAGCGGCGGGAGTATGTCCACAACCAGCTCGTCGGGGAGATCCGGCTCCTGGACGGAACGCCGGTCCTAGGGGCGCGGGCATCGCCGTGGAAGCGGGCGGAACAAGCCGCGGCGGCGTCAGGACCGCCTGTGTTGCGACTACCGGTTGGGTCCGCGCAGTACACCAGCGTGTCGTTCTGTCCACCGGACCGGAGCAACTGCATCTCTGTCGGTACCGGGGACGGTTCACGACACCGCGCCGCCTCCGGGTTGGCTTGGCGCACGTTCACTTGCTCGGTTCGGAACCCCACTGTCGCTGCATGTAGTACACCAGTGCCCAGGCAAGTTGCCAGCCGTGGGTCTCGAATCCCTCATCTGTTGTCGACTGTTTGGCCACGGCGAACACAGTGGAGCGCGCCGAATCGATCCATGCCTGAGCCTGATTGCGATCGCGGAACGCGTGCGGACCGCTGCCCGCGACGGGCGGTGGGAGGGGGATCCTGGGAAGGCTCGGTGACAGACACAGCGCGGCGCTGTGCGCAGTGTGCACATAATGATCGAACAACCTGCGTACTGCCTCACGTCGTTCCTCAACTGACTCGCTTTCCTTGGTGAGTTCAGTGGCGAAATCGCGGAGCAGGTCGTGGAGGGTGTAGGCCTTCGGTGCGTATTCGACCAAGAGGTGAGCGCGTGTCAGCTCGGCGAGCAGGAGCTGAGTATCGGCTGGTGCGAGACCAGCAAGGCTGGCCGCTGCTGAGCTCGTCAAACTGGGCCCGGGGTGCAGGCCCAGTAGCCGGAACAGCCGGGCGGCCGGCGATGTCAACACTTGGTAGGACCAAGAGAAAGCGGCGCGAGCGTCCGTGATGGGATCGCTGCCTACGAAGGCGTCCAGACTGCCCTTGGCCTCATAAAGATCCGAGGCAATGGTGGACAACGGAAAATCTGCGCGGATGGCAGCGCGGGCTGCGACGATGGCCAGCGCCAGGGGCAACCGTCCGCAGGCGGCAACGATGTCCCTCACCACCTCTGGTTCGGATGCCACGCGCTCCGCACTGATGCGCTCGGCCATGAACACGGCACCCTCTTCCTCGCTGAGAACATCAAGGGTGAACGGATGCGAACCGTGTGTGGCGGCGAGTCCCGTCAGCTGATCACGGCTGGTGACGATGACCAAGCAACCAGGGCTGCCGGGCAGCAAGGTGCGTACATGATTGCTGTCTCTCACGTTGTCCAGCACGATCATCAGCCGCCGGTTGGCCAGGACACTGCGATACAGCGCTGCCTGCGCGTCCACATCCTTCGGCACCTGCGTGGGGGATACGCCAAGGGCGGAGAGGAAGGCTCGGATGGCTGCGGATGCGTCGACCATCTCACCGGCGGGATCGAAACCGCGGAGGTTGATGTAGAGCTGCCCGTCGGGGAACTGGTCCGCGACAGTGTGCGCAAGCCGTACCGCGAGCGCGGTCTTGCCAACACCGGCCATACCCCCGATCGTGATGACGGCCGATGGCTCATGAGGTGCGGGGACCAACGCTTGCGCGCGGGCGAGTTCCCCTGAGCGCCCCGTGTAGGTGGGCAGGTCGGGCGGCAATTGTCGCGGCCGAACGTAGGGGGCCTCGGGGGAAGTACCGGGCCGCCTCGCAGCATGCTTGTCGGCGGGCCGGGCACCGGCCCCCTGCGCCCCTGCAGCCAACTGTTCTGCGGCGGCCGCCGCACCGAATGAACTGCCGCCGACCGTCCTGCGGGATTCACCGGCGCGAGGACCCGTACGGAGAATGCCTGTGACGTCGATGCGTGCGTCCGTTGCGTCAGCAAGGTCCGGGTGGGCCAGCGCCGGGTCCGAGGCCAGCATCCGGGCGTGGAGTTTCTGCAGCTCCGGCCCTGGTGCGGTGCCCAGTTCCCTTGACAGAAACCGGCTCGTCCTGCGGTAGACCTCCAGCGCCTCGGCTTGTCGGCCACATCGGTACAGCGCCAGCATCAATAGGGCATGCAGCCGCTCCCGAAGTGGGTTCACGTCGCTCAGCGCCGCGAGTTGACCCACTACTTGATCATGACGTCCCAGCTGAATATCGAGATCCATGCGCGTTTCCAGCACGCTCAAGCGCCGTTCGGACAGACGCGCGCGTTCGGCCTCGGCGAGAGGACCAGGTATCCCGGCCAGAGGGTGGCCCTGCCAGATATCGAGAGCTCGTGCCAGCAGGCTCGCAGCCTTGGCGTGCTCGCCCCTGCTTCGGAGAAGTGCGGCCTCGGACACATCTGCCTCGAACTCGGTTAGGTCCAGGGCGCCTCTTCCGGAGGTCCGCATCGCGTAGCCGCCGGCAACGGACTGCACCACCCGCGGCGGCATGGTGACCGGCCGATCGGGTTCCAGAGCCCTACGCAGCCGGGAGGCGTAGGTACGCACTGTGGACACCGCACCAAGCGGAGGAACGCCGCCCCAAACGGCTTCGACCAACTCATGGACCAGGACAGGCCGCCCCTGGCCAAGGAGCAACGCCAGCAGTACCGCCCGCTGCTGAGGCGAGCCGAGTTTCACTTCAAGGCCCCCGTTCCAGGCCCGAACGGGCCCGAGAAGCGCGAAGCGGAGGGCTTCAACTCGGTCAGAAGACGAGAGCACGTCCTCTTTTTGGTTCCACGTCGAAGTCATCTGACGGCCAATCGCTCTTTAAGGGTCTTGTCCGCGGTGAGCACGCCGCGCGCACGGAGGACCGGGCAGGAGCCCTGACCAAACCGGCCGCGTTCGCGCGGCGGCTATCTGATCAGCTCCCTCCGGCCCGGTTCGGCGCGATTCGCACTGCCCGGGGACGGTCACCAGGAGATACAACTATGCGGTTCAGGCGTCTCACCCCGGAACACATCGGTTATGGAACGCGGACACGTCCGTGACATCCCGACATCGGCGCAGCAGTATCGCTGTGCCACCCCCAGGCCGCCGGGGGAGGGCCGCCGCCGTGCTTCAGTTGGCCCGGAGCCTCAATCCCGCGCAGGGCCCTCGCTCTCGTGAAGAGCTCCACGCTCCGGCTGATGGGTAGGTGGCCTTGGGCCTGGCTCAATCCACAGCTCGGGACGGCGTCGTCGACGGCTTCGGCCACGTGCCGCACACGTGGTGATCCCGGCGCTGAACCCGGCCGCGAGCTGCGCGTCCGCCGCGATATCGACGGCACTGGCGTCATGAGGAAAGGCCGTTGCGGTGCACGGTCTGGGCAAGATCGTGCCGGACGTGGCACTTGCGTTTGCCCTCGGCGGGGACTGCCTGTCCGATGTCGGTCTCCCGCGGGCCGAGCCGGCCGTGTTCGGGCTTTGGCCGGGACGCGGACGGCCCGCGCCGAAATTGAAGAGTGCGTACGGCAGGTTGGCCGGTGAGGCGGCGCCGGATGCGGGTGAACCGGTGACCGTGGACATAAAGGGGTGCTGGTGATTGCGCTTTCCCGGCGAGGAGGATGCGGTACCGCCCTGGAAGAACACCTGCGGACAACTCACGTTGATGGGCTTTGTCGACCACGGACGGGGCGGGGCTGGGGAACCGGTCGTGGGCCTGCGGCCAAGCAACGCGGGCTCCAACACCGCCTCGGCGCGCATCATCGCCACGAGACTGGCCATCGCCCAGCTGCGGAGCCCACCGGCACGGGCGGCAGACCCTGATCCGGTGCGATCCCGGTGGCGGAACGCATGAGGACGTGGCCTGGCTCCATCAGCGGCGCCGGTGGCTGCGGTACTCGGTGGGGATGACCATCACCGGCGCCGATGCCGTTCACCAGGCGATGGCGAATGTTTCCGGCGAGCGCGTGGACGCCGACTGCGAATCAGTACGTGGCCCGTCGGGAAACTTGGTGCAGCGCATGCTGAGGACGGCATCGGTGCCGGCTCGCGCCGGGCACGGGTGCGCCGTTCGCGTTGACCAGGCCCGTGTGCGCGCTGGAGATCACCAGTTGGCCGCCTGACAGGCCGTGGGCGATCAGCGAGCGCAGGAGGGCCAGCCAGCCGGCGCTGTCCTTGGCGATGGCCACGTCCAGGCCGAGACTCTCGCGGTTCTCGTTCGATGTTGGCATGGACCGCGATCAGCGCGTGTACGTCGATGATTCGGCGGCCCTCGCGGACGTTCTGTGTGGGCGCGTCCACCCCGACGAACGCGTAGGGGCCGACGGCCATAAGTCGGTTACGGAACGCGGCGACCTGTTCGTCCAGTGCTTGGCCATCGCGCTCACCTGGGGCTTCGACAGCTGGGTCACCACGGACTCGGCAAGCTTCTCGACCCGACGCGTGCTGACGTCCAGCAGGTGGGCGGGAGCGACCACCGTGATCACCGGCTAGTCGCGCCAAGTAGCGTAAGAGGGTTTCTCTTCGTTCTCGTGCAGGCGCTGTTCGATGTACTGCGTCAGAACAGCATGCCAGGTTGTCAGCTGCATCCGGGCAGCCAGTCGGTGCCACATCCTCAGTAGCTCGGATCCATGAGTGGCTACGGCGTGCACGTCGCTGAGTTTCTGCCAAATCGCCGTAGCCCTGGTCGCGTCGTCAATGGCCGAAGGATCCTGCTGCTGACAACGGATACGAGCAACGGCCAGCGTCAAGACGACCGCATTCCGATGATCACCCTGCAGGTAAGTGATGAAGGCCTCGAGGGAACGCGCTTCCAGCGCGTCAGGGTGCTCGGCACCGGCGTCTCGCGTGAGCTCCTCACGGAGCGCGGTGGCGCTGACACGCGCCTGATTGAGATACCCCGCCTCCAACAGTTCGTTGATGTGACGGATCGAGCTCGCCAGGTGATCGGGAATGGGAACGGGCGGCACAACGCGGCCGGGCAGGAGCCGTACAGGCGAGATCGTGCGAGTCGTGCCGGTACCTGCATCTTTTCGGGTGATCTCCCCCCGTGCAGCAGAGGCAGCAGATTCTTCCCCCACCGTGTCCTTGACGTCGCCGACGCCGCTATCGAGGTCCGAAGACGCGTCTGAGACCGGCCACGGAGTGGAGCGCTCGAGAACACGGCTCGAACCATCCGGTGCAACTTCGATGCGGAACGCCGCTTCTATTGGGTGGTCAGTTATATCAGCCACGACTGACTGTTTCAGGGACAGGGCACTCTGGTGGAGAGTGTCCAGCACTGCACTATGGACAGATTGTTCATCGGTGACCCTGAGGTGCTTTCCATTGATCACGGCCTCGCCCTCACGTGGGATCAGGACGTCGACGTAAGCCGGGGCCTCAGAAGGCTGAGCAGCTGGATCTGTTCGGGCCTTGCTCGAACGAGCCTTCACTAGTGATCCGAAAGCTTTCACTTCCGACTCCTCTGCTCGATACGTCCTTGCGCCGTAGCACCTCGCTCTGTAGCGGCGCGAGCGACACTGCCGGGAAGAGGTACCTGCCGGCCGTTCCGGCCTGCGCTGGAGTGCCAGGACGTCATGGCGATGCGGGTACTGCAACTCACAACGGACGGCACACCGCTTTCGTTCACCACGTCTTGGGACGCCCCGCCGCGATCGGCAGTGAACGGACCTCCCGAGCGGCGCGTCGTATGGATCGACGCGTGTTCGAACCTTTTCTGCGCGAGACGGGCGCGGCATGAGCTGACCGCCGCCCCCTACAACCTATCCCTGGACAGAGCGGTGGCATATGACTTTCTTGAGATACCGGGCTCTTACCGCGTTGACCCTTTCATGGACCATAACAATGAGTGTCGCGGAAGCTCAGGCAGCTCCGGGGAGCCCGCATCCACAGCCGACGCTGGCTTCCGTGCATGAGGAACTCCGGCACTTGTACCACGACGCCGAAGTCGCTACCGAGGCGTACAACACAGCCGACGAGCAGGTGAAGAAGCAATCAAAGCGGGTAGCTGCACTGACCGAGGAGGGTCATCGCGTTCAACTTCGCTTGCAGCGCCTCACGGCACAAGCAGGCGCGGCGGCCCGTGCTCGGTATCGGGGTGGCGGAATACCTGTCGAAGTCCAGCTGATGCTTTCCGGGGACCCCGGGTACGCCCTGGATAATGCCGCCCAGACCGTCCATTTTCAGCTCGGTGTCGAGAAGCTCATTCAGGCCCTGGACACAGCGAAGAACAGCCTGCATATGCGTGCTGCGGATGCTGCCAACGAGTTGAAGAGCCTGGAGGAAAGCCGCATGCAGCGAGACGCGGCGCGGGGGGACATCGAAGAGCGCATCTCCAAGGCGAGAAGCATCGAGGCCCGCCTCAAAGCGGGCGAAAAGAGGCGCCTGGCCCAACTTGAGCAGAGGTCGGCCGCAAAAGCCCAGAACGCCTGGCTCAGATCCCGGGTCGTCAAGAACCTGAATGTGAAACCGAGTTCGGCTGGGGGGGCAGCAGTCGCCTATGCGCTACGGCAGATCGGCAAGCCTTACGTCTGGGGCGCACAGGGGCCTGATTCCTTCGACTGCTCGGGCCTGACCTCGCAAGCGTGGGCCGCGGCAGGCCACCCCATCCCGCGCACCTCGCAAGAGCAGTGGCGCCGATTGCCCCATGTCAGGATCGAGGATATTCGGCCCGGTGATCTGGTGATCTATTTCGAGGATGCCAGCCATGTCGCCATGTATGTAGGGAAAGGCTCGATAGTTCAGGCACCGCGGCCGGGGCGCACGGTCACACTTGCGCCTATCGCGTCCATGCAGATCCTGGGCGTTGTTCGCCCGGACGCGTAGACCACAAGCCTTCCGCTTCGCCGAAAGCGCGTTGCTTGAGCCCTCTGTGACCTGTCACTGCCCGCTGGTGTTGGTCGAGGCGGAGGGCGAGGCGGAGGGCGAGGGGGACGGCTTGGGCACGATTCCTTCGTACGTGGCGAACTGGGCCCGGATGCCCAGGACATAGGATTGTGACCGGTCGGTCGTCGGGACGCCATGCGCCGCCCGCACGGCGTCGATGCCCACGTCGTATGCTGCGAGAGTGATGCTCAGCTGGTCCTGCGGGGGCTGCCCGGAGGTGGCGAACGGCCTTACTTGCTGGGCCAGTGAGCACAGATATCTGCCCTGCGCGAGGATGGCGTCGGCCGGGTCGAGTGCGGAAGCCTTGCCGTCGTCGTTTTCGTCCTTTCCGAAGCGTGCGAAGATCTCTGGCGATAGCTGGGAGATGCCCTGTTCGCCGTCGGGGCCCACCAGGTTGGCGTCGAACCCGGACTCCCGGTCGATCTGTGCGGCGATCACGACGGGGCCGATTTCCGGACACAACGTGCCAGCTTCCTGAATCGGATCCACAAGGTCCGCGGGCACTGTGGTCGGGTCGAGTGTCCCTTTGCCGTCGCTCTGGAACACGTTGGCCACGTTGTTCGGGTCCACATGCGGGGCTTCGCCCCCCTTGAAGAGCATGATGAACGCGATCAGCGGAGCCAGCAGGACGCCGAACCCCCCCACGATGATGATCACGACGATCGCGACCAGCACGACGATGGGGGATGTGAGGCAGCCCAGGCCGCCTGCAGCCACAGCAGCTCTGACAGCGGCGCTCTGAGCCATGGCAGAGCCTGCTTGGCGTTTGGGGCGTGCCCTGTCGCTCATGATGAACCTTCTTTGCCAAAGACCGGTGAACGGGACGGCCGCCTGCCGTGAACGGGACGGTGCTGCCTGCCGCTGCAGCGCGGAGCTCTCGCACGCCCAAACGGGCGTGGGTGGGTTCGGGTTCAACGCCATCGGTTTACAGAAGTTGTGAACCCGCTGCCCACGTGTGTCCGTTGTAGCTGCTGAAGGGCGAGTTGGGCCGGGGAGGCGGACGAAGCGGCACTCCATCTCTCTCCTCGCTCTGAAAACGATGCAGCCCACCGGCGGGCGGCGGAGGTTCCGTCGCCGCTGTTGGACAAACCATCCGGGGTTCACGTGTGCTTCGGCGCGGCTGAGGGAGCGGAGATCCCACCGGTCTAGGAGAGAGGCGTTACCGATGGGCGTTCCTGCCGCAGATTCCGCAGCGCAGACCTGGGTGCGCGGGCCCGTCGCAGGGCGTCCCGAATCCGGGCCAGTGCAAGCCTCTTCTCCACGTATGGCCACGCACGCTGATAGGGGGACCACGGGCGGGGGCATCGGCTGGGTCTGCGCGCACGGCGGGGCCGGGGCGACGACATTCTCGAGGGCACTGGGTGGTGTGGACATTGGGACTCGCTGGCCAGACGTCACCCGGGGCGAACCCGGCAGGTTCCTGCTCGTGGCCAGGACTCATGCCGCGGGTCTGCAGGGCGCGTCTCGCGCGTTGGAGGCCGTACGCACTGGCCGGCATCCGGCGGGCATCGAACTGATGGCTCTCGTTCTTGTCGCGGACGCGCCCGGTCGCCTCCCCCTGGGACTGGCACAACGCGTCCGTGTGGTCGGCTCGGCGGTCCGATCGTTCCGGGTTCCCTGGATCCCGTCCTGGCGCATGGGCCGGCCGGTGGAGAAGCCCCCAAAAGAGATCACCGATATCGCCGCTTTCATCCAAACATGGATGCCTGTCCCGGAGAGAAGCTCATGATGACCAACGGATCGATGGCGTGTGTGCTCGCAGGCACCTTCAACCCGGGCGCCGATGCCGACTTCCTGCTGGGGACTCTCGCCTGGTGTGCGTCCGCGGCAGGTGTGGGCGGCGTCATCGTCACCGGCACGTTGATGGGCCTGCAGTTGCACCGCGGAGAACCGGGCGAGGGGGCGTCCCACATGCGTAGATTGATCATCGTGCTCAGCGCATGCGTCCTGGCCGCGACCGCGGGACCGATCATCCAATTCCTTGGCCCGCTCACGATTTGACCGCAGCCGCCCAAATACCCTTTAGATCACCCAGGAGTTTGTCATGCTCACCGAGGCTGCGTCGTATCTTGCCGCCGTCCCCAACCCGGCTCGCAACGCCCCTGCCGAACTTACCCAGAAGGTCAATCTCGTGCTCGGCATCGCCGCATGGGCGGGTACCGCGGCGGGCGTCGCCGGAGTACTGGTGACGGGCGCGATGATGACCATCTCGCTGAAGCGGGGCGAGAGCTCGGAACACATGGGCCGCCTGGGCATGGTGCTCGGCGGTTGCGTCCTTGTCTCGACCGCCGGACCTTTGGTCCAGTTCGTCTTCGCCTGAGTCGGGCGGGCATTGGAATGCGGACACCATACGACGACAACGGCGAGGTAAACACGCCGTTCCGGAAACAGCGAAGCCGGCTCCTGGCGGCCGGGTTTCTCGCGGCCGCCCTTCTCCTGTCCCTGATTTCGCTCGTTACGGGCGGCGACCGTGATGGAAAGGACACGCCACCCGCTGCCCCCGGGCTGCTGTCGGCGAGCACGCACGGACGGCCCGGAATGTGCCGCACGGACGACACCGACACATCCGTGCCCACGACGCCACCGCGCGATGTGCAGTGGCGAACGATCGGCGGCGCCCAGGTGCCGATCTCGCCGTCGGCGGGCCCGACCCTCTCCGAGGGACCGGTGCTGTGGTGCTTCGCCCATACCCCCATGGGGGCGGTCATGGCCGCTCATGTCATACCCGCGCAGATGAGCGGGACCAGCTGGCGCGTGATCGTCGAGGAACAGGTTGTGGCCGGCTTTGGTAGGGACATGTTTACATCGCAGCGTGCGTCGATCCCGCAGATCAGCGTGAAGGCGCGTGAGACAGGCAGCTATGCGGGGTTCTCTCTCGCGGACTACAGCCGTGACAAGGCGACCGTGATCCTGCTCGTCAAGACCGGCCAGGGCGGCCTCAACACGACGTCGGTCGCGGTGCGGTGGAGCGGCGGCGACTGGAAGATCGAGCCGGAAACCGGTGGCGGGCTGCACTCGACGGTGTCCCCCGTGAGCCGCGCCGACGGATTCGTACGGTGGGAGGACTGACATGGCCTGCCCCACCGGAAATCCGGTCACGGATATCGTCGTTGGATTCTTCAGCTTCCTGGGCGATCCGATCGGCACCATCATCAGGGCATTCGCCAATAACATGCTCGCCGCCGCCATCGATGTCTTCGGCGATCTGACCACGAAAATCCCCACCCTGGAAACGGGGGGTGCAGCACAGGACATCAGTACCCAGACTCAGTGGGTTGTCGTCTACACAGCCGTGGGGTCCCTCCTCTTCGCCGCCGCCCGAATGGCTTTGGAACGCCGAGGCGAACCCGGCAAAAAGGCACTCACAGGCCTGCTGCGAGTAGTCCTGGTGGCGGGTGGCGCGACGGCCGTGATGACGGCGCTCGCCAGTCTGTCGGACCGCTACGCGGACCATCTCTTCCAGGCAGGCGCGGAAAAGCAGCTCACCAGCATCGGGTGCACCGACGGCAACGGGATCGATGGACTCCTGCTGTTGATCCTGGCGTTCCTGCTGCTCATCGCCGCGATCCTGCAGACGATCCTGCTGTACGTCCGTCTGGGCGTGATGATCATCCTGCTAGGGACCCTGCCGGTCGCCGCCGCCGCATCCATGACGGACTGGGGCAGCACCTGGTGGCGCAAGCACATCGGCTGGATGTTCGCCTGGCTGCTGTACAAACCTGGTGCAGCACTAGTCATGTTCGCTGGTGAGACCATGATCAACAGTGGTCCGCAGAGCGGCGTCCACCAGAAGATCGCCGGTATCGGCGTCCTGCTCCTGTCCGCGCTGGCTTTGCCGGCGCTGCTGAAGCTTGTCGTGCCCACCGGGGAGCTGGACGGGGACATCGGGCAAAGAAGTACGGAAGTCGCCACGGGCGCAGCGAAGAGCGCGATTGCTTCCGGTGCGAAGTCGATCGGAGGAGGCGGGATGACGTCCGCTCCGGGCGCAGGCGGTCGGTCCGGCCCTTCGGGAGCCTCCGGTGCGGCCGGTGCGTCCGGCAACGCTGGGGGAGCCGGCAGCGCTGGGGGAGCCGGAAGCGCTGGCGGAGCCGGGCGGGCCGGCCAGTCGGCAGCCGGCGGGGCTTCGACCGGGCAGGGTGGCGGCGGCGCCGGCGGCGCCATGGGTGCCCGTTCGGCGGCAGCGGCCGGTCCCGCGGGCATGGCCATCGGGGCGGCCGCGAACGCTGCCAAGGCAGTCGGGCAGAATGCCGCCAAAGCGGCCGGCGGTGCCAACGGTGGCCAACGCTGACGGCAGGCGGAAGATGCTGCCCTGCGCCGGTCGACCTTCACCGCCCCTGCAGGCGACGCCACACCAGGTCGCTTCGCGCGACGAAGGGAACCGGTGACCGACGGGTGTGGCTGCTCCCGCCCGCCCGGCACTCGCGATTCCAGCACCTGCACACGCACAGCTCTTCGGGAAGGAATCTCCATGTCCACGGAAGTGGCGCGCCCCACCTACGGGAACTGGCGCCGCCCCAGACGTCCCGGGCTCGGCCCGTTCGGTCTGATCGGCACCTTCGGCGTGTTCGGCGGGCTCGTGCTGACCTTGCTGGTCTCGCTGGTCTCCCTGCTGGCCGCGCTGGTCGTGCTGGTCCCGCTCGCCCTCGGCCTCGCACCCCTCACGATGCGTACGCAGGACGGGCGTAACCTCTACCAGCTGCTCGCCCTGCGCATCGGCTGGTTCCGCCGCAAGGCGAAGGGGTCCCATACCTACGTGTCGGGCCCGCTGTCCCAGCGCCCCGGCGGGCGGTTCCTCCCCCCAGGGCTGCTCAGCCGGGTCACGATGAGCGAAGGGCGTGACGCGTACGACCGGCCCTTCGGCGTACTGCACTACAGCGGCCGCAACCTCTACACCATCGTGCTCGGCTGCGAGCCGGATGGCGGCTCTCTCGTCGACCCCGACCAGGTGGACGTGTGGGTGGCCTCCTGGGGTGAATGGCTGGCCAGGCTGTCGCACGAGCCGGAGCTGCGCGGTGCCTCCGTCGTCGTAGAGACGGCCCCCGATCCGGGCACCCGGCTGGCCAGCGAGGTGCTGCCACGCATCAAGGCGGACGCACCGCCTGCGGCGCGGGCTGTCATGGAAGAGGTGGTCCAGCGCTATCCGTCGGCCTCCTCCGAGATGCACACCTACATCACCCTCACCTACGGGATACCCCAGGGGCAAAAGCGGGACCAGGCCGAGGTCGTCACAGACCTGGCCATCCGGATCCCGGGCCTGCTCGCGGGACTGGTCGGGGCCGGCGGTGGCTCGGCCGCACCGCTGTCGGCGGAGCGCATCGCCGAGGTCGTACGGGTCGCCTACGATCCTGCCGTCTCGGCGGAGGTCCTCGAGGCCCGTGCCCAGTACGGCGGCACCGGCCTCGAGTGGGACGACGCCGGTCCGGCCGCGTGCGTGGAGACGGCAAACGCCTACCATCACGACTCCGGTGTCTCGCGCACGTGGCTGCTGACCCTGGCCCCGCGCGGCACCGTCCGCTCCAACGTGCTGCACGGACTCCTGGAGGCCGCCCCGGGCACCCGGCGCAAGCGGGTCGCCCTGCTGTATCGCCCGATCGACCCGGCGACCTCGGCGCGGATCGTCGAAGCCGACCGTCGCGCAGCGCAGTTCATGGCCACCTCGGGCCGCGGCATGGTCCAGGCGCGGGCGGCCTCGGAGATGCAGGCGGCCGAGCAGACGGCGGCGGAGGAGGCCGCAGGTGCCGGTCTGGTGGAGTTCTCGCTGATGCTCACGGTGACCGTCGACTCGGCCGACCAGCTCGCGGACGCAAATGTGACCGTACGCAACCTCCAGGCAGCCGCCCGTATCAGCCTGCGCCCGGCCGACCGGATGCAGGCCGCGGCCTTCTCCTGCACGCTTCCCGTCGGCGTCCTGCCGTGGCAGCACACTCTCGTTCCGCACGAGCTGCAGGAGGCACTGTGAACGGCAAGGCAGCCCCCCCGGCTTCCACGAGCCGGTCCCGGACCAAGGGCAGTCGAGGTGCTTCCGCCCCTCGGCCCACGCTCGCCGGCACACGCGGCTGGCCCGGACCGGGCGGAGGGCAGATCGGCAATATGGACGCGCCGACCATGTGGCGGGCCACCACCGTCCAGGCGTGCGGACTGTGGCCGTTCGCGGCGGGCTCCGCCGCTCCCATGACGGGGGTGCCGCTCGGCCAGCACCTGCAGACCGGCGCCACCGTGTGCGGGGATCCGATCTCCTGGTTCACCCGCGCCCGCTACATCTCCAACCCGTCGCTGTTCATGCTCGGCATGCCGGGCCTGGGCAAGTCCACCCTCGTCAACCGGATGCTCATCGGGCTGTCCGCAACCGGCGTCGTACCGCTGGTGCTGGGCGACCTCAAGCCCGACTACGCCGACACCGTAAGGGCACTGGGAGGGCAGGTGATCTCCATCGGGCGTGGGGTTGGCGGCATCAACATCCTCGACCCGGGCGCGATGGGTGCCGCCGCGGCCAGGCTCGGAGGCGAGGCCGGAAAGGCGCTGGAGGCCGAGACCCACGGCCGCGTCCTCAACATGGTCGCCGCGCTCATCACGGTCGTACGTTCCCGCCCGATGGACGACCACGAGCAATCGGTGCTCTCCGCCGCCCTGCACCACCTGCGGGAGAGGACACCGGCGGGCAAGGCACCGCTGCTGCCCGATCTGCTGGCGGTGCTGCGTGAAGGGCCGGACCGGGTCCGCGCCGTGACACTGGACAGGGGCGACCAATCCCGTTACCACGACGCGGTCGACCCGCTGCACCGCTCCCTGCTCGGCATTCTCGACGGCCCGCTCGGCAACACCTTCGCCTCCGAGACCTCCACCCGCATCAACCCCAACGCGGCCGCGGTGTGCATCGACATCTCCCGCATCGGTGAGGGGGACACCCAACTGACGGCGGGAGCCATGCTGGCGGCGTGGTCCGACGGCCTGGGCACGGTGGCCGCCTCCCACGCCCTGGCCGACGCCGGACTCGCCCCGCGCCGCTGGTTCTTCACCGTGCTCGACGAGCTGTGGCGGCCACTGCGCGCCGCCTCCGGCATCGTCGACCGCATCGACGCCCTCACCCGGCTCAACCGTTCCCTCGGCCTGGGTGACGCCAAGATCACCCACACCCTGAAGGACGCGGAAGCCCTGGGCAGCGAGTCCGACCGGGCCAAGGCACGGGGATTCGTCGAGCGTGCGGGCATGGTCGTCTGCGCTGGGCTGCCCCGCGCCGAGATGGAGGAACTCGGCCGGGTCGTCGGACTCTCCAGACGCGAGGTCGAACTGGTCTCCTCCTGGTCGTCACCCCCCGGCTGGGCGATGAGCGGAGGCCACGAGGAGCCACCCGGTCGCGGCCGGTTCCTGATCAAGGTAGGTGGTCGGCCCGGCATCCCCATCAAGGTCGCGATCACCGACACCGAACGCGAACTGCACGACACCAACAGCCGCTGGACGGCCAGCCAGCCGCACATCCAAGCGGTGGACACGAGCTGGGAAGCACAAGTTTGACATCCTCCCGGCCGTGAAGGGCCGTGAATTCCTACAGCTCGCGCCGCGGCACTTCCTGCTTCATCACCGACTGCCCGCCCGGAGTGTTCCGTTGAGATCTTGTACTGGCTCCACAGGCCGATGCCGCCAGTCCGTCGGCCAAGAGGCTCCGTGCCGTGCTCACGTCGCGGTCATGGGTGATGCCGCCCTCGCACGTCCTGGTCCGGACGTGCAGCCGCATCGTGTCCCGCAGGCGCAGCACGCTGCGGAACTCGCGCCACGCCGCATCCGGGCCGGAGCGAGCGAACCTGCCGTCGGCCGTGTCGGTGGCGGGCAGCGTCCCCGAGGCCGGTCCCTTGACCAGCAGGGACACGCATCAGCGGCCTGCCGCGTCCTGCATGGATACCGTGGACGAGTGCGCGCCCGGCAGGAGCGGACGGGCCCGGACGATGTCCAGCGGACCGGTCATCTGCGCCAGTGTCAGCCTGCCGTCACCCAAGCAGCGGGCGCAGTGCCCCGACTCGGCCACCTGCGCATCACTGGGGATGCAGCAGTAATTGAACGCTCACTTGGCGCACGCCGCCCTCGTGGCGCACCTCCTACTACACCACTTCGTCACCACCTGCGGGCCATCGGCAGTGAACATCGGTCCGCACCGGCGGCGAGCCTGCCGCCTTTGACCCACTCCACAGCGGTCCCGCACCTCCCTGCCCAGGAGGGCGGGGTTACCTCGGAGGAGACCAGATGAAAGCCACCTCCGCAGCCAAGGGGAGGATGCACAGCTCCGAACTGGCGCCGTGGGCAATCGTCGCCGTGGCGGCGGTGTCCCTCGTCGTGTTCGGCGGCGTCTGGCTCGGCGGGACCCTCGGTGCCGCCCTGACCGGAGCAGGCTGGGACCCACCGCCCTTCGCCCTCTCGACCTTCGTCGAGCTCACTGCCCGTGGCCCCGCCCGCTTGTGGCCGGACGCCGCGCCTGCAGGAGTGTATGCAGGCATTGTCGCCGTGTTCGCCATGGGCCTCGCACCGATGGTCCTTGTACTGCGCAAAGTTTGGAAATCGAGTTCACGGCCCAAGGGACTAGCGAACGCGCGCGAGTTGGCGGCCCTGACACCCGAGGGCATCGCCGGACGTGCCCGCGACCTGCGCCCCTCGCTCAAGGGCAAGAAAGAACTGCATCCGGACGACACCGGCAATCTCCTCGGCAACCTGGAACCCGACGGCCCCGAACTGCGTTCTTCCTTCGAAGACGTCGAACTCCATCTGATGGCTCCCCGCGCGGGCAAGTCCACGGGCATCGCGATCCCCCGAGTCCTCAGGGCTCGCGGTTCGGTGCTCCTGACGTCCAACAAGTCCGATGTCTTCGCGGTCACCAGAGCGGAGCGCGCCAACGTCGGCAAGGTATGGACGTTCGATCCGCAAGGCATCGCCCATGCACCGCGTGAGATGTGGTGGGACATGCTCGCCGAATGCGTGACCGTCGAGGGCGCGCGCCGTCTGGCCGGCCACTTCGTGGCATCGGTCAACGACGACGCGTCGAAGAAGGACTTCTGGATTTCGGCCGCTCAGAACACGCTGACGGCCCTCTTCCTCGCTGCCGCACGCGGCAAGGCATCGGTGTTCGACCTTCTTGCGTGGCTGGCCGATCCGGCCGACCGGACCCCGATCGACCTACTGCGCGACGCAAGCATGACAGCCCTCGCCGAGCAACTGCAGGGCACCATCCGCGGCGCCGAGCAGACCCGCGATGGCATCTACGAGACCGCACGCCAGTGTGTCTCATGCCTGCTCGACCCCGACATCGTCGCCTGGGTGATGCCCAACCCGGACCTGCCGGAGTTCCGGCCGCACGAGCATGTTCTCGGCAACGACACGCTGTACTTGCTGTCCAAAGACGGCGGTGGCTCGGCAGCCGGTGTCATCGCCGGTCTTGCAGATGCGACCATGCGTGCAGGCGTGGTCGCGGCCGAGCGTATGGGCGGGCGCCTCGATCCGCCCATGACGGCGGTCCTGGACGAGGCGGCCAACGTCTGCCGCATCTCCGATTTGCCCGACCTCTACAGCCACTTGGGATCCCGCGGCGTCAACGTCGTCACTCTGCTGCAGAGTTACCGGCAGGGCAGCCGCGTGTGGGGAGAAGCCGGCATGGACGCGCTCTGGAGTGCCGCGACCATCAAGTTGCTCGGTGCCGGGCTCGACGACGCCGACTTCGTGGAGAAAATCTCCAAACTCGTCGGCCAGAGGGACGTCAGCACGGTGAGCCTCTCCAAAAGCAAGGAAGGCACCTCCCGCTCCGTCTCCTATCGCCTGGATCCGATCCTTCCGCCCGACCGCATCCGCGCCCTTCCCAAGGGCACCGCTCTGCTGCTGGCCACCGGCATCAGGCCGGCCTTGATCCGCCTGCGCCCTTGGTACAAGGAGGCCGGCGCGGCGGCCATCTCGGCGGCGGCGGCCAAGGAGGCCGAGGCCATCACCCTCCGGGCCACACAGAAATGGACCACACATGCTGTCGAACAACGATGAGCTGCATGCCGCACCGAACACGCCGCCGGTCACCGGTGAGGACTGGCAAACGGATGTGCAGCCCGGTGGCACGGGAACCGCATCGCTCGAAGCAGAAGCCACGAGGACGGGTCAACCCGGGCCCGCGGGAGCGGACGATGCAAGCCCCGAGCACGAGCCCGGTGCCGACTCCCCGGCGACCGCGGAGCCCGGCGGCGACGAGCAGCCCCCCGAGGACACCGAATCCCCCTTCATCCTCTACAAGATGGAGGAGGAGTACACGACTGCGCTGTTCAGTCTGATGCGCTGGGTCCATCATCTGTTGCTGCCGGTCTACGGCCGGGAGACCACCTCCAACGCTCCCTGGTGCCCACGCTGGTGGGAACACATGGAGGCCGTCGCCCAGCTCTACGGCCTCTGGATGGCCTGGCAGGAGCTGACCGGGTCCAGGGCACCGCTGACGGGGCCGGCATCGTGGCACCGCGACTACCTCCAGCCGGTGATGTCCTCCCTGCGCGACCCTTCCGGCCCGTTCGCCGGGTGCAAGCCGGGCGGTCACCGGCCAAAGGAACCGCCGCCCGTCGAGTCCGGGATGGAGTGACAGCGATGGCGACCCGCTGGGTCCCCGAGGGGGCTTGACAACCCCGGACCCTGAAGGACCGGGATTCAGCGCCACATCTCTCGGCACGTCAGCTGCCCGGCCCAACCTCGGGTGTCCACGCGCGTCAATGTGTCGGCCTCGGCTCGGTCTCCGCCGAATCGCAGGTGGACCGGCTCACTTTGCTCACATCTCGAACATGGAGGGCGACGAAGATGCCTCCGCTTCACTTGCCAGGCACGCTGCGCGGAAAGCCAGCCCCGGAGGCCGGTATGGAGGGTACGGCTGCTCGCATTGCGGAAATCGACGCCCTGCGCGGCTTCGCTCTGCTCGGTATCTGCTTGGTCAACGCCCAGGTCATCGCGGGCGTGGACGTCTTGCCCACAGGTCCCGTCGCTGTCGGTGACCACTTTGCCGCATGGCTCGTCACGGCCCTGTGCACGATGAAGTTCTATCTGCTCTACTCCTTTCTCTTCGGATACAGCTTCACCCTGCAGATGCGTGCTGCCGACAGGGATGGAGTGCCCTTCGCCCGGCGTCACGGGCGTCGACTCCTTGGACTGTTCCTCATAGGCGCAGCGCACGCGGTGCTGCTGTATCCCGGCGACATCCTGACGACCTACGCTGTGCTCGGGCTGGTGTTGATGGCTGTACGACGTCTGCGGGCGCGAACTGCGCTGCGTATCGCCGGTCTAATCATCGCCTTTCTGACGGCAGTCTTTCTGGTGATCGGCGTGCTGACGCTGGTCCTGACGGGGCCGGGCTCGGGTGCTGCTACTGATGTTGCCGCAAGCGATGCCGCAGCGTATCGGGGTGGACTGCTTGACATCATCCGTGCCAACGTCGGTGCTTATCGACAGATGGTCGGCGGAGCCATTCTCTACTCGGGTCATCTCTTCGCCGCCTTCCTGGTCGGCTTCGCAGCCGGAAAACACCGAGTTCTCGAGGAACCGGCCCGATACACCCTGTGGGCGAAGCCCATACTGGGACTCGGTGCGCTGATCGGGCTTCCGGGAAGCATGTTCATGGCGATGTGTGAGAACGGTCCGCTGGACGCCCGCTTCGCTTACGTCGGGAGGGCCTTTGGCATCCTGACAGCTCCTGTGCTGACCGCTGCATACGTCTGTGGCCTCCTTCTGCTGATGGGGCGTTCACGGTTCGGCAGGCGGCTGCGGGAAGCGCTGGCTCCGGCGGGACGTATGGCGCTGACAAACTATCTGCTTCAGTCCCTGGTCCTCGCGTTCGTCTTCACCGGTTACGGGTTCGCACTGTACGGACGCGTCGGCCCCGGCGTCCTGGCACTGGGGTGCCTTGGCCTCTACGTAACACAGCTCCTGGCCGCCAGACATGCCATGGCACACGCCCGGTACGGTCCCGCAGAGTTGCTCCTGCGGCGCATCACCGGGACGTCCACCGTGCGTTGCTGAGTGTTCGTCAATTGACAGTGACTGGCCATGGATCGGTCGGTGATCTGGTCCTCGACTGAGTGACGCTTCGATTGTCCTTGGCTGGAATCGTCGGCCAGCCAGGCGATGTCGCAAGGCGCGTGGCCGGTCAGGCGTCCGTGACTTCACAGGAGACGGCCGTTCAACTGCGGATGACGCCTCATGGGGTCCTGCTGGCCCAAATATGGAGCCGCTTGTTCAGATGCGGCAGTACCGCCGCAAACTTCGTATTGCCCGAACCGCCCCGGCGTGGCCCGGCCCGTGCCGGACCACGCCGGGGCGAGGTCTTCAATTCCGCGCGCAGGGCCGCTATCTCGGCCTCCAGCTCTTCTCCCTCGCTCACCGGGACCGTCCTTCGTGATCAGGCTCGTGCCGCTCTGATCGCGGCGGGCCCGCTCGGCCGCACCCAGTTGCGCAGCGTCTCCCGGCTGATCCCCAGGTCCTTGCCGATGCCCTTGAAGGTGGTGGGTGGGGTCCGACAGGTACAACGCGGCAGCGTCCGCCGTGAACTCGGGCGAGTAGAACTTCATCACCATGAGGGATCCCTCCTCCCCGGCCCCTGGCGGGGCCGGGGAGGAGGTGTCCACCTCTCGGGGACAGGCCCCCAACCACGCCGGCATGGGCGACACCCACGTGCTGCTTGCCGTCATCGCGGAGACGAAGCCTTTCTGGCAGCTGATGGTCCTGCTCGCGCGTTCGCGACACTCCGGCCGGAAGAGCTGGCCGAGCTGCGAGGCGAGGACGGCGAGCTGGACGAAGGCACGATACGGATCACATAGGCGCCGACCGAGCTGACTACCGGTCACCGGCGATCCGAGCTTCCTCACGGGCAGACGACTGGTGATTCTTCCCGGGTTCGTGCTCACCGACTTACGGCGGCATGTCGAGTGGTTCGTCTAGGAAGGAGCCGGAAGGATGCGTAGCGCATGAGCCCCACCAGGCACTGACCGATGGTTTTCGTCAGCTCCGGGGCTTCGGCTCATCGGAGCGAGCTGCGAACGGAACTGCTGCCCGCCGCGCGGAAGCTGGTGGCAGCGTGGCCGAAGAGCCGTTCCCTTCCGGCCCGGCGAGGTGCGCCGGGCCGGGAAGCTCCGGCAGTATCCGGAGGAGGTACCAGCTCCTGCCGACCTGCCCCGGCGCAGGGTCGTGGCGCGTCCGACTCCGCCGCGCCTGCGCGGGACGCCGGCCTACTTGGTGGCGCGGCCGATGTCGAGCCGGTCGCGGACCACGGAGATGGCGAGCACGAGGGCGGCGGCCAGCAGCGACAGCAACACCTGTTCGCGGCCTTCGGGGTCGGTGAGCATGTAGACCAGCACGCACGAGATCATCGCGATGGTCGCCCAGGTCAGATACGGGAACAGCCACATCCGTACGACGAGCCTGCCCGGGGGCTCCTTCAGGATGATCCGGCGCATCCGCAGCTGGGTGAAGCAGATCACCAGCCATACGAACAGGGCCACCGCGCCGGAGGAGTTCAGCAGGAACGAGAAGACGGTGTCTGGCCACTTGTAGTTGAAGAACACAGCGACAAAGCCGAAGATCACCGATCCCAGGATCGCGGCCTGCGGTACGCCGCGGCTGTTCGTGCGGGCGAAGGCCTTCGGCGCGTCACCGCGCTCGCCGAGCGAGAAGGCCATCCGGGAGGCGGTGTACAGGCCGGAGTTCAGGCACGACAGCACAGCCGTGAGCACGATGACGTTCATGATCTGGCCGGCGTGCGGGATGCCGATCGAGTCGAGCGCGGCGACGTAGGAGCCGTTCTTGATGATCGACTTGTCGTTCCACGGCAGCAGGCTGACTACGACGAAGATCGAGCCCAGATAGAAGATGGCGATCCGCCAGATCACGCTGTTGGTGGCCTTGGTGACCGCGCGCTGCGGGTCCTCGGACTCACCGGCGGCCAGGGTGACGATCTCGCTGCCCATGAAGGAGAAGACGACCATCAGCACACCGGTGAGTACGGCGCCGGGGCCATTGGGCAGGAAGCCGCCGTGTGAGGTGAGGTTGGCCAGCCCGGCCGTGTGGCTGTCCGAGCCGGGCAGAACGCCGAATACCGCGAGCCCGCCGACCAGGATGAACGCGGCGATGGCGACGACCTTGATGCCGGCGAACCAGAACTCGAACTCGCCGTAGGAGCCGACCGAGGCCAGGTTCGTCGCGGTCAGCACGACCATCACGATCAGTGCCCAGGCCCACTGTGGCACGGCGGGAACCCATCCCTCCAGGATCTTGGCACCCGCGGTGGCCTCGACCGCGAGCACCACGACCCAGAAGAACCAGTACAGCCAGCCGATGGAGAAGCCGGCCCAGCGGCCGAGGGCCCGGTCCGCGTACGAGGAGAAGGAGCCGGAGGTCGGATTGGCCGCGGCCATCTCGCCCAGCATCCGCATCACAAGGACGACCATCGCGCCCACGAGGGCGTACGACAGCAGGATGCCCGGGCCGGCGGCGGCGATACCGGAGCCGGAGCCCACGAACAGTCCGGCACCGATGACACCACCGATGGCGATCATGGACAGGTGGCGATTCTTGAGTCCGGCCTTGAGCCCGTCCGGGGAGGAGGTTTGCGCGAGGCCGCTCGGCGACTGCTGTGGGGTGGTGGTGGTCGGTTGCGTGCTCATGAATTCCTCAGCGATCGAAGGAGTTTGGGGCATGTTCGGAGCAGGTTGATCCACGGGGAACAGGGCGCGCGAAGGCGCCACGCGTTGTTGGGGCAGAGGGCAGCCGCGCGCTCACACGAGGTCTGCGGGCGCGCTGATCGTGGTTCTGCCGCGATTCCGGCCGGTAAGGACGGGCACGGTGTTGGCGTCCTGGATACAGGGAACGCTGCACGGCGCGGTGCGGGCGAGGCGCACCGTGGGGCCCTGTGGGGCAGACGTGCAACGGAATTCCGCACGGTTCCAGCGATTGAGATCGTCCAGCTCAACAGCCAGCTCGATGGCCTGGACGTCCCACCAGGGACGAGAGAGTAGGGGATGGATTCGGATTCGTACACCCCGCGTTTCGGTGAACGCCACCTTCGCCGTTGTGCAAAACAGGCAAGACCGCCTTGGTGCCTGGCTAGACCCACGTCCTCAGCGTGGTTGGTCGATCCGCCGGACTGCCCAGTGCCTGGCGGTGGTTGAGCATATGTATGAACCCAGGCCACTGCGAGCGTGGCATCTGTCCATGGTGCGGGGGAGAGGGCGCTTCTATCTTCGGCATACGCGAGACTCCGCTGGGCGACCCCCGGCGATCCTCGTCGGCCAGGTTGGCCCTCTTCGAGGGCTGGCGAGACCTGGCTCTCGTGTTGCTCTTGGCGTCCTGAGCACGCGAGCCTCCGGTGGCCGGGGGAACTGTCATCGCGACAGGTGGGCGGCTGCTTGTGCTCCTCCCTCTGCCCTATCAGGCGGATTGCCTGGGCGCTCGATACTTGCTCCGTCGGCGGCACGCAGGCCGCACCGTGTTTCCCGGGCGTGCCTCTCGGGGGGTGAGGACGACCGTCAACACCGTCCGGGGCACGGGCTCCAGTCGAGCGCGGCGGCGCAGACTGAAGTCGTGGCGGATCTTCCGCAGAGCCCGGTGCAGCCGAATCGAATGTCATCAATCGCAGTCGTCCTCACCCTGGAGCGCCAACGCTGAAAGGCTCAACTCGCTCACCACGCTGCTTCGCTGGGACTGACAAGGAGGGCACCGTCCGTCTCCTGGCGAGGCCCGGAGTTCACGCCTACCGCCCAAGCCGAACCAAAGGGTCATGTTCGGCAAGCGGATGGTTTCTCACTCGACCTGCGCAATTTCGAGTCCTTTGAGGGTCGGCATGGCCCCGGATCGACACGGGGGTGGGAGAGGGCGTCGGGGGGAGCCGCGAGCGGACTGTCGATCGATTGAGGAAACCGCAGCTACGGACACAACGTATACGTAGAGCAGATAGTTCAGTGTGAATTCAATCTCATTTTTGATTTGACGCTCGAATGCGCCTCGCTCTACCGTCGGCGTCATCAAACGACGCCTCCGGCAGGAGACTGTCGAGGGCTCCCTCTGAAAGTGGGGCTGACATGAACTGCACCACGGCTACGGCGATTGCGGAGCAGATCCTTGCTGGCCACCTGGACGTCGACATTCCCGAGCTTGCCGGTCAGGTCGACTACACGGTGTCCAATGAAGAGGGGGGCGGCTATGGCAGCGGTATGTATTGCTGAGCGGATCTGACCAGGACTGTCGAGCGTGTCCCTAATTCCCAGACTGGCACGCTCGCGAAGCGGGGGCCGTGGGTGCAAGGAGCAAGGGCGGATCATTTTCCCGCCGCCGCAATGCTCCGGTGCTCACGGCTCCAGGTCTCATATCCGGAGGTTTTGTGAGTCATGGTAGTCATCGACGTCACCCGGGCCTACGAGGACCTGCTGTCCCGGGAAGAGGAGATCACGGCAGCGGTACGAACGTCCGTTTGCCTGCTCGGCGACGATCATCCCGTGCTCGCAGACGCTGTGGCGCGGCTTCTTCACAGCGACCGCAGCAAGGCCAGCGTCTCCCGGCTGCTGCCATTTCCCGTGCTGGGCGCACTTGGCGGCGACCCCGACCGTGCACTTCCACTGGCCGTCGCTTCCCGGATCTGGTGGACGGGAGCGGAGGTCTTCGACGATCTGGCGGATGGCCAGTACAACGCCGCTTCGACCGGGCTGTCAACAGCCCAGGCGAGCATCGCCAGTGCGGCGTGCCTCGCCCTTGTCCCTCTGACGGTGCTCGACCAGTACGCACTTCCCCCTCATCTCAGATCGAGCTGGGGGCGGGAGTGCGTTGACAGCTCGCTGCATGCCGCCGAAGGTCAGCTGGCCGATGTCTCCGCCGAATCCGGTTTCCCCTCATGGGCCACGGTGATGAGGACGTACGCCGGCAAGTCCGGGGCACCGTATGCCAGGGATGCGGTGATGGCCGCCCAACTGGCCGGTGCAGGCGAGGAGCTGCTGCGCGGGTGGCGGGCCTTTGGCAGACTCTTCGGCGTAGTGCGCCAACTGGCCAACGACCGGGCCGCGGAGTCGGCCGAGACCGACGAGGATCTGATCAACGGTACGCCCACCCTGCTGCTCGCCCATGCCGCTGAGTCGGCGGCCGGAACCGCCGAATGGGATACGTTGACGTCGCTTCGGGTGCGGGCACGGCACGATCCGGCGGCGCGAGTGGCCTTCGGTGAATGGCTCAACACACCGGACGTATCGGTCACGTACAACCAGCGCATTCGCTCGGTGCACCGGCACATGTGCCTGCTGCTTGAAAAGCTGGCTCCCCCCTCTGAGGACAGAGACCTGATCCGATGGATGCTCGAGGCGTCGGCCAAGGCATCGCGACTGGGCGCAACGGAGGACACGGCGTGATTCCGGACAGTCGTGTTCAGGAGCTGCGCCGCATGGCGGCGGCCATGGGGCCAGATATGTCGATGTCGGCGAGCATGCTCACCCGGCTCACCGACGACATCGTGGCACGCGGCCCCATCGGCCAACTGATCAGCAACCATCCGGACGCGTGCGAGCCCTTGTTCGGCCTGAGGGCCCTGGCGGGCGTGCGCTGGCTTGTGCTCACAGGGCGCGCCCCGCATCTGGCAGCGCATCTGCAGCACCTCACACCCAACCTCGGCAACTCCGTGTACATCGAACGCACATGGACGTTGTTTCGGCAGGCCCTGTTGACTCACCCGGCCGAGATCCTGGCGGCCATGGACCGACCGGTTCAGCAGCACCAGCCGCAACGCGCCGGGGCTCTCCTGCGAGGGCTCGGCATGCTGAGGGCGCCCCGGATCAGGCTGCTCGAACTCGGTGCGTGCGCCGGCCTCAACCTTCTGCTCGACCGTTACCGCTGGTTCGGTCCCGGTTGGGAGTGGGGAGATGCGAACTCACCGGTCAGATTGACGACGACCGGACCGGCGCCAGGAGATTTCGGGATCGTGGACCGCGCCGGGTGCGACCTGGTACCCCGCAATGCGGCGGATCCGCAGGACGCGACGATACTGCGCTCGTTCCTACCGCATGAGCGTGACGTCGAGCAGATGGATCTCGATGACGCCATCGCGCTCGCGTCCCGGACCGGGCTGCGCATCGACAAGGCAGACGCCATCGACTGGCTCGTTGCGAAACTCTCGGCCGCAAACGACGAACCGGGCCTTCTCACGGTGGTGTGGCACAGCCTGTTCTGGTCGTACCTTCCGCCGGACAAGCAGGCGGCAATCAACAGGATCCTCGCCATGACATCACGCCGTATACAGCTGGCCAGAGTGGCATTTGAGCCCGACAGCTGGTCGGGAGCGCCGCGGCTTCAAGTGCACGTCTACTCATGACACATCACGACTTCGGCAACCGTCACCGTCCCAGGAAGGCGCTAGTGGCTCATGAGTGCGCCGAATATCCCGCTGCATCTGCGCAGGAACCGCTTCGCTCTTACCGATGAACTCGCACGGCTGCGCGCCCATGAGCCCGTCACCCACGTCACTTTGCCGTCCGGAGCCACGGCATGGCTGGTCACCCGGTACGAACACGTGCGCCACGTACTGCAGGACCCCGTGCGCTTCGGCAACGACGGCCGAGCGGTGCCGGATCCCGCCAGCTGCTGTGCCGAAAGGGCCCCGGCCAACCCCCAGGCAAGGCACGGAAATCTCACCGTCTACGACCCACCTGAGCACCGAAGGCTGCGTCGCATGATCGCCGCAGGCTTCACCGCTCGGCGGGTCCAGAGGCTGCGTCCACGCATCGAGAGCATCGTCTCGGCCGCTCTGGACGAAATGGAACGGGCCGGACCCCCTGCCGATCTCGTACAGTGCTTCGCGCTGCCCATCCCGTCCATGGTGATCTGCGAACTGCTCGGGGTGCCTTACGCGGACCGCGCAGAATTCCAGCAGCGCAGCGTCATACGTTTCGACGGTACCCGTGACATGCGCACACGCATGGCCGCGGAAGCGGCCTCCCTGAAGTACATGGCCGGCCTCGTCGCCCGCAAACGCGCCGACCCTGACGAGGCGCTGCTCGGCACGCTCGTACGTGAGCACGGTGAAGAAGTGGACGACGGTGAACTTGTCGGCATAGGAGATCTGCTGTTGCTCGGCGGACACGAGACGACCGCCAACATGCTGGCTCTGGGGAGTCTGTTCCTGCTCGAGAACCCCGAGCACGCCGAAGCCGCACGCGACGGCGAGCACATCGACGAAATGGTCGAGGAACTGCTGCGCTATCTCTCCGTTGTCCAAAGCGGCGTACCCCGGGTCGCGCGGGAGGACGTGACCCTTGCGGGGCAGCACATAAGGCGCGGCGAACGGCTGCTGTGCTCCCTGCCGTCCGCCAACCACGACGACGCTCTGACACCAGAGGCGGAACGCTTCGACGCCACGCGGACCACCGGGCATCTTGCCTTCGGTCATGGAATTCATTACTGCATCGGAGCACCGCTGGCCCGCTTGGAAATGCGGCTCGCTTACCCAGCGCTCCTTCGCCGTTTCCCCGGCCTGGGACTCGCCGTGGCGTCCGACGAGGTCGCCTTCCGTCCTTCGTCGGTCTTCTACGGCCTGCGAGAGCTTCCCGTCACATGGTGAGCGCGTTCCGTCTCACCCGCCCGCTGGCCCAGGGTGTGGGTCCAGGTTGAGAGGCACGTAAGAAATGACAGTTCTGAACCCGGAATCCACAGTGGGACGGCTCATCAGGGCCCTTCTGCGCCAGCGTGGACCCTTCACCGCGGATCAGCTCCACGTCACGGCCGGCAGGCCGACCATGGCAGGATCGCCCGCCGCCTTCAGCCAGTTGGAGAACGACCAGTTCATCCGCCCCGGCCACACCATCGCGCAGTCGTATCAGGTCTACTCAGCGACCCCGAAGGGACTGGCATGGGCTCGTGTGCTGGAAGACCTCGTCGCCACTCCGCAGGGGTTCGTGAAGAGTCCCGACCACCCGTGTGGCAGGCTCTTGCTCGCCGCATTCCAGCGGACGCAAGGGCAGTTCACCGCAGAGGATCTTGAGCTGGCCTTGGGGCTTGCTGCAGGCAGCCTTCGGGAGCCCCTGAGGACAGGTGTTGTCTTCTTCGCCCCGGCCAGCACATCCGCAGCTGCTCCCACTTACTTGCTGACAAATAAGGGCCTGCGGAACGCCGCGGTGCTCGACCGTGCGTGGCGCGAGATGCGCACGATGCTCACCTTCCCGCATGCCGTCCACGACACCACACCCGCAGTCGCCATGTCAGCGGCCTCCCTGAAACCACCCCAACCCCTGCCAGAGTCAACGCCATCGGCCTCTGGCAGCAACGAGCCGCTGATCAAAGCTCGAGGCCTTGCACGGCAGTTCCGGAAGCGAGGACGCAACGGCACAACGATGCAGGCTGTCCGGGGCGTCGACATCACCGTCCGGCGTGGTGAGCTGGTGGGTTTTCTCGGACCGAACGGTGCGGGCAAGACAACCACTCTGCGCATGCTGACAACCCTGCTACGGCCGACCGCCGGCAAAGCCGTCGTCGCCGGATGCGATCTTCTGAACAACCCGCGGGGGGTACGCCGACGGATCGGCTACGTGGCCCAGGGGAGTGGCTGCTCACCGGAGAGTACGGTCGAGGAAGAGCTGCGGATACAGGGCCGACTGCATGGCCTGTCCAAGTCCAACGCCATCGAACGCGGTGCTGAACTCGTTGGGCAACTCGACCTCCTGGGGCTGGAGCGAAGACAGACCCGAACCCTGTCCGGCGGCCAGCGTCGACGACTCGACATCGCGCTGGGCCTGGTGCAGATGCCTGAACTCGTCTTCCTGGATGAACCGACCACAGGGCTGGATCCGCAGAGCCGGGCGCACCTGTGGGAACGCATCCGCCGACTACGAGCCGAGCAAGGCGTGACCGCCTTCCTGACCACCCACTATCTGGACGAAGCCGATGCCCTTTGCGACCGGATCCTCATCATGGACAACGGGCGAATCATCGCCGAAGGAACACCAGACACTCTCAAAGCCAGAGTATCCGGTGACGTGCTGGAACTTCGCTCAACGCACATCGCAGCCGCAGCCGAGATCGCGGGTCGTCTGGAGGGGGCCCGCGACGTATCCGCCGCAGACGGACTTGTCCGCCTACGGGTACCCCGCGGCGACATCGCCCTACCGGTCCTGTTGCGGGCACTGGACACCGCACAAATAGCGGCCACGTCCATCCAGGTCAACCGGCCGAGCCTGGACGACGTATTCCTCGCACTCACCGGCCGCAGTCTACGCGAGGGCCAACGCACCGGAACCCCGAGAGTTTCTGCAGGAGGACCTCGTCAATGCGAGACATCTGGCTGATCTTCTGCCGCGAGCTGAGCCACCGCATCCGCCAACCGGTATGGGTGATCATGGGCCTCATCCAGCCGGTGTTGTACATGTTCTTCTTCGGTCCGCTGGTCCAGAAGTTTGTCGACCACACCCCCGGGTTCCCACCCGGGGGCATTTGGACCATCTTCGCACCGGCCCTGATGGTCCAGATGGTCATCATCGGTAGCACTTTCGTCGGCGTGAACCTGCTCGTGGAATACAGGGCAGGCGTGCTTGAACGGTTCCGCGTGACACCGGCCAGCCCCGTGGCACTCCTCCTGGGCAAAGTGCTCACCGTGGCCACCACCGTGCTTGTCCAGTCGTGCCTGATCGTCCTCGTGTGCCACCTGGCGTTCGGGCTCAACCCATCCCTCGCGGGCATGAGCCTGTGCCTGCTCATCGTCGGCCTCCTGTCCATGTCGCTCGCCTCCTGCTCCTACGCGATCGCGCTGCGTGTCAAGAACGAGGAAGGTGTACAGGCGCTGCTCAACGCCCTCGTGCTGCCGGTGTTCCTCCTGTCCGGAACCCTGCTGCCGATCACCGCGGAGTTGGCGCCCGGATGGCTGTGGAACCTGTCCCGGATAAACCCGGTGGCGTATGTCATGGATGCTAGCCGGGCAAGCTTCCGTGGCGACTTCACCGCGGTCGCACTGCCCTCCGGCCTGATCGCGCTCGCCGTCATGACCACGATCTCTCTGTGGTGGGGGATATGGGCGTTTTCGAGGGAGAACAATTGACGCCACTTGCGCGGCTCGCTCGGGCATTGATCAGGGTGGCTTCAAGTTCCCGGTAGGAGCGGGCTGTCGGTGATGCCCCAGATCCAGAGGGCGTGTTCGGGTGCGTCTGATCACGGCGATGTAGTGGGCTTTCTTCTCCTGCACCAGCCGGCTCACCTGGTCCTTGACGCTGTGCAGGGCATCGAAGGTGACCACGGTGCCGGCCAGGTCGAGTGGTTGAAGCAGCGGGCGGAAGGCGCCGGTCTCGTTGGTCTTGGCCCCCACCTCCCGCTGGGCAGGGGTGATGGTGGGGGCGTGGGTGACGGCGGACAGCAGGTGCCGGTAGCACTGGGTTCGGTGTGCGGAGCCGGACAGTGCCTTGCCATCCACCGCGGCGCCGGGCCGGTGGTGCCGGCGTCGGTGTGGTCGTGTCCAGCGCATCGTCGTGAGGGTTTCGCTGTGCGCGTCCGGTGCTACCGATATGGGCGGCGGCCTCGGCATCGATGAGTTCCTGCAGGATTCACTGGGCCAGGGCACGGACCAACTCGATTCCGTCCGCCGTACACAGTGAGCCTTTTCCAACCTCAGTTTGAGCCGGTGAGGTGGAGGGTGAGGACGGCTTGGACGAGGCTGGTGATGCGGGTGGTCGAGCAGCGGAGCTTGCGCAGGAGCCGCCAGGTCTTGAGTGCGGCGCCGGCGGGTTCGACCAGGGCTCGGATCTTGGCCTGCGAGCGGTTCACGGCCTGCCGGCCCTCGGACAAGTTCTCCCACCGGCCTCGGTACGGCACG
>NZ_JBFAIQ010000039.1:0-56175 GCF_040654755.1 Streptomyces sp. NPDC050625
GGAGGCCACCTCACCGGAGTGGAGCCAGATCAACTCCGTACACCCGGAGCCACTTTTCATCCGTGCACTGGAGCCCAATCACGTGCTTACAAACACCCGCTCGAACGCCGCGCCGCCACCCCGGGAGGCCTTCGCGGGCGCCTGCTGCGGGGGCAGGGGTGTGACGCCCAGGCTGGTGAGCCGCGCACGCTGCCCCTCGGCGAGGCCTTCCCACACGACGTGCTGGCGCTGGCGGTGCAGCCACCTGCCGATGTCGGTGCCGCCCGCGGTGACGCCCGGCAGGATCTCTCCGAGCTCGGCGCCGGCCGCCAGCAGGCGCGCGACGGCGGCGTAGTTGCGCTGCCAGTCGATCGGCCAGCCGGGCCGCCAGTCGGCATCGATCGCGGCGAGCTGCTGCTCGCGCCGGGCGGCGGTCGCGGTGTCCTTGGAGAGTCCGCCGGTCTTGCGGCAGTTGGCCAGCCACTGGCCGACCGGCTTGTCGAGCGCGGTCGCGGTGACGGGGGCGGCCAGCGTGCCGGTCTCGGCGTAGTAGGCGCGTGCGACGGCGAGGTTCTCTTCCCACGCCGCGTCTGCCGGGTCCCACACCATGCCGAGTTTGTCGAGGTCGTCTGCCCGTTGGGTGGCGAGTCCGCCGGCGGCCAGTGCGCGTCGCTGGTCGGCGAGCCACCTGCCCAGCGGGTGGGAGTGTCCGTTCGGCATCAGTTCGCGGTGTTCGTAGGGGACCGAGAGGTGTCCGGTGCGCCGGTGGTAGGCGACTGCGGCCCGGTGTCCGGCTTTCCAGTTCTCGTGTTCCGGTTCCAGCAGGTTGTAGCGCACGAGCCGGGCGATCAGGGCGGGGTCGCGGTGTGTACCGAACCGGAGCAGCATCCGCTGGTCTTCCGCGCCTTCCTCGGGTGCCTCGCCTAGGTATGAGGGCTGGGCTGGGGTGCGGTGCAGCGCCTCTTGTGGGACGGCGAGCATCTCCACGGCCCGCTCGTCGAGCGCGCGCAGCCCGGTGAGCACCTTGATCAGGGGCTGGTAGGAGACCGAGTAGGGCATGTCCTCCTGGGTCTCGTCGGTGCGCAGGAAGATGGGCACGATCAGGGTGGCGAGCTTCCCCTGGCCGGGTTTTTGCCGCAGCGCCCGCCCGATTGCCTGGACGATGTCGACCGCCGACCCTTTCGGGTCGATCAGCGCCACGGAGTCCACGGTCGGTACGTCCACCCCTTCACTCAGCACCCGGCAGTTCGAGAGCACTGCTCGCCCGGCCCGTGCGCCGAACCGGGACAGCCGGTCCGCCCGCACGTCCGGATCGTGCTCACCCGACACCCACCCCGACCACACCCGCTCCGGGTACCGCTCGGGGTTCTGGGCGTGGAGCCGCGCTACCACGCGGTCCAGGCCCTCGGCGAAGGCCCGCGCCTCCACGGTCCGGTGGTGGAAGGTGATGCACCGCGTCAGCCGGTGCTCGGCCATCGTCTCCATCAGCGCCGCCTGGAGCACTGCCAGCCGCTCCCCGCGCACCGTCTCCTCGTGCCGGTCCTCGCCGTACAGCACCGCAGGCGTCAGGTGTTCGTCCCGCAGCTCCACCACCACGATCTGATACCGCGCCAGCAGCCCCCGCGCGATCGCCTCCGACAGGTCCAGCTCGTGCAGCACCGGCCCGTAAATGGCCTCGTCGTCGATGGAGCAGGCCATTTCCTCCGCCAGCCGGGCCGCCGGCACCCCCGGTCTCCCCTCCCGCGGCCACCGCCGAGGAGTCCGCTCCATCCAGATCCGGGGGGGCGCCGTCACGTAGAGCCGCCGCATCGACGGCAGCAGCTCCTGGTCGTGCACCGCCGCCCACGCCTTCCCGAGCGACCGTGGGTTATCCATCGAGGCTAGCCCGGTCACCACTCACCCGGATGTGTAGACGCGGTCCGGGTGGCATTGCGGGCACTTCTCTCCGGCGCCCAGCTCGCCGAGGGTCCGGAACCGCGCGTTGTGCCGGGCCGCCGGGGTGCCCTTGCCACATCCGCCACACCACTCCGGTAAATCGGAGCTCCCGGCGGTGGCGTTCGAGAAGAGTGGAGCTGTGGAGCGCTCAGCGTGCCGGACGAGATCCGACCAGCCACGGGCAGCCAGTTCCCGAGCGCGGTCGCACAGCCACGCCTCAGGCAGCCCTTGCGCAAGCAGTTCGACGGCCTGGCCTTCCAGCTTGGCTCGGGTCCCGTTCAGCACCGGGCGGCCAAGGGCAGCCGAGTACGCGGCCACGATGCGGCTCCCTGCTGCTTGATGCTCTAACGGATCGCGCTGCTTCGGCATTCCCGCAGCAGTCGGCGTGGCAGGGGGAGCGGAGGGAGAGTCTGTCTTGTGTAGAGCCTGCCTCTTTCTCTCTTTCGCAGGCCCGGTGGGCGCTGTCTCAACGACTGGGGTACCAGTTGCCGGAGAGAGGTGAGGGTTCTCTGAGAGTTCATTGAGGTTTAGGGGCTCATTCTGAGCCGGGGGTGGGCTCATCTTGCGCTGGGGCTGGGCTCGATTTGAGCTTAGGGTGGGCTCATTTTGAGCCCGCAGCGGGCCGGGGTCGGGCTCAAGATGAGCCTTCAGCTGGTTAGAGCCCATTCGGGGCGAGGTTCGGGCGGACTTTTGTGGACGCGGGGTCTGCTGGACTGGGGCGAACGTCAGCTGCTCGATCACGTTGTCGTGGTAGGCCGTCTTCGGCCGCGCCATCGATGCCAGTAATGGCACGTTCACTCGCGTCAGGTTCGTGATCGGGTCGCCGGTCACCGGGTCCACCCGGCGCACCGACGCGATCAGTCCCTTCTTGATCAGGCTTGCTTTGGCGCGCTTCACTGTCGCAGCCGACGTCCCGCAGTCATCGATCAAGCGTTTCTGACCAGGCCAGCAGTACCCGTGATCGTCGGTCCGGTTCGTGTAGGCGAGCAGCAGCAGTTTCTCGGCCCCATCCAGCCCTTGGGCGGCGAAGACCATGCCCATATGCTCAGCGGTCACTGAAGCACCGCCTCAATGACGGGTAGCCAGATGGAGCTGTACGACGGATGATGCTTGCTGCGCAAGTGGGTCATCTCCCCAGATAGGGGAGCCACGACCAGCGCTTGTGACCTAGCAGGAGCCCGGAGTAGTGGCGTTGCGCAATCTATTGCGCATACTCTGGGTATAGGTGACCACGCGGGCCTACGGCCCACGGGCATCACCCGGCAGTTGAGGTCACCTCGCTGCTCGCGACTCGGAGCTTTTGACAGGGCGCGAGTCGATTCGCTGGGAAGCGGTCTCCGTTGTGGCGACGGAGGCCGCTTCGCGTCTACGGGGGGCGATTGGGGTACCGCATGGCTAGCCAGCCTCTGCGAGCTCGAAGCCTTCAGCGGCTTCCGGGTGCTTTCGAGCCCAGCCCTTGAGCAGACGCAGGTAGGCAGCGCGGTGCTTGGGCCGGGGCATGGATTGACCGTTCTCCCAACGCAAGAAGGCCATCCTGTGCACCCCGAAGGCTTCGGCGACGCCCTCCTGTGTCAGACCAGAAGCCTTGCGCAGCCTGGCCCGCACCTCAGGAGGAGGCAGGGCATCAGCAGATCGGCTGAGTAGCGAATCCACGGCCTCGAATAGATCCGTCATCACTTCCCCCCTTCCATGTGTGATCCGAAACTGTACATGAATTGCTGCGTCTAGTAGTGCATTTGAGGCCGTGTCAGCGCTTCCTCTCAACGCCCTGCCCTGTAGCGACGGGGGAGGGCACTTGGGATACCCCTGTGGGTAAATGCCGGAGTAGGAACTGACCGAATTGCGATCATGCGCCCTCACGCGCCGAAGGTCAGCAGGGGCACGTCGTAGAGGCTGGGGTTCTTCGGTCGCGTCATCACAGGCGCGGTGACCTCGACTACGAGCATCTCGACGAGGAACTGCACGCGAGCACTGAGCAGATGGCTCGTGTGGCCGGTGGCCGATCGAGCCTTCTCGCCCAGTGAGGTGTGAATGTGCGGCAGGACCGAGTCCGTCTCTGCGTCGTAGGCGAGCGTTCCACACCCCATCGCCTCCACGCCGGTCAGATGGACCTTGCTCCAGACCGGGGCCTCGGGGTCCTCGAGTTTCTCACACGCACCGACGATGTTCGCCTCGGCGAAGCCAGCGATGAACATCGGGATGTAGCCGTGCCGGACGCCGTTCTGGCGGCAGAACTCGGCAAGGGTGGGAAAGAAGTCGTCGCCGTGGTCGAAGGTCACGCCGAAGGTCCGGCCGGTGGTCAGTTCGTAGCTGCGCAAGATGAGTTCCCGAGGCGGTTGGGTCGGTTAGGAGACGGTGCTGAAAGTCTGGGCGATCTGGTCCTTGTCGGCGGCGGTCATCAAAAGCAGCTGCAGCAGGATGCGCGCCTTGATCGGGTCCAGTGTGCTGCTGGAGATCAGCCCGCGCCCGAGCAGGTCCGATTCGGAGCCTGGGAAGCCGTAGGTGCGGCGGAGGACGGGGCCCGAGCCAGTGCGCGTGGCGAGAACTACGGGCATGCGTTTGGTGAGTTCGCTGAGGGCGTCCACGCATGCCATGGGGACATGACCGGCTCCGAATGCCGCGACCACCAGGCCGTCGACATGGTCGCCCAGGGCGTGCAGGAGCGCCCCGTCGTCTCCGAGGCCGACTGTGAAGATCGCGGTGCGCGCGGGCGAGGTGGCACTGCGCGGATCGATCACGGGGGAAGGGGTGGGGCGCGCCGTGATCCGCACACGGTCTTCTGCGACGTAGCCGATTGGTCCGGGGTACGAAGTGAAGGCGGTGGGGCTCGTGGCGTGGGTTTTGCGGACCCAACGGGCAGCATGGATCTCTTCAGCGAACACCACCACACACCCTGCTCCCCGCACCTCAGTGCTGGCCGCGACGCGGATGGCAGCCAACACGTTCGCGGGACCGTCGGCACCTGCCATGCTCGCGTTGCGCATGGCGCCCGTCACCACGATCGGCGTGTCCCCGGTGGTGACAAGGTCTAGCAGATACGCGGTCTCCTCGATCGTGTCCGTCCCCTGGGTGATGACCACGCCGTCGACCGCGAGCGTCTCTACCTTGAGGGCAACCTCGAGCAGGTCGGAGAAGGCCAGTGAGGCGCCGGGAAGCCGGCGGAAGTCATGAACCTCCACGTGGAAACCTGTGTCGGCAAGGCCCGGTACGGCCGCGACAAGGTCGTCGGCCGACAGCGTCGGTGTTGCGCCGCCGTCCGTCTGGGCAGTCATTGCGATGGTGCCGCCAAGAGAGAGCACCACGACGCTCCGGGCATTGTCGTCCATAATCTCTTTCCCCTTCGTGCCATGCGGGTTGTGGTGTGGGTCAGTGGTCGGCCGGGAGAGAGCCCACATACGCGCACGCGGCATCGATGCCCGCCGCTGAGACGAGCCTGCTGCGGGACTGGATCAGCCCAGATGACCCGTACCGGGCGAGCTGGCTGCACCGCTCGATGAGCCAGGACCACGGCAGCTCGAGATACTGCGCGAGAGCACGGAGCCGTCCGGCAGCCGTTGGCGCAGCGGTGATCGAGCCTGCGTTGACGTCATGCGCTGCGAGCGTGAACTCCCGGACGATCGAAGAGCGGGCCGTCACGTCGACATGCCACATCCCGTCCCCGCGGACCCAGTTGGCGATCACCGCCTCCTTGTTGGGAGCGACCACGAAGCCCTCGACGGCTTCGTACGCGGGATCCGCCGTGAACTGGGCGTGGATTCCCAACGACTCCATCAGTGCCACGGCCAGGAACAACAGGATCCGTTCATACCGCGGGGAGGAGCGGACGACGCCCTCCGGGATACAGAACGCCCGGGTGCTCGTGCTGCCGAGGGCCTTGGTGGTCTCCCGCAGGTACGGAAACTTGTGATCGAAGATCAGCCAGGCACTGGCCTCTTCCCCCCGCTGCTCCCGCGTCCAGAACGCGGGCAACGTCGGCAGATCCGGCAGCGCACGCAGGATGTGGCGAGCGCAGAAGTCCGAGCCCAGCCACATGTGGGCTACTGGGTTCAGACCGGGCGCGGCTTCCCTACTGACTGCAGACGCGGACAGCCGCTCGTACGCTCTGAGATCGCTGCGCGTCTCGGACAGAACCTGGTCATCTGCCTGCAGCGCGTCGTCGTAGTTGCTGACAGCCCAAAGAATGCCGTAGGTGAGATCGTCCAGTTCGTAGGCAGTTGGGGCGGCGACTTCGCACACGCCGTCGTTCCTCGTGATCTTTGCACGTGCCGTGCGACCGTCCAGAGCGTAGAACCTCGAGGCGCCACCGGTGTCGACTGCCCCGACCAGCAGACCGCGATGCGGCCGTGCCAGGAATTCTTCCGTGCGCCGCTGGTCAGGCACAGACACGATCACCCGGCCCCCCTCGATGCGTGCGGGGTGGACCTGGAGCGAGAGTTGCGAGCCGAGCATGGAACGGCCCCCTGGAAGAAGAGCGTGCCAGTCGACACCGAACTCAGGCGCCGGCCGGGACAGCCGAAGCCCGGACCAGGTCTCAGTCGCACTTCTTGCGAAACCGAATGGATCCTCCGCGATTGCCGCGGACGCTGGCATGGGGAAGCCAGCCACCGCTGCCGCACCGATCACCGCGCCAGCGCGCAGGAGCGCGCGTCGATCGAGTGCCACGAGCACCACCGTTCCATCGTCTAGACGTCGAGGTACGAAGATCCCCTCGCCATCCGACGCTGCCGCCTGCGATAGGGCTGTGGCCAGGTCCAGCGATGTATCGGATACATGGGAGCCTGCATCGGATACATGGCTGGGCTCGGATAAACCCCGGCTGATCTCCTGCCACAGCTCGATCACGAACCCGCCAGCACCAAGCGTCCGGTCGATCAGCTCAACCTCGCCCCGGTCCTTCGGAGGCCGCTCGCCGTTCTCCCATCGCTGCACCTTGGAGTGTGAAACGAACGTCTTGCCGGCCAGCTCCCGCATAGACAGACCGCGCGCCTCGCGCAGCTCCCGGATCACGTAACCAAGGCGGTGCTGGGGCGACTGATCCGGCGTCAGCACATTCGGCCGCTGCCCCATTTTTGAGCCCCCTCCATGTATCCAAGTCTCTGTATCCGGCCGACGGATACACGGCAACCGTAGAAGTCACCGAAGATCACGCCTACACCTGGAGTACCGGCTCCTTCAGCCGGCTGCCACCAACTACCGCTCCAGGGGGGCGAGATGACCACACTTCGTCATGCCCACAAAGTTCACCATGTGGCCGATGCGCACGGTCGGACCATTGACCTCACGCCCGGCGGATCGGCGCACGTGCACACCTCCGCTGACACGAGACCTGCAGGAGGGCCCCAGCTGCGCGGGCATCCTCGCGCCGCCGTGATAGTTCACGTCGCCGCCATCCTTACCGGCGGACTGGTCACATCGGTACTTCTTGTAGTGCTGCGCGACATGGTCACCACCGTGGCCAGCACTAGCGCAACCGGGCTGATTGTGAAGGCCCTGCTGGCGCACTCCGATAGGCGGGGCCGGTGAGAGCTGTGCCTGACGCGGTCGTGTCCACCCGAATCTATGGCACCTGGTCAGCTTCTCTTGCCGTCGCCTGCTTCAAGTCGCTCCAGCCGCTCGGTCAGTTCAGCCACTTTCTCCTCCAGTCGTTTGATCGCTTGGGAAGTCGGATCGGCGACGGCGTCGACAGCCGACTCGCGAATGAAGGATCCGCGCCCCTGGTGGGAGTAGACGACGCCCTCCGTGCGGAGCTCCGCGAGGGCTCGCTGCACCGTGCCTGGGGCGACGCCGTAGTGGTCCGCGAGCTCTCGGGTGCTGGGCAGCTTGTCGTTGCCCTTCAGCCGACCAAGCCTGACCTGGTCCTTCACGTCTTGCACGATGCGCTGGTAGGGCTGCAGGTCCTCGGCCGTCATGAGCCACATCGTAAGGCTCCCTCGTTGATCTAGATAGCTTTCCCAACTTGGTTGACACGGTCTGCTGGGTGCTGCACTGTACCAATTAAGTTAAGTAAGTCGGCAAGGTTGGCGCCCGGAAGTCCCCTCCCCCGAGGGAGGGGCCAAGGAAGCGCTCGCTGCTTGAGAACTCCATATGGGACACCCGGAGCCACGACAAGCCGGCACCCCCGAGTACGAGATCTGCGGAGGGGCGCCATCAGGTGAGTCCTCTGGTCACCCGGGATCAGGCAACAGCGACAAGCCGTCGGCCCTGCCTGCGCGACTAGCACGTACCTTCCGCAATGCCACCCTCGCGGGCAGACAAGTGAGCCGAACGCGCAGGTGAGACAAGGGCAAAGATCGCGGGCCCCGTTGGAAGTAGTTGACCGGTTCGAGTCCGGTCCGGGGCACTGCGGCACCAACGTGCCGTGCCGTCGACCATCGTCCGCCTCGCGCGGGCCTGGTGGCTGGCGGAGTGCGCAGGACGCACTACCCGCCATCCCGGCGGGACCACACAGCGACGAACCCCCAGGGATTGCGCCCCTGGGGGTTCTTGTCGCAGGTCACCCCATGGAAGGACCGACCTGCATGCCCAGCATCATGGCACTCCCCGTCGTTGCAGACGACACCGAAAAGCCCCAGCTTCCTATGCGGCCCACCCCGCACGAGCGGGATGGCCGCCAGCCCTCCGATCCCGGGGGACGTCCTCACTCGCAACGAGACGCCCGGGTCGACGGGCAGATCGGCCCCCGCGCCGTCGGCGCGATCTACCAGACCAGCGTCAGCGCGTACGAGGTGCTGGCGGTCATCCGCGATCCCGAGCGCGCGAGCGCGCTCCTGAAGCGCTGCGCGCTGTGGGCGGTGATCGTCCGCGACATCACGCGCGCGGACAGCGAGCCGTACGCAGTCGGCGACACGTGGACGACGTCCGACTACCTGGTCCGCGCGGGCCGGACACCGGAGTCGTTCGCGACGGCGGCCTGACGATCCGCCACGGTCCCTCTCCCACCCCACCAGAGCGTCACGGGGTGTGAGACGGAGCGTGGCTGGCCGTCCGGCCAGTCAAAGGGCGGCGGCCCCGGAGCTCTGACCCTCCGGGACCGCCAGTACAGGACCTGACAAGGAGGCCCTGTGATCGACAGCATGACACGCCCCCGGCCCGCCCCGGCAGGCCAGGACGCCAACCGCCGTTTGGGCGCTCACCTCCTGGACGTTGTCCGCGGCCAGGACGCTGTGATCCCCGCCGAACGGCGCGCGCCGCGCACCGTCGCGGAGATGCGGGCCCGCCTCGCAGCCGCCGGTGCTGGCGAGGAGGTGACGGCATGATCACCACCATCCTCAGCCTCACCGACGAAGAGCGCGCGGAACTGTCCCGCAGGGTGCGGGAGGCCAACAAGCGGTCGGAAGACCGGCCCAAGTGACCGACCTGTACGACCGCTACCAGGCGGCACACACCGCGCACCGCACCCACCGCACCACCTGCAAGTCCTGCACCGACACCAGCCGCTGCCCCGTCGGGCAGCGGCTGTACGAGAGCTTCGCCTCGTTGCAGGACGCCCACCTCAGCCGCCAGTTGCGGCAGCGAGGCCGCTGAGCCATCACCCCCGCACCGGCATCGCCACCTCTGCCGGTGGCCTCCCCCGCCCGTACTGGCCTCTGCCGGTGCGGGCGGGGGAGGCGCCTCCCATCTCAAGTAAGGGACCGTCATGCCCGACATGCGCACCGACGTGTACCAGGACCACCCGACGCCCGACGTCCCGCAGCAGGATCTCAACGCCCTGGACTCCGCCGTGGACGTCCTGATCGCCGTCTCCTCTCTCGCGGAGAACACGGACCAGGTCTGACCTGCCGGTTGCCTGACCCGCCCGGCCCCGCTCCCGCTTCTGCACGGGTGGCGGGTCCGGGCGGCGTCCAGGGGAGCCGCGCAGCCGCGCAGCCCACCACCCCGGACCCGGAGGCATCGCATGCGCACGATCCCGGTACCGACCCTGCTCGACGACTCCGGCCTGACCCGCCGCCAGCCGCGTTCCCTGTGCCTGCACACCCCGCCGTGCCCGACGTCCGACAGCACGGACGCGGAAGCCGCCCGGGTCGTGGCCGGCCAGCCGGAGCAGGGCTGGAGCCTGCTCTGCAACGGCGCCTTCGTGTTTGAGGACACGGGCGAGCTGCTGCCCGACGGGCGGATCGTCGCCCCGCACCGGCCGCCCGCGACCTGATCCCCCTCATATGCCGCCCGCCCGGGTGGCATCCGACCTGGAAGGAGGCGGCGTGGCCGCCAGGACCCGCAAGAGGCCCACCCCCACCCCGAGGAAGACGACCACCGCCGCGCCCACCCCGCCCGCGGCCAACCAGGCCGGGCAGGAGACGGCGTCGGCCACGGACACCAGGGACCGGGCCGCCGACATCATCGAGACCGCACGCGAGCAGGCCGCTGCCCTCCAGACGGAGGCGGAGACCCGCGCCGCGCAAGCCGTCGCCGACGCCCACGACCGCGTCTCCGTGATGCTCGCCGACGCGCAAGAGCAGGCGGCCGGCATCACCGCCGACGCCGACCGTGAGGCTGCCGAACTGAAGGAGACGGCCGGCCAGGACGCCACCGCCACGCGCGGCGACGCCGACCGGATCCTGACCGAGGCCCGCGACCGCGCCTCCGTGATCCTCGCGGAGGCCCGGGCGCAGGTCGCCGACCTGACCGAGCAGGCCGGCGCCGACCACGACCTGGCCCGCATGCAGGTCGCCGAACTCCGGCGGGTGGCGGAGGCCAACCTCGCCGAGACTGACGCCCTGGTGGAGCGCCGCCGCACGGAGGCCGGGCAGATCCTCGCCCGTGCCCACGAGCACGCGCAGCAGCTGGCGGCCGCCGCACAGACGGAGGTCGACCAGGCTGGTGCACGTGCCGCGCAGCTCGCCGAGGTGGCGGCCGCCGCCTACGACGCCCGCCGGGCGGAGGCGGAGACGCTGTATGGCGACGCGGTCACCGCCGCCGATACCCGCCGCCGCGAGGCCGACCAGGCCGTCACCGCCGCGCACGCCGAGGCGGAGCGGATCCGCGCCGAACTGCGCGATCAGCTGCGGGAGATGGGCGAGGCGTTCGACAAGAACGCGACGGAGAAGCGGGCCGCCCTGGACGCCGACCTCGCCAAGTTACGTGCGGCGTGCGACGACCAGCGCGCTCGCCTCCAGCGCGAGGCCACCACCGTCACCACGCAGCTGCGGGAGACGGCGCAGAAGGAAGCCGCCCGGATCGTCGCCGACGCACAGAAGAAGGCGGCGGCCGTCACGGAGCGGGCGCAGGCCGACGAGGCCCGCGCCCGCCGGCTGCTGGACGAATTGAAGGAGGCCCGGCGGGAGGCTTCCCGCTGGCGTGGTCTGCATCGCAGGGTCGGCCGTGCGGGCTGGCGGACCGCGCCGTGGATCGCCCTGCTCGCCGGGATCGGCCTCGCCGCGTCCGGCGAGTACGAGCTGGCGCACATGGTCGGCATCCACCCGTACGTCGCCCCGCTCTTCCCCGTCAGCATCGACGTGTACTGCGTCACCGCGTTCCGCACCCGGCGGGACATCCCGGCGGCGCTGCTGCTGATGGCGTCGGCGAACGTGACGTACCACCTGTCCGAGCAGGCCCACATCGTCAAGGCGGGCCAGTCGGCGCCGTGGCCGTTGACCACCTTCGTGGTGCTGATCTTCGTGGCCGTCATCTGGCGCGTCCACACGCTCATGCACCACGCCGGTACGGACGGCCACGGCGGTACGGACACGCCCGTACAGACGGGCGGGCGTACCGGTACGGCCGCACGTACAGACGGCCCGGCGCCCGCCCGTACAGCCCCGGCCGGGACGCACTCGTACGCGGCTCCCGCTGGTACGGCGCCCGTCCGTACAGCTCCCGGTCCGGCTGGTACGCAGCCTGTACACGGCGCCCCGCACGGCACCGGTCAGGCGGCCGCGAATGCGGGCCCGACCGGCGCGAACCGTGGCCGTACCAGCGGCGTACAGGCTGCCCCGTCCGGGACGGCGCGTACTAGTACACCGGGCCCCGCCCGTACGAGCGCGGCCGGACATGGAAGCGGGACGCGTACCAGTACGGTCTCCGCCCGTACGGCCCCGTCCGGGACGGTCCCCGCCGGGCGTACCGGTACGGCGACCGCGCCCCGTACGGACGCCGATCTGCTCCCGCTCGTACAGACGCTGCCGCGCGAGGACGACGGGTACGTCAACATCTCCCGCGCCCGCACCGAGCTGTCCGTGAACCAGCCGCGTGCCATCCGGCTGCTCAGCCAGGCCGGCCTGCTGCGTCCCGTGGACGCCGACAAGTACCTCACGTGATCCGGCATCACCAGTGAGGGCCAGCCCACGGGAATTGGGCTGGCCCTCGCTGCGACTGCCGGAAGCAAGTCGACAGCCCGTCAAGTACACCACCCCGTCCCGAGGAGAACCCCCTGATGAGCAAGGACATTGCCACCCGTGTCACAAACGGCGTGCAGGCCCTCGCGCTGCCCGGGCAGCGCGAGGGCTGGCAGGCCCAGCACCGTGGCAGCCTGCTGACCGACGCCCAGGCCTACGACGCGCTCGCCGACGCGCTCCAGGCCGACCTCAAGGCCCGGCCCCTTGACGGGGACATGCCCTGGTCGGCGGCTCTGCGGGCCCGTAAGCGGGTCAAGCCGCTGCGGGACGTCGCGAAGGCCATGCGCAAGGCTGCCAGGGCCATCAACGCGACTGTGGCGGCCTACGAGGAGACCCAGCCGGAAGTGGTCGCCCAGCGGCGTGAGGACAAGGCGCTGAGGAAGGCCCAGCGCAAGCAGCAGCTGCAGGCCGTCGCACACAACAGCGCACAGCAGACCTTGCAGCGGCTCGCTCCGGCCGACACCGACGACGGTCCGGCCGGCCAGGTGAAGGTGCTGGGTGACTTCTTCGGCCCGAACAGCCAGCGGCGGCGGGGTGCTTGATGGGAGCTCCGCAGCTGTCCCCGAGGAAGGCCGCCTACTGGAACAGCAGATTCGAACAGGCCCGTGCTCAAGGGGAGCGCGGGCCGGAGGAGTTCTTCCGGGTCTGGCTCGACCTGGTGAAGGTTTCCGCGGTCCAGAAGGTCCGACGCACCGGCGATCACAGCGTGTTCAACGGCTTGTCGGCGGAGCTGGAACGGATCTACCGGGATCACTGTCAGTAATCGTCATTGTCATCATCATCACCGCCGGAATCGGGGTTGACGGGGGTCCCAACCACGCGTACGCGTACGCGTGCGAGGCGGCGCCCTCCCGTCACCGGCGGTCACCAGGAAGGGAGGGCGTGTGTCCGACGACGACAGCCTGGACAACGTGGTCTCATTACCCCGGATCGGCTCCCCGCCGCCCCCGCCCGTCCCGTCCGTACCGGACCTGGACGGCGACGGCGGGGACCCCGATGAAGAGCCTGGGCATGTTCGAATTTCTGCGTTCGATGCCCCGGAAGTACCCCATGCGCCGCGCACCTCGGAGACGGTGCCGGCGTCGCTGCGCAGCGAGGGCTTGCCCGACGGACCGGTACCCGATGCGGGGCCGCCCCGGACGGGCGCGTTGTCGTTGGCGGCGATCCTGGCCATCGCTCTGGCCGCGTTCAAGGGGTTGCAGACCTGGATTCAGGAATCCGGGCCTCGCCGCGCCGAGGCGGCCGCGCACCAGCGGGAGCTGGAACTGCTGGGCGCGAAGGCCACCGCGGACGCCACCCGGCACGCCGCGGAAGCCGATGCCGCGCGTGCCCGGGCGCGCCGTGTCCCCTCCAGTCACGAATACGGCCGCAGCGCCCTCGGACGCGGCCCTGGTGGCCCTGTGCGGGGTGGTGGTGGCATCGGTTCCGGCAGGTCGGGAATGGGCCGCAGCGGGCTGGGTGGCGGCGCTGTGCAGGGGCGGTCGACCGGGCCGTCCGGGCGCTCCTCCTGGGGTCGAGGTGGCACCGGCGGGGCGGGCTCCGGCAGTGGTGGGGGCCGGCACAGTGGGTCGTCTGGAAGAAGCAGCAGCGGCTCTGGCCGAGGTGGTGGGCCGTCAGGCAGCGGTGGCTCCGGCAGTTCTGGCGGCCGCGGCGGCTCGGGTGGCGGTTCGCAGGCTGCCGGGTCGGGGCGCCGTTCGGCGCGCCAGGCCGTCGCCGACTGGTGGCACAGGAAGAAGTCCGGCGGCACGGGGGCGAGCCCGGGTTCGAAGAACCCAGGCAGTACCGCGGGCGTTGGCGCGGCCGCCACGAAGGCCGCGGTCCGCACTGCGCGGTCCGGGCCGACGTTCTGGGAGGCCGCTGGTGACCGGCTGAATGACCGGTGGAAGGCCCGCCGGTCCAGTGGCGGCGCTTCGGGCGCTGCCCAGGGCGGTACTGGTCCTCGGCAGGCCGCCGGTGGTGCTGGTGGCACGGGACCCGTCAACAACGGCACCGGCTGGACGGCGCCCGGCGACCGGACGGGCTTGTGGGATGCCGTCTACGAGACCGTGAACGACCGCTGGAAGAAACGCCAGAGCCACTGGAAGGCCAACGGCGGCGGCCCCCGCAACCGCACCCATGGCAAAGACTCAGCAGCCAACAGCGGCACGGGGCGCGGCGCCGGTGCGGGCGCCGGCGGCTCAAGACCCGGCTACGGACCGAGGGCGTCCTACGGACCAAGGGCGTCCTATGGACCGAGGACGTCACCGTTCGACACCGACCCGCCCGGCCCCGTGACGATCACCGTGGAGCAGGTCGACCCGCCCGGCGCCCATGCCAAGCGCTGGGAACCGACCGCGATCGGCCCGGCACAGCGGCAGCTGCCCCGCCAGGGACCGCCCGCCCTGCCGCGCGCGCCACAGCGGCCGGCAGGACAGCGGCCCGGCACCACCCGCAGAAAGGACCCCATCCCGATGGCAGCAGCCCCCGCAAGGACCGGCACGGCCTCCGCACCGGTCGCAGCGTCGCTGCCGGCACCGGGCGGCATGTCCGCCCAGCACGCCACCGAAATTCGGCTCGATGACGCGCTGAGGGCACTCACGCTCCTGACCACGGCCGGCATGGAGACCCACGACGAGTGCGCGGAACTCGCCCGCCAGGCCCGCCGGCTGCTGAGCGAGCTGGAGACGATGGCGGACGATCTCACGGAGAACCACAACGTGAGCGGCCCGCGCACCTTGCAGGCCGTGGCGGTGCTGATGGAGGCCGTCGCGCAGCTGGTGGTGCAGGCCGAACGCATGGCCAGGGCCGCGCTGGACGCCGCTGAGATCGCTGAAGCCGAGGAAACGACGATGGCCCGCGACTACCGGCCCACCCAGGACGCGACCGTCGACGCCGGCCTGGCCGCGCCCAGCGCCCGCATCCACAACGAGAACTGATCGGAAGGAGGCGCCCCCGTGGGGCAGATCGCACCCGCCGTCGGCGCGGACGGAGCCGCCAACGGCTACACCGTCCTCGTCACCAAGTTCACGGCGCTGCAGCACGCTGCGGCCCAACTGCTCGAGCATGCCGAGTACGTGGCGCAGCGCATGCGCGCCAACGCTGATGCGGCCGTCACTGTCGCCGAGTTGTGCGCGGCCGCCGAAGTCGACCCCCGTCACGTCGCCGGGGTCGCCGATGTCGGCGAGGCCTTCGGCCGGGTCGTCGGCGGCTGCAAGCGGCTGATGTCCGCGGCCGACTCGATGCACCAGGCCGCCGGCCACCTCAAGAGCGAGCACCAGGCCGAATACGGCGGCATCCATGCCGCCGCCACAGCCTCCAACGCCCGCCAGGCCAAGCCCGGCTTCTACCGGCCGCTCTGACCACCACACCCGCACCGCCCTCGTGGGGCCGCACCCGGGATCGGGTGCGGCCCCACCGCATTCCACTCCGTACCTCTACACCCGTCAGATCAGGAAGGACTGGATCCGTCGTGATGCGCAGGATGCCCGCACGGGCGAAGGCAGAGATGGCCGCCTACGGGGCATCCGCTGCCGCCCTCACCTACGTGCCCTCCATGGACCTGCTGGCCGCCCACGCCTCCGTCGCCGCCGTGAGCGGCGGCTGCGTGTGGTGGCTGTACCGCAAGGTCAAAACCAAGGATTTCCGCAAAGTGATCCGGACTGCGCAGAAGGTCCTGGGTCCCGTCACCGGCGGTGCCGTCTACGCCGTCTCCGCCTGCACCCCTGGCCGCCCGTGGTGGGAGCCGGTGCTCGCGCTCGGCTGGGGTGCCGGCATGGCCGCCGCGCTGCCCGTCACCCGCGCCAGCTGGACACCCGACGCGACCGTGACCGCAGCGGCCTACCCGCCCGGATTCACCGGCCTGGTGATGCGTCTGTGGGCCGAAGCGGAGGTCGCTCCCGGCACCTGGCTGGAGAACGTCGAGCAGCTGGCGTCGCCCGCCCACCCCGACTTCGCCGCCGACATCGTCGCCCCCGTCGGCAAGCCCGTCCCGCGTATCGACCTCGTTGACGTCGCCGCGGCGTTCGGGGTGCCCACCGCGTGCGTGGACGTACAGGAAAAGCCGAACACCGGCCCCGGCAGGGCGCAGCTGACCGTGACGCCGACCCGCGTCCGCAGCGGCAGCCTGAACAGCGTCTGGGCGGAACGAGTCGCCAAACCGGGCGGCGCGGTCCCCGGCAGCAGCATCGTGCGCGTCGAACGGCACGAAGCCCAGGGGCAGATCCCGGCACGCGGGATGATCCTCGCCGAGGTCGAGCCGGGCCAGGTCGCCCGCGTCTCCCACGCCCAGCTGTGCACCGCGTTCGGCGTCAAAGCCTCCGAACTGCGGCTGGTCGCTGAAGCCGACGGCGGCTCACAGGTCCTGGTCACCCTCTACGAGAACTCCCCGCTGACCGGCATGCGCCCGGCCACCCGCGAGCTGCTCACCCCTGACGCGGACGGCTACTGGGTGCTGGGCACCGCCCACGACGGCACCGACGTCGAGGCCCGCCTCTTCGACGAAAAGGGCGCCGTGCACGGCTACGTGGTCGGCGTCACCGGTTCCGGCAAGACCGTGGTGATTGTGCTGGGGCTGGCCGCCCAGGCCAACGCGGGCGCTGTCTCCTGGCTTGCCTCCCTGGACCCGGACGCACAGCTGGCGGCCGCCGGACAGTACATCGACCGCCAGGGTGCCGGCCGCGCCTACGCCGCGCGCGCCACGCGGGCCGCGGTCGCGCTGATGACGATCCGCGGTGAGATCAACAAGGAAGTGGGGCACGACTTCTCCCCGGCCTCCCCGTACCCGTTGCTCGTGCTGGACCTGGACGAGTTCAACGGGCTGTGCGACGACTCCCCCGCCGGGCAGGAAATCGCCCAGAACGCCGTGTACATCGCCGAACGCGGCCGTAAGTACGGCATCGGCGTCCTGTTCGCCGGCCAGATGCTGGACCTCGCCCGCATCGGCGGCGACCGGTCCCTGCGCGAACAGACCCGCTCCGGCACCGGCGTGGTGCTGCGCACGGTCTCCGGCATCTCCGACCGGCAGGCCACCGAAGGCATGCTCCCCGACGGCGTCACGCTGCCCACGATCCCCACCGTGGTCGGCGGCGGCCTGTCGCTGGAAGACCGCATGAACGGCGTTACCCTCGCCGCCCGCGGCCAGTCCACCGCCGGCATGGGACACGTGCTCACCGGCGGGGAGACCCCCCGCATGATGCGCGCCCTGTACGTGCATCTGCCCAAGGACGGCACCGGCCACAACCTCGACGACATCTTCCCGCAGGGCGGCACGGTCAACACGCTCACCGACCGCGAGATCGACGCACTGGCCGCGATGGGTGACCTGTACGGCGACTGGGACTCCCCCGTCGACGACTACGCCACCGACGGCGAAGGCAGCCGGGGCAACGGCGGCATGCCGGCGGTCCCCGCCTTCCTGGCGCCCGCGCCCGTGGTCAAGCCGAAGAAGACGACGGTGAAGGACCAGATCCTGGCCGTGGTCGACCGGGAGATGACGGCCAAGGAGGTCCGCGAGCAGGTCGACGCGGCCGCGGGCACCGTCCGCAACGCCCTCAGCGACCTGGTCGCCGAAGGCAAGCTCACCCAGGTCGACCACGGCGTGTATGCGCCCGTCGGCAGGGACACCGTGGCCGCTGTCGAGCAGGACGTCCCAGAGCCGCAGCCGGGCAACGGCCGGCTGCCGGACGGTGTCAGCGGCGAGCTCGTCATCCTGGCCGCCGACCTCATCGTCAGCAGCCAGTTCGGATCGCCCTCGATGCTGCAGCGCAAGCTCCGCGTCGGCTTCGCCCTCGCCGGGCGTCTGATGGACGCCTTGGAGCAGCTCGGCATCGTCGGACCCGCCGACGGCAGCAAGGCCCGCGCCGTCCTGGTCAAGCCGGACGCCGCAGACGACGTCCTGCGGGAGCTCCGCGCGGATCTCGCCCTGGCCGCCGACGACTGACCCACCCCCGCCCCCGGGCCCCGGCACCTGTCGGGGCCCCGGGCGCCCGCTGCCCGGACTCGCCCGCCCGGGCGCCGTCCGCTCACCCCTTGGAAGGACACACCGTGATCGTCTCCGTCCCCGGCGCCCTGCTGCTGTTCATCGTCGTGGTCGCGCTGCTCCGGCAGGGCTACGTGCGCGGCGGATCCGCCCTCGCCTGCGCCGCGTTCGGGTTCTGCCTCGCCTCCACCGGCATCGCCCCCGCGATCACCGCCCTGCTCCACAGCGTCGCCCAGTTCACCTCGCTCCACTGACCTGCCCGGAGGCCTGCCATGCCCGCCGCCCTGCACCCGGACCACGCCCCACGGCAGGCCCCGCCGACCGACACCACGCGGGTCGCCAGCGGCGCCGGTGACCTGAGCCTGGAGGCACGGCTGGCCGCCGTGGACGCGGCCATGTCGGTACGCCTGGACGAAGCAGCCGTCGCGTTCGAGGTGCGCACCGCGCACATTCCCGCAGAGCCGGTCGACCTTGCCGACGTCGTCACCGTCCCGCTCACCCCGACCCTGCCCCAGCCCGCACCGCAGACCTACAGCACCCCGGTCGCCGCGCTCCTTCAGCGGGCCCACCGCCGGATGGAAGCCGACGGATGGTGCGCCGGCACTCTGGTCGACGAGGACGGCGCGGTCTGCCTGCTGGGAGCCATCCGCGCCGAGGCAGCCGGCGACCGCGGACTGGAAGCCGACGCCGCTGCCGTGCTGCTGGACGCCATCCGTCGCCGCTTCGGCGACGTCGACTCCGTGCCGTCCTTCAACGACGCGCACGGCAGCGGGCGCACCCCGCTGCGGATGCTCGGTGATGCAGCCAGTCTGGCTGACGCCCGCGGCCTGTAACGGCCAGCACCTGACGCGGGTCAGCTATCCAGCTCGATGACCAGCTGCCCGTAGTCGTCCACCCACGCCGGATACACACATCCGTCCACGATGGCGCGGTTGACGAACACCTCAACGTCGGCGGCGGTGTCGATGACCAGCACACCGTTCTCGTCGGTGTACGCCTGCCACGTCATCCCGTCGGTGTCGATCACCGCCTCGAACTGCACCACCGGCGGATCGCTCCGAAAGAAGCCCATCTCACTCCCCCTGCCGCGATACCGGCTCCCAGCGTGCCGCACGCACGGTCCGCACAACAGGCCTCGCCCTGCCGGGTTCCCTGCTTCGCAGCTGATTCCCTCGCCGCCCAGATACACGAGGAATTCGGCTGCGGCACAGGCCGCCCGGCCGTCCAGCACTACCCGACCCCGACCTGAAGGAGACGAGACCGTGGCCAAGGGTCCCGCCGTCATAGGCGTGCTGACCGAACCTTCGCGACCGACCTGGTGGAAGGCGAACCGGCACAAAGTCTTCGGCGTCGCCGGTCTACTGATCGGCTACCTGATCGGCACCCACCTGCACGGCGCCGCGGCACAGCAGCCAGACGCCCCGCGCCCGGGTCACACCACGCCCGCGCCGGCGACGTCCGGCGCGCACCGCACGCCTTCGGCCCTCGGACTCACCGCCTGACACCAGCCGCACCACCCCGCTGTGCCCCACCGACGAACCGAACACAGGCGGGGCACAGCGCTGTTCACCGACGACTGGAGGACATCACCCGTGCTCACGCCCCGCCCGCGCCGCCGGATCGGCCGGCCCCGCCCGCAGCGCCCCGGACCCCGCTACCCGCACCGGCCCCGCCGGCTGCCTGCATCGTGGGGGAGCTGATGGGCACGGCGATACGCAAGAAGTGCCGCCAGGCCGTGCGGGTTCCGCGCACCGGCAGCGGTCTGCCGGAGTATGACCGCGGCGCCACCGAGGGCCTGGCCACCCGGCGGCAGTTACGGGCGCTCGGGCTGAGCCCCGGCGGCCACGACCCCGTCGGCGTTCTGCGCTGCAAGCGCTGCGCATACCGGCCCGGCCAGGCGTGCACCCACCCCACCCGGGCCTGGCTGTACCGCCTCGACCTGGCCGTGCCCAAACGCGTGCCGACGCTGGCTCAGGAGTGGGCGCTGGACCGTGCGATGGCAGCGCGGACCACTTGCCCGCTCTGCCTCCGCCGCTACATCTACTGCCTCCCGCTGCGCATGCTCGGCAGCTGCCTTGAGTGCCACGACGGCACCCCGGCCGACCCGGGCAGCTACCTCGCTCCCCCGGCCCCGGACGTACACCGGCTGGCCGCGTAGTGCGATCACCGTCCCCCGGCCCTGCAGGGCCGGGGGACGGATCACCGGGCGGCCGTCGCATCGGCAAGGGCCGGCCGCCCCCGCTCCCCCTCACCCCTTCGAGTTCAGGGAAACCTGCCTATGACTACCACGGCCTCCACCACCGACAAGAACCTGGATGCCGCCTGCGTCTCGGTCGTCAATGAGATCGGACGCACGGACGGCAAGGCATCCTTACTACTCGCCTTCGACGGCGCCGTCCTCGCAGGCCTCGCCTCCGCCACCGGCAGGCAGCTGCCGCCGACGGCGAAGGTGTTCGGCACGCTCGCCGTTCTCGCGCTGGGTACGGCTGCCGTGCTGCTCCTGCTCGTCGTCCGGCCCCGCCTGCGCGGCGACGACCAGGCGTCCTTCCCGTTCTGGGCCCGCATGGACGAGGACGCGATCCGCGCCCGCATGGACGGCGACACACGAGCCGCCCGGATCCGGGTCCTGTCCGCCCTCGCCGTGCGGAAATTCAACCTCCTGCGGCGCGCCGTCGACCTGACCCTGACGGCGCTGGCCCTGCTTGCCGCCGCCGGCATCGCCGCCCTGTGACCCACCCACCCCGCTCACTGCTGTGACGAGAGGACATGCCGTGACCGACACCCTGAACCCGCCGGTTCGCCCGTACGCGGACGACTCCCCGCTCGCCTACCTGATGGACCTCGCCGACCAGGCACACTACGTGCCCACCGACGACGAGCAGCGCGAGGACGCCGTCACCACCGCCGCACACCACATCTACGACGCCTACCACTCCACCATCGGCCAGGTCCTGGACGCGGGAGACTGGCGCGGCTACCCCGCCCTGCGCCCGAGCGGTTTCCCGGAGTTCGAGCCGTCGGCCGTGGCCTGGCTGGACGGCGGACTGTGGCTGCACCACACGCTGCGCACCGACATCAACGGGGCCGTCGACGTCCTCGCCCTGGTCGTCCCGTGCACATGCGGCCAGGGATACACCGACATCGTCCTGGACACGGAGGACGACCTGCTGGAGATCCTCGCCGACCTGCGCGCCACGAACGGCCGGAGCCCGCACGACGCCAGCCACCCGGACTGCCACAGCGTCCGTTCCGTCCGCGCTCTCTGACCCCGCACACACAGCAAGAAGCGCACCCCCAAAAGCCTGCAAGCACGCGGGGTGCGCCTCTCTCAATCGCCCCCCCCGAGGGGGCAGACCGGAGACCATCATGCCTGCATCCGGCGCCTTACGGCAGCCGAAGCGCACGTTCGTCATCACGGCGGCCGCCGTGCCGCTCGCCCTGGCCGCCCTCGCGGCCGACGACCTGCGCGTGCGCCGCCAGCTCGACAACGCCCGCCGCGACCCGCTGACCGGCCTGCCCGGCCGCGACGCCCTGAAGGAACGCACTGTCCGGCTCGCCCGCACCCACCACAAGCAGCTGCACGTCATGGTCGCCGACGCCGACGGCCTGAAAGCGGTGAACGACACCCTCGGACACGCCGCCGGCGACACCCTGATCGCCGCCATCGGCCACCGCCTCGGAACATGGGCCGCCGCCCACGGCGGACTGGCCGCACGCCTCGGGGGTGACGAATTCGGCGTCGCGGCGCGGGTGTCGCCCACCACGACCGCCCGTGAAATCCGCGCTCTGCACGAGCTGCTGACACGGCCCGTCGACCACGACGGGCAAGCACTGCACCCGGCCGTGTCGATCGGCACCGCCCGCGCCGTCGACCTGCCCGACGCAGCCGACATCCGCCTGCTGCGCGGCGCGGACATGGCCATGTACCGCGTGAAAACGGGCGAGCAGCCGCCCGGCTACCTGGCGACCCACTACGACGCCTACACGCCCACGGTCTACGGACGCCGTCCCGGCCGCCCCGGCACGCACCTGCCCCTCGCATGACCAGCCGGACCCGCAAGGCGCCGCTGTGGGAGCCGGGCTGTGTCCCGGCTCCCGGCGGCCTGCTGGACTGGCGCGACGGCCGCCATTTCGACCGCTGGCAGGACCTGCCATGCGCGCTGTGCAGCCACCCGACGCCGATGCGCTCCCACCACGGCGAGCCCGTCCATAAGGCCTGCGCAGAGGACTGGATCACCGCCAACCCCGTGAAAGCACGGACCGGACGGTTCGCCTCCGACGTCCAGCCCAAGCGCACGCGCGACGACGCCCAAGACCACGCCTGACTTCCCTTCTGCAGGAGAGCTCCGCCATGCCCGGATCCCGATCCGCCCCGCCGGCCTCCGACCGGATCACCTTCCCCTTCACCGCCTCCCGCACCGCATGCCAGCGCCAGCCCGGCCTGTTCTCCCACGAGGCGACCAGCACACCCGCAGCGCGGGCCGACATCGAGCAGGCCAAGAGGCTGTGCTCCGGCTGCCCGATCGTGACGGGCTGCCTCAAGTGGGCGCTGGCCCACCCGACTCAGGCACGCCTCGGCGTATGGGCCGGCACCACCGCACGCCAGCGCACCCACCTCCGCCAGCGCCTGGCCGACCGGCTCGGCACCGACTGGGTCACAGTCGTCGCCGACCACGAGGACCGGCTGCGCGAGCAGCGCCAGGCCGCCCGCCACGCCCCGCTCACCGTGCACGAGGCACGCATCGTCCGCCTGGACCGCGACCTCAACGGACCCATGCCACCCGCACGTTGGCGCCTCACGCCCGGCGAGCAGCAGCGCAACGTACACCGGCTCCTGACTGCGACCAGGAAGGCAGTCCGGAGCGGAGAACACCGACCCGTGACCGCCACCACGCGGCTCTGAAACAGCGGCCGCCGTTTCCACGGCGGCCGCTCCGTACTCCGACCACCCACAAAGAGAGGGACTTCATTGCCCAGTCAGACCGCTGACAGCCCCGCTGCCCGCCCGCCGATCGTCGTCCTGTGCGGGTTGACCAGGTACTGGGAGCAGCTCGCCGAAGCCGCGCTGTACGAGACCGCCGCCGACCGCATCGTCCTCGCACCCGGCTGCAACCTCAAGCAACCGCACCCCTTGTGGGCCACCCCCGCACAAGCCGACCGGCTCAAGCCGGTCCTGGACGACCTGCACCTGCGAAAGATCGACCTTGCCGACGAAGTCCTCGTGGTCAACCCCGACGGCTACATCGGCGACAGCACCCGCCGCGAGATCGCCTACGCGCACCGCCTCCGCAAACCCGTCCGCTACACCCACTGACGTCCCGGCCCCTTGCACGGCTGGTGAGTTGACCGTGTGACCTGGCCCGGACCCGCGATGCGGGTCCGGGCCTTTTCTGTTTCTAGGCCTCACGGCACGGGGTGCTTACGACGTAAGCACCCTCAACATGCAGGAGCTAACGCCAGCACGAGTGAAAGGTACGGCACGTCCGACATATTTCGATCACTGACGGCAATCTGCCCATACATGCTCAGTTGGTGCTTTGAGTCCGCACCTCCTGACGCTCCAGGGCATGGCGCGCGTGACGTCCTTCATCTTCGTCATCAGCTACGTGTACGCCGTGGTCCAGGGCCACATCACGCAGGCCTCCTGCGTAGCCTCTCCCTCCAGCGATGAACGCCCATCCGCCGACGTGCTTCTCCAGCGCGCCGCAGATGACGGCTGTGCCGCTTAGTGACAGTGCGGAGATTTCATAGCGAGCGATCTCGCGGCCGCCTGGCGTGGCGACTCGGATATAGGGGTGTTCGACTCCGGCAAGGGTTCGGTTCGGCTGACCAGAGTCGAGCGAGAGGGCGAACATGACTCTGGTGACTTCGGCCGGAAGTCTGCCGGTATTGACAAGGATTGTGGCTTGATCGCCGTTGCCCGGCGCACTGCCGGGATGCACGATCGAGCGGTCGGGGGCCTGCAGCTGGTTGTAGAAAACGAAGTAGTTGTCCGAGTAGACGCAGTCCCCTGTGAGCGCGAGCGCGGACGCGTCCAGTTCTAGATCTGAGTCCGTGGATTTCCAGCCCAGGCCGAAGACGAGCGTCCCTGCAGTTACAGATTTTGCGAGATCGACAAGGTCCCCGTCCGTCAGGACTGTGGATGGTGCCGGAGCGAGCTGGACAGCCAGGAGCCCGGCGTCCACAAGGCTGGTGACCAGGGACCGGGCCTCGGCCGTGGAGATGAAGAGGTGCTCGGCGATCTGCCGGATGCTGTGTGGGTCGCGGCAGAGGCGGTAGAGGTCTTGATGTTGTCCAATGTTGATGTGTTTTATGGCGGTGGCGGTAGTCCGGACGACGGTGTCGAGCGGCAAAAGGTCACCGTGTGTTTCCGCTACGCCGCCGCGCATGGTGTTAGGGGCTGCGAAGTCCTCGCTACTGCTCCCTTGAGTACCCGCTTCATGTGGGGCGTAGCTCGTCGGGCGCTCACCGTGCCTTTCACGGTAGGCATGCTCGATCGCGTGGGCGGCTGTCGGCCGGAAAGCCTGTAAGGCGCTTTTTAGAGGTGGTAGCTCAGGCACCGGACGGTCTCGGCAGGCTGCATCGAGAACCCACTCAGCGTCCTGCTCGGTCACTCCCTGCATGACTTTGAGTACCTGGACCGGGGGACTGTCTCTGCCTACAGCGCTGAGCATCTGGTACGCATCAGTATGTTGTTCATCAGCCCGCAGCGATTCCACAGCATCGACGATGTCTGCAGCTGGCCAGGACCTAGCGACGCGTTTCAGGACCTGGTACACCACCCCGTCGTCAGTGAGGGTCCGCAGTTCCCCTACCACCAGGGGCATGTCGGCAGCCGAAGCCTCGGCTAACACATGCATGATCAGCTCGGCAGCCGGATCGGTCAACGCTTCCCCCACGAGCCGGGCGGAGACTCCCAAGGCGTCAACTATCGGTAGTTCACGGCTGACGCGACGGAGGTACTCCGTGAGCTCGTCAGCCGTGAAGCTTTCACCCTGGATCACCATCAGGAGGATGTCGAACCATGTGTCTCCATCCGCCGCAGACACGGCCCCTGCCCATGAGAGGCCCTCAAGGTTGTTCGCGAGGTTGTCCGACACATCATTCGAGGCAGCAGAGTTGTCCGACGGGTTGTCCAGGTGTAGTTCGGTGGCCAGCTGATCGAGTCGGTCAGCACTGTCGTCCAAGTGCCGTGCGGCCTTGACCAGCGCCAGATCGATATCGTCGACCGAGTGGTTCACAGCATCCTGCAGGTCGAGTGGCGAGCCAGGCGCCTGGGCCGAGTCATCGGCATCTGGGGCGGGAGCCTCACCGCGGAGGCGCTCGAGTTCGGCAGTCAGCAGCCGTACCTGCTCGGTGGCCTCCTCAGCGAGCCGATCGGCCTTCTGCCGTTCGGCACGAGCACGCTCCAACTCGCTCTCTGCCGTGACCCGCTGCTGCTCACTTCGTGTCAGACGCTCGTGGACCTCTTCCAATTCGGTGTGTACGGAGCGAGAGGAACGAAGACGGTCCTGCTCCCGGGCCAGAGCGGCAATGTCGCGGTGGAGCTTGTCCACCATCGCCAGCAGTACCAGCACCATCTGATTGGCATCGTTGCGCTCGCGCTCCAGCTGCGTTGCGCGTTCCATGGCCCGGACCAGTTTGTCCGAGACTTCGAGTGATCTCTGCTGCAGGATCACAAGGTCCGCCGCGTCAGCTGATCGACTGGCACTCGCGCCGGCAGCCTTGGCCGCGGTCTGTCGGGCAGCTGCTGCTTGAGCAAGAAGCCGACCCCGGTCAGCAGCGTCTCGTGAGCACACGTCGGCAATTGCCTCGACGAAGTCCTGCTGCAGCCCGACGCCTGCGAGCCGATCCGACATAGTCGATCGGCTGGGGATGCGACCGTTGGCGAAGTGTTCCGGCGTCAGCCGCTTCAGAACGTCATCGACTCGCAGGCCCGCGCGATCCAGCCACTGTCTCAGTACCTCAGCGACAGCGTTGGCCTCAGCAGATGCCCCCTTTAAATCCCCCCACGGACGAGTCCGCCTGCCCCCACCGGTCACGCAACCCCCTGTACAGCGAACAACCTGCCCTTATCCAGGCTTATCCAAGCGGCGACCCGGACAAGTAGACCAGCCCCGGCCACCTGAAGAGCGTAGAGGCGTCATCGCACCGCAGCTGAACGTTTAGCCTTCGCCGTAGAGGAGCCCACAAGATGCACGCCTTCCAACACGCCTTCGACATCGCTCTCAATGGACTCCTCACGGAGCTTCCTGCCCAACTCATTACGACGGCGGCAGCAGCGGCCGCAGCCGCCGCGGTCCGGGCCCGCAAAAAGCGCCAGACCTCAACCAGCGCCAAGGCCGACACCGAGCGCTAGGCAGGGCACGGCCCAATGGGCTGATTCCCTTCCGGTCAGGGAGGCGATGAGGCCAGGCGCGGGACGTCATCGGACTGGAGGTCGGGGCGGACTCGGCGGAAGCGGGCGGGGTGCCGCCGGCGGCCGGAGGCAGGGAGACCTCAAGGACCTGGTGGCTGCCTCACCCGGCGGAGAACGACTCCCCTGTCCATGGGTGGCCGCTCTTGGCCGGGGTGAGCAACTCGGCGGCCGCGGTGCCGGCGGCCCGGGCGAGGGTCGTGGTGCGGCCCACCCATGGCCGCACCCTGCACGCTGACGCCCCGTCTGATTGCCTCAGCGTTCCTGCCTCGCCCCTTTCACGGCTGGTGAGTTGACCGTGTGACCTGGCCCGGACTCGCGATGCGGGTCCGGGCCTTTTCTGTCTTTCAGGCCTTCCTGGCGCGGGGGTGCTTACGACGTAAGCACCCCCAATGTGCAGGAGCTAACGTCAATACGAGTGAAAGTTACGGCTCGCCCGACATATTTCGATCGCCGACGGCAGTATGCTGCCGTGCATGGCATCTCCGACACCAGGAGGTGAGCGGGAGAAGCTCGTATCCAAGCTGCCCGCCGCCCTCCGACAAGCACTCAAAGTCCGGGCGGCCCAGCTCAGTACGGACGTCCAGGACGCCGTTACGGCTGGCATCCAGGCATGGCGCGCCCATCTGGAGCCCCTTCCCGCTGTCGACACCGCAGGAGCGGAGTCGTTCGGAACCTGGCTGCCCGAAGGCCTCTACGACGACTTCAAGCTGGACTGCGCCACCCGCGGCGTCTCCTACATCCAAGGCCTCGCCCAAGCTGTTGCCCTCTGGCTGGAGCAGAACCCCGCCGATGATGAGAAGGCGCCGACGCGCCGCATCATCGTCTGCAACCAGAAGGGCGGTGTTGGGAAGACCGCCGTCACCGCAGGCCTCGCACAGGCGCTGGCGGAAGACTCCAGCGCGCTGTCGGACAAGACCGGCGGTGCCGCTGAAGTCGCCCAAGCCGCGGCCCGACTCGGGCTACGTGTCCTCATGGTCGACTATGACCCCCAAGGGCACCTCTCCCACCAGCTGGGCCTCAAGGCCATCCCCGCCGGCGGGGAAAGCCTCATCACCCACATGCTCAACAGGGAGCAGGCGAAGACGCCCCTTATCGACCTCACCGTCGTCATAGACGAGGCACGCTTCGCCGACCGGCTCCGCATCCTGCCGGCCGCATTCGACGCGTTCCTGCTCGACTCCGGCCTCACCATGTTCCGCGGCCCCCGGCACGCCGCCCTGGAGCGGGCCCTCGCGCCATTGGAAGAGCACTTCGACGTCATCGTCATCGACTCCCCTCCCAGCCTCGGACTGGCCATGGACGCCGCCATCTACTACGGCCGCCGCCGCGACGGGGAAAAGCCCGGATCATCCGGCCTGGTGATCCCCGTCGAAGCCGAAGACACCTCTGCGCAGGCCTACGGCATGCTCATCAACCAGGTTGCCTCCCTCACCGGCGACTACGACATCGAGGTCGAACAACTCGGGCTCGTGGTCAACAAATACGACTCACGACGAGGCTTCATCGCCACCTCCTCACTGGACAAGTGGAAGAGCCTCGGCTCACCCCCCGTCCTTGCGGTCATCGGAGACCTGAAGGAACAACGCGAAGCCGTGCGGCTTCAGAGGGCGCTCCTGGCCTACGCCCCCGAATCCGACCAGGCCCACCACATGCGCGAGATCGCCCGGAGGCTGACATGAGCAAAGCCGACGCTCTCGGTGGATCCGCGACCTTCGACGCGGTTGCCCAGCCCATGAGCAGCCGCGCCGCTAGCTTCGCTGCCTTTGCCGGGCAGTCCAGCGCACCGCCCGCAAGTCCTGCTGCCGTTCACAGCGAAACCCTCCGCGTTCCCGTCGATCAGCTGGCGCCCAACCCCTACAACCCGCGGGCCACCCTCGCGGCAATAGAGGAAATGGCAGACAGCCTCACCGGCAAGGGCGTCATCCAGCCCGTCACCGTCGTTACCCGGGACGCCTTCCTGGCGGCCCATCCCGACCACGCCTCAGATCTCACGGCGGACTACGTCGTCGTCGACGGGAACCGCCGCCTCGCCGGCGCCAAGCTCGCAGGCCTCGATGACGTACCTGTCCACATCGACGATTCTCTCGCCGAGGACGCGGACACCCTGCTGGAGACCGCGCTCACGGCAGCCGTCCAACACGAGGACCTCGAACCCCTCGACGAAGCACGAGCCCTGCAGCGCCTGGTCGCAGTTCACGGCTCTCAGCGGGCGGTCGCCCGATCGCTCGGCAAGTCCAGCGGATGGGTCACCCAGAGACTTGCCCTTCTCAACCTCACCCCCGAGCTCAAGCAGGCCGTCTCCCAGAAGACGATCCCCCTGGACGTCGCCCGCACAGTCGGACAGCTGCCAGAACAGCAGCAGCACAGCGCCGCCGAACAGGCACTGAAGCAGCGCGCCGCCAAGAAGCGCGAACGTACGAAGAAGGCAGAGCAACCTGCGGCGCCGTCCCGTACGGACGGAGCTGCTCATCGGGCGGCTGAGGCGTCAGAGAAGCAGTCCGCGCATGCCACGGTCAATTCAGACCACGAGCTGCACGCCTTGGCTCAAGAGCTTCGCGACCGCCTGACAGCCGAACAGATGGAGAAGCTGATCAAGCTGCTCAAGGCGTGAGTGAGTCACCTTGAGTGCTTACGCCGTAAGCACCCCGTTCCGTGGCGTCCTGCGCGGCGCCGTTGAGAGCCCCGCCGAGTCGGCGCTCTCACGACCGTCAGCCCGCCCCCAGTGACCGAGGTGCGACCGGCATCGTCAGTGGATGCACTCGCTTACAGAGCCACTGCGCTTAGCAGCCCGAGTCTTCCGATGTCTGTATGCCGTGGATGAGTGAGCGCAGGCTGAGGTGGACCGATGCCCGTGGGGCAGCGAGTGCCCTGTTGGCTCCTTGGAGGAGGTGGCCGGTCTTCTTTTCTGCGACAACGTGATCGGCGTAGCCCGCAGCACAGGCGAGAAAGTACAAGTCGTTCAGGTCGTTGTTGACCCACTTGTCCGCGGCGTTGCGCAGGCGGGCTTGCGTGACCTCAAGCACCCTGCCGTTGAAGGGCAGACGAGTGAAGAAGTCGACCGTGGTCTCAGGCTGCAGATAGCCGGAGAGCTCTTCGGTGCTGATGCCTGCCAGCACACATGCTTGAGCGATCTCTATCTTCAGGTCGCCGAGCATGTACGTGGCCGCGACCATGCGCATGTTGCGTTCCGCAGGATGGTCCCGAAGGTACCGGGCGAGGGCGGCCGGAACTCCCGCCCACTGTTCGACGACGGCTCTTGTGGCTTCCAGATCCTCCTTCGGGAGAGTCTCTTCAAGCAGCAGACTCGCCCAAGTGGCCCGCCAGATGAGGTCAGACATCTGGACCTGCTCTGATCCGGAAGCCGCGCTGCCAATGACGGGTTGGTAGTTGAAGAACGGCGATTCTGCAGCGGTGGTGAAGACATCCTCCGCAGTCAGCTCCGGCCCACCGAAGGCACTGACGAATTCGTACCGACGCACGACCAGCGGATTCAGCATGTGCCACCCGTTGTAAGCGTCGAGCATGGCCTGGGCGAGGTGTCGGCGGCGCTCCTTGGTGCCGGCATGGACCGTTTCGACCAGGTGCGCGCTGGACAGCGGCAATCGCACCTGCCCTGCTGCGACCAGCCCCCACAAGGCGTCTGCGGCCTGACGCTCTTCGGCCACCGGGATCTTCTCAGGCGCGACACGTGCTCGGGCCATCGTGACCCAGTGATTCTGATCCAGATAGACAACCTTGGTCATCACACCCCGCTTTCAAAGGAACTCCGGCACAAACCGCGCCGACCTGCGAAGACCAGACCGGCCAGACAGCCCTCAGGTTGTACCGATCGTCGGACTGCGGATACAGCCCGCTTCACCGCGTGAGGATCACGCCGATGACGGCGGTCATGACGGTGACCACGCTGACTGCGGCGCCGAGTGGCTGGCTCCATGTCGGGTGGCGGTGTACGAGGTAGGCGGCGCTGGCCGCGAGCAGTCCCACGACGGCGGCCAGGAGCAGAAGCACGAGCGATGCGAGCGTGGACAACGGTTCTCCCTCGGAGTTGAGTACGGCCCCGAAATGGAGCACGCAGTACATACGACTGAAGAGCTGATTCGGGTACATGGCGGCCCGGTGTGGGGGCCTGGAAGACCCGGACTGGCGACGCCACTTCGGGCCGACACGGTCTGCTCACAGCTGGCCGGAGCACCCGCGGACCACAATCCCGTCAGGGGATTGCTGGAGGCCATTCGAGGGGCCCGGATCCGGGTGTAAGTTCCACGCCGTGACGGACGAGACCGATGAGTGGCAGCCGGCTACCGCTGAGGACCTGGTCGCCGATGCCGTGGCGCTCGGCGTCCCGAAGGCCAGTCCGCGCATGATCACGGACTGGACGGAGTACGGCTTGCTCGGTGCTCCGGCGTTCCGCAAGTCCACCCGGCACGGCAGCGATGCACGGCTGTACTCGGCCGATCAGCGGCGGCTGTTCACCGAGATGCTCAAGGCCCGCCAGCGCTCTCCACTCGCACGCGTCCCGCACCACACGCTGATCCGCGTGGTCCTGTACATATGGCTGACCGACGACACGGTCGTGTCCGATACCCAGGCACGCCGCGGCTGGCGCACCTGGGCGCGGGCCACCAGGAGCACCGCAGCTCACCGAAGCGAGACCGCTCGCCAGATCGTTGACCAGTTCGCCCACCCTGATGCCCCGTACCACCAGCGCCGCAAGGCACAGCTCCTGATCGAACAGGGTGAGAAGCAGCGCTCCGCGGACTGGGACCGGCTCTATTCGGCGCTGACGGAGGTCTGCTCTCCTTGGCCGGCGGCTCCCGGCAGCCGCATCGAGCGGAGCATCGGCACGCCCATACTCCCTTTCGGCGTCCGGGAGGCCATCGCCACGTGGATGCTCAACCACAAGGTGAGCCGTCAACTCGCTGCAGAAGCGGTCCCCGAGGCTACGCTCGTCCAGGCCCGCGCTGAGCATCGCGTGAACTGGCAGTCGTACGAAGCCCAGCGGGAACAGTTTCAGATCCAGGCCACGAAGCCGGAAATGTTCGAGAAGCCTTCGGACCTGGAGGAGCAGGTCAAGCAGCACGTGGCAGGCTTCCTCCCGGCCCTCGGACACGTACTCGGACTTGACCAACCAACATTCGCCGAGGCCCGAGTCCTGGGTCAGCGCTAACGGCTGCGTTCGAGCGGGGTTGCGCGGGCCCTCTGGCACGGCCGCACACACAAGCGTCGCTCGCTGCGGGCAACGTGGCCGGTCACGGCTGGGGCTGGGGTCGGCCCACCGTCCCCCTGCCCAGCTCGGCATTTGTGCAGGTAGTAGATTTACGTCTGTGACGAAAAAGGCGGAACGCAGTCCGGACGCACAAGAGCGGCTTGTGCAGCGCACCTGCGCCTGGTGCGGTGCGCGCATCGCCTACACGGGCAGGGGCCGGCCACCCGTCTACTGCTCACCTGCACACCGGTCCCGGGCATGGGAAGTGCGCAGCGCCGACCGCCGCGCGGATCGACCGGTGGCGGCCGGCGGGCGGACCGCCGAGCCCGTCCGGGAAGTGGTGGAGCGTACCGTCGTGCGCACTGTCCCGGTCCCGACCGCGCCCCGTCCTGCCGTCCGGCTGAGCGGCGAGCCGTACACACTGCCCACGGATGCCGTTGAGTGGGTGGAAGCCCTGGCTGCACTGCGTACCGGCGCAGGGTCCGCGCGGATCTATCCATTCCGCGAGCAGCTCGCTCGCGCCTGCGACCGTGCAGCGCGCGCCCTGCGCGAGGCCGAACCGGATCAGGCTGTCTGACGCTTTGGGCGTCGCTCGTGCACGTTGGCCGGGCCGCGGGGTGTGCTGTTGTGCCTCGGGTGGGTGATCTCCGCCTGGTGTCTGTGACGCTGGCCGGTGGGACGGGCGTTGGCCGTTCGTGATCCGTTACTTGTTCACCGCGGCGGCCACGGTGACCGTGCTGGCGTCCGGGCTTGTCGGTCCTGCGGCGGCGTTGGCTGTGTCCCCTCCCGTCGTACGCTCCTGTGCCGCGAAGTGGCGGGCCGTCACCACGGTGCCGGTGCGCCGGCCCCGGTGGATGAGGGGTTGGTGGCCACGACGCGTTCGCCGGTTGTCCGGTACCTGCGCCGGGGCGAGGTGGTCACGTCCTGCGTGACGGCGATCGGACGGGGCAGCTGGTCGCTCTACCGCGAGTGCGGCGGCGGTCACCTGTGGCAGGTGGTTCCCGGCGGGCAGGTACCGCGAGGGTGCCTGCGGCGGCAGTAGCCAGCGGCGGGCTGGCGCTGGCCCGCTTCTAGGCTGGCGCTGGCCAGTGCGAAGCAGGAGACAGCCGAAGAGCACAGGGCAGTCCATTGAAGCCGGCGGCCCTCCGCAGGAAACTCTGCTCGCGGGTGACCAGTGCTGGTCTGGCTTCTAGGCTGGGTGTTGTAGGTTCTCAACTTCAGTGTCAGGCGCCGACCCTGTGACCCGGATGTTTCCCTTGAGTCTCACGATGTGTCGGCAGGCGGCTGTCTCAGATCGGTGTCATTTCCCCAGGCTGTCCAGCAGGCTGCAACGCGGCCCGGGGCGTCACGAACCTGCATCGGCAACCAATCAGCTCCTGGTGACGTGCAGCGCAGGTTGCGCGGACACTCCGTTGCACTTTGCGTGATTTTGGCTGTGTCGCTGCGGTCGCGAAAAGCAGGTTGCACACGAACGTCCCGAGCGTCGTCGCCGACAAGCGTCTGCGGGACTATGGACGGGTTGATCAGCCCATAATTGGAGTCAGTGCCGAGCGACCCGGCGCATCGCACCCGCCCCGGGTGCACTCACCGCGATCGGAGAGCATCGTGAAGAACAGCGCGTTGTGGCGAGTGGTTGACAACGAGAGTGGTACACAGTCCATCGTCAGCACGCCCTCCGAGGCGGTCGCGTTCGTCAACAGCCGGTTCGACACCGATGACGACGACGAGCCGTTCAGCATCACTAAGGTCGGCCCTCTCCTTCCGAAGCCGCTCGGGGTCATCACCGCATGGGCGGCCAAGAAGGACGGCGAGCGAACCGACGGGCGTACTGCCCCGATCACCATCAGGCCGGTTGTGACGGACAACGCCAGCGAGTGCGACGACGTCGTGCTCTGGGGCGACGTGTACGTCTCCTGGGACCACGACATGTACACCGTCGAGGAGCCGGACAGCTCCGAGTACAGCGAGGCTTACAGCGCAACCGAGTTGAGCGCGATCCTCGACGAGTACGCCGACGACTATGAGTACGCGCCTGAAGGGCCTGAAGGGCCCGACAGCCACAGGTGGCCGAAACCGGAAGAGTTGATCACCTACGGCGCCCAGGAGTGTGCCAAGCGGTTCGGGCACCTCGACGACGACGCCCTGCTGTGGCTCGCTGCCACCCGCATCACGCTCGCCGTGTGGCGCAACACACCCGTCGAGAACTGGCATGCCGGGAAGAGTCCGCTCCACGACGGCACAATGATGAGGATCAACACGGCAACCACCCGACTCGTGCGCTCGATGTTGTCGTTCGACCATGTCGACTGGATCGGTCTCGGTCTCGCGATCGTCAACCCGTCCCGGGTTCTACCGACAGGGCAGTCCGTGCTCGAGCTCGGGCTGGCCTGCCACAACCCTGACGACCCGGCGCACGAGGTTGATCCGCGAGAAGAACTCGCGGAGATGGCACAGGTCGCGATCTCATGGGGGCGAAGGTACTGCCTTCGCGAGAAGGAGTTCGGCCTGCGAACCCTGATCGAATCCTTCTGTGCGTCCGACAACGGCTGGTTCGGAGCACCAAGTTGGGGGCGCATCGTCGATCGGTTCCTTGCGGCTGTCGACGACCGGGAGAATGCGCACTGGCGCATACACCGGGACAAGCCTTGGTTCGACGAGTGGTTCACCAACCGCCCGGCCGACATTGCGGACACCACGGAATTTCGTCGGCTGCTCCATGCCGGGCCCGACCTGCTGTCCGAGGAGGCCGCCGAATGGTGCGTGGAAGGTGCCATCGGCTACATCTGCCAGGACGACCATGCGAACGGCTGCCTGCGGTGCGGTATCCCGCTGGCAACGGAGTCCCCAAACGAGTGAACGTGGGCAGCCTCCTCCGCGAGCGCTACGTTCGCATCCGCGTGAGGCGCCCACGCCGGACCTGAGGCAAGGCCACCCGAACGAATGACGGCAGTGGCCAGCGATTCTCAATCCCGTGTCAGTTCGGCCAGTCGCATGACATCGCGACTGAGAAAATGACACGGGATCTGAGAACCTACAGGTGTGCTCGGGGTGTTCTGCGGAGGTTCTGCCATGCCCCGGACGATCTGGAGCGGCGCGATCAGCTTCGGTCTCGTGACCGTTCCCATCCACGTGGTGTCCGCGACCGAGGACCACAGCGTGCGCTTCCACCAGTACCACGTTGAGGACATGGGGCGGGTGCGGGTGCGGAAGGTGTGTGAGCTGGAGGACCGTGAGGTCCGCCAGGACGAGATCGGCAAGGGCTACGAGCTCACCAGGGCACAGGTCATCCCCGTCTCGGACGAGGAACTGCGAAACCTTCCACTGCCAACGGCGAAGGCGATCGAGATCCAGGGGTTCGTGCCGTGGGAGTCGATCGACCCGATCAGGATCGGGGAGGGCTATTACCTTCAGCCGGACGGGCAGGTCGCGGTGAAGCCGTACGAGCTGCTGCGCAGGGCGTTGGAGAGGTCGTCGCGGGTGGCGGTCGCGAAGTTCGCCTGGAGCGGTAGGGAGCGGCTGGGCCTGCTGCGGGTGCGGGGGAACGCGCTGGTGCTGCACGCGATGCGGTGGCCCGACGAGGTCCGTGACCCGTCGGAACTGTATCCGCCGGCGGTGGAGGTGTCGCAGGAGGAGGTCGACGAGGCCGTGCTGCTCGTCGACCGGATGGCCACCGACCGGCTGGAGGGTGCGGACTTCGTGGACCACTACACCGAGGCCCTGGAGAAGGTGATCGAGGCGAAGCGGGAGGAAAGGCCACTGCCGCAAGTGCCGGAGCCGGAGATCCAGCCGGGCAAGGTCGTGGACCTGATGGCCGCGCTGCAGGAGTCCGTGGCCCGGGCGCAGGCCTCCCGTGGCGAGGACGTCGAGGCCGACGTCCACGAGATGCCCCAGAAGGCCACCCCCAAGAAGGCGGCGAGGAAGACACCCGCCGCGAAGAACAGCACGGCTGGCAAGACCACCGCGAAGAAGACGACGGGGGGCCGGCCGCGCAGTGCCTAGTGCCGCATCAGGCAACGTTCGCCCTGGTGAGGAACCAAGCCAACACAGCCACGCCGATGGGTAACGCAACAAGGTAGCCGACGAGGATACCGACGCCCGGATCAGCCAGCGCAGGAAAGGCCCAGTTCACTGCTGCAGCCACGAGCAGTCTCACCGTTGCTAGCGCAAGGAGAGCGGCAACAACAGCAAGCCGACGCGGCGGGCCCGCCCCGCGGTACAACTCAGCCGCAGGCCCGATCGCGATCAGGCCCGTCACGAGGAGGACGAAACCAGTGTCGGGCAGCCACCCGAACGGCCACCCCACGAGAGCGACCAACCCGGAGACAGCAAGGCCGCCTAGTTCCAACGCGACGGTGGCCACTACCGGGTGGTCCCACGAGTGGCGTCGGATCGAACCGCTCCCACTGTCCTTCTCATCGGCCACGTCGCCAGAGTAGCCATCGACAGGGCGAACGTTGCCTGATGCGGCACTAGTCCAGGATGCCCAGGGCGGTGTCGGGGCGGCAGTGGATGCATGCGGGTATCTGTCGGCGCAGGGCGTCGAGTGCCTGCTGCCGGGTGGCCGGGCGGCATCGTCCGCTCTTCGCGGCTGCCCAGCAGTCGCCGGTGTGCACGGCGTCGATGTTCTGCTTGTTGAGGCCGTACTGGATCAGCCACTCGGGCGGGGCTGGACGCATCTGCTCGCCGCGGCGGCGTTCCGCTTCCCGTCGCTCCTCGGCTGCTATCCAGGTGTCGAGCTGGGCGAGGGCTGCCGTCGCCTGCTGGGCCACGACGCGGCGGGCGAAGTGGAGCAGTTGGAGCCGCGACGGCGCTTCCTCGTTCACATGTTCGATTCTATGATCGGGGGAAACAACGGTCACGCCAGGGACCCGGCGGAAGGGAGCGTGGTGGGTATCGACGACGTGCTGCGCTTCCTCGGCGCGGATCCGGCCGCGCTCGCTCCGGCCCCGCCCGGGTGGGCTGGGCGGGAGGCGTCCGTGCGGCTCGCCCCGCCTCCGCCGCCGTGTGCGGGATGCGGCCGGCCCGCCCGGGCGACCACCGCCGCTGACCTTCCCGGCTACGGGCTGCGCTGGCTGGACCGCTGCCGGGAGTGCTTCCTGGCCACCGCCGGCATGGCCCCGGGACGGGCGCCGGACACGGTGGAGCAGGTCCTCGCCGACGTGCGGGCCGCGGCGTTCGAGGCGGGCGTGGTGTCGCCGGTGATCCTTGTCGAACGGGCCGAGGGCGCTCGTCGTGGCTGAGCCGGGCCGGTACCACCTCACGCTGAAGTGAGTGCCTGTTCCTGATGCAACCATGACATGGCGGCGGCTGTGACGCGTTGGCGAACGGCTGGTTGTTCACGCGTGCGGCCAGCACCTTGGGAAGGACATGATGAAGCTTCTCCTCACTGGCTTCGGTATCAAGAACGCGAGCATCCAGGATGCGCTGGTCGACCTCCTGGGTAAGCCGATCGCCGAGTCCAGCGCCCTGTGCATCCCCACCGCGGGTTATGGGGCCCCGGCGCCGGCGTGCACCCCCTCACCGAGTGCGTGGAGGTCCTCTCCCGCCACGGCTGAGACGGCTGGCTGTGCTGGGAGTACAAGAAGCGGTGGTACGAGGAGGCGGCGCCGCTGGAGGGGCTGCTCGCCGACGGACGGGAGCATCTGGGGCGGCTGCTCAACGAGTGCGCGTAAAGCCGCGCGGAGACGACCTAGCGGCCGAGGGCCAGTCGCACGGACAGGTTGTGGTACTTCCGCAGCCGGTACAGCTCCCAGCACGACAACACCGTCACCGACACCGGAGCGCCGAGCAGAAACACGATCCGGGCAAGGACGGGAACCTCGGCGTTCGCGTTGTTGATCACGTCGAGGGCGGCCATCACCCACGCCAGCACGGTGGCGAGAACCGGCGGCAGCACCTCGTGGATGTCGGCGGTGCGGAACACGTGGTTGAGGCAGAGCGCGATCCCGTACAGGGCGAATCCCAGCGACCATGTGCAGAGGGCGATGAGGACGACCATGCCGGGAATCCCGATGGCGTCACGGAAGCCAGTGGTCGCCGGGTCGGGCGCGACGGCGAGGGGGAACGTTGCCATGGACCCCATCAGAGCCGCCACCGCCCCGAAGGGCTTCAGGGACCGCCGCAGGTAGAGCCGGCGCAGCGCGCCCTGCGCGGCGAACGCGAACAGGGCGATCACGAACGGGAAAGCGCACACGAGGAAGAGTGTGCTGGTCCAGCTCTGGTCGAACTTGTCGCTCGCGACGGCGTCGGCGCCCTTGGCGGTGTCGACCGGCTTGTATGACATGACCAGCACGAGCCAGGCGGCGGCGCCGAGCCCGGTCCGCCACATCTGGATCTTGCGCACCGTCAGGTCCTCGACGGCGTCCGGGCGCGAGGGGCGGAAGGCCCGCTGAGCGGCGTAGAACGGGTTGTAGACACACTTGAGGATCCGCTGCCCGCGCGTCAGCGGCGGCCGGGGCGGTCGCGGGAACGGATGCTGCGGGCCACCGCCGTGCGGTTGTGGCGGGTACGGGCCCCAGCCCTGCGGATGTCCCGGAAACCCCTGCGGCGGCACGGGGGCGGGCTGCGGCGGGTAGGGCCCCACGCCGGGACCGCCGGGGTACGGGTGGGGTCCGCCTCCGGCGTAAGGCTGAGGGCCGGGACCTGGGCCCGGCTGTCCACCGGGGCCGTATCCGGGTCCGCCCGTCGGACCCCACTGACCATTGCCGTGCGTACTCATCCCGTGCGCCCCCGATGTTTTCGTCTGTGCCGTGCGCTGCGTGGCTCGAACCGTCCGCTCGGCGTGCGGCGTGATCCTACCCATCGCGGAGGCCGAGAAGCGTACGCTTCCGGGGCCGGGCCGGGCACCGATGGGCAACGACCCCTCTCATCGCGTGGGAGCCCGTTTGCGCAGGTGGGGTGCTGTGGGCAAGCCCTTCGGGGACGCCGACACCTCTCTCCGCAATAGCCGGAGAGAGGCTCTGCTCCTCTCCCGGGCTGTAGCGGAGCGGCGGGGCGTATTCAAGGCCGCAGAGCAGTGTTCTCGCAGGCCGGATTCATTGAATGCGGGATGGGGATTACGAAGAGTCGATGGCGAATGCGCTGGTCAGTGCCGGTTGCGCGGCTAACCCCCGCGCCCAGCACTCTTGCGCTGCCCTGCGGCACCCCTGCCGGTGCCGCAGGGCCAAAGGGGCCTTTGTGCCCTGCCATCCATCTGCACGCGGGGCTGCCGCGTGCTTGATCCCGAGGGGGAATCTCCCGTGTCCGCACTCGCTCTGCTCGTCGTGCTGCTCCTGGTCCTGGTGGGCCTGGTCCTCGTCGTCGGCCTGGGCTACGTGGTCCACCGCCGTCCGGCGCTCGCCGTGCCGCTGACGGTCGCCCTGGCCGGTGCCGGTGTCTTGGCCGCCGTTGTGTTCGGGATCGTCCAGAGCGTGGGGCGGTGACCCGCACGGGCGGCCGCGTCACTGCCCCGCGCGGCCGCGGCGGGCCTGCGCAGTGGGCTGCGCATTCGCGTCCGGGACCATTGCGCAGACCTCGTCGGAGGCGTGCGTACGTGCGCAGCGGTCACGGGGTGCGCAGCCCGCTGCACACTCGGGCAGGGTGGCTGACTTCAGCTGCTGCGCAATCGGGGACGCGGTTGCGCAGGTTTCGGCCGGATGGCCTGCGCAGCGCTGTGACCTGGCGTGGTCTGGCTCATGGTCGGGCCTGGAGGGTTCATGGTCGGGGGTGGTGAGGGCCGTGGTCGGGTCTGCGTGTTGGCGCTGAATTGCCTGTAACCATGGGTGCTTGAGCGGCTACGGTGGCGATCATCGCGCGACGGCAATAGGGGGGCGGATGCGAACTGCTGGCAGGATGCGCACGGTTGGGCTTTGCGCATGCGCAGTGACACTCACGGCGGCCCTGGCCGGGTGCGGCTCCGGCGGCGACAAGGGCGCCGCTTCGACGCCTGTGTCGTCGGCGACTCCGTCGCGGCCGGTCGTGACGGAGTCGGCGGACCCTCAGGCCGCGGAGAAGGCGGCCGTGCTGAAGGCGTACCGGGGGATGACGGCGGCTGAGGCGAAGGCGTACCGCAAGGGGTCCGAGGAGGGCACGGGCCTGGCGCAGTACGCGACGCTGGATGCCCTGGGGCAGACGCGTCTGGACCTGGCGCGGATGAAGGAGGCCGGGACGGTCGTGCGGGGCGAGGTCGGCCACGACCCGAAGGTGACGAGCCTCGACTTGAAGGCCGGCACGCCGAAGGCGACGTTGTCGGACTGCATTGACCTCTCGCGGTACCAGACGTACGACACGCGGGCGAAGAAGGTGATCCCGCTCCCGACCAGCCGGCCGCTGCGCTACCTGGCCACCGCGAAGGCGGAGCGGTGGAAGGGCCGGTGGATGGTCACCGATTTCACCCCGCAGGGCGACTGGACATGCTGAGGCGCGCGGCGGCGGCCGCGGCCGTGGTCCTGGCCGCCGCCGTTCCCGTCACCGCGCACGCCGACGACAGCGGGCGCGGCATCGGCACGCCCGGCTGTAAGGGCGCCTCCAGGTACGTCGAAGTCTGCGCCGACGACGACTCCAGCTTGTCGGGCGGCTCGGGCACACCCGCGTCTGCCGGTACCCCGGGCAAGAGCAAGGGCGGCTCCGCGGCGCCGAAGTGCACCTACACCAAGCTCGTTCCTCAGCCGCCGGCGGACAACCTGGCTATGCAGGACGGCAAGAGGCGCGGCGGCAAGGAGGCGGTCCATCAGGTCCTGTGCCCGGACACGGGCCGTGTCGGTGTGACCTGGATCCCGGACGGCGCCGCCCCGGCCGCGCCCGCTGTCGACCCGGAGACCCTCGCCCGGCGCGCCGTCGGCCGCTGGCGTGTCGGTCCGGTAGCCCGGTCGTGCGCAGTGAGCCCACCACGAAGCACGTCTCTCACCCCATCCGGCCGTGGGCGGCATCCGCGTCCTGACCGCGTGGCGCTCGCCGTTCACCAAGATGTTGCCTGAAGGGCGATAGTTGTCCTGGGGCCGGTTTGGTTTGCGCGCTTTTTACGGCGGTTTTCCTTGCCCGGTCTGCGCACTGGGGCTGCCCGCGGCCGTACGCCGCCCCTGCCGAGCGCGGCCGAAGGCCCACGCGCCCAGACCCGTCAGCAGGGCCGCCCCGGCTCCGTAGACCGGCAGCCACAGGGTGGTCGTGGATGCCAGGCAGTCGGCGATGGCGTCGTGGCGGTGGACGACCTGCGCATTGGCCAGGGCGGTACGGTCACGGCTGGCGAGGTTCGCCAACGAGGCCTGCGTGCGGAGGCTTTCGAAGGTGCCCAGCCGAATGCACTGCTTGCGGGTCCCCGCCATCGGAAAGAGCCATGCCCAGCGCTGCATCATGGGAGCCAGCGCGACCGCGGCACACAGACCCACCACCAGCGAATACGCCGTCAGGTCCTGCACATACGAAAAGCGGAGATCCGGCATGACCGTCGGCGGTCGGTAGGAGGAGAGGACCACCACGAGAAGCGTCACACCGATGTAGGTGGCGAACCACTGCCAGGACCCCTGCGCGAGGGCGAAGGTGAGTACGGCGGCGAGAGCGATGCCGACGACTCCCGGCTGAACGGGTTCTCGATGGCCGCCTGCCCCGACAGAGGTGGTTTCCCCGGCTCCTTGAGGGCTGAGGTTGTGCATTCGCGCTCTCCCGCCTGCTTCCGAGACCACCAGTGTTCACGCGGATCACGCCACAGGCCCGACACCATGCCGAGCGCGGGCACCGGATCCTCTTGATCTGCTCGTATGCCCGGACGCGAACTGCTTGTACGCCCCCGTGCACCCCTGCGCCTGCGCGCCCGGGCACTTCCCGGCGACTCGCCCGCCGCCACTCGCCAACGTAGCGGAATGTCCGAATTGGTACAGTCTGGCGGCCGCAACAGGTGATCTACACCGAGGGCATCCAGGCTGGAGGCTGCCGGAGATGGGCAAACCAACACGGCGCGACCTGCTCAAGGGGACCGCGGCGCTAGGCGCCGCCACCCTCGCCGACGGAGCTCTGGGGACATCGGCCCAGGCGCGTCCACTCGTCCGCACGAGGCCGGAGCAGGCGCCTTCGGACCAGGCCGCGTCGGCGCCGGACCGGCACGACGTGCTCGACGTCGCGGTCATCGGTGCTGGGGTGTCCGGGGCGTACACCGCCTGGCGGCTACTCGGCCAGGAGGCCGAGCGCAGCCGCGCGCTGAAGGAGCTTCGGCGGCGGCGCGGTGGTCCTCTCGCGGTGGGCCTGTTCGAGGGCAGCGAGCGCGTCGGGGGCCGCCTTTTCTCGGTGACGCCGCCCGGTATGCCCCACCTGCACGCCGAGCTGGGCGGGATGCGCTACCTGACCGACCAGCCGGTCGTGGCCCAACTCGTGGACCATCTCGGGCTGCCGACGACCCGCTTCCCGGTCGACGAGCCGCAGAACCTCGTCTATCTGCGCGGCCACCGCTTCACCCAGGCCCAGTGGAACGACCCCACGGTCGTGCCTTACGCCCTGCCGGCCGCGATCCGGGGCAAGACGCCCGACGACGCACTCGTGTCGGTCATCGAGCGCTTCGTCCCCGGCGCCGCCACCATGGATCACCAGGCGTGGGACAAGATCAAACCGACGGCGTCGGCCGACGGCCGGCTCCTCTACGACATCGGGTTCTGGAACCTGCTGCTCGACACGGTCGGACAAGAGGGGTGGAACTTCCTCCACGACGGCTTCGGCTACGGCTCGGTGGTCGACAACGTCAACAGCATCGAGGCCATGGAGGCGTCGGTGGCCGACTTCGTCGGCTCCCCGCCACCGCACTACCGGCTCCTGGTCAACGGCTATCAGACGATGCCCGAGGAACTCGTCCGGCGGTTCGAGGCGGAGGGCGGAAGCGTCCACCTCCACCACCAGGTCCGCCGAATCGACAGGGAGACCGTCCACGGCGAGGACGTGCTGAACCTCGCCCTGTCCGTCTGGCCCGAGGGACGGCCGCTCACGGTGCGGGCGCGGCACGTCGTGCTGGCGATGCCCCAGCGCTCGATCGAGCTGCTGGACCCGGACACCTTCCTCTTCACCAGCGACCGGTTCCTGTCCGACCTCGGCTCGATCGTCCCGAGGCCCGCCTCCAAGCTCTTCCTCGGCTACGACCGGCCGTGGTGGGAGGATCTAGGCCTGCGCGCCGGCCGCTCGGTGACCGACCTGCCGCTGCGCCAGACCTACTACTGGGGCGTGGAGGGGAAGCAGCCCGGGGCCGACCCCGGCAACCGCAACGCCCTGCTGCTGGCCTCCTACAACGACCTCAACGACGTCGAGTTCTGGAACGAGTTGCTGACCCGCCCGAACCGCCTCGCCCCGGTGTCGGTGACCCGGCCGCCCCGGCCGATGGACGCGACGGCCTCGGGGCCACTGGTCGACGAGGCACAGCGTCAGCTGCGCGAACTGCACGGCCCCGACGCCCGTATCCCCGAGCCGACGTCCGCCTACTTCCAGAACTGGGTGCAGGACCCGTACGGAGCGGCCTACCATTTCTGGCAGGTGGGGGCGAAGAGTTGGGAGGTCATGCCGCGCATGCGCCGCCCGCTCCCCGACGCCAACCTGTACGTCTGCGGAGATGCCTGGTCGACCGGGCAGGGATGGGTCTACGGCGCGCTCACCCAGGCCGAGCTGATGCTGGAGGAGCACTTCGGCCTGCCCCGCCCGCCATGGCTCCCGGCGAGCGTCTACCTCGGCCCGTAGGCCGCCAAGCCGCCCCTCAGCCGCGTGGACAACGCTGCGGGGTCAATACATCTGGAGCCGCTCGAGGTTGCGGTCGAGGATCGACCGCAACCTTTCGACGTCCGCGGGGGTTGGCGCCCCGCGCTTGGGCAGCAGGATCGAGGCGGGCGTGTACGAGCCTGCGCCCAGCAGCACGAAGGAGCCGGGCGTCTGCGCGTAGCGGGCCATCCGCGCCCAGCGGGTGAGCTCGCTTCTCTTTTTGGTCATGGCGGTCACGCCCCACCCGTCGACCGAAACTTAGACCCGCAGTCCGCGGCGCAGCCGAATGTGACGCGCCAGAAGAACGTTTAGTGGATTGTCGACTCATTCAGGGTGCTTACAGATGGCGCGTCATGGTACTGCTTCGCGGAGGGAAGTCGGCGTTCGGCGGGAGCGGCTGCGGGTGGGATGAACGAGTTCGGCCGCACCAGGTGAGATGGTTTTGAATGTATTCAGACTGGCGGTAATAATTCGATTCCGATGCCGGTCGAATTGCTGCTGAGATCGGTTCAATGAGTGGCTTTCCCGGACGGGACCGGCGTGTTGCGGCAGCGTTCCGAACCGGCCCTGTACCCCTTGGACGTTATGTGAGGCGAGGGAAGGCTGGAGACGATGATTGAGCGAAGGAAATTCCTCGCGGCCGGTGGCCTGGGGGCTGCGGTCATGCTTCCACAGGGTGTTCTGGGAGGGCGGGCGTATGGGGCGCCGGCTGACCCGCCGGCAGGGTGTGAGGACCCTGCGGGGACGCCGAACACCCCTCCGCTGGAGAGGTTTGTCGACCCGCTGCCCAGGCCGATGACAGCCATCTCGGATCCTTCCGTCTATCCGGGCGCCGATTACTACGAGTTCACGATGCGGCAGGACTCGTGGCAATTCCACCGGGATCTCGGACCCTCACCAGTGTGGGGTTACTGGGCCGCGAACCCGCACGACCCCGGCAACCCGATCGGCATGGGCTATCTCGGGCCGACCTTCAACACGACCAGGGACCACCCGACGGTCGTCAAGTGGCGCAATGAGCTGCCGACCACCCACATGTTCCAGGACGTGATCGACGACATTCGCAACAAGAAAGCCGTCGTCGCCCCGATCCCTCCGCCTCCCTACAAGTACGTCCCGCAGTTCCCCGATGACATCAACGTGTGGAACGTCGTACACCAGCACGGCGGTTACACAGCACCTCAGTCCGACGGCCTGCCGCTGCAGTCGTTCAGCCCGAAGGGTTTCCATGCCGAGGGCTACACCACCCTGGACCCGGGCCGGGTCAAACCCAACGAAGCGATCTACGGCTACACCAACCACGACCATTCGTGCATGCTCTGGTATCACGATCACGCCATGGGGATGAGCGCTCTCAACGTCTATGCGGGACTTGCCGGTCTCTACCTCATTCGTGACCCCGCCGACGAGCGGCTCGGGCTGCCGCGAGGCGAATTCGAGGTCCCCCTCATCCTGCAGGACCGGACCTTCTACGAGGACGGCTCGCTCGCCTACACCATGGTCGACAGGGAAGGCGAGGACACCCCGGTCGTCAACGGGAAGGCGTACCCTTACCTGGACGTCGAGCCGCGACGCTACCGGCTGCGCATTCTCAACGCTTCGAACGAGCGTTTCTGGCGGCTGAGGTTCGACGTTCCCAGAGATGTACTTCTTCAGCCGCAACTGCCGTTCTGGCTGATCGGCACAGACGGCGGCTTCCGTGCTCCGTTGCAAATGCTGGACTTCCTGATCAGTCCAGCCGAGCGGTACGACCTGATCGTCGACTTCAGTCCGGCCAAGGGTAGCGAAGTAACATTGACGAACTACCCGGGAACGCAGGTCCACTTCCCCGGCATCACCGGCTGCGGACCGGAAATCGCGGACATCATGCGATTCCGGGTCAACAAGCCACTGTCCGGAGGTGGGGACAGGACGACGCCACCCGAGAAACTCAAGCTGCAGTCGGTCCCGCCCATCAAGCCGAAACCGCACACCCGTCGGCGGCAGTGGGTCGTGTACCAGCACCAGCTCTTCAGGACGATGACGTTCAACGCGGTGCCGTTTATGGAGCCGTCCCAGGACTTCATCAAGGAGGGCTCGACCGAGATCTGGGAGTACATCAATCCCAACCACGACGCCCACCCGATGCATGTCCACCTCGTCAACTTCCAGGTGCTGGACAGACAGCCGATCGACGCGGCCCGCTACCAGACGGATTACGAAAATTGGGTCTACGGTGGCCGCAAACCGGAGGACCTACCGGTGCTGGCGAACTATTTCACCGGCTCACCGATTCCGCCGGACCCGGACGAAGCGCTGTCCTACAAGGACACGGTCAAGGCTCCTGCGCAGATGGTGACCAGAATCATCATTCAGGAATTCATTCCGCCGAAGGATGAGATTGCGTCGATTCCGGGCAGCGGCGCCGAGCTCCCGGCGACGTACATCCACCACTGCCACCTCCTCGAACACGAGGACGACGACCTGATGCGCCCCTGGACGATCGTCGGCCACGACGACCACGACCACGGCGACGGCCATTGACGGGATCGGTCGACCCGCGTGTGATGGTCTGCGCCCAAGGGGCCCGGACCGGCACTGACGCCATGACCGGACCCTCCCCGGATCCTCGCGAGTACGGCGCCCGCAAGAGGACGGACGCGGCCGTCGGCGACCTCCAGCCGAGCTGACCTACGACGGGCTTCGGGCCGCCGAGGGCAACAAGGGCGGGCGCCGCCCGGCCATCACACTCGAGAAGACCCACGACGTGCGCGTCGCGTACCTGGACGGCCAGTCCATCGCCAGTCTCGCCCGCGAAGACGACGCTAGTGCTCTGACCGGGAAGGTTCGCCGGGTTGGTGGTTGTGGCGGTTGGATGTGCGATGACGTCGGATCCGACTGCTGGGGGTGTGGTGGGAGAGCCTGTCCGTGTACGCAGGTTGACCGACTAGGAGGGGCAGAAGCTGCAGCAGATCGTGCGCCGGGGCAGCACCAGTTCGGTGCGATACCGGCGCGCGATGATGCTGTTGGCCTCGGGCGGCGGGAACCGGGTGCCGGTGATTGCGAAGCTGGTGCAGGCCGACGAGGACACGGTCCGGGACGTGATCCACCGGTTCAACGAGATTGGCCTGGCCTGTCTGGACCCTCGGTGGGCGGGAGGCCGTCCCCGCCAACTCAGTCCTGAGGACGAAGACTTCGTCATCCAGACGGCCACCACCCGCCCGACCAAGCTCGGCCAGCCCTTCACCCGCTGGTCGATCCGCAAACTCACCGCCTACTTGCGCCGCGTCCACGGCCGCGTGATCCGTATCGGCCGAGAGGCTTTACGGTGCCTGCTCGCCCGCCGTGGCATCACTTTCCAGCGCACCAAAACATGGAAGGAGTCACCCGCCCTCGAGCGCGACGCCAAGCTCGACCGCATCGAGGAGGTCCTGGAACGCTTCCCGGACCGGGTCTTCGCGTTCGACGAGTTCGGGCCGCTCGGGATCCGACCGACCGCCGGCTCGTGCTGGGCCGGGAAGGGACGCCCCGAGCGGCATCCCGCGACCTTCCACCGCACGCACGGGGTGCGCTACTTCCACGGCTGCTACTCGGTCGGCGACGACACCCTATGGGGCGTCAATCGTAGGAAGAAGGGCGCCGCCAACACCCTGGCCGCGCTGAGGTCGATCCGGGCGGCCCGCCCGGACGGCGCCCCGATCTACGTCATCCTGGACAACCTGTCCGCCCACAAGGGCGACACGATCCGGCGCTGGGCCCGGAAGAACCGGGTCGAGTTGTGCTTCACCCCGACCTACGCCTCCTGGGCCAACCCGATCGAGGCCCACTTCGGACCGCTGCGGCAGTTCACCGTCGCCAACTCCAACCACCGCAACCACACCGCACAGACCCGCGCCCTGCACGCCTACCTGCGGTGGCGCAACAAGAACGCTCGCCACCCCGACGTACTGGCCGCCCAACGCCGCGAGCGCGCCCGCATTCGCAGTGAGAAAGGCATCCGCTGGGGCGGACGTGCCAGGTGCCTGGCAGCGTGAATGGACGACTACCGTCACAGCCCAGTCGCACAGCACGAACCGCAAGGAGCTCCGCATGGACCATCAGGACGTCGACGCCGCCGTGGCAGAGATGCTGCGGATACTCAGCCCCCATACCGCCGAGGACTGGACGGTGCCGGCGGGGCCGCTCGAATGGACCTGCTGGCAAACAGCAGCGCACATCGGCCATGACCTGCTGGCCTACGCGGGACAGCTGGCAGCACAGCCCGCCGGCGCTTACCTTCCCTTCGACCTGAACGTCCGTTCCACTGCCTCACCGGCTGAGGTGCTCCAGGCCGTCACCGCCTGCGGCGGGCTGCTCAGCAGCGCGTTGGCCACGGCCAGCCCAACCTTGCGTGCTTGGCACTGGGGTCCGTGCGACCCCGACGGGTTCGCAGCGATGGGCGTCGCCGAAACACTCCTGCACACCCACGACATCACGCAGGGATTGTCCGTGGACTGGCTACCACCAGCACCACTGAGCGCAGCCGTACTCAACCGACTCTTCCCCGTCGCCCCGCCCGGAGACCCCACCCAGGTACTTCTTTGGTGCACCGGCCGCGGGGACCTCGACGGCCTCCCTCGCCAAACCTCATGGAGGTGGGAAGCAGCACGATCGGACTGACCGAGCTGATTCGGCGAACCTTCCCGGTCACAGCACTAGCCGCGGAGCCATCCGCACGGCCGTCGCCGACCTTATGCCCGAACACGCCGCGGGCCACAAGGACACCCCGGCCCTGGAACGGCCGGGTCGCCCTCGACGTGCCGGGCAAGATTGCGGACTTCCTCCCCGACGCCGAACTGGACGACGCCGAGCGGGCCGCGCTCGACCACGGCGTGGTCGTACGGCGCGGTCGCGCTTGGTGTGCATATCCCAGTAGAGCGCTGCCAGCTCGGCCGGGTCGACGCGCGGGAGCGCGGGGGCCTAGGGGTCGGCGTCAGGGAGCGTCTCAGCCAGGGCAGCATCGGACACCTACAGGCGAGCCGCCCCTCTGATGCGCACCACGTCCAAGAGTCCAATGGGTAGTCGCCCGCCGCCCGTGGCACCGGCGGCGCCCCACTCGCTTCCCGCTCTGGTCCGCAGCGATTGCGCAGGCTCGTCTAAGGGTGTCGGGCGTGGCTCCAGGGGACTTGGTGTTCGGGGTTTTGGGCGGGGCGCCACACGGGTGCGGAAGGGCCGCCCTGGAGCAGGTCGGTCATGGGCGCTGCCAGGACGGGGACGTTGCGTAGGAAGCCGGTCAGTGCCGGTTCCGAGGCGGCTGCGTGGAGGGCGCGGATGCGTGTCTGGACGCCGGTGGGTCCGGTGCCGTCGAGGACGAACAGCAGTCGCGGGAACAACGGGTAGCGGCGCCGCCAGTTCTCTTCGAGGAGCTGCTGCCCAACGGCGGTCCGTGGGCGTCCGGGTGGGGGTGCGGTGATGTAGTTGTGGAGGCGGGCGTAGGCGGTGAGTTTCGCGGCGAGGCGTTCGGGTCCCATGGTGGCCCGGTCGACCTCGACGAAGGCCCGCAGCATCGACCCGCCGTCGGCGGAGGTGCGGTAGTACAGAAGAGCGTCCGGGATGACGGCCTCGCCGCTGCCTAGAGGGTGATAGACCTCGGGGATCCAGTCCAGAGGCCGGCAGACGTCGCCGCGGCGGCGGGCGTCCTGCAGGAAGGCGAGCCCGGTCTCCGTCACGACCAGCGAGTGGCTCACCCGTAGCCGTGCGGCGGTGGGGTCGGCGATCAGCTTCGGCGGCCGCCAGTCCCGCAGTTCAGGCCACTCGGAGGCGATGTTCACGCCGTACTGGGTGGCGAACCACACCCGGGTGCGGCCGGCCTGCGGCAGGGTGATGCGCTCGATCAGACCCTCGTCGCGGAGCTTGGCCAGGCGGCGCCGCGTCTGCTCGATCCGCACCCCGGGTGCGATCGCCAGATGCATCTGCTCGGTCGTCGCCATCCGGTACTGCGCCAGCACCGCCAGCGCCAGCCGGTCCCCGCCTCCTGCGTCTGCGTTCAGCATCGCCACCGTCGTCCCTTCCGCACGGTGCGGCGCCGTTCTGCCCGGCGCCGCGCTCAGGACCCAGGCCAGCAGCCGGCCCCGACCAGAGGACCGACCACGAAGGCCCGACCAGCGTCACGATGCGATAACCCCGCCCCCGACCACGCCCGGGACCCCACCGGGGACCCCTCCGGTATCCCCGCTGACAACTGCTCGCACCCACCGGGCGTCTGACGGCGTATCCGCAGGTCACCATGCCTTTTGGGCGTGGTCGGAGAGCCAGACATCCCCCTCTGCACCCCCACAACGCCCCCGCCTAGAAGAAGAAAGGGAAAAGGGGAGGGCGGGCGTGGTGTGGCGGAGCCTCGGGGGATCGGGCGGCCTTCAAGGGTGTTGCGCGTCGGCGGGGCCGCCGAGCTCCGCGCCGGACAGTCGGCGCACCAGGGGACCGGAGCGCCGGCCGGGCGCAGCTGCGCCGACAGGGTCAGGGCGACGGCTGTGCCGACTGTGGGGCCGGCCCCGCGTCGTCCGGGTCCTGTCCGTGTTCGTACAGGGCGCGGGCCTCGGTCACGGCGCGCTGCCAGCTGCGCTCGTTGCCGCCGTGCTCGCGCGCCAGCTGGGCGGCGATGCCGCGCCGGTATCCGCCGGCCTGCCGGAGTTCTGCGAGGGCGGTGGCCACGGCCTGGTCGCGCTGGGCGCGGCTGGGACCGCCTCCCTGGTTGCCACGGCTGTCTCCGGAGCGCCGTCCAGCGGTCTGGAGACGACCAGTGCCGACGTCCTCCTGCCAAGCCGCCCAGAACGCTTCTACGGCCTCCTGGACGTAGAAGCGGGTGCGCCCGATCGTGCACGCCACCTCCGGGAACCGGCGCTCTGGCGGGTACTGCTCACGCTGAGCCTTCCAGCGGGCCACGGTGGCCGCCGACGCTCCGGTGAGCTGCATGACCCACGCGCGGCTCACCACCCACTGGCCGCCCACGATCCGACGCGACGCGCCGTCCCCGCTCATCACCGACACTCCCTCATGCTGTGCGCAGCGCAGCATCACGACCACCAACTCCCGTTACACTAGACCAGTCTCTCCTAGAGATGCGCTGGCAGGGAATTCCGGAGAGGGTTTGCCGACCCGCTCGTATCCGAAATTCCCCGCCAGCATTTTTTAATTCGCCCCCACTAATGAACCGGCCCGATTCCAAGAAAAGCACCCGGGCAAGGAATGGCGCGGCGCAGCATTTCGCCTTTATTTCTTCCCCCCCGCGGAGCGGGTGTCCCGGGGCGCTGCGCGCCCTGGGGAAGTGAGGGCGGGCGGCTGCGCCGTCCGCACTGGCGGGGCGGTCCGCTGCGCTCCCCGCCCAGTGGGACACGGTTCGCTGGGCTCCCCTCCCCGGCGTTGGTGGCTGGGGAGGGGAGCTGTGTGCGCAGGGGTGCCGGGTCGCCATCGCCAGCACCCCTCCGCGCCCCGGTACGGGCCAACCGGGGCAGGGAAGTAGGCCCGGGGAGCCACCCCGGGCCCATGGGGCCTCTACAGGACGGTGTAGGCGACCGGCGGGTAGACCGCCTCGCACCCGTCCTCGTCGTCGCCGTCGTCGGCGGAGTGCACACCGAAGGCGTCCACGTAGGCGCCGGGTTCACGGTCCCCGAGCAGCTCGGCCGCCTCAGCAGCGGGGCACTCGTTCAGCGCCCCCCAGCACAGGTGCCAGGCCTGCACCGTGGCGCTCCCGCCAGCACCGGGGGAGCGCAGGTACATGACGCCCGAGCACAGGGTCTGCGCCAGCCCGCAGGTCAGCAGGAAGACGAAGTTGTCCAGGTACTCGGGCTCCGCGCCCACCAGGTCATCAGAGCCGCCGTCACCCTCCACGGTGATCGGCAGAGTTGCGCTCAAGGGGCGCTCCTGCCCCTCCATGTCGACCCCGAGCCGCACGACGTGCTCACCCGGCGCCAGCCGCGCCATGAGCGTCATCACGACCGCGTGCGCTTCCTCGCGGGCCTCTGCGATGACGTCCAGAGAAACCGGCTTGAGCTGCATTCTTTTCCCCTTCGTTTCGCCTAGAGATGTGTGAATGGGTGGGTGGGTGGCGGTGGTTGGGCGTCAGCTGGTGTGGGGTGGTTATCGCTGGTCGTGTGGTCTTTCTATGTTGATCTCGGCTGTCATGGGATGACCAGGCTGCTGCCATGGGCTGCATAGCAGGGTGGTGGTTGGCTGTCATGGGGTTGCTCATTCCTGTGTGTGTGGTTTCTGTGCTCGGGTGTGCTGGTGGGTATGGACGCGGATGGCCGGCTGGCGCGGGGTGTGGTGGTGCGTCGGTTGTTGGCGGTGGATCAGGGTTCGGGGTCGGTGTCGTCGCTGCATGTGCGGGTGATGGCGGAGGCTGCGGGGGTGACGGTCCGGACGGTGTGGCGGTGGCTGTCCGAGGCGCGTGAGGGCCGGTTGGAGCCGGTGTCGCGGCAGGACAGGTTCACGCTGGATGACGAGTTGTGGGCGGTCCTGGCGGAGGTGGGTGGGAACGTCGCGGCGTTGTATCGGCAGATGACGGCCGATGACCTCACTGGGGGTGTGCCGTCGCTGGGCACGTTGCATCGCGCGGTACAGCGGGACCTGCGTGCGGGGCGGGTGCTGGAGGTGGCGAGGCCGTCCCGGAATCGGGTGGAGGCTGGCCGCTATGACCGGGTCTTGGCCGAGTTGAAGTTGCAGCGGGCGGGTGAGGGCCTGCCGGTGGTCGACGCTGATTCGCCGTCCCCGCCCGGGGCTGCGGCGGACGGGGACGGCGAGGAGGGTGTCGGGCCTTCGCGGGGTGGTGTGCGGTTGTTTGTGCCGGGGGCGCGTGTGGTGTCGACGGCCGGGGTTGCTGCGGTGGTAGAGGCGGTGGGGCATACGGCGGCGGCGCGTGGGATCGGGTGTGTGTTCGGGGATCCAGGAGTGGGGAAGACGGTGGCGGTGCAGCAGGCGCTGTATCTGCTGCCTTCCCGGGTGCCGGTGTGGCGGGCGGTGGTCGGAGTGAAGCCGGGCCTGCCTCAGATGCGCGCGTCGCTTCTGGACGCGCTGGGGCTGGCGGCGGGTTCGCTCTCGCACCGGGCGCAGCCGGCGGACCGCGCCCTCGGGGAGGTGCTGCGCCGGCCGGGGGTGCTGTTCCTCGATGACGCGCAGCGTCTGTCTCCTGCGTTGCTGGACTATCTGCGGTTGCTGTGGGACGAGCCGGGCACGGCGGCCGCGTTGGTGTTGTGCGGGGCGGGCGCGGAGCGGGTCATTGCGCGGGCACCGGCGTTGCGGTCGCGGGTGCTGACCTGGCATCAGGTCCTTGGACTGGATCAGGAGCGGCTTGCGGAGACGCTGGCGATGTTCCATGACGTGTGGGAGGGCGCGGATCCGGCGGATGTGGGGTGGGCGGATGCCACGGTGGCGCGGGGCAACTTCCGTACCTGGGCGAAGATCACCTCCCACGTCTATGCCCTGTCCAAGCGCGGCCCGGATACGCGCGTGGACCGTTCGTTGATCGAGCAGGCCTGCGCCCGGCTGGGCCCCTACCCGTGACGGGGCTGGTGCACGGGAGCGGGAATGGGGAGAGCACGGCGGCGGGGAGCGGTTCCATGATCAGTCCATCCGAGGCAGAAGACCCGATGCCGCTGGACGCGTCGGCACCCGAGTCGGTGCTTCAGGGTCCGGCTCTGGCTGCGCTGCGTGGTCCTGCTGTGCAGCAGTTGCTGCGGTTGCGGGTCCAGGGGCGGCTGTCGCGGGGGCATGTGCGGTTGGCGGGGGAGTGCCTGGGGGTGTCGGAACGGACAGTGTGGCGGTGGCTTGCCCAGGCTGAAGCCGACCCCAGCGCGGCCGCCGGCCCGGGTGCCAGGTCGCAGAACCGGTTCGAGGTCACGGCCGAGGTTCGGGTGCTGCTGGCCTACTGGCGGGGTAACGCCTCGGCGGTGCACCGACAGCTGGCCGTCCGTGCCCTGCAGGAGGCCGGGGAGCCGGGCACTGCGGTACCGGGCGGGGCGCCAGCGGAGGCGGTGCCGTTGCTGGACCCGCTCCCGTCGTTGTCGACGTTCCTGCGGGCGGTGCGCCGTGACCTGACCGCTGGAGAACGCGCGGCCCTGGCGCGGGGTCCTGAGGCGGCCCGGGCCCATGACGTGTTCGGTCGGCGGCCCCGGGTGTGGCGGAACCACACCTGGGAGGCCGACCACGTCCAGGCGCCGCTCCTGGTCGACGCCGACGGGGAACTGGTGCGCCCGTGGGTGACCTGGTACATCGATGTCGCGACGAAGGCCATCACCGGTACCGCAGTCACACCCGGCCATCCGTCCAGGGCCTCGATCCTGGCGGCCCTGCGCGCCGCGGTGCTGCGCACCGGACCGTACGGACCGGCGGGCGGCGTCCCCGAGCACGTGCGCGTCGACCGCGGCCGGGATTTCTTGTCGAAGACGGTCCTGGGCGCGTTCGGTGTCCTGGAGGCCAAGGTCGAGGACCTGCCGGCCTACAGCCCTCACCTGAAGGGCACGGTGGAGAACCTCAACCGGTGTGCCGACCGCATGCTCTTCGCTGTCCTGCCCGGCTACACCCTTACTCCAGCGCCGCGGCGCGCCAAGAAGAAGACCGAACCCGACGAGCCTGTGCCGCTGACCTTCGCCGAGTTCACCGCCGAGCTACTGGACTGGGCGCGGTGGTGGAACGCCGAGCACCGCCCTGCCGGTCTTGCCGGCCGGACTCCCATTGAGGCCTGGCTGGCCGATCCCACGCCGCTCTCGGACATCCCCGAAGCCGCCTTGTGGGGGTTGATGCTGGAGGACGACGGCAGAGTGCGGAAGCTGAGCAGCCATGGGGTGCGCTGGCGCGGCCGCGACTACGTCGGCGCGTGGATGGCCGGCCAGGCCGGCCGCAGCGTCCGTATCCGGCACATGCCCCACCATGATCACGAGATCGAGGTCTGCGACCCGGCCGGCCGCCACCTCGGCACCGCCCATCTCGCCGACGCTGCAACCCCCGAGCAGCTCGACGCCCTGCGCCGTACCCGCACCGCCAGAGCCCGCCGCCTGCGCGAGGAGGCGAAGAAGGCCGAGGCCCTGCGCCGCCAGCGCTTCGCACCGGCCACCGCTCCCACGCCCGCGCAGCGTCTGGGCGCCGTCACGGCAGTCGAAGCCGACCAGGAACTCACGACGGCCGACCACACCGACATGGCCGCCCTCGCCCTGCCGGACCTCATCCCGCCCGCCCCGCCACCCGACGACTGGAACACCCCAGCCTCCCTGCGCCCCGCCACCGGAGAAGACAGCCGATGACCAGCCAGCTGCCACCGCGGGAGACTGACCACTACACCCGGCTCCCGGACGCCGCAGTCGTCACGACCCGCGCGCTCCTTGCCGCGAGGGAGAACATCACCGACACGATCGAGGCCAGGGCGATGATGTGCCTCCACGGCCCAGCCGGCGTCGGCAAGACCCTCGCCGTCAACGTCTGCCTGCGCGAGCTCGAGCGCACTCGCGGCGAGGAGGTCTGCCGGATCACCTTCCGCGCCCGCCCCACCGCCCGCGCGGTACGCCACGAACTCTTCGCCACTCTCGGTCTGCCAGGCGAACCCCCGCGTCACCCATCCGAGTTCGACCGGCTGCTTCTGGACTCCCTTGCAGCTCAGCCGCGTACGCTGGTCGTGGACGAAGCACAGTGGCTCAATCGAGAGACGTTCGAATACTTCCGGTTCGCCTGGGATAACCCGTATACGCAGATCGCGATCATCTTCGCCGGTGGTGAAGGCGCGCACAGCGTGTTGCGGAGGGAGCCGATGCTCTCCTCCCGCATCTTCATCTGGCAGCACATCACCAAGCTCCACCTGGAGGAAGTTCAGCAGGTCATCCCGCTCTACCATCCGATCTGGGCGAGAACCGATCCCGCGGACATCGCCTTCGCCGACCGCCACGCGGCGCACGGCAACTTCCGCAACTGGGCCCGGCTCACCGCCCACACTATGACCGCACTTGAACGAACAGGCCGAGACCATCCGGACCAGGAAGCGCTCCGCTGGGCCTTCAGCAGGCTGGGCAGCTGACACCCCCCAAGGCGAGAACATGGCCGACTCTTGACGAGGCGTCACCTGGATTCAGCGGTCGGCACGGCAGCGCGCGCAGGAGCAGAGGCAAGGAAGCCTTGATCCAGAATCGATCTGAATTATATTTTGAAGCACGAGCGCGAGTGCCCGCCCGAACCTTCACGGTACCGGAAGGGAGGCACAACCCCAGCCCCTTCGCAGTCACCCCCATCCCGAAGACCCGTTTCCGACTCAGCCTCACATCTCCTCTCATGCAGGCCGGGTGAGCGACCACCCCACCCTCCCCGGCCGCTGCACGGGCCGAAGGCCCGTCACCCGCGCGATAGCGCGGAGTGGCTGGAGCGCAGCGGAAGCCACCGGGCCGGGCACAGCCCGGCTTCGGCCCGCAACGCGGGCCGGCCTCCCGGAGCAAAGCGAAGGGAGCGTCAATTCACTGGCGAAGCCAGCGAATTGAGCGGTGAGCGCAGCGAACCGCCAGCGCTCCCGCGGAGCGGGTACCATCGCGCTGCGCGCGATGCAAGCGAACTCGGGCGCTGCGCGCCCGAGTTGCGGGCGCGCGGCGGCCGGGGGGCGGCCGGGGCGGGGTCACCCCCCACACATAAACCGAGTTCCAGCCGGAGTTGATGCCCGCAG
>NZ_JBFAIQ010000040.1:0-53866 GCF_040654755.1 Streptomyces sp. NPDC050625
TACGACAGCGCGTACGAGGCGGTGGTCCTGGCCGAGGGACGCCGGGCCCGACTCGACAAGGCCATCGCCGCGATGGCCACCGACTCACCGTGGTCTGCGGTGGTCGCCCGGCTTGGGTGCCTGCGCGGAACCGACACGCTCACCGCTTTCGCCCTGGCCGTGGAAATCGGTGACTGGGAGCGGTTCACCGGGGCGAGCATCGGCGCCTACCCCGGGCTGGTACCGAGTGAGTCCTCCAGCGGCCAGTCCCGTTCGCAAGGACCGATCACCAAGACCGGCAGTTCTCCTGCCCGCAGGCTGCTGGCCGAAGCCGCCTGGCACCACCGCAAGCGCTACCGGGCCGGGGCCACGATCCAGGCCCGCCGGCAACGCGCACCGGCCGCAGCGCGGGCCCGCAGACACCTGGGCAATCAGCGGCTCAACCAGCGCTGGAAGACCTTCATCGCCCGCCACAAGCGGCCGGTGGTGGCGAACGTGGCCATCGCCCGCGAGCTGGCCGGCTGGTGCTGGTCGCCGGCCACCGTGCCCGACTGAGACGGGCCCACAGACCGGCCGGCCGGCGACCTGATGGCGGCAGCGTGAGGAGCGACCCGCGGCAGCACTATGAGCAGCGGTGACAGCCGCCACGCTCGATCTCCAGACCCGCGGAAACGCTCCCGCCGAACAGCCCGTCCTGCGGTAACCAACCCGCGCATATCAGCATGGACCACGCGTCGAGACCGACACGCGCGCCACCAGGCACCGACCGGCCCCATGCACACAAGCGGCGCCCGAGACCCCGATGCCGGACGCCGCTGAAGGCTGCCCCTTGACAGACCGGCCCCACATATCAGTGCTGTGACCAGAAACGATCACCAGGTCACGTTGGCGGCCCTGGTGACAGGCCGCAGTGGGGGTGGCGGCACAATGACGCCGTGGATCCGACCAGTCAGATCATCGTCGCCTTGGATTGCGACAATCGCGCAACCGCCGATGCCGTCGTTGAACGGCTGGGCGACGAGTGCCGCTTCTACAAAGTCGGCCTGGAACTACTCACCGCTGCGGGGCCGGACGTCATCAAGGGCCTTGTCACCCAGGGCAAGGAGGTCTTCCTGGACCTCAAGCTCTTCGAGATCCCGAACTCGGTTGCCGGTGCGGTTCGAGCCGCGGGGGCACTGGGCGTGTCCATGGTCACCGTGCACGGCATGGGTGGCAGCGGCATCATGTCTGCCGCGGTCGAGGCCGCCCGCGACTTCCCCCACCTGCGCGTCCTTGCCTTGACCGTGGTCACCAGCATGACCGACGCGGATCTTGCCGACATCGGCGTAAGCGATGCGGTGGACCAGCAGGTACTCCGGCTGGCCCGTCTGGCGCAGAAGGCTGGCTGCCATGGCGTGATCGCCTCGCCGCGGGACGTCGCGACCTTGCGCAGCACCCTGGGTCCCGACGCCCTGATCATCACCCCGGGAGTCGCGCTGCCTGGCGAATCCCTGGCCGAGCACGCCCGCCCCGGGACACCACATGCGGCGATCACCGCTGGGGCCTCACATGTCGTCGTTGGCAGGACGGTCACCCGGGCCACGGACCCGGCAGCCGCATTCCGTTTCGTTCGATCCAGTCTCACTCCGTAGCAGACGCACCCCGGCAGGGGGCAGCCGGGGCAGACAGTGGTCGGCCGCCCCATCGGATGCCCTTCTCGCTGCGGACACGGGCGCGCTCACGGGCGCGCTCACGCCGCTGCGCGGCCAGGACGTCGGGATGTCGTGTGTTCTGGTTGCGCCAGCGCAGGTATCGGTGCAACTCCCAGGCCTGGACAGTGTGGTTGGGGTGGTTGGAGTTGGCGAGGGTGAACTGCCGCAGCGGCCCGAAGTGCGCTTCGATCGGGTTGGCCCAGGACGCGTTCGTCGGGGTGAAACACAGCTCGACCTTGTTGCGCGCGCCCAGCGCAGGATGCGCCCGTTCTCGTGGGCGGACAGATTGTCAAGGATCACGTAGATCGGAGCGCCGTCCGGGCGGGCGGCACGGATCGACTTGAGCGCGGCCCAGGTCGGTGCGATGCCCTTGCGGCGCCGGTTGACTCCCCACAGAGTGTCGTCGCCGACCGAGTAGCAACCGTGGAAGTAGCGGGTGCCGTGAGTGCGGTGATAGGTGGCCGGCAGCCGGTCGGGACGGCCCTGCGCTGCCCAGCACGAGCTGGCGGTCGGACGGATACCGAGCGGGCCGAACTCGTCGAATGCAAAGGTGCGGTCGGGGCGCTCGTTGATCGCGTACTCGATCCGGTCGAGCTTGGCGTCGAAGTCGGGGTCGGTGGACTCCTTCCAGGCTTTGGTGCGCTGGAAGGAGACTCCGCAGCGGGCGAGCAGCAGGCGCAGGGCCTCGCGCCCGATCCGTATCGGACGGGCGAGGTTGCGCCGCAGATGGTCTGCGAGTTTGCGGATCGACCAGCGGGTGAAGGGCTTGCCGAGCTTGCTCGGGCGGGTGGTGGCCATCTGGATGACGAAGTCCTCGTCATCATCGCTGAGCAGGCGGGGACGGCCTCCCGCCCACCGAGGGTCCAGACAGGCCAGGCCGATCTCGTTGAAGCGGTGGATCACGTCGCGGACGGTGTCCTCGTCGGCCTGCACGAGTCTGGCGATCACCGGGACGCTGTTGCCGCCCGCCGAAGCGAGCAGCATCATCGCCCGCCGGTACCGCACCGTGCTCGTGCTTCCCCGGCGCACGATTCGCTGCAGTTTCTGCCCCTCCTGTTCCGTCAGCTTGCGCACCCTGACCGGCTGTGCCATCCCGCCTCCCTGTGTCGATCGGACGTGTCGTCACATCCAACCGACTCGAAGCCGATCACCACCAACCGTTGATCGCTTCTGGTCACAGCACTGGCTATAGCTTGGACCCCGTCAGGCCGCGGCTGTGTCCCGTTGCCCGAGGCACCGGGACACAGCCGGCGGGCCATCTACCACGCGGGCCATTTACCAACATTGTCCGAACAACAGCCGGGCCTCTCCCCTCATGCCCTACCGGTCAGAGGTTGGCGCACTGTCCGGCACGGGTGCCGTGCACCGTGTTCGGGTTGCCGTCGTTGGTCGGGGGCGGCACGTTGCCGGTGCAGTGCAGCGAGCCGCGGATGGTGTTGCCCGCGATCTCGGCCTGGGTGTCGTCCGGGAACGGGCCGCTGCCGGTCGTACCGTTGACGTCGACCGAGCCGACGATCCGGTTGGCGATCAGCTCCGCGCCGGAGTGGTTGTCGAGCAGGTGGACGGACCCGCCGACCTGGTTGCCGGCGCAGGCGTCGTCACCCGGATCCCCGACGACCACGAACCCGCTCGCGCGGTCGACCTGCAGCGTCCCGGTGGCGAGGCTGTCGCACATGCCGAACAGCGTGCCGTCCGAGGAGTGCACGCTGCCGAAGACGGTGGAGTGGCCGATGAACAGCGCCCCGCCGGCCGCGCCGTGGACGGTGCCGTGCACGGTGGCGTCGATGATGCAGGTGCTCGGCGCGGTCGCCCGGACGCTGCCGTGGACGTCACCGGTGATGACCTCGGCGCAGGTCACCTGCTGGGTGATGCTCTCCAGGCTGCCCGCCAGGAAGTTGGTGTCGCCGCTGTACTGGGCCGTGATGGTGTGGTTGCCGGGCAGCCGGTTGGCGGAACTCACCTGCGTCTGGGCGCAGTTGGTGCCACCGCCGGGTGCGAGGGTGCCGGTGCCGAGCACCGTGCTGCCGTCCTTGAAGGTCACCGTGCCGGACGGGGGCAGCGCCGGGCTGGTGCTCGGCGGGGCCGGGCAGACAGTGTCGGTGAAGGTGATCGGCTCGCCGAAGGCCGCCGGGCCGTTCGCCGAGGAGGCGAGCGTCGTGCTGACCGGGGCCTGGTTGACGGTCTGGGTCAGGCTCATCGCGGCGCTGCCCAGGTGGTCGAGGTCTCCGCTGTAGGTGGCGTCCACGGTGTGGTCGCCGACGCTCAGCGTGGAGATCGCGTCCGAGGTGGCCGTCCCGGTCGTGGTGTCCACCGGCACCGGGCTGCCGAGCTGGGTGCCGTCGACCCGGAAGGTGACGGTGCCGCCGTCCGGGGTCGGTACGACCTTCGCGGTGAAGGTCACCGGCTGCCCGTAGACGGACGGGTCGGCGGAGGAGGTCAGCGTCGACTGGGTGGTCTGCTTCGGGACGCTGAAGAAGATCGTGTCCCGCGCCTGCTGGATGGTCTGGTTGGTGCCGTTGAGGTTGCCGGTGAACGTGCCGTAGAAGGTGGTGCCGACCGCCTTCATCTGGATGAAGTCGCCGATGAACCGCTGCCGGGCCATGCCGTCGTCCTTCGCGATGGTGAAAGTCTGCAGCGGGAGATCGCTGAAGGTCGCCCCGTGGTCGGTGCTCCGGGCCAGGTGCGCGGTGACGATCGGGAAGCCGCTGCCGTTGGTTCCGTCGGAGGTCAGGTAGAGGACGCCGACGGTGCCGTCGCTGAGCACCGCGACGGAGGGCAGCGCCGCCTCGGTCGAAGTGGAGACGTTGACCGAGGCGCCAACGGCGAGGCCGCCCGCGCCGTCGTCGGTGAGCCGGCGCAGCCTGATCTGGTTGTGGCCGCCGGTGACAGCCTCGCCGTAGGCCACGAACACGTCGCCGTTGGTCGGGTCGACGGCCGCGTGCTGGACGCCACCGATCAGTGCGTTGGACGTGGCGAACTTGAAGCCGACGTCGCCCTGGTAGCTGCTGACCGAGGCGACGGCCAGGCCGTCGGTGGCGTTGCCCAGGTCCCAGCTCCCTCCGCCGTTGGTCGACCGCTTCAGCCGGATGTTGACGGCGTGCGGCTGGGAGGTGCTCACGCCGCCCTCCTGGTACAGCGCGTACACGGTGCCGTTGCGCGGGTCGCCGGCCAGGCGGAGCCCACCGTTGATGCCGCCCGTCACGGCGCCGTTGCCCACCGGTTGGTCGTTGGCGGCGGGGAAGTCCACCGGGCTGGCGCTGTGCTGCGAGACGGTCACGTGGTCCCGCGGGAGAGCACCGAGGTCCTGGTAGCCGACGTAGGCGTTGTCCTGGGTCGTGTTGGTGGTGTCGCGGTTGACGATCAGCCAGGGCTGGTCGGTGTTGGGGTGGGTGTTCGTGGTGGGCTGGGTGACGTTGGTCATCGGGTCGACGTTCCAGAGCCACGACGTCGCCTGGGTGGGGTCGGTGGTGGACCCGGTGACCACCTGGGCGTTGGCCCCGCAGGTCAGGAAGGTCCCGTAGAGTCGGCCGTTGCGGCCGTAGTCGATGGTCTGGTCGCACGGGCCGCCCGCCGTGTTCGCGATCCCCGGGGGTGTCGGGATGGTCCTCCGGTCGGTCCAGGTGGTGCCGCCGTCGATGCTGTAGAGCAGGTCGGCGTTGTTGTTCCACTCGTCGTTGGGGTTGTGGCCGAAGCGGGTGATGGCGATGTGCTGCGGGTTGGCCGGGTCGACCGCGATCGACGGCTCGCCGTAGGTGCCGAGGGTGTTGACGGCGGCGTCCGCGTCGATGATGTTCACGCTCGCGACCCGCCGCAACGGCCGGACCCGCCCGGGCTCCACCGGCCCCGGGGGAACCGTACGGTCGGGTGGCTGGTCGCTCCCGCTGATCCGGCCGTTGCTCTGACCGGCGCTCTGGCTCACCGGCGACGGCGCGTCGGCCCAGGCCTGGGCGGACAGCAGCAGCGGTCCGGCGGCCAGCGAGAGTGCGAGGGCCGCACCGAGCGGGCGTCTGAGGGGGATCGGTCTGCGGCGGAGTGCGGGTGCCACGGGTCAGTCCTTTCGATCACATCGGTCACACGACAGGGCGGTGACATTCTGTGATCGAGAGGGCTGTGACAGTCACACGGCGCACTCAGCGCGGTCAGGTTCCACTATGAAAGTCCTGCCAACGGCCGAGCACGCCGGAAAACAGGTCCACCGATCGGCCACGTCGGTATCGCCAGCAGGACGCCGAGCACGAGCAAGGTGGTGTACCCGACCGTCTCGTGGCCGTCCGGCACAGCGATACGACGACTGCCGCGACCGCAGTCCCCCGTATGAAGCGTATGTTGGGCACGCCGCCACGACTCATCCCCGTTGCCCACCTCGTGATCATCTCTTGCCGAGGGAGCACCTACTGCGAAGGCTTGCAGTTTCGCTCGCCATCCGCCATCCGCCATGCCACATGCCTTTGGGCGGTCGTACCTACGATGCGGTGAGCATCGCCACCGATCTCAACGCCAGGGCCTCGCCGACCAGGCTTCGACCGCCCCCTACATCGGCCGAGCAGTGCACCCTTGGACGCCTCCGGCGGCAACAGCGTCTGCCACCGGCTCAACACCGGCGGCAACTGCGCACTGAACGCCCGGGATCGGGGCCGCTTGCTGGCTGGGCCCGTTTTGTGTTCCGGGCTGTGAGGCGGTGTGCGGGGGCGTGGGGCAGATGGCCATGCCCGCTATCTCCGGCCGCCGCGGACAGCCTTCCCCTGGCGGCAGCCAGAGTCCCATGCGAGCGCAAAGCGGTTTTCCACGGGCCGTAACGGGCCGGCAGTTCCCGCCAGGAGATCCCGGTGCGGATCTTGTAGACCAAGCCGTTGATGATCTTCCGATCCTCGAGGCGAGGTCGGCCCGTCACGGCTCGCGGTATCAGTCGAGCGAGTAACTCCCACTCGCCGTCGGTGAGTTCATGGCGGCGTATCACACCCCACCATGATCCATCACGAGATGATCTTTGAAGACGGACCCTAGTCAAGCCCGTCCTCAGAGGCGCGCGCGATCAGCCGTTCGGCGTCTGCCGGCGCCGGGGCGCCGCTCCAAGCCGCGAGTTGTTCGGGGGAGGCGTAGGCATTCCTGATGAAGGGATCTCGACCTGCTTCCTGGGCTGCTGCTTCAATGCGCGCATGACTGCAATCGTCACGATCTTGGGTGTGCTGGCAGGCGGGGCGTTCATGGCGGCTGTGCACCTCAACAGCCAGCAGCGCAACATCACTGCCAACCTCATCGACGGGCGGCGGATCAGGGTCCTGTGCGTCTTGAAAGATCCCCACGCACCTCGATGGGCCCGTGGACACTTCGTAATCGAGTCCGGGACGTGGACATGGGAACCAAGTGCACGGCAGGACCATCCGTTGATGCTGCCTTCGGATGTGCAACCCGTACGCATGCGGCTTCCGGCCCCGGGGGAGGGACGCCTCAATCACCGCTTCCTGGTAATGGAGTGCACCTCCGACGGGGGCGACGTCTTGGTAGCCGCGCTCCATGGACAGGTCGAGCACGTGTTCATGGCGCTATCCCGCGGATGACTCCTGTCCGCTGGCAGTTCCAGCCAAAGTCTCGAAAGTATTGACGGCGCGCTAAGGTTCGGTGGTGGATTCGCATGATCGTCGCAACGTTGCAGGCTCATGGTGCCAGAGCGGCGGCGAATGCCTGGGCAGGGGTCTGCCAACCCAGGGTCTTTCGGGGGCGGTTGTCCAGCCGGTGCTCGAGGTCACACGACCCAGGCCGGAATCCCTGGACCTTAGGCCAGGGAGCACGTCAATTCGGGTCGCGGTCGAACAACGACTTGGCCCAGAAGTAGCCGAGCGCGGCTCGACGTCGGCAGCGGGCCGCAGGTGTTCGCCGCTGCGGCGGCACTGACCGAAATGGCCGGGTGGATGGCCCACGATTCCGGTCACGATGACCGCGCCGCCCGACACTTCGCCCGCGCGCTCCCGCTGGCCCGCACATCCGGCGACCTCCCGCTGACCGCCAACGTCGCCGCGAGCAGCAGCCACCTTGCGCTCCAGACCGGGGACACTGCGGGGGCCGTCGGCTGGGCCCGGACCGGGCTCGACCTCGCGGTGCAAGGGCCACGCATTCCCACGCTGACGGCGCGGCTGAGCACTATGCAGGCGCGGGCCCTCGCCGCCGAGGCGCAGCACACCCCCGCCGCCCGCGCGCTGGACACTGCCCGGCGCGATCTCGAAGGAGCAGCTGCCGCCGATCACCCGTGGCTGAGCCCGTTCGACGTCGCCGCGCTGGCCGGTGAGTCAGCGCTGATCCTGCACGACCTGGAGCAGTACGACCGGGCGCTGGCACACGCCGAACAGGCTGTTGAGCTGCGGGAGGCGGGCCGGACACGGTCGCTGGCACTGTCCCGGATCACCCTGGTGGCCATCCACGTACGCCGCCACGACCTGGACGCCGCCGTGAGCACCGGTCACGACCTCCTCAGCACGAGCCCCACCCTGGGCTCTGTCCGGGTCGTGCAGCAGCTCGACAAGCTGCGCCGGCTCCTGGAACCGCACCGCTCCTACGGGCCGGTCCGGGAGTACCTCATGCGGTTCGATGACGCACGCCGCGCCAGAATGCTCCTGCTGGCCGATCTGATCCCGCCGTCCCCGGGAGGCACCACCGCATGAGGCCACCAAGACACCTACCCCTGCCGACCCCGACGCGTGGAACGCCTACCTCGCGGAGGGGAACGCCAAGCAGGCCCGCAAGCGTGTCGCCGCTGACGTGCTGCTGCGGGATCCGGCCGGGCGCGTGCTCATGGTGAATCCCACCTACAAGCCGGGCTGGGACCTGCCCGGTGGGATGGCCGAGGCCAACGAGCCGCCAGAGGATGCGGTACGCCGAGAGCTGATCGAAGAACTTGATCTCAAGATCGTCCTGCGGGATCTGCTGGTGGTGGACTGGGTCGCCCCGCATGGACCCTGGGACGACCAGATCGCGTTCGTTTTCGACGGCGGCACGCTCGACCAGGACCAGGCCGACCGGCTACGCCCGCGTGACGACGAGCTGTCCGAAGTCGCGTTCGTCACGCCGGACGAAGCCGGTGTTCGCCTCCAGGACCGAATCCGACGCCGGTTTGAGAGGGCGGTGCGCGCGCTGGAAACGGGCCGGCCGCTCTATCTCCGGGACGGCGTACCCGTGATGTGACCGAGCGGCACGCAAGCGGGCTACCAGACGATCCTCGTGCGCTGGTAGTGGCAGGACATGGCGACGTTGCCGGTGACCTCTTCGATGTGGCGTATGACGGCCAGGCGCCGTTTGGCCTCACGGTCGAGCGGCGGGGCGGTGGGGCGGTGGGGGTGGATTTCGGCATGTGGGTCTCCGTAGTGATCGGAGACCCAGGTGTCAACGGTGATCGTCAATTTTAGACTACGGGGAGTTCCCACACGACCGTTGACAGCCAACGCCCGCTCGGTCCTTGGCCGTGGGCTGGTCTGCGTACGATTCGCATCTCCGCGGCTCTCCCCCTCGTGTTGGAGGGAGCATGCCCGAAAGCCGCATGAACCGGGCCAGGATGGTGTTTTCGGTACGCGGTCGTGACGGGGTCGGCAGCAGACACAGGACTGGCAAAGGTGCCGTCGCGGAGCATCGCGAAGAGCACGCCCAGCCGGTGCCGGGCGAAGCGGAAGAGAGCCTGGATGCGGGTCTTCCCCTGATCCCGCCATGTGTCGCCCCTGCAGTTCGCCTGGCTGCAGGTGAACTGGATCGGTCGTGATCTACCTGAGAGCCCGCCGAGGCTTGGGCTGTGTTGCCGGAAGCGTGATCACGCGGCGTCCCTCGCCGGGGCCGGTGCCCCCGGGCACGTCACGGCGCGAACGCCGGGACCCCGGGGGTACGGGTCACACCGCACCCCCCGTGCCCGCAGGGCGCCGCGGGCGGCGGCGCGAGGGCCGGCCCGATCAGCGGCATGACGGCCGCCAGCATCTCCGACTCGTTCGCGGTCCCGTCCACGACCAGATCGGCCGCCGTCCGGGAGGGCGCGACGTGGGCTGCGTGGCGGTCCCTGCCGGTCTGCAGATAGTTGCGCAGGGACAGTCGGGGGTCCTGCCGCTGCATCTCGATCTTCCGGAGGATCTTGCGGGCCAGGCGTATGTCGTCGGGGGTGTCGACATACACCCGCCACGCCGCCCGCCGGACCACGGACGGCAGTGACAGCGCAAACAGGCCCTCGACCACGACCAGCAGCACGCCGGGGCGCAGCAGCGCCGCGTCAATGGCGTGTGTCACCGCTGTCTCGTCGATCGACCCCGGATGGTTCCAGTCGAGGACGGCGTGACCGTCGGCACTGACCGTCCACACACCCCTCAGGGGGTCGTGCGCGGGCACGTAGTAGTCGTCGAGATGGACCAGCGCGATGGTCTCGGGACACTGCAGCGACAGGGCTTCGGCAAGGGTGGACTTGCCGGATGCGGTGCCGCCTGCGACCGCCAGTACACCCGTCATACCGGGCGCTCCTCATGTGCTCAAAGGGGATAGACGAAGCGGCCGGACAAGCCGGGTGCAGGGAATGTACGGCGGTGTGATCGCCCATGGCAAGCGGGGAAACGCGGCCCGGTTCAGCGGAGGCCAGGGCCGCGACCTTTGGTCGACCTGCGCACCGGTCTCGGCCCGACCTGCTCACCACCATTGAGGGCCTGGAAGGCCAACTGGCCGGCCTGGACCACGAGCATGCCACCGCCCAAGACCGTGCCGAAACACTGCGCCGCGACCTAGCTGGCCTCGACGCACGTCTGACCCCGCTGAACGCTGACACCCAGAACCTCCTGGCCACCCGCTCGCAGATCCAGGCGGACCTCGCCGTCCACGCCCAGGTCCAACGACTCGAAGACCTCAAGGCCAGCCTGTCGAGCAAACGGGACGAACCACCACCGGCCCACCCGGACGGCATCCCCGCCATCGACCTTGCCGAGTTCGAGCGCATGATCCAGGACATCCTGCAGTACTGGCAGGTTTCCCGGCGACAACCGCGTCACCTACGACCAGAACACCGCAGAGATCAGTGTCGACGGCCGTGCACGGCGCAGCCGCGGCAAAGGCATGCGCTCGGTCATCCACGCCGCCTTCTCCACCGCTCTCGCTCGGTACACGACCACCCGGGGACTCCCGCACCCCGGGTTCGTCGTCCTGGACTCACCGGTCCTCACCTACCGCGAGCCCCACGAGCAGGACATCCAGCTCACACACAACGTCGTCGACCACTTCTACCGGGGGCTGCTCAGCGACTTCCCCAGCCAGGTCATCGTGGTGGAGAACGGTGACCCGCCCGAGGACCTGAACGTGCACGCCATGGTGTACGCGTTCAGCACCCAGGGGTCGGAGCGTGCCGGGTTCTTCCCCCCACGGACCGAGAGTTGATCCCGCCCACGCCATGTACGGCGGTCCCCGGCAGCGGCTCCGCCGTGATCGGACACCTGCACGAGGACGTCGTCCAGAGCCGCCCGGCCGCGACCGTCCCCTGAACGGGACGTGGACGCGGCCTGCCCAGTCAGGCCGGTGCGTAAGTGGGCGGCCCGGCCGGAGGCCCGCTACTTTTCCAGCAGTTTGGCCGTGCTCACACGGTCCGCGTCGACGAAGGGTTGGCGGTGACGTCGAGGCCGAAGAGTGCGTAGATGCGGCGCAGTGCTTCATAGGCGTCGCGTTCCGGGTCGCCCAAGGCCTTCCAGCTGTGGTTCCAGTCGTCGCTCGTGGCCATCTCGGTGGAGCCCCAGAACGGGAAGGCCGGGTCGTCGCCGGAAGCGAGTACGCGTCCAGGCGGTCGGGCGAAGTCCGAGGCGACGATCCGGTGCGTCCACGCGCCGTTGACGAGTGGCAGGACGTGCTGGTCGACCAGCCGGAAGTACTCCAGGACGATCTCGGTCAGCACGAACACGCTGATCCGGCGTGTTCCGCCGCCGTCGTTGTAGCGTTCCATCGCCCAGCCGGGCATCTCCGCGGTCGCCGACACCGCCCCGGTGACCGCGCCGTCCGAGTCGATCAGCAGACCACGACGGGGAGCGTCGGCCAGCAGGGGGCCGCCCTCACGGGGCGCGCCCGCCGATGTGGCGGCGCGGGCGCAGCGCCACCATCGCACAGCCGGGTGACCAGCAGGCTCACCGCAAAAGCCGGGGGGCGGCCGGAGAGGGGCCTCCGGCCCTCGACAAGGCCCAGGACCGTCATCGCAACGCGGTCGAGTGGAACCACCGGTAGTCGGCGTAGTACTCGGCGGACACAGGTCAGGCCGCCCGTGGGGCGGCGCTCTGGACGGCCGGGCCGCCGAACTCGGCGTCGAAGGCGGACACCGTTGCGGGGTCGCCGGTCACCTGCCGGAAGATGTCAGCGCCCTCGGCGAGAGCGTGCTCGTGCTTCTTCTCCTCGGCCAATGTCGCCAGGTGCCGGGCTGCGAGGGCGGCCAGCGATCAATGTCTGCCCCAGGTCGCCGCGTCCGGTTGGGCTCCGGGGATCTGACCTGCGCACACTGGGTGTATGTGCGGATTGACCGCCAATGGGGTGGCGGAGCGTGAGGACATGCTCGCGGCTGCCGTCGTGGAGGCCGTCCAGGGAACTGGTGCGCATGCGGGGAGCATCTTCCTGCGGTCCCGCGACCGCCGGTCGCTGATCCTTGCCACGACGTGCGGCGTGCCGCCCTCGCTGCTGGGCGGCTGGTCCCTCATCGCGGTGAGCAGTCCCATCCCAGTTGCCGTGGCGTACACGACCGGGCGCACGGTTCACCTGGCGAACGCCGAGGAGACGATGCGGCGCTATCCGCAGCTCGCCGTGGCTCTGCCCCACGCCTTCGGCTCCTGCTCGGTGCCGGTGCGCGCAAGGGGGGAGTCTTTTGGATCGCTGGCGATCGTGTGGTCGGCATCGCCAGGCAGTGCGGGGCTGTCCAAGGCCCAGCGTCGCCACCTGCGGACCGTGGCCGGCCGGCTCGGTGATTCCTTGGCGGAACTCCGCGCCCGTACTGGTGATCCTTTGGAGTGCCAACCGGGGACGGCTCCGGTCGAGGTACCGGCTTACTCGGCGGCGGCCGTGCAGGTGGGCTTGTTCGACTGGAACCTCGACTCCGGCATCCTCAGCGTGGACGACGCGTTCTGCGGGATTTTCGGTCTCGATCCCGGCGCTTTCGACGGACGTGCCGACACACTTGCTTCGTGCCTGCACCCCGGTGATCGTGCCGCTTTCCGGGCCTGCGAGCGCGAGGCGGCCGAGGGCCGGATCACCGCGCGGCGCCTGCGCGTACGGGATCGCGGCGCCGGCGCCGAAAGGTATCGCATGGTCGAGTTGTGGGGCCGTGTACCGGAAGCCGACGACGTGCGCCTGGTGCCTCATCTGGTCGGCGCGGTTGTGGATGCCCGGGCGGGTAGCGCGGCCGTCGCAGCGGTCGAGCGGCTGCCGGACGGGCTGTTCTCCCTTGCCCCCGACGGGCGCGTCACCTACGCCAACCGCCGTGCGCTGCACCTGCTGGACCTCTCCGCGGATGAGGCGCTCGGCCACTGCCTGTGGGATGTGCTGCCGTGGCTGTCCGACCCCAGCGTCGTGTACCGGCACCGCTCCGCAATGATCTCGCAGGCGCCGTCCTCCTTCCTGGTGAGCCGGCCGCCCGACCAGTGGCTCGCTTTCTTCCTCGATCCGCAGCCCGACGGGGTGACCGGTCGGGTGGTCCCTACCACCCGCCCCTCGTCGGCCGGGGCAGTTCCCGCGCTTCCACCGACGTCTGCGCCTGCCTCCGCACCGGCGCGCCTGGGGGCGATGTACCACGTCCTGCAGCTCAGCAGCGCGCTGACCGAGGCAGTCACCACACGCCAGGTCTGTGACGTCGTCTCCGACCAGCTCCTGCCGGCCTTCGGAGGCCAGCAGATGGCGATCTACGTGGTCCGGAACAAATCGATGGACCTCCTGCACCACACCGGCCACCACGAGACATTCCTCGACTGGCTCCAGGGGGTTCCCCTGCACGCCCGCCTGCCCGGAACGGAAACCCTCACCTCCGGTGATCCCCTCTTCATCGAGTCCCAGACGGATCTCGCCCGCGGCTACCCAGGCATCCCCGCGGGACCGGTGAGCTCGTGGGTGTATCTGCCCCTGATCGCCTCCGGCCGCCCGGTCGGCACCTGCGTCCTCGGCTTCGATGCGCCGCATCACTTCACAGAAAAGGATCGCGGTGTCCTGACCGCACTCGCCGGGCTGATCGCCCAGGCTCTGGAACGAGCGCGGCTGTACGACTCGGAGTTCGCCGTCGCGCACGGCCTGCAGCAGGCGCTCCTGCCGCACCGCCTGCCAAAAGTCCCCGGCATCCGGACCGTCGCACGGTACCTGCCCGCCACCAGCGGTATGGACATCGGCGGGGACTGGTACGACGTCATCCCCACCGACAATGGGGTCTGTCTCGTCATCGGTGACGTAGAGGGGCACAGCATCGCCGCCGCAGCCACCATGGCCCAGTTGCGCAGTGCGGTACGCGCCTTCGCGGCCGCCGGCCACGCACCCGGCGAGGTGATGTCAGGCGTTAACCGTACCCTCATCGACCTCGACAGCGACCTGCTGGCCAGCTGCTGCTACATCCACCTCGATGCCCACCGCGGACACGCCCACGCAGTGACCGCCGGCCACCCCGCCCCCCTGCTCCGCCAACCCGACAGCACGACAAGCGCCCTCGACCTCGACGTCGGAACAGTCCTCGGCGTAGACCACACGAGCACCTACATGCCCACCCGCATTGCTCTCCCGCCGGGATCCGTCCTCGTCCTCTACACCGACGGCCTGGTGGAGGAACCCGGAAGCGATATCGGGATGGGGATCGACCGCCTGCGCGTATCACTGGCCCACGCGCGCGCGGGCTCACTGGACGAACTCGCCGACCAGCTCCTGCACCACGCCCGCGGCTCCACCTACCGGGCCGACGACATTGCTCTGCTGCTCACCGAACTCGGCTCCACTCCGACGAAGTAGCTGAGTCAGGCTGCCAGGTCCAGGGCGCTGATCGACTGCCGGGCAGGTCAGGGGCGGGCCATCAGGGTGATCGCGGCCCAGGTGATCCAGTTCTCGAATTCTCTGATGCGATGAAAGGAGCGGGGCCTCCCGCTCCTGCCGGGTGCGCAGGACGCTCGGCTCAGGCAGAAGTCCGAACTCGGGGAGGCCTTCGATGACTTCACCGTACGAGGGTGTGCAGTGGTTGGGAATGGACCTGCACCGGCGGCGCTCAGTCCTGGTTCGCATGCGATCGGACGGGCGGCAGTTGGGGAAGATGGTCCGCTTCAACAACGACCCGGCCCCGCTCAAGCGGGAGATCGCCAAGGCCGGTCCGCACGCGAAGGTGGTATCGGAAGCAACTCTCGGCTGGTACTGGGCCGCTGACGTACTCCCCGAGGCCGTCGCCGAGGTTCATCTGGCCCACCCCTTGGGGGTGAAGGCGCTTGCCTACCGCCGGGTCAAGAACGATGAGCGAGACGCCGCCGACCTGGCCGACCTGCTGCGGATGGGACAACTGCCGGAAGCCTGGCTGGCACCGCCCCGGACGCGGGAGCTGCGGGAACTGGTGCGGGGCAGGCACAAACTGGTGAACCTGCGCACTAATTAGCCACGCCTGCACGCCGCCCTGCTCACCGAGCCAACCGCAAGGTCATGCGCCTCCAGCAGATGTGGTCCCCGCCGACATTGTCGTTGTCCGGGTTGCACCGGTGTCGAGTCGGCGGGCCGCGAAAGCGCCGTGCGTTTACGGGCCAGGATCCGTGGGACGTCTGGACTCGTCAGGTCGCCTGGCCCGGTCGTTGTTCTAGGCCGCGCCAGGCGGTGCCTATTTCCAGTTGTATGCGGTCACACCGCGGGCGTTGACGGTGCCAATATGGGCGCGATGTGGCCGTTGGTCCTGCCGGCACTCCTCGCCCCTTCGCGCTCCGCCAGGTCGATTCCGGCTGCGATGAGGTCGTCCGGCTTCGACTCATCTCCTGAGGCGTGCCGGGTGTGTCCGGGTGTGCGGCGCTCGTTGGTGGCCATGTGTGGTGGGGCTGTCGCGGTGGGGTGTTCTTCCGGAGACCGCCGTTCTCGCATGCTTAGCGTGAATTCGCGGCTACTATGCGTAGCGATCGAGCAACAAAACGAAGAAGACCGGGGCATCGTCGAAGAACGGCGCACCCGCTCAGGACAGGCTGATCGCGTCGCTGCGGCAGTACATCCGCACCCAGGGGCCCAAGCTGCTGGAGGATCCGAACGTGACGTCCGTCGGGATCGGGCGGAAGGTCGCCGGTGGCAACGCGGGGCAAGCAGGTCGTGCTGCAGTTCACGGTGGAGAGCAAGGCCGAGCCGGAGGCGCTGGAGGCGCTCGGTACGACGCTGATCCCTGCGACGGTCAAGGTGGACGGCGTTCAGGTGCCCACCGACGTCATCGAGCGCAGCTACACGCCGCATTTCCGGACGGTGGCCGAGGTCGAGTCCCCGGCTCGCAAGACCCGCCTGGACCCGATCACGCCCGGGGTGAGCGTGGGGGCGGTCACGGTGACGGCGGGCACGATCGGCTGCATCGTGTTCGACCGCGCCGAGGGCACCCCCTATGTGCTGAGTAACTGGCACGTGCTGCACGGCCCGCAGGGAGAGCTGGGTGCCGAGGTCGTCCAGCCCGGCCCGCACGACGACAACCGTATCCGGCGTAACCGTCTGGGTGTGCTGAAGCGTTCCCATCTGGGGGTGGCCGGCGACTGTGCCATCGCCACGGTCGAGGACCGCGCCTTCAGCCAGGAGATCTTCGAACTCGGCGTGAGGCCGGCCGAGTTGGGGGAGCCTGAGCTGGACGACAAGGTCGTCAAGAAGCGGGCGGACCACGGGGGTCACGCACGGCATCGTCCGCCGCATCGACACCATCGTCAAACTCAACTACGGCGGCCAGGTCGGCATCAAGACCATCGGCTGCTTCGAGATCGGCCGCGATCCCGACCGCCCGGCGGCCGACAACGAGATCAGCATGGGCGGCGACTCCGGCGCGCTATGGCTGTTCAAGCAGGGCAACGGGCCGCCCCAGCCCGGTCATGGCCGGGTTGCACTTCGGCGGTGAGAAGCAAGGCGACCCGGATGAGCACGCCCTGGCCTGCCTGCCGGCCTCGGTGTTCGAGAAACTCGAGATCTCCCTCACCCCGCCGACGCCCGAACAGATTGAGGCCGTCACGGCTACGATGCCGACTTCCTCGGCGAACGCATCCAGGCCCCGCAACTGGACGCGGACCTCGCCCGTGACGCGGTCCTCCTCGACGGCTCCGAGATCATCCCCTACACCCACTTCTCGCTCACGCTCAGCAAGAAGCGCCGCGTGCCCATGTGGGTGGGCTGGAACATCGACGGGGCTCCCTGAAGAAGCTCAGCCGCAGCGGCATCCCGTTCGTCAAGGACCCTAGGCTGCCCGCCACATCCCAGGTGGGCAACGAGCTGTATGAGAACAACCGGCTCGACCGCGGGCACATCGCCCGCCGCGCCGACCTGCTGTGGGGCAGCCTTCCAGAGGCCGAGCGGGCCAACACCGACTCGTTCTTCTACAGCAACATCACCCCGCAGATGGACGACTTCAACCAGAGCGCCAAGAACGGCCTGTGGGGCGAACTGGAAGACGCCGTCTTCGCCGACGTCGACGACCTCAAGGTCAGCGTGTTCGGCGGGCCCGTCTTCCAGGACGACGACCGCACCTTCCGCGGCGTGAAGATCCCCCGCGAGTTCTGGAAGATCATCTCTTTCACCGAACAGGGAGAGCTGAAAGCCAGAGGGTTCCTGCTCACCCAGAACCTCGACCAGCTCGAAGCCCTGGAACTGGATGAATTCCGCGTCTTCCAGGTCACCCTCGGCGAACTCGAAGACCGCACGCACCTGCGCTTCCCCGCCGCCCTGCACAAGGGCGACACCGTGCAGGTCCCCGAAGCGCTGGCCGAACGGGCCCCGCTGGAGAGCCTGGCCGACATCCAGTGGGACTGACTCCCACCGGGCCCCGGCCCAGCAGGTCAGATCCGACGCGGCGCAGCGGCAGAGCACGGGAGAGCGGCACGGACACGGGCAGGCAAGGCCGTCTCGCCCGACACCGGGGATGTCCGTCGGCGGCGACCACCCGCCGAGGGACATTCCCCGGCGGGGCGCACGAAGTGACCGGCTGGGCCTACACCACTGCCGGCATCACACCCACACCACAGGTCAAAGCAGATACTTCCCTGCGCTGCACCGGCTCCGCGCAGTCCGTCAACGCGTGGCTGGTTGGCAGGCGTTGATTAGCGCCTGCGGTCGATTCAACAAGTCAGACACTCCCCCCTACGCCGGTCAGGAGACGTCGCGGACGGTGTTGCGAAGCGTCCCGAGCTTGCTGACCTCGACTTCGACGACGTCACCGTCGACGATGAATCCCGGCGGCTCCATGAAGAGCCCGACACCGCCCGGCGTGCCGGTGACGATGACGTCGCCGGGGGAGAGCGGCGTGAACGCGGTGACGTACTCGATGATCGACGGAATATCGTTGATCAGGTCGGCGACCTTGCCGCGCTGGCGTACCTCACCGTTGACCCGGGTCGTAAGCTCGAGTTCGGTGACATCGCCGACCTCGTCGGCGGTTACCAGACAAGGACCGAAGCCACCGGTCCCCGGCCAGGTCTTGCCAGGCAGCCACTGACTGGCGGCACGCTGCCAATCGCGCACCGAGAAGTCGTTGTACACGGCATAGCCGGCGACGTGGTCGTAGGCCTCGGCCTTGGAGACCTGATGTGCGGGCTTGGAGACGACCAGAGCCACCTCGCCCTCGTAGTCGAACTGCGCTGAGTTCGCCGGCTTGAGGGCGTCCTCGCCATGCCCCATCTGGCTGTCGGCGTAGCGGGCGAAGACGACCGGGGCTTGAGGAGCCGCCTTGCCGATCTCCTCCTGGTGGGTGTGGTAGTTGACCCCGATGCAGATGATCTTGCCGGGCTCCGGGATGACCGGAGCGAGCCGCACATCACTGAGCGCCACTGGGTGATCGGTGTAGTGCGCCAAGGAATCGAGGGCGTCGGCTGCGATGGCCTCAGCGAGCGAAGGTGCCGTCGGGGTCGCGTCATAGACGGTCTCGGCGTCGAGACGCCCCCAGGCGATGCTGTGGTCGGCGCGGTAGTAGCTGACGAACTTGCTCATCGGGTGATCCTGTTCAGTGGTGGGCGAGAGTGCGGGATTCCGGAGTACGGATCAGTCCGTCGGGAGCGATCATCGATGAAGGCGCGGAGGCGTTCGACGACGCGTTGCTCGCCGGCAGAGTCGAATACCGCCGCGACGTAGCGGTCGGGGCGTACCGCGACGAAGACCGGAAGGGCGCCGGCGCCGGGGGTGAGCACCGCGGTGGTCTCGGTGACCATGCCGTCGATCGGCTCGCCGCCCGGTGCGCGGACGCACAGCCGGTTCGCGCCGATTGCGTCCCAGTACGCATCGACCGCCGCGTCGGGCGGACCTCCGATCTGCAGCAGCGCCCACCCGCGCCCGAGGTGGGCGTCGAGTCCGCGTTCGGCACCGGTGGCGTCGCGTACGACCGGTTGGCTCAGGGCGCGGCCGACGGTCACGGTGTCGAGGGTGACGCCGTGGGCCGGGACGGCGACTCCGGCGGTGTAGTCGGGTGGTGTGATGAAGCGCATGTTGGCGAGGAAGTCGCGTACGCGGGGGATCAGGCTGACCGTGCGGACGACGGTGTCGCGCACGCGCGTGACCACCGGGTGGGTCGCCATGACGACTGCGCCGATGCGGCGCGAGACCGTCACCATCGCGGCTCCGTGGGTGCGGCGCTCGACCTCGTACGAGTCCAGCAGCCGCTCGGTCGCGCCGCCGGTGGTCGCCTCGATCAGCTTCCAGGTGAGGTTGGTCGCGTCGCGGATACCGGCGTTCAGGCCCTGGCCCGCGAACGGCGGCATCAGGTGTGCGGCGTCACCGACGAGGAACGTGCGCCCCGCACGGTACGTCCGCGCGACACGCTGGTGCGCGATGTACACGACCGCGCGGCGCACGTCATCCGGCGTCAGCTCGGCCCGGAAGCGCGGCACGACCAGCTCGCGGATCCGCTCCGGCGTCGTCATCGCATCGGGGTCCTCGTCGTCGAAGAGCATGAACTCGATCCGCAGGCGTCCCTTGACGCCGGGCACGAGCACGTACGGCCGCTCCCCGTCGCCGTGGAATTCGGCGAACGGGTCCCGCGCGCGCGGCTCGTTGTGCAGATCGACGACGATCCACCGCTGCGGTTGGGTGGTGCCGGCCAGATCGATCCCGACCGCGCGGCGTGTGAAGCTGCGTCCGCCGTCGGCGCCGATCAGCCAGTCGGCGGTCAGAGTCTGCGTCTTCTCTCCGATCGTCACGGTCACGCTGATCCCGTCGCTGTCCTGCGAGATCGCGGTCGCCTCGGCGTCGCGCAGGAACTCGAGCCCCTCGTGCGCGACTGCTCGCTCCCACAGCAGCCGCTCCAGGATCGGCTGGTCGAACTGGGTCTTGGCGGGATGCCCCAGCCGCGACGCGACCGGCCTCGCCTCGAGCAGGAGGCGGTCCCCGAGCCCGAAGTAGCGACTGCCGGTGTCAAGCAGGGACTCGGCCTTGAGCGCGTCGGCCACACCGAGCCGCTCAAGGGTGCGGAACGACTCGTCCTGGAGGCTGATCGCGCGAGGCAGGTCGCCCGGCTCGGTCTCCTTCTCCACGAGGGTCGTACGCACCCCCGCATCGGCGAGCAGGAGAGCGGCGACGAGCCCGATCGGACCGGCACCCACGACGAGCACGTCACGCCGCGCGGTCACGACGTCGCCTCCGGTCGTGGGCGGAGCGTGAAGTCGGTGTCGAAGTCGGCGCCCCGGGTCAGCTTCCAGTACTCGAGATGGCTGTACGGCCATACCTGCGAGACCCGGCCGCGGGAGTTCTTGTACCAGGTATGTACCTGCGGCTGCCCCCATGCACGCTCGGCGTTGCCCTGGTCGATCCACGTGAGGAAGCGGTCCAGGGTCTTCTGCCCGACCTCGATCGACGCCGCCTCGCGGCGCAGCATCTGATGGATCGCCTCGATGGTGAACTCGACCCCGCACTCGATCATGAAGTGGAACTGGCCGTGCACCACGTAGTTGGTGTTGGGCCCCTGGATGAGGAAGAGGTTCGGGAAGCCGGGCACGCAGATGCCGGCCCAGGCCGTCGCGTCGCCGTCCCAGTGCTCCTTGAGCGTCCGCCCGGACGGCCCGGTGACCACGATCGGGTCGAGGTAGTCGGACGCCTTGAACCCGGTCGCGTAGATCACGGCGTCCACCGGGTGCCGCTCGCCGTCGGAGGTGACGATGCCGTCGGCGGTGAACCGCTCGATCGGTGAGGTGACGAGTTCGGCGTGCTCCCGGTGCAGTGCGCGCGCCCACACGCCGTTGTCGCGGAGCATGCGCTTGCCGCCGGGTGGATACGCGGGCACGACGACGTCGAGCATGTCGGGCCGGTCCGCCCACTGCTCGCGCATGATCGCGGTGAGTGCCTCGCGCACCCGCAGGTTGGTCGCGGACACGGAGTCGGTGCGGTCCCACCGCGGATCGACCTCGACGGTGTGCAGCCGTCCCGTACGCGCGCCCCAGAACGCCTGGAAGCGGAACCACTGCCCGTAGTGCGGGACGTGCTCGCTGAGCCAGGCCAGGGCCGGCGGTGTCGGGTCGTGGTAGTTCGGGGCGGGAACCGTCCACGGTCCCGACCGCTGGAAGACATCGAGGTGGGCGACGCGGTCGATGATGCTCGGGACGATCTGGTAGGCGCTGGCGCCGGTGCCGACCACCGCGACGCGCTTCCCGGTCAGGTCCACGTCGTGGTCCCACCGCGCGGAGTGCATCCGCACGCCGCGGAAGTCGTCCTGTCCGGGGATCTCCGGGATGTTCGGCTTCTCCAGCTGCCCGGTCGCGGCGACGACGGCGTGGAAGCGCCGGCACTGCTCGACACCGTCGCGCCGTACGACGACCTCCCAGGTGGCCGACGCCTCGTCCCAGGTCATCGAGACGACCTCGGTGTCGAACTCGATGTGCTCGCGCAGCTTGGCGCGATCGACGATCTCGACGGCGTACGACTCGATCTCCGCGCCCTCGGCGTACGCGTCGGGCCAGTCGGCCCGCTGCGCGAAGGAGAAACTGTAGCCGAAGGTCGGGGTGTCCAGACGTACGCCGGGATAGGTGTTGGCCCACCAGGTGCCGCCGACCTCGGGGTGCTTCTCGAACGCGACGAACCGTACGCCCGCCTGCTTGAGCCGGTACATCGCCGCGATGCCGCTCATCCCGGTGCCGATGACCGCGACCTCGAAGTCGCGCTCGGGTGCGACCTCGTCGACGTGCCAGGCCGGTGCTCCCGGACGCCGTGCGACCAGGTCCAGCTCGTGCATCATCAGGGCCGCGTCCTCGGCGCTCGCCCCGCCCGTGATGAAGTCGACGACGGTGCGCGCCTCCTCGGGCTCCAGCAGACGGGGCCGGGTGAGCCCCTCGTCGCGCACCCGTTTGAGCGCGGACAGCGCGAGTTCACGCGCCCGCGCCTGCGCGGTGGCGCTCATGCCGCCGTGCGCGGGCGGGGTCGTGTCGACGGGCGGCAGCGGGGGGCGCAGCTCCGCCGGGATCAGCGTGTGATCGCCGGTCAGCGCCGCCAGCGCCGTGAGCAGCGACGGCAGGTCGGCCTCCGCGACGATGCGTTCGAGGAAGGCGTCGTCCTGCGTGATGGGCGTGTACTCGTCGCGCCAGTACACGTCGTCGATCCGGTCGACCTCGCTCGGGTCGGTCATCAGCCCTCCGTCGTGTTCGGGGTTCTCTCGGGGACATGCCGGATCACGCGACGCAGGCGGCCTCGAAGACCTTGCCGAGCACGTCGTCGAGTTCCTGGGCGAGGCACTCGGCGGCGATCACATGGTCGGGGCGGACGACGACGGCGCCGACGGGGCGGGCGTCGAACCAGGCCTGCAGGCTCGACTCGCCGCCGAGGTCGCCGACGACGGTGACGCCGGCGGTGGCCTGCTTGCGGGCCCACGGCAGCTGCGCCTTCGGCACGACCTGCACGAGGCGGGCGCCGAGGCGGTCGAGCACGGCGAGCCGCTCCGCCGACAGGAAGGCCGCCGGGTCGTTGTTCCAGGTGATCACCCGCCAGCCCTGCCCGGTGGCGTCGTCGAGCAGCATCTGCACGCCGTCCGCGTCGGTGGCCTGCGGCTGCGGGAAGATCGAGCCGGCGAGCCGCGGTACGTCGCGGGCCGGCAGCGTCTTGAACTCCGGCAGCGGTGTGTGCACCACGACGCCCCGGTCGAACTTCGGCTGGGGCTTGAACGCCTGCCGCTTTTGCGCCTCCCGCTCCTCGGGGGTGCGGTTGGCGGCGATCCGGTCGCGCTCGGCGGCCTTGACCGGATCGTGGTCGGTCATCTCCTTCGCCATGCCGAGGGAGACGGCCACCATCTGCGTGACGTGGCCGAGCCGTTCGGTCTCGTACGTGTCCAGCAGACCGTCGGCCGACAGGCCCTTGACGACGGTGGCCAGCTTCCAGCCGAGGTTGAAGGCGTCACGGATCCCCGAGTTCCAGCCCTGGCCGCCGACGACCGGCATGACATGGGCGGCGTCGCCGGCGAGGAAGATCCGCCCGTGCCGGAAACGCCCCGCGATACGGGCGTGGTGCCGGTAGACGCGCCGCCGGATGATGTCGAGCTTGGCCGGGTCCGGCACGTGCGGTGCCAGCAGGCCGAAGATGTACGCGTCGTCGTCGACGACGTCGGCGGTCTCGTCCTCGAAGAGCGTGAACTCCCAGCGCCGGATGCCGTGCGGCAGCGCGATGGAGGCATAGCTGCGGGCCGGGTCGCCGCCGAAGACGGCGTGCGGTGTGCCGATCGGGTCGTTGGCGACGTCGATCACGATGCCGTCGCTGGGCCGTGTCTCGCCCTCGAAGGAGATGCCCAGGCGCTTGCGGGTGGGGGAGGCCCCGCCCTCGGCGGCGACCACGTACCGCGCCCGCACCGTGCCGCCGTCCGCGAGGGTGGCGAGCACGCCGTCCGCGTCCTCGACCAGGTCGGTGACCTCGGTACCGAACCGTGCGGTGGCGTTCGGGAAGCGTTCCAGGCCGGCGAGCAGCACCTGGTCGACCAGTGGCTGCACGAAGCCGTTGCGCCGCGGCCAGCCGAACTCGCGCGTCGTCGGGTTCACTTCGGAGAGGATCATGCGGTCCCCGTTGACCATGTAGATCTTCTGGTCGGGGATCGTGTGCGGAAGCACCTCCTCGACCAGGCCCGCGGTCTGCATCGCGCGCAGGGCCTCGTCGTCGATGCCCACGGCCCGCGGGTAGTCGATGAGTTCGTGCTCCCGCTCGACGACCAGGACGTCGACGCCCTGCTGTCCGAGCAGGTTGGCCAGGGTCAGGCCGACGGGGCCCGCACCGACGACGAGGACGTCGCAAGCGGTGGTCATGAGTTGCTCCCAGTGGATCGTGCCGAGCCCAGCGCGGCGATGGTGTCGCCGAACGCGCGGTTCAGCAGGACGAGATCGATGCCGAGGCCCACGTAGTCGACGAGGTCGTCGGCGAACAGGCCGGCCGCGTACGCCGGTTGGCCGGAGTAGATGCCGAGGGTGACGCCGTGCGCGGTCGTCACCTCGCGCAGGTACGCGATCGCCTCGCGTACGGGGCCGTCCTCCCAGTCGCCGCGTCCGGGCAGACCGTGGGAGACGGCCAGGTCGGCCGGCCCGATGTAGACCGAGTCCAGGCCCGGCGTCGAGATGATCTCCTCTGCACGGTCGACGCCGGCCTTCGTCTCGATCTGGGCGATGGCGGACACCGCCTGGTTGCCGGCCTCGGTGTACACGTCACCCGGGTAGAGCGCCGGCCTGGAGGGACCCAGGCTGCGGCCCCCGAGGGGCGGGTACTTGGTGGCGGCGACCAGGGCCTCGGTCTGGGACCGGGACTCGACGGTGGGCGCGACGATGCCGCGGGCCCCGCTGTCTAGCAGCCGCAGGATGGGGCCGGGATCGAGGGAGCCCACGCGCGCGTATGTGTAGGCGTTGTCCCGCGGAATCGAGCGCAGGATCCCGCAGGCCGTCTCCAGTCCCAGCTCGCCGTGCTGGAGGTCGAGGATCACCCCGTCGTATCCGGCTGCCGCCGCCCATTCGGGCATCGCGAAGGACGGGAGCGACTGGTGGAACAGGACGGGACCGGCGCCGCCTGGCGCTGACTGCTTCACCGTGCCGTCCCTTCCCGACCGGCCAGCCGTGCGGCGTGCGCCGCGGCCGCATTGCCGCCGAAGACCGGCACGATCTCGCGGCGGGCGAACCGCCACTGACCGTCGACCTTGCGGTACCGCTCGCGGAACTCGCCGACCGAGGCGGGCTGCGTCTGCGGCTCGTTGGTGTCGCGGAACGTCAGGTACTGCACCGTTCCCTCGACCTCGTCGCCGTCCCACACCAGGCGGATCCCGCCGATGAAGTGCCGTCCGACGATGTCGGTCTGCTGGGCGCGCCTGGCACCCCATGCCTTCATGGCCTCGCGGTCCATGTCACCCATGGGGCCGACGGACACGCCGTCCTCGGTGTACAGCTCCCAGGTGGTGTCCGCCCGGTTGTGGTCGAGGCGGTACAGCATCTCGGCGACGAGCTGCTCGATCTCGACGCGGGTGACGGCGTCGACGGGGCGGTAGTCGCTCATGTTCAGCCTTTCGAATCCGCGGTCGCGACGACGCGACCGAGTCCGGTGATGGTGGCGACGCACTCGACGTCGGCGGGCCACGGCTCGATGTAGCCGATGGACCCGGACAGCAGCACCTCGCCGGCGCGCAGCGGCTCGCCGGTGCGGATCGCCGTCTCGGCCAGCCAGATCACCGCGTTGACGGGGTCCTCCAGCACGTTGCTGCCGACGCCCCGGGTGATCTCGGTGCCGCCGCCGGTGATGACCATCTCCACCTCGGTCAGGTCGACTTCGCCGTACGGGTGCCGCTCCTCGCCGAGGACGACTCCGCTGCATCCGGCGTTGTCGGCGATGGTGTCGACGATCTGCCCGACCGACCCGTCGTAGCGGAAGTCGACGACCTCGAACGCGGGGGTCACGTAGTCGATGGCGGCCTCGACGGCCTCGCGGGTGGCGGTGAGGATGTCGCTCTTGAGCACGAACGCGACCTCGGCCTCGATCAGCAGGCGGTTGTACCGGGACAGCGGCAGGCGAGTCCCCGAGGGGTGCACCATGTCGTCGTGGATGACGCCGTAGTCGGGCTCGGAGATACCCACCCGCGCCTGTACCAGAGGATTGGTCAGACCAACCTTCCGGCCCACCCGCCGCACGCCCAGCTCGCGTTCGCGCAGGGCGGCGAACTCGGCGGAGATGGCGTAGGCCGCGTCGAGATCGCGCTCGGGCAGCCGGGGGCTCACGTACGGCACGGTGTACACATCGCGCTTGGCCTCGAACAGCTCGCGCGCGATCCGGTTGATGGTCTCCTGGGTGACGCTCACGGCGGTCCTTTCGTCAGGCATGTTTCTTCAGGAAGGCGACCGCCGCGGCGTTGAACTCCGCGGCTCCCTCCCACTGCGGCCAGTGCGCGGCACCGCGGATCAGCAGGAACTCGCCGTCCGGGAGCAGCCCGCACAGGCGCTCGCCCTCGGCCTCGTCGCCGGTCGGCTCGTTGTCGGTCCACACCATCAGGGCCGGGACCGGGACCGCCGCGAAGTCGTCGTCCGTCACCCGGTTTCGCCACCGCCGCTCCGGCTCCCGCAGGGCGGACACGTACTCCATGCTGAAACCGTCGCGGGCGTAGATCGCCTGGCGGACGCGCACCAGCTCGTCGGTGATCTTCTCCGGATCGTGGATGACGACCTGGAGACGCTTCTTGACGTTGTCGAAGGTCGGCTCGCTCACCGCCTGGGTGCTCACCGACTGCGTCCTGTCCAGCTGCGGTTCGCCGATCATCCGCCCGCCAGGTGCGGACAGGATCACCGTGCGCAGCCGCTCGGGGTGCTTCGGCGCGAACTTCAGGGCGAGCCAGCCGCCGAGCGACTCACCGGCGAGGTGCACGCGCTCGAGTTCCAGTGCGTCCAGCAGCGCGAGCAGGTGCTCCTCGTAGTCGCGGATCTCCAGGGGGTGGTCGGACAGCGAGGTGTACCCGTGGCCGGGGTAGTCGTAGCCGATCACCCGGAAGCCCGCCTCGACGAGCGCGCGGACGTTCTGCGTCCACGCCTCGATGTGACCGCTGGTGCCGTTGGCGAGGACCACCGTCTGCGCGTCGGGGCCCGCTCCGGTGAAGTCGAGGACACGGGTGCGGTAGCCGCCCGCGTCCACGTACCGCAGCGTGTGCTCCAGGTCCGCGATCTCCTCCCAGAAGGTCGCGAAGCGCGTCTCTCCCGCCCGGCTCATACGGTCACCGCCGCCTGGATCGCGAAGCCGGCGCCCCACTTCTCGACCGGCCAGTAGTGGTCGACGCAAAGGCGGTACGGGCCGGCGGTCGACAGCGCCGCGTACGCGGCGATCCAGCTGCGCATCTCGTGCGCGGCCGAGCCGCCCTCCGCCATGAACCAGCCGTTCTCCCAGCCGTCGACCGTGCTCAGGTCGCCGGAGCGGAGCACATCGAGTACGAGGGTGTCCCACTCCTCGTTCAGCGGGTCGCTCGGCGCCTTGCCGTCGGCGATCGCCTGGATGCCCTTGACGATCATCTGCTCACGCTCGTGCCGCTCCTCGGGCGAGGGGGCGTAGGCGACCAGGCGCTCGTGCACGGTGTCGGGGGCGCCGTCCCAGCGGGGGATCGGCGGGCTGTGGGAGATGCCTCCCGAGGCGAGGAACAGCACCTTCTTGTCCATCGCCCGGGCGGCCCGGCCGAACGCCTCGCCCATCAGCCGCACCCGCCGCATCGGCGACAGCGGCAGGCCGATCGCGTTCACGAACACCGGCACGATCGGCTGCGTGAAGTTCTTCCCGAACACGAAGTCGAGGGGCTGGACCACGCCGTGGTCGACCGTCATCCGCTCGCTGCGCCCGATGTCGATGCCCTCGCCCAGCACTGCCGTGTGGAAGGCCCGGGCGGCCTTGCCGTCGACGGGGAGCGGTCCCGCGGTGGTGCCGTAGTCACCGATGCCCTCGGCGACCGCGCCGATCACCCACGGGGTGATCAGGGAGTAGAGCTGGCCGTTGAAGTGGTCGGGCCCGAAGACCACGACCAGGTCGGGGTCGTAGTCGGCGACGAACCCCCTGACCTCGTCGATGGCGGCATTGATCTCGGCGAACGTCTCCCCGCCCGGGTCGACATTGCCGAAGGACGGCGCATGGGAGAGCGCTGCGACGGCCAGCGGCATGGGGTAACTCTCTTTCTCGGAAGTGGCGGATTGCCCGTGGTGGTGAACGGCTGCTACGCGGACGTGCCGGTGAGCACGCGCGGCGCTGCCTCGGGTGTGTCGGAGCGGCGCAGGCCCACGTGCAGGGCCAGGACGCAGATGCCGGCGAGGAGCATGGGCAGCGCGAAGAGGGTGAAGGCCGTCCCCATCCCCATGCCGGCGTCGAAGGCCGCGCCGCCGACGATCGGCGCCGCGATGCCGCCGAACCGGCCGACGCCGATGACGACACCGAAACCGGTCGAGCGGGCCAGCGTCGGGTACAGCGTCGGGACGATCGCGTAGAAGGCGGCGGTGCCCGCGCAGACGAAGAACGACGCCGTAAACAGGGTCCACCAGGCGGTCGGCATCCCCGGTCCCGCGATGCCGAACAGCGACAGGGTGGCGGTGGCCAGGACCAGGAAGACCGGGGTGAGGAGGCGGACGTTGAGCTTGCCGCCGAGGTAGCCGAAGAGGACGTTGCCGAGGATGCCGCCGACGCTGAAGGCGGTGACGAGCTGCGGGGCGAGCGCCGGGTTGTGATGGGCGTCCGCGACGGCGCTCGGTGCCCAGTTCGTCATGAAGTAGAAACTGAGCATGTACGCGACGTACCCGACGATCATCAGCAGCGTGTAGAAGCCGGTCCGGCCGGTGAACACGGTGCGCAGCGTGCCCTTCGCCCTGACGCTCGTCGAGTCCGACTCCGGGAGCGCTTCGAGTGCGGGGCGGTTCATCTTCGTCCGGAGCGCGTTGAGCCGCCGCAGCGAGTCGGGGCGCCGGCCCTCGGAGAGCCAGGCGAGCGATTCGGGGAGGAAGGCGAACGTGGCGATCGCGGCGATCGCGCTCAGGGCGAACCCGACCCACCAGCCGAACTGCCAGCCGCGCGCACCCAGCATCGGCCCCACGATCAGTGAGCCGAGCAGCCCGCCGATGTTGATCGCGGCGGCGTATATGGCCATCACCAGGGAGTACACACGCTTGCCCGTGTACTCGGCGAGGATGACGCCGACCACGGCCACCAGGGAGCCGATGCCGACGCCGGTGACGATGCGGCTGACGACGAGGGGGCCGGTCCCGGTCTCCGGCGTGGCGAACGGGCCGATGAGCATGCCGATCGCGATGGTGACCGTGGAGATGACGCCCATCTTGCGTCGGCCGATGCGGTCGGCGATCGGCGCGACGAAGATCGAGCCGATGAGCATGCCGATCAGGGCTCCGGACATGACGAGTCCGAGCTGGGCCTTCGAGACCCCGAAGCCCTGTCCGATGTACGGGGCGGCGAACGAGGTGAGCGAGACGTCGTAGCCATCGAGCACGACAAGGGCGATCGCGATGACGACTGCGCGGATCTGAAGTCCGCTCATCTTCCCTTGAACGACTTCGTCGGTGACCTTCATGTGCGGCCTCTCTGAGTCGAGATTCGCGCGGACCGGCGACATTGCCGCCCGCGGAGTCGGGGGACCGCATCCCGGGCCGCGGTCGCCACCAAAATCTAGAATCTAGGTTCTAGGTTCTAGATGGGGGTTACAGTGACTGGCGACCACGGTCGGCGTCAAGAGCCGATGTGAGATTTGGTAGAACTGCAGTCCGAAGCAGCAAGGGGGATTCATGGCCGCCAAACGGAAGGCCCACCGGGCTTCCGAGGAGTCCAAGCGGGCGATTCTCGAGGCCGTGCTCTCACGGGCGGTCGAGGCCGGGTACGAGGGCACCACCATGGCCGACGTCGCACGCGCGTCCGGTCTGCCGATCGGATCCGTCTACTGGCACTTCCAGAACAAGGAGCAGCTCTTCGTCGAGCTGCTCGACTACTGCTTCGAGGTGTGGAAGCAGGCCAACACGTCCGTCGGCGGCATGCGCGACCTGCTGCGGCACAGCATCAGCGAGTCGGCCGCGGCCTCCGCGAGCCTGGCCGAGCCGGCCGCCGCGTTCTGGAGCATCGGCCTCGTCTTCGCGTTCGAGCGGCGCCTGGAGGACAACCTCGCGCGGCAGCGGTACCTCGCCATCCGCAAGGAGATGTTCGAGTTCGTCTCCGCCCGGCTGCGGGCCTCGTTCCCGGAGGTACCGGACGAGGTCGCGGATGAGCTGGTGTACGACATGGCTGTCATGGGGCGAGCGCTCACCGACGGCTTCCGCGTGGCCGCGGCCGCCGGCGACGACACCGACTTCGCCCGGTACGCCGAGCTGGCCGCCGACGCCATGGAGTCCCTGGTCGCCACCCGCCTGAAGGAGTACGCGCATGACTGAGATCCCCTCGTCCGAGTCCGAGAAGGTCGCCATCGTCGTCGGCGGCGGATCCGGAATCGGCGCCGCGTGCGTGCGGGAGTTCGCCGCGAACGGCTACCGGGTGGTCGCGATGTCGCCGTCGGGCCGGGCCCGAGCCCTGGCCGAATCGCTCGGTGGTGTTGGCCTGGACGGCTCGAACACCAGCGTGGAGGACCTTCGGGCATGCGTCGACCTCGCCGTTTCGCGGTACGGCCGGGTCGACGCGGTCGTCAACAGCAGCGGTCACGCGGCACGCGGCCCGGTGCTCGAGATCACGGACGAGCAATGGTCCGAGGGCGTCGACCTCTACCTGCTGAACGTCGTGCGCATGGCCCGCCTCGTGACGCCCCACCTGGTCGCCTCCGGCGGCGGCGCGATCGTGAACATCTCCACCGCGGGCGTCTTCGAGCCCGGCCCGATGTTCCCCGTGTCGGTGACGATGCGAGCGGCGCTGGCCTCCTTCACCAAGCTGTACGCCAACGAGTACGGCCCGCAGGGCATCCGGATGAACAACGTCCTCACCGGGCTGACCAAGGACGACCCCGGTGTGGTCCCGGCCGAGTGGACGAGCGGCATCCCGCTGCGCCGAGCGCAGAGTACCGCGGAGGCCGCTCGGATCGTACGCTTCCTGGCGGGCGAGGAGTCGGCCTATATGACCGGACAGAACATCCGCGTTGACGGTGGAGAGACCAAGTCGGTCTGAGGCCCATCGGCAGGCTATCTGCCCCCGTACCTGTATGCCGTCTGGGCTGGGCGGCGGGTTTCGATGGCGCGGTGCGCGGCTCGGTGTGCCTAGCGGGGAGGCGACCGCCCGGGCAGGCACCGTGCCCCCTTGTCCATGCTGGAGATGCGGGCGTACTTGTGGCCGTGCAGGCCGATCGTGGCGAGCAATTTGCTCGCCTGCCGGGCGATGACCTCGCTCGGCGAGACGATGTCGACGCGTGAGACGACGAAGTCGAACTGGACCTGGCGGACTCGCGGATCCCGTGCCGGTTCCCTCCGCTGCGGCTCTCCCCGGGTGTATCCGCGCGCGTAAAGGTGGTCGGACGGACGGGACCGTGCCGTACGTCGAGGTGTCGTGCGTGGATGCCGCAGGCAGGCAGGCGTCGGCGGTGTCCCCTGCTGGTCCGTGCGATGGTCAGGTTCGCGGAGTGGTTCCGGTACGGCTGTTTCTGTGGTCGAGAGGTTCGGGCCCTTTCCCAGGCTGGTACTGATCGGCGACGACTGGCAGCACGTCGGCTTCGAGTCGTGGTTGGAGCGGCACCGTCTCGTGCTCATGGACTTCGATCCCGCCGTGGTGCAGATCGCCTCCCAGCCGTTCTGGCTGGACTGGCACGACGGTTCCCGTTGATCGCCGAGACGGCCGATGCCTCCTCAAGTTGAGCGTTGTGGCCGGCGAGCGTGCTGATCTCGCCCTGAGGCGCGAGCTCTCGCTGCCCGAATCGGCCGAGACGCCGCAGCCCAACCCGCCCGGGGCCATGAAAATGCGTGTGGTTTCGCCCGTTTCCTAGACGCGACCGCAGGACGGGACCTGCGGCCGCCTCGGGCTTGGAGGGTAAGGCGACAGGACTGGGCTAGTCACAGCCACCTGTGTGGTGTCGAGGCCCGCAATACGATTCTGGCGTGAAGTGCTGACCTCGGTGGCTGGGTGCCTGGTCCACGGGAGCTTGAATCAGCGCAAGGCGTCGGCGTTGCGTTCGCACCAGGCGCGGAACGTCCCGGGTGCCCGGCCCGTGAGGTTCTGCACGTCGTCTGTGACGTAGGCGGAGCGCCCCTTGCGGAACACCGTGTTCAGGTACTCCAGTGCCTGCGCTTGCTCGGCGGGTACGCCGTTGGCGATCTGCGTCTGGGCGAACTCGCGCGGAGTGATGTCCTGGAACTCGATGGTCCGGCCGGTCACCTCAGCGATCATGGCCACCTGCTCGCGAGAGGTGAGCGCTTCAGGCCCGGTCAGGGTGTAGCCCTTGCCGACGTGCCCGTCCTCGGTGAGCACGACGGCGGCGCAGCGGGCGATGTCCTCGGGGTCGATGACCGCCAGGCGGCCCTCCCCGGTGGGGTCGACGACCTTGCCGGCGCGGATGCCGTCCAGCCACCACAGGGCATTGGACGCGAAGCCGTTGGGGCGCAGATAGGTGACGTCGAGCCCGGAGGCGCGCAGGAGGTCCTCGCGCGCCGCGAGGGCTCCGCCGATGACGGGATTGTCGCTGATCGGCATCAGCCGTGCACCGACCGAGGACAGCAGGACGATCCTGGTGTTGCCGGCGTTGCGCACGGCGTCGATCACGATCTGGGTCTGCTGGGTCCCGCTGCCCACCTGCATGAGGAAGACAGCGTCCACGCCCTTGACGGCGGTGGCCACGTCATCGGGGTTGTCGAGATCGCCGACGACGCGTTCGATCCCGGCCGGCAGGGCGGCCGCTCGGGCGGGGTCGCGCACGAGCACCCGGACGGGGTGACCCTGTTCGTGCAGCTGCCGCGCGAGCGGGCCGCCGACGTTGCCTGTGGCTCCGGTGATGAGATACATGTGCGTTCCTTTCGGGGTGGTGGTGATTACCAGGGCAGTTCGCCGTCGCGATCGGCGAAGGTGCCCGTCGGGCCGCCGGGTGCGCTGAGGGCGAAAGCGACAATGGCGTCGGTGCCGTCGTGGACCGAGTGGCCCTGACCGCCGCTGAGGTCGGTGGCGGTCATTCCGGGGTCCGCAGTGTTGACGCGGATGTGCGGCAGCAGCCGTGCGTACCGGGCGGTGAGCATGTTGATCGCCGCCTTCGCTGCGCCGTAGAGCGGAGAGCCGAAGCGCGATTCGATCCGGCTCTCGTCGTGGAAGAGGCCGAACGATCCCAGGCCACTGCTGACGTTGACGATGCGGGGGTCCGTGGAGCGTCCGAGCAGCGGCAGGAACGCGTGGATCATGCGGACGTAGCCGACGACGTTGGTCAGCAACACCGTCGTGGCATCGTCCGCGGTGTAGTCCTTGGCTTCGACCAGGGGACCGGTGATGCCCGCGTTGTTGATCAGCACATCGAGGTGGCCGTCGGTCTGCTCGACAATTACTGCGCCATGATCGACCGACGCATCAGAGGTCACGTCCAGTTCGAGGAACTGTGCGCCGACCTCGTCGGCGGCCCTCTTGCCCAGTTCGGGGTTACGGGCGGTGAGGTAGACACGGTAGCCCGCCTCGACCAGACGCCGCGCCGTCTCCAGGCCGATGCCCTTGTTGGCGCCCGTGACCAGCGCGACGGGGGCGCCTGCAGTGGGGGTGTTCATCCCTGGCTTCCTTCCTCTCGCAGCCAGATCGAGTCTGGGCCGCGAGAGCGGGGGCATCGTGGCCCTCATCGGGCCACCCAGCAGCCGGCGGCGCGTCGAACAATGAAGCGGTGAGCACCGACAATGCAGCTGTGAACGAAGGACCGGATCTGGCGACGTTGTTGCGCTCCTGGCGTGCCCGTCTCCAGCCGCAAGACGTGGGCCTGCCCTTTAGACCGGGCACGCGCAAGACCGCGGGACTGCGCCGCGAAGAGGTCGCCTGGCTCGCCGGCGTCTCACCCGACTACGTCAAACGCCTCGAACAAGGCCGCGCGCACCCCAGCCTGGCCATCCTGCGCGCGCTCGCACGAACGCTGCGCCTGTCGGAGGCCGAATACGAACTGGCCTGCCGCCTGGCGGGACACGCCGCCCAATCGGGCGGACTGGTGCCGCAGCACATCGGCCCCGGCGTGCAGCGCCTGCTCGACCGCCTGACCGACACCCCGATCGCCGTCTTCGACGCGGCCTGGACCCTCATCCAGCACAATGATCCGTGGGCCGCGCTGACCGGCGACGACTGGCGCGGCGGCCGGTCGGCGAACATCGTGTGGCGAGCCTTCCACAACGACACGGGGCGCGTGCGACACCCGCACCCGGACGAGCACAAGGCATCGCTCATCGCCGACCTGCGCGACACCGCAGCGCGCTATCCGGCCGACCGGGAACTGACGGACATGATCGGCACGCTGCGGAGATCGAGCCCCGAATTCGCGCGCCTGTGGGAAGGCTCCACCGTCGCGCACCACAATAGCGAACGGAAGACCGTCGACCATCCACACGTCGGCGAAGTCGAACTCGACTGCGACGTGCTGTCGGTACACGGCGCCGACCTGCGCATCGTCGTCTACACAGCTGCACCCGGCAGCGAAGCAGCCCACAAGCTCCAACTGCTGACCGTCCTCGGCACCCAGAACATGACCCCGCCGCCACTGCCCTAACGAGTTGGTGCGTGATAGTGGGTGAAGCGTTGCCGCTGGTGGGTGGCATGATCCGCTTGTGGCGATCACGGTCAATCGGACGGTCCTGGCACATCGGCTGTTCACGGGGATCTCGCGGCGTCATCTGGCGTGCCTGATCGAGGAGTTGGCTCAGCCGTGGCAGGCCGGTGTCGAAGGTCGCCGTCACGAGGCACGGGGAAGGCCGAGGAGGCGGGCTGCGGGAGCCGGAGCCCGACATCAGCTGGTCTTCGTCGACCGAATGGTGGCCACCCTCATCCACCTGCGGCACGATCTCCCGCGCTCGGTGCTGGGGCTGCTGTTCGGTGTCGACCGCTCCACCATCACCCGCCACCGCCTGGAGCGGGGCCGCCGGTGGGCCTCGTGTCGTTGGCTCCAGGCGATGTCAACTGCTGGCGCACCAGGGCGCCGACGGAGGGACTACAGGGCGGCGATGACGTCGGCAGAGGTCATCGGCAGCGAAAACATCGGGAAGTCGTAGGAGATGGCGTTGTCGTGCTCCTCCTGCGAGGTGGCGGCGACGCAGTCGGTCAGGGTGATCACCCGGAAGCCGTGCTCGTAGCCGGTGCGCATGGTCGACTCCACGCAGCAGTTGGTGAGGAAGCCGCCGAGGATGATCGTGTCGATGCCCTTGCTGCGAAGGATGAAATCGAGGTTCGTGCTGGCGAAGGTGTCGAGCCCGCGCTTGCCCTCGATGACGATGTCCCCATTCGCTGGAGTCAGCTCGTCGACGATGGCCGCGCCCCACGTGTCCTTCACGAACGCCTTCCCGTCCACCACGCCCTTGAGGATGCCGTAGGGGTGTCGGGTCAGCTCGCCGTAGCCTTCCGCGAACGTGATGGGCGCGTGCATGATCGACACTCCGGCCCGCCGGGCGGTGCCGACCACGGCGATGGTGTTGGCAAGCATGCCGGTGCGCTGCATGACGTCGGCGACCGCCCCGTGCAGCACGCCGCCGTCGCTGGTGAACTCGTTCTGGTACTCGATGAGCACGATCGCGGTCTTGGCCGGGTCGAGCTCGAGCTTGTCGGTCATGGCGCCACCTGATTTCCGCGTCTTTGAGGCCAGGGCCTCTGTGTCCTGAGGCACAGCGAGAAGCACGATAGCTGTTTGTCCGACAAGCAGACAAGAAGCTATCGTGTGCCGCATGACGATCTCTCCGGTATCGCGCGTGCCTCTGAGTCTGGACGTGGCTCAGCGCCTGCGGGCGGCCGTCCTCGACGGCACCTTCCCCGCCGACACCGAGCTGCCCACAGAGACCGAACTCGCCCAGTCCTTCGGTGTCGGGCGGTCCACCATCCGCGAGGCACTCAGGGTGTTGCAGGCGCACGGTCTGATCAGCGGCGCGGATACCGTCTCCACCGCGCGTCCGCGCGTCACCCACGAGCGCACGGCGGGTGCGGCGGGCCTGGCGCTGAGCACGGCGTTGCAAGTCGGCGCGATCCCGCTGGGCGACCTGGTGGCGCTGCGCATGCTGCTGGAGGCGGAGGCGATACGGCAGACCACCTCTGTGCCCGATGCTGCTCGGTCCTGCCTGGTGACCATGGCAGCAGCGGTGGAGAACACCGACATCCATACCTTCCACGCCGCTGACGTGGACTTCCACGTGCAACTCGCCTACGCCGGCGGTAATCAGGCGCTGGGGTTCGTCATCGGCGTGCTGCGCGACTGCATTGCCGGCTACCTGCTCGACGCGCTCGCCGCGGTGACCGATCGGGGCACGGTGCTCGCACGTCTGCTGGCCGAGCACCAGGCGATCGTCGACGCGCTGGACGCGGGCGAGTCCGACCTGGCCGCCGAGCTGGTCGTGGCTCACGTCCGCGGCTTCTACGAGCCGGAGACACCGTGACCGAGGTTGTCGCGGACGTCGCCGCCGCCCTCGCTGCCGCGCTCCCGGGCCGGGTGGTCACCGACCGGGACGCGATGGAGGCCTACCGCCGTGACCAGTGCCTGTTGGCTCCCGCGGGGCTCCCGGCGGCGGTGGTACGTGCCCGCTCGACCGATGACGTGATCGCCACACTGTGCACTGCCGGCGACCATCGCGCCCCGGTGGTGACGCGGGGGGCCGGCACCGGGCTGGCTGGCGCGGCCAATGCGATCGACGGTTGCGTCGTACTCTCGGTCGCCGCGATGGACCGGATCCTGGCCCTTGACGTGGCCGGCCGGACGGCAACCGTCGAGGCGGGCGTGGTCACCGGCGATCTCGACGCCCGCGCCCGCGAGCACGGCCTGTGGTATCCGCCGGACCCAGGCAGCAAGGCGATCTCCACCATCGGCGGCAACCTGGCGACCAACGCAGGCGGCATGTGCTGCGCCAAGTATGGGGTCACCGCTGACCATGTCGCCGCGCTGACGGCCGTACTCGCCGATGGCCGCGTGATTCGTACCGGTCCGCCGACGCGCAAGAACGTCACCGGGCTCGACCTCACCCGACTCCTCGTCGGCTCCGAAGGCACCCTCGCGGTGATCGTGGACGCCACCGTGCGACTGCGACCGTTCCCGACGGCCACCGCGACCGCAGTGGCGGCGTTCCCGACACCCCAACATGCAGTCGACACCGTGCTGCACATCGCGGCGGTCGCCGACCCAACGGCCGTGGAGCTGATGGACCGCACCTGCATTCGCGCCGTCAATCGCCTGACACACATGGGGTTGGACGAGGCGGCCGGGGCCCTCCTGCTCATCCAGTGTGACGGGCCGTCCGCCGATCAGGAAGCCGCCACCTGTGCCAGGCTGGCTGAAGCCGGCGGCGCCACCGAGGTGCTGCACACCGCCGACCCGACGGAAGGCGAGATGTTCATGCAGGCAAGACGAACGGTGTACCCGGCGCTGGAGAGATTGGGCACCACGCTGCTCGACGACGTCGGCGTCACGGTCCAGGACCTTCCCCGATTGCTTTGCGCGATCGAGCGAACTGCTGCCGACCACGGCGTGGTGGTCGGCACCTTCGGCCACGCCGCCGACGGCAACCTGCATCCGACCATCGTCTACGACGCCACCGACCGCGACGCTGCAGATCGTGCCCGTGCCGCGTTCGACGACATCGTGGCCGCCGCGCTCGCGCTCGGCGGCACGATCAGCGGCGAGCACGGCGTGGGCTCGCTCAAGACGCCCTACCTCGACGCGCAACTCGCTCCCGCCGAGCGGGAGCTGATGACCGGCATCAAGGCCGTCTTCGACCCCGAGGGCATCCTCAACCCGGGTCGCGCGTATTAGAGGTCTTTCAAACATCGGCCCTGTCTCGCTCCCGGTGGTGACGGAGCGGCGCTGGTGTCCTCGTTGCCGTCCGTGCACGCGTACGCAGGTCTGGCCCACGCACGGCTGCCGTCACACGATTGGGGAGTGGGTGCCCGGGGTGCTTGAGCGGTATCAGCGGAGGCCGAGGTTGTCCAGCAACTGGCTTTCACGGAAGACGGCGGTCGCCTGAACCGCACTTGGCCACGGCCCGACCGGGCCTTGCTCAAGGCGGTGCGGCAACTGATCTGGTCGGTGAGCGACACACTCAAAGGCCAGCTCGACCTGGAACAGTACGGCGGCCGGACCATCGAAGGTGTCGGTGTTCGAATGGCCTAGGGCATCAGCGGCGGCGCGACCGGGTGCGCTCCGTGCCAGGCCCTGCACCGCCATGGTTTCCGAACCCGCCTGCTTGAACATGACGTCAGGTTCAACTATAACCGACCGAGGCGCCGGTCTCGTCACCCCTGCGGGCATGCGCTGGCATGCATAGGCGGAGGAGACGGTCAAGGCTGCTCACAGTGCCCGAGTTGGCGTTCGGCACCGCCCAGCGGTATCGAGCCCGGCTGACGACCGAACCGGACCAACAGGAAGCAGTGAGGTGACATGAGGGAAGCAGTCATCGTTTCGACGGCACGGACGCCGATCGGAAAGGCTTACCGCGGTGCGTTCAACGACACCCAGGCGCAGGAACTCGCCGCACATGCGCTCTCTCACGCGGTGCGGCGCGCCGGGCTCGAGGGGGGCGAAATCGATGATGTGATCTTCGGCTGCGCCGTGCAGCAGGGGTCCTCGGGTGTCAACGTCGCCCGCCAGGCCGTTCTCCGTGCGGGACTTCCGGACAGTGTGTCCGGGATGGCGATCGACCGGCAGTGCTCGTCGGGCCTGATGGCCATCGCGGCGGCTGCCAGGCAGATCGTCGGCGACGGCATGCAGGTCGCTGTCGGCGGCGGTGTTGAGTCGATCTCCTTGGTGCAGAACGACCACATGAACACCCACCGCATGGCGGATCCCTGGCTGGTCGAGCACAAGCCGAGTATCTACATGCCGATGTTGCACACGGCAGAGATCGTCGCCGAACGCTACGGCGTGAGCCGGGAACGCCAGGACGAGTTCGCGCTGAAGTCGCAGCAGCGCACCGCAGCGGCCCAGGAGGCCGGCCGGTTCGACCAGGAGATCGTCGCGCTCAACAGCGTCAAGAAGGTCCTCGAGAAGCGGTCCGGACAGGTGCGGGACGAGGCTGTGACCCTCACCCGGGATGAGGGCAACCGCGCGTCGACCACACTCGAGGGCCTGGCTGGATTGGCGCCGGTGCTGCCGGACGGTCAGGTGACCTCGCTTTCCAGCGTGACGGCGGGCAACTCCTCGCAGTTGTCGGACGGGGCTTCTGCGTCGGTGCTGATGGAGTCCAGGGAAGCCGAGCGCCGCGGACTGGAGCCGCTCGGCGTCTACCGGGGCATGGCCGTTGCCGGTTGCGGGCCGGACGAGATGGGCATCGGCCCGGTGTTCGCCATTCCGAAACTGCTGAAGCAGCACAACCTCACCATCGACGACATCGGCCTGTGGGAACTCAACGAGGCGTTCGCTTCCCAGGCGTTGTACTGCCGCGACGAACTACATATCGACCCGGAGCGGTTCAACGTCAATGGCGGCGCGATCTCGGTCGGTCATCCGTACGGAATGACCGGTGCCCGGCTGGTGGGACATGCCCTTATCGAGGGCAAACGCCGCGGTGTCCGGTATGTGGTGATCTCGATGTGTGTCGGCGGCGGAATGGGCGCAGCCGGACTGTTCGAGGTCGCCTGAGCTCGGCAAACCGACCCAGAGAGAGGTGGATACCGTGTCCAACGTGGCGAAAAGGGCCCGAACCGCGGTCTTGGTGGACTTCGGCGGAGTCATCACCTCCAGTGTGTTGCGGGCTTTCACCCAGTTCGGCGCCTCGCTCGGCGGCGACCCGCGCCTGCCGCTAGACCTCCTCGGCCGGGACCAGCCATCACGCACCCTCCTGGCCGACCACGAGTGCGGCCGTATCGACATCGAATCCTTCGAGCGAGGATTCGCCGAACGTCTCCGCGTCCACGGTGCCGACGTACCGGCCGAGGGGCTCACGGCGCGGATGCAAGCGGGGATGTCGATCGACCGGGACATGCTCGCGCTGCTTGGTGATCTTCGAGCAGCCAGTCATCCCGTTGCGCTCGTATCCAACTCGTTCGGTACCGGGACCTACGACGGTGTCGACCTCGCCGCCGTTGCCGACGTGGTCGTCATCTCCGCCGAGGTCGGGATCCGCAAGCCCTCCCGGCGGATTTACGTGATCGCATGTGAACGCCTCGGCATCCACCCAGAGGAGGCAGTCATGATCGACGATCTGCAGCAGAACCTCGACGGAGCGGCACGGATCGGGATCGGGGGCGTATTGCACACCGGTGCCGCCGACACTCGCCGTCAACTCGCCGAACGCTTCGGGATCACCGTCTGATCGATCGATCGACCCACCTGGCGCCGTGAGGTCGGTCATACCGCCACATCGTCCGAGGACTTGATGTCGAGTCCGGGCCAAGTCCACTGCTCGGCGTCCTGAGACCCGCACCGTCACCTGCACACATCCCGGAAGGCACCGCCCATGACTAGCGTTTTCGATCCAGTGTGCCGCCACGCGGCCGCCACTCCCGGCACCATCGCGCTGCGCGGCGCCAGGGATCAGTGGACGTACCTTCAGCTGCGTGAGGCGAGCGTACGGTATGCGGGCGCCCTGTCCGCCGCGGGCCTGTCCCCCGGGGACCGGGTGTTGCTCGCAGTGCCGTCGGTGCCCGAGTTCGTGGTGGCCTACCTCGGGATTCAGGCCGCGGGCTGTGTCGTGGTGCCTGTGAACACGATGTGCACCCGGGCCGAGGTGGAGTACGTCCTCGGCGACGCCGGGTGCTCATTGGCGATCGCATGGCACGCCCTCGGCCCCGCCGTCGCGGAGGCGGCCACAGTGCTCAAGGTGCCCTTCTGGACGCTGTCGCCGGGCGCGTCGGTCACCGGTGCGACCCCTGCCCCCGTAGTTGACCGGGACCGCGACGAGACCGCGGCCATCTTGTACACCTCGGGCACCACAGGGCGGCCGAAGGGGGCCCAGCTCACTGTCGGGAACCTGCTGTCCGCCGGGGAGATCGGCGCCGAGTGCAGCCGCGCCTCGAGCGCCGACCGTACCGGCACTGGACTCCCGTTGTTTCACGTGTTCGGCCAGGCGTCGGTCATGATGGCGACCTTGACCGTGGGTGGCTCGATGTCGTTGCTGGCCCGGTTCGACCCGGCGTCGATGCTGGAGATGCTGCGCCGCGACAGGCTCACCATTGTGGCCGGCGTGCCGACCATGTGGAACGCGCTGCTGCATGCGGCGGGCGATGCGAATCCGGCGGACTTCGCCGGTCTCCGTGTCGCCGTCTCCGGCGGCGCGTCGCTGCCCGGGGAGATCGCCCGGGCCTTCGAGGCTCGCTTCGGCTGCACCATCCTCGAAGGATATGGGCTCACCGAGACCACCGCGTTCGGCACCTTCAACGACGTCGACCGCGGTGGCAAGACCGGGTACACCGGCAGGGCGGTTCCGGGGCTGCAGGTCCAGGTGCGGGACGACGACGGCAACGAGTGCCCGCCGGGTATTGTCGGCGAGGTCCACATCAAGGGACCCACGGTGATGCGCGGCTACTGGAACCGCCCCGCGGACACCGCCGCGGCAGTCTCGCCCGACGGCTGGTTCCGGACCGGCGACCTCGGTGAAACCGACACGGACGGCGACCTGCGCATCGTAGACCGCATCAAGGACCTGATCATCCGGGGCGGTTACAACGTCTACCCCGGTGAGGTCGAGGAAGCTCTCTACGAGCATCCGGACATCCTCGAGGCAGCCGTGATCGGCGTTCCCGACGAGCACTACGGCGAGGAGGTCGCAGCGCTCATCGCCGCCCGGCCCGGTTCGGAGCTCGGTGCCGCCGAGGTGTCGAGCTGGGCACGAGAGCGGCTGTCCGCCTACAAGATCCCACGCATCGTCCGGTTCGTCGACGCGTTGCCCAAGGGTCCTACCGGGAAGATCCTCAAGCGGTCCATCGACCGTACCGCTCTGACCCGCGACACCGCGCCCGGCGGCGTCGCCGCCCGCCCCTGAACATCCCTCCGCCTGGGGGACCGCGCGCCTTGGGGGTTTGTGACTATGGCGTCGGATTCAAGTAGGGTTTCCAGGATGGACACCACTGCGCCCGAGGAGATCGACAGCGAGACGGCACCGCCCATGGCGCCCCTCTCGCACCTTCGCGAGCCGCCTACGACGCAGCGCGGAGCACGGACACGGGCTGCTTTGGTGAAGGCCGCGCGGAAGGTGTTCGAGAGGGACGGCTACCTCGACACCCGCCTGACCGACATCACCAAAGAGGCCCGATGCGCGGCGGGATCCTTCTACACCTACTTCGCCAACAAGGAGGAGGTGCTCGCCGCTGTTCTCCTGGAGGCGCAGGAGGACATGATGCACCCCGGCATGGGCCGGGTGCAGGGTACCGACGATCCCTATGCCGTGCTCGAGGCGAGCAATCGCGCGTATCTCGAGGCATACAAACGGAACGCGAAGCTGATGGCGCTGCTTGAACAGGTCGCACAAGTGGAGCCGGAGTTCCGTGACTTCCGACGGCGGCGCGGGGACGCGTTCATCCGCCGCAATGCCCGCGGTATCGCCGACCTGCAGGCGCGGGAAGTCGCAGACCGGGAGGTCGATCCGATGTTGGCCTCCCGTGCGCTGTCGGGCATGGTCAGTGTCATGGCCTACAACGCCTTCGTGCTCTCCGAAGGGCAAGAAGAAGGCACGCCGGTGGACTTCGAGGAGCTCGTCTCCACGGTCACCCGGCTCTGGGCGAACGCGCTGCGGTTCCCCGGCCACCGCTGATCCGGCAGCCGGGACCCCTACCTCAACACACCCGGTACCGGCGGGTGCCATCTCTCCTTCTCGTCTCCTACACGGACGTGACGATCGCGCCAGGCGCATCGGCCGTCTCCCTGGAACCGAGCTCCTTGACGATCCATGCGGTGAGCCGCTCAGCCCCTCGGGCCGGGCGGCTTCTGCGTGTGGTGCCGCGCACCTCACAGTTGAACTTGAAGCCAGATTCAATTATATAGGAGAGCAAGAGCACGGTGACATCCTCTCGGGGTCCGTGCCGAGGCATCGCACGCCGCTTCAACGGAGAGGGTCCGCTGTGAACGTTGCACAAAGGGTCGCCGTCGTCACCGGTGGCGGTGGCGGCATCGGTAGCGCGCTGGTCGCACGGCTCGCTCGCGAGGGTGCCAGGGTCGTCGTCGCAGACCTTGACGTCGAGACCGCGCGGGCGGTGTCGGAGAGAGTCAACGCCGACCATCCGGGAAGCACCGTCAGCGCCGGCGCGGACGCGTCGGACCCCGCCCAGATCCAGCAGCTGATCGCCCTGGCGGAGAGCGCGTTCGGTCCGGTCGACCTCTACTTCGCGAATGCGGGCATCGCGGGGGCGCTCGGCCTCGACGCGAGCGAACAGGACTGGGACCTCTCGATCGACGTCAACCTGCGAGCCCACATCCGTGCTGCAACGCTGCTGGTACCGCAGTGGCTTGAGCGCGGTGAGGGCTACTTCGTCAGCACCGCCTCGGCGGCCGGGCTGCTCACGCAGATCGGCTCCGCCACGTACGCCGTCACCAAGCACGCGGCCGTCGCTTTCGCCGAGTGGCTGAGTGTCACCTACGGCGATCGCGGGGTCCGTGTCAGCTGTCTGTGCCCGATGGGCGTGAACACCAGGATGCTGACCTCCGGGAAGGACTCCGGGGACGCGCTTGGAAGAGCGGCGACCCAGGCCGTCACGTCCGCGGGTGACGTCCTGGAGCCGGCCGAGGTCGCCGACACCGTCCTGGCCGCGATCGAGGACGAACGCTTCCTGATCCTGCCGCACGAAGACGTTCGTGAGATGTACCGGCACAAGGGCCTTGACTACGACCGGTGGCTGCGCGGGATGCGCCGCTACCAGAGCTCCCTGCTGGCACAGGCATGACCGGCACGCCGGGCGCGCTCGTCCTCGCAGAACACCGCGGGCCTGATGCTCACCTTCAACCGGCCGGCCAAGCTGAACGCCTGGATCGACGAATTCGACGACCGCTACTTCACACTGCTCGACGCCGCCGAAGACGACCCGGAGGTATGCGCCGTCGTGGTCACCGGTGCGGGACGCGGATTCTGCGCGGGAGCCGACCTCCAGCGGCTGCAGGCGGCCGACGAGGTCTCGGAGGCGGACAGGGCACGGCGCCGCCCGCGGGACTTGCCGCTGACCCTGCGCAAACCGCTGATCGCTGCGGTTGGCGGGGTGACCGCGGGCCTGGGCATGGTGGAGGCGCTCTACTGCGACGTTCGCTTCGGCTCGCCCTCGGCCCGGTTCACCACGGCAATCGCGCAACGCGGGCTGATCGCCGAGTACGGGATCTCGTGGCTGCTGCCCCGGATGGTAGGGCACAGCCGGGCAACGGACCTGTTGCTGTCGAGTCGCATGGTGGATGCCGAGGAGGCCCTACGTGTCGGACTCCTCGACCACCTGGTCCCCACCGGCGGTGTGGTCGATGCCGCTGTCGCGTACGCCACCGATCTGGCCAGGCGCTGCTCCCCGGCCTCCATGGCCACCATCAAGAGCCAACTGAACAACGACGCAGACGGCACCTACGCCGATTCCGTGGCCCGGGCGGAAGGCCTCATGCTCCAGGCCTTCCGCGGGTCCGATGTCGTCGAAGGCGTGGCCAGTCACCTCGGCAAGCGCCCGCCGAAACTTTCCCTCCCTACCCATCAGGAGTTCAGATGTCCCTGTTCGAGACGTCGGACCGCGCCAAGAAATGCCAGGCGGATCTGCTCGAGTTCATGGATTCGCACATCTACCCCGCGGAGGCGGTGTACCACGAGCAGATGCGCGCGGCGGGTGACCCGCACTTCCACCCGCCGATCATCGAGGACCTCAAGGCGGAGGCGCGGAGGCGCGGACTGTGGAACCTCTTCCACCCGCACCAGGAGTGGGGCCCCGGCCTGACGAACCTCGAGTACGCGCCGCTGGCGGAGATCATGGGGCGCAGCCACATCGCCTCCGAAGCGTGCAACTGCAACGCACCCGACACCGGCAACATGGAGGTGCTCACGCTGTTCGGCAGTGACGAGCACAAGGAGAAGTACCTCAAGCCCCTGCTCGACGGCACGATGGCCTCGGCCTTCGCGATGACCGAGCCGCGTGTCGCCAGTTCCGACGCCACCAACATCGAGTTGCGGATGGAGCGCGACGGCGACGAGTACGTGCTCAACGGCCGCAAGTGGTTCGCGTCCAACGCCCTGCACCGCAACTGCAAGGTGCTCATCGTCATGGGGAAGACGGACCCCACCGCTGCTCCGCACCGGCAGCAGTCGATGATGGTCGTCCCGATCGACGCCCCCGGGATCACGGTGCTGCGCGGCCTGCCGGTGTTCGGCTACCAGGACCGTGAGGGGCACGCCGAAATCGACTTCACCGACGTACGGGTGCCGGCCAAGGACCTCCTCAAGGGCGAGGGAGAGGGATTCGCGATCAGCCAGGCCCGGCTCGGGCCCGGTCGTATCCACCACTGCATGCGGGCCATCGGCGCGGCCGAGCGCGCGCTGGAGCTGATGTGCAGGCGTGCGCAGTCACGGGTGACGTTCGGCAGTCCGGTTGCTGAACGGTCCAACATCCAGGACTGGATCGCGGAAGCGCGTATCGACATCGAGATGATCCGCCTGCTCACGCTCAAGGCCGCGCATCTGATGGACACGGTCGGGAACAAGGAAGCACGCACCGAGATCGCGGCCATCAAGGTGGCCGCCCCGAACATCGCGTTGAAGATCATCGACCGTGCGATCCAGGTGCACGGAGCAGCAGGAGTGACCGAGGACTTCCCGCTGGCGATGATGTACGCCCAGCTGCGGACGCTGCGGCTGGCGGACGGCCCCGACGAGGTCCACAAGCGGGCCATCGCCGGTCACGAGCTGCGGCGGTACCGCGGCGCGGCAGTGGTGAACTGAGATGGCAGGACTGGATCTCACCGGTCGCACCGCTGTCGTTACGGGCGCCTCACGCGGTATCGGGCTCGCGATCGCCCAGGCCGTCGCCGCAGCCGGCGCGAACGTCGTCCTCACTTCCCGGTCCCAGGAGGCGGCGGACACCGCCGCGGCCCAGGTCGGGGGCACCGCGGTCGGCGTCGGCGCCCACGCGGTCGACGAAGAAGCGGCCCGGCGCTGTGTCGATCTGACTCTCGAGCGCTTCGGGAGCCTGGACATCCTCGTCAACAACGCGGGGACCAACCCAGCCTTCGGGCCCCTCGTCGACCAGGACCACGGCAGGTTCGCCAAGACCTTCGACGTGAACCTGTGGGCTCCCCTCTTGTGGACGGGTCTGGCCACGCGGGCCTGGATGGGCGAGCAGGGCGGCGCGGTCGTCAACACCGCGTCGGTCGGAGGCATGGCCCTCGAGGCGAACATCGGCCTGTACAACGCGTCCAAGGCCGCACTGATCTACCTCACGAAGCAACTGGCCCTGGAACTCTCGCCGAAGGTGCGCGTCAATGCGGTGGCACCGGGTGTGGTGCGCACGAAGCTGGCCGAGGCTCTGTGGAAGGACCACGAGCAGGCCGTTTCCGCCTCGACGGCACTGGGGCGCATCGGGGAGCCCGCCGACATCGCCTCGGCGGTCGCCTTTCTAGTCTCCGACGCCGCGAGTTGGATCACCGGCGAGACGATGGTGATCGACGGCGGCCAGCTCCTCGGTGACGCGGTCCCGTTCAGGCACTTCGGCAGCGGTGTCTAGCTCGGACGTCGTCGGAGTCGACGCCGGGGCGTGAGCCGCCGGTTCGCAAACCCTCGGCGTCGACTTCGCCGGACTGCCTGTCACCGACCGGATCGGGCTCGGCCGGTCGAATCCGACCCACCTGATACGGGACGGGGAGAACCGCGGTGGCACCATCCCAGCCTCGTCGGGCCGTGGCCGCTCCTGTTGCCCCGGCCATGCGCCGGGCGCTTCAGCCGGGGGGTGCCGACAGATGGATCAGGATGCCGCACACCTCGTCCACGATCTCCCGGGCCTCCGTCTCGTCCCCGCAGTCGCCCAGCTCGCGTGCCGCCCCTCCAATGACGGTGGTCAGCACACTCACCCGGACCCGGCCGGCGCGTTGCCGCTCGTCCACCTCCAGCAGCCGGGCGTTGCGCCGTACCCATGCGCGGTCCCACTGGCGGCGCAGCGCGTCGAAGCCCGCGGGGCTGTCGTCCTCCACAAGGAGTCTGCCGAGCCGCCGGTTGTCCCAGGCGCCCTCCAGGTACGCCCTGGCTCCCGCCACGAAGAGGACGATGGGGTCGTCCACCCCACGGCTGCGCTCGGAGGCGAGTGTGGCCGCCGTCCGGCGCTCCTGCTCCTCCCGGAACTCCTCCCAGAGGGCGAGGTAGAGCCCGCGCTTCCCCCCGTAGTGCTGGAACAGGCTGCCCACCGGGATGCCGGAGCGCCCCGCGATCTGGGTGAGAACGGCGTCGGTGTAACCGCGCTCGGTGAACACCTCCAGTGCGGCGTCCAGCAGCGCACGCCGGACCGTTCGGTCCTGCCCGGCGTGCCCCTCCGGCAGGCCCATGCCCGCCGGCCCGTCCGGCAGCCGACATGCCGGCTCGGTCCCGGAAGACTCCACGATGCCGCTCACTGCTCATCCCCACCTTCCCCGGCCCCGTCGCGGATGGCGAGGGCGACCAGTAGTTCCAGGAGGTCGGAGATCCGGCGCGGATTGCGGCCGGTCCGTTCCTCGATCCGGCGCAACCGGTAGTGCGCCGTGTTGTGATGCACCCGCAGCCGGTCGGCGGCCAGCCGCAGATTGAGGTCCGCCTCCACGAAGGCCCGTATGGTGGCGGCCAGCGTGTCGCCACGTCTGCGGTCCTCCTCCAGCAGCCCGCGTACCCGGGGATCGACCAGCTGGCGGGCGAGGTCGTCGGCGCGCAGCGCCAGGTAGTCGAACGGGGACAGCCGCGGCAGCGCCGCCACCCCGCCCCCGCTCGGCACCAGGTCGAGGGCGGCCCGCGCCTCCGCGTAGGCGCGCGGCAGTTCACATGCGCCCTGCGCGACCGTGCTGATCCCCATGGAGAGCATGGTCCCGTCCCGCGCGAGCCGTCGCTGCACGGCCTCGAAGTGGGCGCAGATGTCCTCCGCGTTCATGCCGGCCCGGACCACGGGCACGGCCACCACCTCACCGTGGCGCACCACGACCAGGGTGCGGCCGGCCCAGGGCCCGGCGACGCTGATCGACGCGCTGGTGGCATACCCGTTCTCGGCCGAGGTGTGGTCCCCCGTGCGCGTGTCGCCGACGCACACCGCCACGACCGCCATCATCGGCGAGCGCGGTCCGATGCCGTACGCCTGCGCCGCTGCGAACAGCGGACCGCGCGCCGGTGCCACGCCCGCCAGGAGCTGGTCCAGGAGATCCCGGCGCTCCCGGTCCGCATCCGCCACCACGTGCTGCTGGTACTCGACGTAGGCCTGCGCGGCATGGGTGCTGGCGTAGTCGACGTACCGCATCAGCGGGGTGACGAGGGACAGCGCGGCCTGCTGAGCCTCGGCGGACGTGCCCGCGCACTCCAGCATCGCGTCCCACATCACCTGCCGACCGACCCGGAAGGCACTGATCCAGTCCTCGAGAGCGAACCCCGCGCGGGCTCTGCGCATGGCTGCCGCCCGGCTGAAGACCAGGTCTTCGGCGTCGATGGCGCGGTCGCCGGCCAGCGCCGCCAGCTGCATCCGGTAGTGCTCGAGCACCTGCTCCCGTACCTCGTCGAAGAACCGTTCGTCCTGCAGCGCGTACGACGGGATCTCCGCGCGCATCACCTCGACGGCGGTCTCCGCCACCTCCTCGACCCGGTCGTGGACGGCGTGCAGGATCCGCCGCCGCTCCCGGCGGAGCGGTTCGGAGAATTGGGGGGCGCCCAGGGCGGGACCGCGAGGCATGGCGCAGATCGTCGCTGTCCCACTCGTGCTTCGTCAACAGGCTCGGCGTGAGACATCTCCCGCAACCTGTGCGCGGCGCACAGTGCGCCGACCGGCAAGTTGGGTGCTCGCACCCAATGTGCGCCTGGAACGCCGCCACCTACTGTGACGCTCGCCCACCCCCCAGCACGTCGGAAGGGGCGTCACTCATGCTCGCGGTCGACGGTATCACCGTGCGCTTCGGCGGGATCACGGCACTGGACGGTGTCGCATTCACCGTTGAGCTGGGCACCGCCGTAGGGCTCATCGGACCCAACGGAGCCGGCAAGACCACTTTGTTCAACTGCCTCACCAGGCGCTGCGCTCCCGATGAGGGAGACGTGCGGTTCGAGGGCGAGGACCTGCTGGCCCTCCCGCCGCACGCCGTCGCAGAGCGCGGCATCGCCCGCACCTTCCAGAACCTGGGCCTGTTCCCGCAGCTCACGGTCCGGGAGAACGTCATGGTCGGCGCCCACAGCCGGGGGCGCACCGGACACCTCGCCGCGGCGCTCCGGCTGCCCCGCGTCCGGCGGGAGCAGAGGGAACTACGTGACCAGGCGGACGACCTCCTACGACGGCTCGCCCTGGCGGACGTCGCCGACCACCCCGCCGCCGGGCTGCCGTTCGGCACCCTCAAACGCGTCGAACTCGCCCGGGCGCTCGCGGTACGGCCCCGGCTGCTGTTGCTTGACGAACCCGTCAACGGGCTCAGCCACGGCGAGGTCGGTCAATTCGCGGATCTGGTCCGGTCGGTGTGCCAGGACTTCGACCTCAGTCTCGTGGTGGTCGAACACCACATGGGGTTCGTGATGGGCCTGTGCGACAAGGTGGTCTGCCTCGACTTCGGCCGCAAGATCGCCGAGGGCTCGCCGGAGGAGATCCAGCGCGACCCTGCGGTCGTCGAGGCGTACCTGGGGGTGGCCGCATGAGCGAGCCCACCACCGACCGCACCGAGGCCCGGGCGAGTGCGGAGCCGGACTTCCTGAAGGTGTCCGGCCTGCACGCCGGATACGGCCAGGCCCGCGTGCTCGAGGGCCTCGACTTCTCCGTCGCCCGCGGCGAGGTGTGCGCGATCCTCGGACCCAACGGCGCGGGCAAGACCACGACGCTGCGGGCGCTGAGCGGCATGGTCCGCGGCCGCGGCTCGGTCACCCTGAACGGCACCGAACTGCTGGGCCGCTCGCCCGAGCAGGCCGCCAGGCTCGGCGTGGCGCACGTCCCCGAGGGCCGCGGCACCTTCAACGACCTGACCGTCGAGGAGAACCTGCGCATCGGCGCCCATCTGCGCACAGGCCCCCGGCGGCGGGGCCGCACCGAGCGGGCGGCCGTGACGGCTGACCTGGAACGGATCTACGGCCACTTCCCCAAACTGCGCCAGCGGTCGCGTCAGGCCGCCGGCAGCCTCAGCGGCGGGGAGCAGCAGATGCTCGCCATCGGCAGGGCGCTCATGCTGCGGCCCTCGCTGCTGCTCCTGGACGAGCCGTCCCTGGGGCTCGCGCCGCTGGTCACCCGTGAGCTGTTCGAGATCGTCCGTGCCGTCAACGAGGAGGAACGCACCACCGTGATCGTCGTCGAGCAGAACGCCCAGCTCGCGCTGGACATCGCGCACCGGGCGCACGTACTGGAGGCTGGCCGCCTGATGCTGTCCGGACCGGCTCAACGGATCCGCGAGGACGGGCAGGTCGCCGAGGTGTACCTCGGCGTCTCCGTCCTCTCCCGGAAGGCCGGGTGAGCGCTGTGACCGATCTTGTGCAGCAAGTGGTGGAAGGACTGGGCTCCGGAGCGGTGTACGCCAGCCTGGCGCTGGCCCTGGTGCTGATCCACCGGTTCACGGGGATCGTCAACTTCGCGCAGGGCGAGCTGGCCATGCTCTCGACGTACGTCGCCTGGCAGCTGGTGGCCTCCGGGATGCCGTTCTGGCTGGCGCTGCCGGTCACCCTGGCGGTGTCCTTCGCCGGCGGCATGCTGGTCGAACGCATCGCGATCCGCCCCGTGCAGGGCGCGCCCGAGCTGACGGTGGTCATCGTCACGGTCGGCCTGTTCATCTTCGTCAACGCGTTGGCCGGCCTGATCTGGTCGTTCACCGTGAAGGACTTCCCGCAGCCGTTCCCCGACGGTGGGCTCGACCTGGCCGGGGTGCGTCTGGACTGGTCGACGCTCGGGATTCTCGGCGTGGTGGCCGTCGTGATGGGCCTGCTGTACCTGCTGTTCCAGCACACCTCCGTCGGCCTGGTGATGCGGGCGGTCGCCGGCAACCCCTCCTCCGCACGGCTGTCGGGCATCCGGGTGGGCCGGGTGCTGATGCTCGGCTGGGGGCTGGCGGCGACCGTCGGCGCGGTGTCGGGCGTGCTCGTCGCCCCAGTGCTGTTCCTGGAGCCCAACATGATGGGCGGCGTGCTGATCTACGCGTTCGCCGCGGCCACCCTCGGAGGCTTCGACAGCCCGGTGGGCGCGGTCGTCGGCGGCCTGTTCGTGGGAATCGCCGAGACGCTGACCGGGGCGTACGTGGACGTGATCGGTGCCGATCTGAAGGTGGGCGTTCCCCTGGTGATCATCCTCGCGGTGCTGCTGGTGCGGCCCCAGGGCTTGTTCGGACGGGCGGCGGTGGAGCGCGCATGAACACCATCACAGCGGCACTCGACACCGACCGGGCCCGGCGGCTGCGCGTCGCGCTCACCGTGCTGCTCGCGGCGGCGGTCGCCGTCGGCGCACCGTTCTACTTCGCCCCCTTCCAGGTCTTCCAGCTGACCATGGTGCTGGTATACGCCGTGGCGCTGGCCGGGCTGAACCTGCTCGTCGGATTCGGCGGACAGATCTCCCTCGGCCACGGCGCGTTCTTCGCGGCCGGCGCCTACACCGCGGCGATCATGCTCGACCGGTTCGACACCGGCCACCTGGCCACCCTGCCCGTTGCGGCCGCAGCATGCTTCCTGCTGGGACTCGGCTTCGGGGTGCCCGCACTGCGGCTGCGCGGGCTGTACCTGGCGCTGGTCACCCTCTCGTTCGCGGTGTTCCTGCCGCCCTTGCTCAAGCGGCTCGAACCGGTGACGGGGGGCTCGATGGGCCTGACCGTGGAAAAGCTGCAGCCGCCCGCGTGGAGTGGGCTGGCCGAGGACCAGTGGATGTACTTCGTGGTCCTCGCCGTCACCGCGGTGGCCCTGCTGCTCGCCCGCAACCTGCTGCGGTCCCGGGTCGGCCGGGCACTGCTCGCCGTGCGGGACAACGAGAGCGCCGCCGAGGTCATGGGCGTGCGGCTGTCGCTGCACAAGACCCTCGCCTTCGCGTGGAGCGCGATGTTCGCGGGTGTCGCCGGATGCCTGTACACCTGGGTGATCGGCTTCGTCTCGCCCGACTCCTTCAGCTTCGTTCTGTCCATCACCCTGCTGGCCGGCCTGGTGGTCGGGGGGCTCGCCTCGCTGTACGGGCCCCTGCTGGGGGCGGCGTTCGTGATGTACGTGCCGAGCGTGTCCCAGGACGTCAGCGAGGCGGCACCGGGAGTGGTGTTCGGCCTGCTGATCATCACGGTGATGTTCGTGGCCCCGACGGGACTGGCCGGTCTGCCGCGCCGTGTCATGGGCGCTGTCGTGCGTCGTCTGCCCCGTACCGCTGACGCCCTCGACCGGACGCCGGAGGCCGCATCCGCATCCGTGCCCGAAGCGGAGCCGGAGTCCCGGACCGCATCCGAACCCTCCGTCACCCTCGACCCTGCGGATCCCGCTGTTGTCGACGCCGAACCCGTGGGCGCACCGCCCCGCACGGAAAAGGAATGAGTCACATGCGCAAGACGACCGCACTGCGGGCGGCCGCGACCGCGACCGCCGCTCTGCTCACCGCCACCGCCTGCAGCAGCCAGCGAGGACAGGACGATCAGCCCACCACCGCCGGTGGCGCGTGCAAGGGCCAGCAGACCACCGGCATCACCGACAAGACCATCAAGCTGGGCGGGATCTATCCGCTGTCGGGACCTGCCTCCGCGTACGGCACGATCAGCAAGGGCGTGGCCGCCTACTTCAAGTACGTCAACGACAAGGGCGGCATAGACGGACGCAAGGTGGAGTTCGTCGTCCGCGACGACGGCTACCAGCCGCCCAAGGCGGTCGAGGAGGCCCGCAGACTCGTCGAGCAGGAGAAGGTCTTCGCCGTGTTCCAGACCCTGGGCACCCCGTCCACGGCGGCCGTGTGGGACTACCTCGACAAGCAGAAGGTGCCGCAGCCCTTCGTCGCCACGGGCGCCTCCGTCTGGGGCACGGACACCAAGCACCCCTGGACCATCGGGTGGCAGCCCAACTACGTCGCCGAGGCCAGGGTGTACGCCAAGTACCTCAAGGACAGGAAGCCGAAGGCCAAGGTCGCGGTCCTCTACCAGAACGACGACTTCGGCAAGGACCTGCTCGGCGGGTTCAAGAAGGCCGTCGCCGGCAGCGGCATCAAGGTGGTCGCCGCGGAGAGCTACGAAGTCACCGACCCGTCCGTGTCGGCTCAGATGGCGAGCCTCGCCCGCTCCAAGGCGGACGTGCTGCTGGACGTCACCACCCCCAAGTTCGGCAGCCAGGCCCTCGCCGCCGACGCCAAGAACACCAAGTGGAACCCGCTGCACATCGTCAACAATGTGTCCTCATCGGCAGCCGTGCTCCAGCCCGCCGGGTTCAAGAACGTGCAGGGCGTGGTCTCGGCGACCTACTTCAAGGACCCCGCCGACCCGCAGTGGGCCAACGACCCCGAGATGAAGACCTACATGAGCGCCATGCACAAGTACGCTCCCGACACCGACCCGGCCAACCAGTTCAACGCCTACGGCTGGGCCGTCGCCTCCAGCCTGCACAAGGCCCTGGACGCGATGAAGTGCCCGACCAGGGAAGGGCTGCGGGACGCCGTGCGCAGCCTGAAGAACGTGAAGGTGGGCCTGCTGCTGCCCGGTGTCACGATGTCCACGGGCCCCGGCGACGCCTTCCCGCTCGAGACGATGCAACTGATGCGGTTCAAGGGCGAGCGGTGGCAGCTGTTCGGCAAGCCGGTGAACACCCGCAAGGAGTTCGGCCCGCTGACGAAGTGAGCCGGCGGGGGCGGTCCCGGTCGATGCCCCGACCCTCGGGACCGCCCCCCCCCCCCGAACGGGAGAGCACACCAAAGAAAAACACTCACAC
>NZ_JBFAIQ010000041.1:0-53411 GCF_040654755.1 Streptomyces sp. NPDC050625
AAGACCCCAAGCCGTTCATCTGGACCAAGACCGCCGAAGAGATCCTCGACTCCCTCGCCCGCTTCTGCCGACGGATCTCTGGCGCAGGACACTAGCGCCTGAGCGACGGATTGTTCCGCTTTTGATCGGTATACCATTTCCCCGCTGCAGTGGCGGAGAGGGGGACATCTCCCTTATGGAGGTTCCATTCCCAGGCGCCTATTTCAGGGAAAGCCTCGTTGATTCCTGGCAGCCCGGTGGGCGATTCCACCGGCATCTGGGCGGCTGTTTGGGCAACGGTGTCTTGTCGTGCATGCCATGCCGCCGGACGCAGACGGTAATTGGCTTCAGCATCAGGCTGTGCAACTGAAGGACCCGCATTTGGGGGCAGCGCCACAGCTGAACGCCTAAGCCGTGGCGGTATCCTATCCGAAGGATTCGCCCCCACGGCCGAGGGGGCTTCAGCATCAGGCTGTGGAACTGAAGGACCCGCATTTGGGGGCAGCGCCACAGCTGAACGCCTAAGCCGTGGCGGTATCGTCGCCTCTTGTTGCTTGTTGCCCTCTGAGTGGTTGGCCTGTTGTGTCGCCTGTGTGTTGGGTGGCATGGAGTTCTCCGGCTGGTTGGATGGAGTGGCGCTCTTTTTCTGGTCAACGTGACCGAGGTTGCGATGGTTCAGACGAAAGCAGCCGAACCGCGACTGGGGTAGGGCCAAGTGGCGCTTGCCCCGGTCACGGTTCGGCGTCTGGTCTGACACCCCATGTCGTTTGGTGTCAGGCGGCGTGGCGGTGGGCGTGGTGTGACCGGGCGGTCGCTTCGTCGTAGAGGGTGCGGGACTTGAGGCAGCCGTGGAGGATGCCGATGAGGCGGTTGCCGACATGTCGGAGGGCGGGCTTATAGCCCGCCTCGCGGGCACGTTGTTCGTCGTAGGAGCGGCGGGCGCCGGGTGAGGCGTTCAGGGCGGAGAACGGCTGGCCTTGCAGGGCGTGGGCGAGTCGGTTGTTGCGGACGTAGCGGGCCTGGACGGTGTGGCTCTTGCCGGAGGCCCGGTGCCCGAGTGATGGGGCTGGCACCGGCATCGTTCTTGCAAGCCTTGGCGGACGTGTAGCGGGTGGGGTCGTCTCCGAACTCGGCGAGCACCCGGGCGCCTGTGATCACTCTGATGCCGGGCATTGAGAGGTGGATCTCAGCGTCCGGGTGCGGTGCAGAAGAAAACGCGCCTTCACCTGTGCTTCCAAGTCGGCTATCTGCTCGTTCAGAGCGATCAGCAGCTATGCGGTGGTGGTGATAGTGGCCGCGTAGGCGGCGGTGACCGGCTCGGGCAAGCCAAGGTGCTGCTCGCGCAGCGCGGTCTGGATCGTGGCGGCCTTCGCGTTCCGGTTGTGCCGGCGGTGCCGGGCCAGGACAGCGGTGATCTGCGTACGGGTCAGGCTCGCCGCCGCGGCGGGGGTGGGCGCCCTGATCAGCAGTTCCAGCGCGTCCGTGCTGGTCAGTTCCAGGCCTGCGTAGGCGTTCAGGGCGCCGGGAAAGTACTCGCGCAGCGTGTTGCGCAGCCGCTGGAGGGTGCGGGTGCGTTCCCGGATGAGAGTCTGGTGGGCGCGGGCGACGACCTTGACGGCCTGGGCCTGTTCACTGTCCCGGCGACGGGCCGGCAGCCGGTCGCGGTCGATGCGGACCATGCCAGCGAGCGCGTGGCGTCGCCCTGGCCGCTCTTGGCGCCGGAGATGACGTACCGTTCCTTGAACCGTGCGGCCTGCCGCGGGTTGATCGCGTACAGCTGGTAGCCGGAAGCGAGCAGGGCCTGCACCCACGGGCCGCGGTCGATCTCGATGCCGACGATCACCTCGTCGGGACCGAGCTCGTCGCCGCCGTGCTTCGCGACGAGTTCGTGGAGCTCGGCGATGCCCTCCACGCCCTCGGCAGTCTCGCTACCGCCAGTTCACGGCCGGTTGCGTCCTGGACCTCGACATCGTGGTGGTCCTCGGCCCAGTCATCGCCGATCAGCAGCAACTTTCCTCCCGAATCAGGTAGTTCACTTGTCGTGCAGCCTGCGGAAGACGCGGCACGCTCCCTCATGGATCCAGTGCTCACGCTCTGCTCGGCGGGCACCCCACCCCATCAGCGGTCTGGCCTTCCAGCCGGCCAGCGGGGCACGGTCTGACCACGGGAGTCGGATGCTTCCGGGCTGGTGAGTGCTCACCTGTTGGCGGCTACGGCACCGAGTCTCTCCGACCCGGCAGCTCCCATTAGGACTGCAGGGGCAGGCGGTCGGTGGGAGCGACCTGGATCCAGTCGGAATACGGAGCCGGGAGTGCGGCGGCCCCGTCCAATTCCGCCGGGACCAGCGACGCTACAAGATCACCAGCATTTTGAATCAGCCCTGGATGTGGTGCGGGTTCACCACCCGGCAGTCGATCCGTCGCGGCACGTTCTCCAGCGTCCACGTCCTGGTCAAACAGATCCGTGACTACATCGACTCCTGGAACCAGAACCAGAGACCCTTGAACTGGACCGCGACCACCGGCGAGATCCTCGCAAAGGTCCGGCTCGTCGCCACCAGTGTGAAGAAGCTCGTCAATAACAACTCGAACTGGCACGAACCGGATCACGAAACATTAGGCCGGGATCCCAAAAGCTGGGAAGGGCTAAGGGCTTGCAGATCATTAACACGTCGTCTTGATCTTGCTGTTGGGGTTACTGCTTTGGGCTCGAACCCGAGCTTGGAGGACTGCGAGGGCAGCGGGTGGGGTGGCTGCCGACGGAATGACGATGTCGTGCGCCTTGAGCAGTCTCCTGATCTTCAGCAGGGTTCGGTGCATCGCGGTCCGACTGCTGTCGAACAGCACGGCGAGGGGTTCCGCGGCCAGGGAGACCCGTAGGTGGAGCACGGCCGCCAGGACCTGTTCGGGAAAGGCGAGCCGGGGCGGGCGGCCGCGCCTGATGTCGCCGTCTGCGGCCAACGTCTCCGTGAGGTCGTTCAGCTGCTGTTGGGACATTCCGGTCAGTGTTGGGTCGGACAGCAGGGCCTGGTCCCAGTCCGCGGTCGTCGTCTGCGGGACCCGGGCCGCAGGGATGACTGGGTGCAGTTGGGGATGCAGCGCATAGTTCCAGTCGCCGTGGAAGGTGTGCCGGGTCAGCGGCAAGGCTGCCATTTCCGCGTCACCGATCTGGACGCCGGTCGGGTAGTTGTTGGTGTCGAGCTTCGCAGTCACGCGCAGTCCGGTGCGGGTCGTGGTCGCGGCGATGGACTTGACGATGACTTCATGGCTGGTGAGCGGACGGCCGCGCCAGTTCATGGTGATGTGCGAGAAGAGCCGGTGCTCGATCTTGTTCCATTTCGAAGTTCCCGGCGGCAGGTGGCACACCGTGATGGTCAGCCCTGTTTCCGCGGCGAGGGCGGCCAGTTCCAGCTTCCAGGCCCGGGTGCGGTAGCCGTTGGAGCCTCCCGCGTCAGCGGTGATCAGTAGACGTGTGGCCTGGGGGTAGGCACTGTGGCCCTGGTCATGCCACCAGCGGCGGATCGATTCCACTGCGAATGCGGCGGTGTCGTGGTCGGTGCCGACGTTGACCCAGCCAGTGTTCGCCGCGAGATCGTAGATCCCGTAGGGGACAGCCTTGCCCAGCCGCGGGTCGGCGAAGTCGTGGACGTTCACCAGCACCGGATCGGCCGCGGGCCGCCACTGCCGTCCGCTGTTCTTGAACGCGCCGACGAGCTCCTTCTTCTTGGTGTCCACGCTGATCACTGGCTGGCCGGAGTCCCGGTGCTCGCGGGCCTGCTCGTTGAGATAGCGGAACTGGGCATCCCGGTCCGGATGCTGGCTGCCCTCGATGGTCTTGGCGTTGGCCTGCAGACTGAAGCCCTCCTCCCGCAGTAGGCCGGCGACGGTGTCCGCGCTGACTCGATGTCCTGCCCGGGTCAGCTCCCGCGCGAGCGTGCGGGTCGACTTCACCGTCCACCGCAGCGGCGACATCGGATCACCCCGCACATCCGGCTCGACCAGCGCCAACAGCGCCGGCCGCAGCCCCGGATCCAGATCCGCGACCCGCTTGCGGCCTCCGCCCGGACGCCGCACCCGGCCCAACGGCTCCTCACCGGCCTCCAGCTCGAACACACCCTTGCGGACCGTGGTCTCGCTGACCGCGGCCGCCCGCGCGACGGCCCGAACGCCGCCATGTCCCAGGGCACGCGCCTCCGCGGCCATCAACAGCCGCCGCTGCCGCTCGTCCAGATGCGGGAGCAACACTGCGAACTTCACAGCGAGTTGGTCACGTGCCTCGTCCGGGATGCGCATACCACACCAACGATCTCCCGAACGGGAAGCAACACCTTGATTCCCTGCAAGTCCTTAGGTTACCGCCTTAAAGCCTTAGTATGGCCGGAATTTTGGTGAGCACTGTTGGTCTTTATTCCACTGCACTGTTGTGCTCGATATTCTTCTAACAGCGGTTCCATTTCAGAACCTGGAGACCGCAACGCAGCAGCTTTCCGTCGAGCCTTCTCCAATTTCCGTCGAGCCTTTTCCTCCTCTGATTTCCGTCGAGCCTCCTCCTTCTCTGCTTTCTGTCGAGCCCTCTCATCTGCTTTCTGTTGAGCCGCCGCCGCTGCTGCCTTCTGTTGAGCCGCCGCCAGTCGAGCCTTCTCCCGTTGAGTCGTTACCGAATGTCCGACGGGTTGCTTAATTCCAGCCACGATGAAGTCCTCTCTGATTATGCCGCTTTAATTGGCTCGTGTGTCATGGCGGCGGCCGACGTCCCTTACCGCCAAGAGGTTAAGGACGTGGTCGACATAATTGCATTGCCGGGAGGGCAATAACCTTTATCGCGTGCACTGCAAGTCCCTACGGACGGCTGGAAGATGATCGCACTCGTTCCAGCGTTCGAATGATGGACTGTCCGCTACTACGCATCGCACACGTAGAGGGTTCAACGGGGAGTGCCTCTATGTCTTTCGGCCACGCGCGTACGCTGCGCAACCGCGACGCGTACGTACGCACAATCGCGACCGGATCCGAGGCTGTTCCTCGCCCCACAGCGCGTCGACCAGCTCAGCGACGCCAACGGGCCGGCCGCGCAGCAGAAGGGCCGCGAGCGCTGCACGTTGCTGAGGCGGACCCAGGGGCGCTTCCCTGCCGTGTCCCGGCCGGGTAGGGCGGTGACTGGACGGAGACCCACCGCTATCTGCTTCGCTGACTCGCGGGCTCGCAGGCCTGCCCCATCGGGCCGCTCGCCGATGAAACTGCCCCGGCCACCGGACTCCGTGAGTCCTGCGGCCTCGCCCGGTCAGCTGCCCCTGCCCGGGATGCCAGCAGCTCACCCCGCTCGTTCAGGATCGACGTCTGCCCAGCTCGACCCGGTACCGGAGTGATCCGTGCGACGTTGGCGAGGGTAGGTTGGCGTGAACCGAACATCTCGTTGCCGGTGACCATGGCGTTGTTCACACGTTCGGCCCGCAGGCCGACGACGTTGGCACGAGTGAGGTCACGCACATCGTCGAACCACGCCACGATGTCACGGAGCTCCGCTTTCTTCGTCTGGACTTGACTGGCCAGCACGTCCTCGCGTTCATGGAGGATCAGCAGGCCTTCCTCCAGCTTCTTCTGGCCGGCCTCCAGCGCGCACGCCTCTCCCTCGAGTTTCAGGAGCTGCACGGCGTCGGCCTTCGTCCCCTCAGCGATCGCTCTGCGGCTCTGATTCACTTCGTACAGCCGCTGACGGACATTTTCGATGTCCTTGCGGGATCGTTGGGCTGCCTGCTGAGCAGTGGCATGCTCCTCCGTCAAGCGTTCCAGCTCCTGGCGATGGCGGCCGTCGGCCTGGCAAGCCCGGTCAAAGAGCTCCGGCAGTTCCGGGCTCAGTGAGGCCAGACGCTGATCGATCTCGGCGGAGAGCGCCTGTTCGAATGTCCGGGCCCATGACCAGGAGGTGCGGTACACCGTACCCAAGTCGGCGGCGCTGAGCTGGAGGGCGTCCACCTTCGGCCGCAATGCCGACGGGAGGAGTCCTCTCTGCTGCGCGACGTCGGCCGTGAGTGTCGCGTCGTCGAAGGATGCGGGGTCGAAGGCGTGGACACGACCGTCCGGGCTTATCCACCACCGTGACGGCGCGTCCGGACGGGCGATGTCCAAGGTGACGCACACCTTCATCTCGAGTGCGAGCTTCCGTGCCAGGTACACCGGGTCCATGTCGAGCAGGGACGCCTGCGGCGGGAGCCGCAGGGGCCCATGCGGCGCCGACCCCTGCAAAGGCATGTTGTTGAGCGACCGGATCACGTCGTCACAGCGGGGGTCATCGACGCTTTCCGGGAGAAGCGGGACTTGGGCGAACCGCCCCTGGACCCGCAGGGTGTTGGCCCATTGCAGCACGGAGCGGCGGATACGTCGGGTGGCGTCTTCTGGGTCGAAGGACAGAGCCAGCCCGTCAACGTCCCGGCCGGCCTGGGCGCGGATCGTGCGCGCCAAGGAGAGGTGAGCGCGGGAGACGTCCACGCCGGCCACCTGTGCCTCGGCGTCCAGCAGGGCACCGAGGTCGAACGCGGCGGTTCGGGTGAGAGGGTTCCAGTGTTGTTGTCCTTTGACGGTCCTCTTCTCGGTCCCGTTGAGCCGGGCACGCAGGTCGTCGACGGCCCCCTCTGAGAGTTCGGCATATACGTCGCCTGTCACTGGGGCACTGTCGTACTTCCCGAGCGGGGTCGGCTTACGGAACCAGTGGCGCTTTTCCAATTCGGCGGTCAAAGTGCACCTGGCGCGCAAGCGCACCAGGTACATACGGCCCTGCGGCTTGACGAACTGCTCACCGCGGTGTTTGTCGGTGTTTCCGCTCGACTGACCCGACGGGTCGGCCCTGTTTGCGCCGGCCGAGGGCACCGTGTGCCAGTGGGGCCCTCCAGTGCCGGACCCCGACACGCTGAATTCCCTATGCCACAGGTCAGTGGAGTTGAACGCCGTGGTGCCGCTCTCGTGCTTGGTGACACGGCCGGCGCCGCTGCCGTCGATCGGGGCGATCACGTCGAGGTCGTACAACTCGCCCTTCAGCCATAGTGTGGCGCGTTTCGAGGAATGTCCCGGCATGAACAGGTCCTGGGCGAGCTTGCAGCCCGCGGCGCCTGTGGACTCCTGCAGATGGTTCGTCAGGTGGGACCGCGACAGGAGCACGTCCAGCGAGGCGTTTACCCGTTTGTTGATGCCGCCAGCCTTACGCCCGAAGGCCCTCAACAGCAGCCGTCGGGCCTCCGGCAGAAGGCCGTCCATCATCACCTCGACGATGGTGGATCCTTCTTCTTTGCGCCACGGGGGCAGGGGGATTGGGGAGCTCAGCGGGGACGGTCCGGCGAAGGGCGCCGACTCGGCGATTGCTTTGGGCACCTGGAGGTCCATTGAGCCGTGCTCGGTGACCGTCAGTTGTTCGGTTCGGCCCGTCAGGCCACGGTAGGAGTTCGCCAGGACGTCATTGAGTGGGCGTCCGCCCATACCGATGCGTCGGACCTTCACCGTCAGACGATGGCGGAATTTTGCGGTGTAGTGGCCGCCCCAGTCGTAGACGGTCTGCTCGCTGACCGCAGTCTCCGCCCGGTCGGTGCCCCGGTGCCGGCCCGTGGACAGTTTCAGTGCAGCGGTTTCCGAGCCGTGTGTCTTTCCCGCGTTCTGCTTTCCCACCGTGACCGACTGCACGTTGTCCTTGGAACGGCCGACGGACGTACTGACGTAGCCGTGGCCGTAGTTCTCCAGGCCGGTCTCCGGCTTGAAGTCGTCGAACCGTTGAAAGCGCATGACGTCGGAGAGGTTGATCTCCACGATGTCGGAGAGCAGCCAGCCGATCGGGTTGACGAGGTAGAACGATCGGCCGTTCGTGGGGAGCAGGTCTTGCCACATGGCTTGGTCCCGGCCACGCGCCAGCAGTCCCTGCAGGGCGTCGATGCCGCCCTGCATCCGGCCGACGACCCGGCCGTCGGCAGTCCACAGCTCCGCTCCGGCGGCGAGCAGGCCCGGCGCCGCCTTGTCGACGGCCTCTTTGACGATCTGGTAAGTGGACTTGCCGTTATCATAGGTCAGGGATGTGAAGCCGCTGTGGCCCAGGCCCTTGCCTCCGGGGTCCTCACGAGTCAGGTACTCCGGCAGCCGGAACCCCTCTTCCCGGCCCGCTGACGGATCCACCCTTGCATCGTCCGGGAAGGCGGCGTTGAACTTGTCGCGCACCGCGGGGTCCATTACCGGTGAGGCGCCGCTGGCGTGCAGTCGGGACAGGAGCCGCGCCAGCGCCGGACGGTCGGTGCCCGGCAGGTCAGGACGCTCTGTCGTCCATCGGGTGAGCACGCCGGCTGCCACATTGCCGCTGAGCCTCAGCTCTCCCTGCTCCCAGCGGCTGAGCGCCTTGGCCAGCTGGACGTCTGTGACCGGGAGCGTGCCGTCGGCGTAGTGCCTCAGTGCCTCTGGCTCGGACAGCAAAAAGTGCATCGTCTTGTTGTCCAGTGTCAGCCGGCTGTCCCGATGGCTGCTGGGCAGCAGCTTGGCGTGCTTCTCCTGCCGACTACTGATGGTGAACGACGCAGGCATGGTATACGCGTAGGCGTGATGGAAGTCGAGTTGGATCAGTTCCTTGCCACCGGTCCGCCCGTGGTCGGCCGAGGTGTTCCACTGCAAGTTATGGCTGAGGTCCACCCCGCCGGTCTCAGCGGTCGGCCCTCCCGTGTCCCCCGCACTGATGTCGAGCTGGCCCCAGTTGATGCCCCACGACGAGGTGTCTTTGTGGGCAGTCTGCGCCAGCCACAGCTTGATGTTGCCGAGCACGAACTTACCGTCGGTGGCGCCGATGAAGGTCGCTTTCCCCATCGTTCCGGAGATGTCCACTGCGCCGTGGGTGTCGCGGACCATCCCCGAGGCGAAGGGCTGGTCCGTTGTGTATTCCTTGGAGAAGATCTCCTTGGCGTGCCCGCGCATGACGATGTTGCTGGCGAAGGAGTTCAGCGCGGCGTCCGCCTCGGCGGACGGGCCGGCGAGGTCACACAGCGCGGCGGTCGATGCCGCGCGGACGCCTGTGGTGTCCAGGTGGTATACGACAGCGTTGTCGAGGATGTGTGGCGGTGGGGCAATCGCCGAAGGCTGCGATACGCCGCCGTTCAGTGGCACGACACGGGCGAGCACGTTCTGGTCGGGGAGGGTGATCGGAGGAGGGTTGCGTATGCCGCGCCGCAGCCGTCCCTGCAGGCCGCTGTGTTGGTACTCGATGGTTGCGATGATGTCGCTGGGCGTTTCGAACTCGTCAAGAGGGCCGGCGTATTCAAGTAGTTCGGGCCGGCTGTTGAGGGAACCGACAGCATTGGTGGCGCCGATGGTGCGTTGCATCTCCACACTCAACGGAGTTACGAACAAGTGTTTGCTGAGTGCCGCCCGGAACTTTGCTCCGAACGCGATCTTGCTGCTGCCGCCGACCGACTGCTGGGCGGTGTCCATGCCCATGGCCAGGTTCACCGAGTGGTACTCGTTGGTGCTGTGCTTGAACCTCGGAGATTTCTTGGAGTTTGGTCGCGCCTTTATCGTGATTCTGGCGGAGTCGATGTCGAAATCGGTCTTCGCGAAGCCCCGGCGGCGGCGGAGGGTGAAGGTCATCCCGTCCTGGTGCATCTGCTCCCAATGCACCTCGAAGCCGCTCCGGGAGACCATCTTCCGGAGCAGTACCTCGTTTGTCATCCGACTGTCGAGGTCGGGCCCATGGGCCAGTGAGCCGTGTCCTTTGAACGGGTTGTCCTCCGGGGGCAGGAAGCCGTACTTCTCGACCTCGCGCCGGATCGCGGCGTAGACGGCATCGACGGTCCGCTGTTCGATCTCGGGCATGCCCAACCCGATGCCCTTGCCGTTCGCGATGAGATCCGGCAGCGGTTTCGTGTCAGGGTCCTCGGGGCGACGGCCCGCATTACGCAGCTCTTCCGGACGGGCGCGCACGGTCGTGGGCCGCCGAAGGTCTTCGACGCTGTCGCCCTTTACGGCCAACCCCTCGCTCTTGCCCTCAGCGGATACGGCAGGCGCCTCCGGGGGTTGGGAGTTGTCGAGGCCGTTCCCGAGCGCAGCCCGGTCCACCGGGAATCCGTGGGCGAAGGCTGCGGGTTCGGGCAGGCGCACCAGGGCTTGGCCCGTCACCTCACCGGTTCGTTTCTTGGTATCACTGCCCCGGACAGCGACGAGGCCGTAGTGCGTGAATGCAACCAGGTGTGCGGCGGTGTAGCCCGTGTAGCGGGTCACCGCCACCGACAATCCCGTGCGACCCGCGCTGAGGCTGTCGGAGTTGGACCAGGTGAAGCTCGGGCCGGCGGTGACGCCCAGTGTCAGTGCAGGTACTCCGTGGGGAACGAGGTCCACAGCAACGCTTCCGCTCAGCGTGCTCGAGTGGTTCAAGGCGTGGGTGCCGCCGTTGCCGTCGATGGCCGTCCGCACATTTTCGATATGCGCTTTGTTACTGGTCTCGCCGACCCGCGCCGTCTCGGTGCTGTCGTTCAGCCGCTGCCGGCGCGTGTGCACTTCGATCTCGGCCACGGGCCGTCCGCAGTCGTGCAGGGTGAAACGGTAGCCGTGCTTATCGTTGACGGCCTGGTCGAGATGAGTGTCATGATTCCACAGTTTCTGCCGCAGCTCGTCGGTGAGCATGCTCCCGATGTCCAGCTTCAGGCCCTGTGCTCGCAGCGCTTTCAGTATCTCGTCGTACAGGGCGGGCAGATGGGTGAGCCCGGAGGCGTAGAAGACCGGCGGCATCCGCTTGCTGTCGGCCTCACTCCACACAATCTGATCGGCCGGTGCCCGCCCCAGGTAGTGGTTGGGCAGCCACAGCACCAGCCTGGCGTTCGGTGAGGGCGCAACCCGGTTTGGGTCGAGCGAAGCCCACTCCTGGCCCGTGTTGGCACGTGTCTTGAACGACCAGTGGGGCACGTACGCCACAGGCGTCGAATCTCCCCGGCTGTCCTCAACATGCCCAGCCTCGGCGTCGACCAGGTGATGGGTAGAGCGTTGGGACTCGTTGGTGACCATGGACAGGCCTGCGCCGATCCGGACAGGCACCACGACAAGGGGGAACGACCCCCCCATCGTGACCCGGGTCGTCCCAGTTGTGCCGGAGTGGGATTGTACGTGCGCACCCGTCTGGAAGGTAGCGTTAAGGGTTTCGCCCGCGGCCCAGCCCCCCGAGGCCGAATCCGCCGATACCGCAGGGGTGGTCACCTCATGGGGCTGCCGCGGGTCCAGGGTGATCAGGGCCTCGACCGGTCCCAGCGAGACCACCAGCCCGCCCTGCGTCGTCTCGTGATCGCCCTGCGTCGTCTCCTGGTCGCCCAGCAGATAGCGGTATTTGAGGAGGAGCTTCTCCGGCAGCGCCTCCCAGACGTCGTCGGACAGCTGGTGGCCTGCCTGCGCCACGTGTTGTCTCAGCTCTTCGATGAGTTTCGACACGTCGGCGAGCCCGCCTCGGGGTACGCCGCAGGAGCGGACCATGGGGTCCAGGTCCAGTGGATCTCCCAGGACAGGTACGGCGATCGCAACGGGCGGGGAGGCCTCACTTGCTCGCTGCCCGGCGTCCCCGACGGCGGCTTCGTTCCCGGTCCCGTCCACCGCGCGACTCTTGCCTCTCGGACGGTCCACCGACATCAGGCTTCGCCACCCCGGTGCCGCCCCAGCGAAAGCAGGCAGTACAGCACGCCGCCGTGCCGACCGTTCTGCGGAGCGCTCTCGGCGACCACACCGGAAACCGGCCGCGGGGTCTTGCCGTTCACCGGCTTCCGGCTCGTGCAGATTGCGTGCGCGGCGCCGCGGCGTGACCCCTCGTTGCCGTACGTCTCGGAGAACTCAGCCGATTCATCGGCCAGAGGCCCGAAAGCCGTCATGGAATTGCGCTCAGCGTGCGAGGCCGAAAGGCCCCCGGTCTCTGGGCCGGGGTGGCCGTCGCCCCCAACGGGTGGGACAGCCACCGGAATCGACGGTTCCCCCATGGTCGCAGGAGCCGGACGGCGACACGGGGCGCTGCCGCCTGCGAGGCCCACGTACCAGTCTGCCGACCGCTTCGTCAGCTCTCTGGCCATGCCCCTTGCGTACGATCCGCTGCCGGGGGGGCTGGATGTCCCGGTCCCTATATCCCCGACGGCCGACCGCGATGTCGGTGGGGTACCGGAACTGGCCCGCCAGCTCCGCGACCGCGTCGGCCCTTGCACGGAAGACGAGGAGAAACATGTTGGGGCCGGAGCTGAACGACGTGTAATCCGTAGCATGGTGTCCCCTTTGACTGCCATCCAAGGGCCAACCCATCCGCTGCGGTGTTTTGCTGGGCGGCGCGCGGAATTGGCTGGTCGCACCAACCATCAACGCAAAAGCATGGCTTCAGGTTCACACCCACACCCGTGCGGTCACTTACTCGGTTTCCGGAATCGGGGCCCTCACCCAAGCCGGGGGTAGTTGATCTCGATCTTGGGCACCTCCGGACGGCCACCACTTCCCGGACATGGTCGCTCTTGCGGCCTGATCCCTTTGAGATGATTTGCGCCCTACATGCAGTTTCACGGCCTTCCAGGCTCCGACCTCGGTGCCCATTTGCTCCGTGTCTCGAACCCAGATTCCGTCTGGTCTGTGGACGCCACAGAAACGCCCAACTGCTCAAGTAACGCTGTCGGTGGCGCTGTTCGTGCAGGAGCCCTTTCGTGAGCCAGCGGAAGCCGTACCCAGCGACCTGTCCGACGCCCGATGGGCGTTGATCGAACCGACCTTATCCGCCTGGAGGAAAGCCCGACTCGATCGCAGACCCACCGGCCAGTCAGCCCAGGTCGAACTGCGCGATGTCTTCAACACAATCCTGTACGTCAACCGCACGGGGATCCCGTGGAAATACCTCCCGCACGACTCCCCAACCATGGCACTGTATACGCCTATTACGCCGCCTGGCGTGACGAAGGAATCCTCGCCCAGCTCAACTACGACCGGACCGGCCTGGCCCGCGTGAAGGAGGGGCGCAAGTCCGAACCGACCGCCTCCGTGATCGACACCCAGAGCGTGAAGACCTCCACCAACGTGCCCCTGACCAGCTAGGGAACGGACGCCGGGAAGAAAATCGTCGGCAGGAAGCGAGGCATCATCACCGACACGCCGGGCCTGCTCCTGGCCGTGACCGTCACCGCCGCAAGCCTGTCGGAAAACGCCGTAGGAATACGACTGCTCGACCAGGCCAAGAAGACCTACCCGACCATCTCCAAGAGCTGGGTCGACACCGGCTTCAAGAACGCCGTCATCGAGCACGGGGCGCAGCTTGGAATCGACGTCGAGGTCGTCAACAGAAACCCTGAAATCCGCGGCTTTCATGTCGTCAAAAGGCGCTGGGTAGTGGAGCGGAGTATCGGGTGGATCACGATGCATCGCCGTCTCGCCCGCGACTACGAGACCCTTCCCGCCAGCTCCGAAACCATGATCCACATCGCCTCGATCGACAACCTCACCAAACGCATAACGGACGAGACCACACCCACCTGGCGAGGAACCTACTAGGAAATAAACGGCAATTCGCTTACATCAAACGCCCTCTCAGTCCAGAACCTCCTCGACGACGACGATGTGACCGTCATCCGGGTCCAGGCGTCCTGCGAGTCGGCTGAACGCACTGTCCGTGAGGTCAAGGCACTTGGGTTCCTGAGGACTCCACGCATACGTACCCCGGTCGTTGATCCGGACCACCAGGGACTGTCCGTTGGCGACATTGGTCACCCGTACGCGGGCGCCGAACGGCAATTGCGGCTGACGGCTCAGCGAGGTCGCCGCAGTGTCGGCGTCGTTGTCGAAGAGCTCTCCGTTGGCCGTCAGCGCGCCCGAAGGTTCCGGTCCGTAGTGCGTCGCCCAGCACGTGTTGGTCTTCTGCTCGGCATGGACGGCGTTCCAGTTCTGGTCGGTGCCGCCGGAACAGCTCCACCTCTGAGCGGGAGCGCCGTCGGCGCTTTGGTAGTCGGTGACGTCCAGGCACTTGTCGGCCTGAGGATTGACGATGTCTTGTGCGGCGTTGACCGTCCACTTCTGGTTGGCGCCGCCGGTGCATGTCCAAATCTGAGCGGGAGCGCCGTCGGCGCTTTGGTAGTCGGTGACGTCCAGGCACTTGTCGGCCCGAGGATTGACGATGTCTTGTGCGGCGTTGACCGTCCACTTCTGGTTGGCACCACCGGTGCATGTCCACAACTGCACCTTGGCACCGTCACCGGTGGAATCGTCGGTCACATCAAGACACTTGCCCAGGGCTCGGATGGTTCCATCGCTACCAATGGTCCACTGCTGGGCCGTGGTGCCGTTGCAGTCGTAGAGCTGGACGGGGGTGCCGTCGGCAGAGCTTGCCCGGGCCGTGTCCAGGCATTTGCCTGCGAGCCCGGTGATGGCGCCGGTCGTAGTCTGGGCCTGGGGAGCGATCGCGGGCTGAGACGGTGACGCGGTCGCTGTCTGCGCGGAAGGGGCGGATGGGAGGGCCGCGGACACATCCAACTGCACGTAGTCGCTGTTGCTCTTCTCCGCCGGTGTATTGGCGGGCCCTTTGGCCTCGGGCGTGGACAAACTGGAGCAGGCGGCGAGGGGGACCAGACCGGCCCCGGCCAGAATAGCGCCGATCGTCCGGCCGACACGTCTTTCCTGATTGCTGGTTATCAAGTCGAGCACTCCGTGGCAGCGATACCGAAACGGGTCCTGTCATCCCCGGCAACGCACAGGGTGTTCATCCGGTTCATCCAGCAGAAGGGCGGGATGGGGCTCCCCCCGAGGCTGCTATGTCGTGTCAAGCCGCTTGAGGAAGCTCTTCCACGTCCGAATGAGGCATACGTTCGAGGATCTTGAAGATCTGGCGGCAGATGTGGTGCTTGAGGCGCCGCTGCGCGTCGCGGGGCTCTTGCCCTCGCTGGTGCGGCGGGCGACGTACGTCTTCGTGGCGGGATCGAGCCGCCTCCTGATCAGGGTGATCGTGTGCATCGCTCGGTTCGGCTGGCGGTCGCCGCCCCGGTTGAGCCGGTGCTTGTTGGTCAGGCCCGATGAGGCCGGTGCGACGCCGGCGGAGGAGACGAAGGCGGCCTCGGAACGGAACCGGCCCGGATGCGACCAGCTGACCAGGATCTGAGCTGCGGTGATCGGTCCGACGCCGAGCAACTCCAGGAGTTCGGGAGCCTGTTGCCGGACGAGCTGGAGGAGCTCGTTCTCCAGCTCGCGGGCCTCGGCCTGGAGGTGCCGGATGCGCTGGGCAGTAGACCGCAGGGCAGGGATGTTCATGCGGTGCTCGACGGCCAGCGCGGGCCGGTCGCGGAAGCCGGCACAGCGCGTTCCCTGCTGCGGTCGGCTGAGGCGTCGCAATTCGGCACGGAGGTCGTCCGGCCCACAGACGATCAGTGCCTTGAGTTGGTTGATGGGTGCGGTGGAGGCGTGCACGGCGCCCTGCCGGGTGGCCAGCAGCACGCGCACGGCCTCGCGTTCCCTGCGGCTTCGGGGCTGGATGACGTGCTCGGTGGCCAGGGCCTCGCGGGCCGCGCGGATGGCGTCGAGCATGTCGGTCTTGCGGCCTCCGCGGACTGCTGGGCGCTTGGGGCGGCAGACCTCGACGACGCGTTCGCCGGCGTCGTCGAGGAAGGCAGCAAGGCTGGCACCATAGCTGCCGGTTCCTTCGAGTGCCCAGCAGCGGCGGCCGGGCACCTGCTGTTGGGCGAACTCCAGCAGGCGCCGGTAGCCGCGGGTGTGAGAGGGTGCGTCGGTGGTCTCCAGGACGGCACCGATGGGGCTGACGGCGGCTGCGGCGAGGGTGTCGCGGTGGGTGTCGACCCCGATGACGCCGTCGTGTTCCGCAAGCATGGTCACGCGGTTGTTCTCCTCCGGGCGGACGGGCCGTGGTCGGCGTCGGCCTGGGCGGAGTCACCACGTGGCGGAACTGTGATGAGTCACGCCGGAAGGCGGACAAGCTGCTGATCGAGCCAACGCCTGGGCCAGGCCGGCGCCCGAGTCGGCAGACATCTCGGGGGGAACGGCAGCCCCTGACGGGGCGCCAGTTATGGTGCGAGTCAAGCCGGATCACGAGCGCCGAGCCTGGCCGCAACCCATCCCGGGCCGCAGAAGAACTCTCACAGCTATGTTCTTCGCGGTCCTGCAAGAGGGCCGCTGGCCTGGCCCGGCATGACTGGTCCCCCCTGTCGACCGACGACCTGGGGGGTGGTACCACCGGGCCCTGGAGGCGGGCGGCGGCCCCGGACTTCGTGCGCCGCGACTTCACCGCTGATGCCCCGATGATCACCATCGGCGTCGCCGTGGCCACGTCCCAAGGTGGCGGCGGACATCGACGCAGACGACCTGGCCGATGCCCCCTTCAGTCTCCGGTGCCGTGGGGGGCTTCGTGCGCCATCAAGGGCTCACGGGATCAGCGGGCTGACACCGGTGCCCGCGTACAGGTCGAGGTCCAAGGAAAGCAGGGTGGCGTCCTCCCCCGCCTGCCGGGCAACGACCATTGCGGATGCGCGATGCAGCACCCGCCAGTCCGCCTGTCGCCATGCGCCGGCCACCAGGGCGTGGGCTCGGGTGAAGTCGGCGGCCGTGGTAAGGCGACGCCTCAGGATGTGCTGACCGGCACCTGGTCTTTCACACTCGGCGACCGCAGCGGACAGGGCCGGAATCACGATCTCGGCGCAGCCCAGGACCAATGCACAGTCCTGTGATCTTGTGATGGTGCGGATCAGAGGGCGGTGGCTCGGGGAGCGTGCCGTATGCAACGAAGCTCCGTTGGAGCGAGCTGACCTTCCCAAGTCGCTTGCATCCCATGGAGCTTCGATGTGCCGGCAGTCCGTCACGCGGTCAAGTCGCCTGTTCCGAGGCCCCGCAGGACATCCTCGCCCGGCTCGGCACCCGGACAGCGACGGCACTGATGGTGCGGGTTGCACCCAGTGCCGCGACGGTCCGCCGGATGATCTGCGAAGTGTGTCCCGGGGGTCTGGCCGACCTGCTGGGATGTGATCCGGCCGGGGCGGACACGGTGGCCGTGGACGGCAAGGCCGCCCGCGAAAGAGCGGCTGGAGTTGCCGGCCTTTTCCACCTCGGACGGGATGGCTTCCCGTATCCGCTTCGAGATGGAGGCCTCACAGTGCCAGGCGATCGTCGCACTATGGGCTTCCAGAAGCAACCTCAGGAACTCGTATCTACGTCTATCACTACGCAGCGGCCAATGCCGGAGTTCAGCGGCCGGTACCAGACCATGCTTTATGTCTGCCACAACTGACACGGCCTGGGAGACCAGCCGACTGCGGTTCCTGCGCTGCCCAGCTCGTCACTGCGCGGGCTGGAGGGCAAAAAGGTGGACCGATTGCCTCGTCGGGGTGGGGACGCTGGGTTCCACTGCCCTGGGTTTTGGTGGTGCTGCAGCCGGTCATCGACCGGACCCTGCCATCGCCTGCGGGCATCGAGAAAGTGCGGCTGCCGGACGCCAGCGACAGCCCGGCCGGCCCTCACCCGAGCTTTACGTGAACTCAATCGTTCACGACCGCGGCCGGGCTTTGTCTCCGGGCGCTGAACGCCGCGATGGCGCGCTTGCCCCGGTTCCGGCGGGATCGGCACATCACCATCGCGACCCAAGTGGCGTCGCGCCCACCCTTGATCGCCTCAGCCTCAGCCTCGCCGGAGGCACGCCGTGGAAGGGCAGCGAGGCCGGGCACTCCCTCGACTCGGCTGAACCACCCCGTTTCCCCTGGGAGCGCCGACCGCTACGGAAAGGGGTCATGGGCGGGGTCGGCGGGCGTGGAGGACGAAGGCCGGGGGTGTGTTGCGCCATATGGTGCGGCCGGGTACGACTTCTTCGAAGCGGTCGGCCAGTAGGCCGCGGAACCGTCGGGCGGGGGTGAGGGGAATGGCATGGAGGTAGGTGAACGCGGTGAAGGCACCCGCCGGGGCGAGCACCGCGGCTGTCGCGTCCATGAGCCGGTGTTGGGTGGCGGGGGGAAAGAGTGCCCAGGGCAGGCCGCTGATGACCACGTCGGCACTCTCGATGCCGCGCTCGTCCAGCAGGTGGCGCAGGTGCACGGCGTCGCGCTGGATCACCTCCGCCCCCGGGTGGCGGTGGCGCAGACGCTGGGCGAGGAGTGGATCGATCTCGACGGCCAGGTGGCGGCCGCGGCCGCCGAGCCGGCGCTGGATCTCGGCGGTGAACGGCCCGGTGCCGGCACCCAGTTCCACCACGACGGGCTCCCCGCGCTCGGGCACCGGGGCGCAGACCGCCTCGGCCAAGTGCCGCGAGCTGGGGGCGATGGCCCCCATACGGGCCGGTGCGCGCACCCACTGCCGCAGGAACACGGTGTAATCGTTCGTCTCCTGCGAAGGATGCCTCCGTAGATCGGGGCTCACGACGGCCTCCAGCTCAATGTCCATCGCGCAACTCCCGACCGAGTGGCGCGTCAAAACCTGCCACCGATTCTTGTCAGCCAGCTTGCAGAGCCGTTGACTAATCCTGCCTTTGCTTTGTCCTGCGAGGACAAGCCCGGTGGGAGGGCACACACAGACCGACGGCACATCGAAGCAGTGGGAAGCACGCGACTTGGGAAGGTCACTCGCTCCAACGGAGTCTCGTTGCGTACGGCACGCTCGCAGACCATCGTGCCCTGACCTGCACGGACACAGGAACAGAGGACTTTGCATCAGCTCTGGGTCCACGGCTACGCCGAGGATGGCGGCGAACTCCTCCTCCTTGGCGACCGTCACCTTGATGAAGGTCTCGACGGTCTCCCAGGAGGGGACGCAGACGCCGGAGGCAATGCGCCCGAACCCGGCCTTGGACGGCACTCCGCCCTCGCTCCGCGGGGCGCTCCCGCGGAGCGGGAGCGCTGTCGGATGGCTGCGCCACGCGTACAACCGTTGCTTCGCAACGGGTTGAGGACCCGTCAGCTGCGCTCCCGGACCGGCCAGGCATGGCTAGGCCCGCCCGCCGCCCCTATCGCGGTTGCATTCACATCAGCAATATTCACAGGATTCCGGGCGACCCCGGTTGCGGCGACGGGGTGCAGTTCGAATGCCAGGACCGGTAGGCCGTGCTCGTCGGTTCCGCGGTACTGGTCACTACCGTCAAGCCCGGAGGGCAGGGGGTCGCACCTGGGCGGCTCGCGGTCGTGAACCTAGCCGCCGGTCAGGTCGTAGTGCGGAACGTACCTCCGAAGTCGTACAGGAGATCCACATGTCCAGTCGCCTTGAAGTCCTCGTCGTCGGAGCCGGCATCGCCGGCCTGGCGACCGCCATCGCGCTTCACCGCGAGGGAATGTCCGTCGACGTCATTGAGCGATCCCCGAAGAGCCGAGCCGGGGGAGCCGGGCTCTTCCTGCCCGGGAACAGCGTCCGCGCACTGACCGCACTGGGGCTGGGCAAGCACCTCGGCGAGCTGGGAGTGCCCGTGCCCGGCCAGCGGCTGCTGGACCACCGGGGCAGGGTGCTGGCCGACATCGACATGGCCGAACTGTGGAAAGGCACCGCCGACTGCGTCGGCATCACCCGAAGCGACCTCCATGCCGCCCTGCAGGACATCATGCCGGTGCCCGTCGGCCACGGGGTCACCGTGGTCTCGCTCAGGCACGCCGACGACGGTATGTACGACCATGGTGTACACGTGGAGTTCAGCGATGGCGGGAGCGGCCACTACGACGTGGTCGTGGGAGCCGACGGCATACGCTCGAACCTGCGGGAGTCGGTCGATCCGGCGGCCGGTACCCGCCGCCTCGGCCAGTTCTGCTGGCGCTTTTTGACCGACGCCCCCGACATCGACCGGTGGACGGTGTGGCTGGGCCCGGGGACGGCCTTCCTGGCCTACCCGGTCGGCGGGGGCCGGGTGTGCTGCTACGCCGACGTGGCGACCGCCTCACCCGAGGACCCGACCACCACCACCGGTCTTCTCGGACTGTTCTCTGACTATGACCAGCGGGTACGGGACCTGCTGGGCACACCCGCCGCCCTTGACGCGTACTCCTCACCGGTGGAAGAGGTCAGCAGCAGGGCGTGGGCACGCGGACGCCTCGTGCTCGTAGGGGACGCCGCGCACGCCAGCTCGCCCAACATGGCTCAGGGCGTCGCCATGGCCGTCGAGGACGCTCTGGTCCTCGCCGAAGTGCTGGGCGCAGGGGGCGATACCGAACGCCTCCTCCAGCAGTACGTCCAGCGCAGGCTCCCCCGCACTCGGTGGGTGCAGCGGCAGACCCACCGGCGCGACAGGACCCGGTCCATGCCGTCCGCCGCTCGCAACATCGCGTTCCGCTACGGCGCCAAGGCCTTGTACGAGCGCGGCTACGCCCCGCTGCGCGTCCTGCCTTGACCGCACAGGACAGGTACCGATGACGTTCTCTGTGGACCGGACGGTGGCCGACCGCTCCGCCGACGCCGCGGACGCCTCGGCCGTCGGACCCGGCGAAGGAGAACCGGCCGGGGCGGCCACGGCCACGGCGCCCGGCGGGCCGAACACCAACGGGAGCTGCGCCCCACGTACAGCCCGTTGTCGTCACGAAGTTGATCGCAGCCAGCACCTCACGGTCTCCGTGTCGGCTGCGGCCATCGACCCTGCGGCCAAACGAGATCCTCTGACCGCGGGCCGCCGTGCCTGACACAGGCTTAGCCGACGCGCTGGAGCAGGGCGCTGAGCACGCTCGCCTCGCGTTCGTGGAACACCCTCTGACCGGACGTCTCCAAACGGTCCAAGAAGTTGTGGAGCAGGTCGCGCGCCGCACTCAACCTGCCCACCTGTAACTGTGCCTCTGCCAAAGCACGGACGGCCTGGATCTCGCCCCATCGGTCGCCGAGTCGGTTCCACTGCTGATGGGCCTCGGTCAGGTAGCCGACCGCCTCCTCGCCCCGTCCGGCGTTCAGGCAGGATGTGCCGACCTGGCTGAGCGCATGGCCCAGCATGTACTCGAAGCCGGCTTTCCGCGTCAACTCGACGCAGCGGCGGCCGTGGTCGATGGCCTCCGGATGGCGTCCCAACGCGGAGAGTACCGCGCCGTAACTGTCCAGGACCGACGCCTCGAGCAGTGGATTGTCCCGTCGCCGGGAGATCTCCAGGCCCTTTTCGAGCAACGGTATGGAGGACCGGTGGCGTCCCAGCAGCGAGTAGGCGATCGCAAGATTCGCCTCGATCGTCTCTTTGTCTTCGAGGTTCCCGTCATCCAAGCCTGTGAGGATGTCCACCGCCGTCTCGTGGCAGGACAATGCCTCTTCTGTATGGCCGAGGAAGTGGTGGACCACGCCTGCATCGTTGCAGAGGCGGCCCAGGCTGTGCCGGTCGCCAAGGCGCCGGGCAGCCGCCTGACCGATCTCAGTCACCTGCAGCCACTCGTACCACCGGCTGCTGCTGTGGCACAGCGCGCTCAGAGCGCAGGCCAGTCCGGTGGCGAGATCGTCGAGACCGTTCTCCACGGCCGAGCGCAGCGCCCCCAGCAGCGTGGACAACTCTCGTCCCGCCCAGTTCAGCGCCTCATCGTAGGTGCGCGGCTGATAGAGCGAGACTTCTGGCGTCAGGCCGGACGTCACGGTCTGCACGGCGCCCAACCCCGGAGTCAGGAGCTCGCGCACAGCCAGCACCGACTCCAGGTACCAGCCGAGGATCCGTCGGATGGCCGCCTTCAACTCAGCCTCGCTCTCCTCACGACGCGCCCGCTCTGCCGCATAGAGGCGGACCAGGTCGTGGAAGCGGTACCGCTGCTGCACCACGTGGTCCAGCAGATGCTGGCGCACCAGGCTCTCCAGCTGCCGACGGGTGGCAGTCGGCCCGGCGCCCAGCAGAGCGGCGGCCTCCTCGACGGAGATCTCGACACCCGGGTGCAGACCGAGCAACCGAAATGCCCGCGCGTCTGCCGGCTTCAGGACGCGGTAGGACCAGGAGAATAACGACCGCACGGCCGTAGACTCGTCCTCGGAGGCAGCCAGAACATCGAGCCGGTCTTGTTCCTGCCTCAGTTCACTGACGGCTTCGGCCATGGTGTTGTGATCACCATCCACTATTCGCTCGGCGGCGATTCTCAGCGCGAGCGGCAGGTGCCCACAGTAGGAGGCCAATGCGCTCGCGGCGCCGAGGTCGGCGTCAACCCGTCGGCTGCCGAGTATGTAGCGCAGGAGGTCCAGCGACTCCCCCGGCCGCAGCACCTCTAGACGGATCCGGTTCGCACCGTCCCGCGCGACGAGTCCGGTCAGCTTGTTGCGGCTGCTGACGAGTGCCAGGCACCCCTTGGCTCCGGGGAGCAGCGGCCGCACCTGCTCGGAGCCGATCGCGTTGTCGAGCACGACCAGCATCCGTCGGCCCGCCAGCAGCGAGCGGTACATTGCGGTCATCTCGCCCAGGTCTGCTTGGGCCAGTTCGGGGTCGGCGCCCAAGCTGCGCAGCAGCTGTCTCAGCGCATCCTGCTGGGTGACTGGCGCCATGGTGGGGTGGAACCCGCGCAGATCCAGGAACAGCTGCCCGTCCGGGAATGCGTCCGCCAGCCGGTGGGCCGCATGCACGAGCAACGCGGTCTTGCCGACTCCGGCAGGACCGACCACAGCCGATACGGTCGCGCAGGCGCCCGGCATGTCGCGGCTTGCCGCCTCAGCCAGCTGCTCCAGTCGGCGTACTGCATCTGCTCGACCGGTGAAGCCCGGGGCCCCGTACGGGAGCTGAGCCGGGATCACCTGGGGTGCGTTCGTCCTCCGGGACACGGTGGCGACGACTGACCGCTCCGGCCCGGCCAACAGGCGCCGATGCACTTCCTGGAGTGCGGCGCCTGGCTCGACCCCCAGCTCCTCAGCGAGCCGAGCCCGTGTCTGCCGGTAGACCTGGAGCGCCTCGGCCTGCCGTCCGTCCCGCCAGAGCGCGAGCATCAGAAGTTCTTGCAGGCGTTCGCGCAGTGGGTGGGCGGTCGCCAGCGGAGACAGGTCCCAGGCGGCATCGGCTGCCGAGCCCGTCTCGATCAGCGCTTCGCAACGCAGCTCCACCACGTCGAGCCGGAGCAGGTCCAGGCGGGCCCGTTCGGCCACCGCGAAGGGGCCCACCGAACCGCCCAGTGCCGGCCCTGTCCAAAGGGAGAGCGCACGGTCGCAGTGGGCCAGCACGCCCGCGACGTCACCGACTTGGTACAACTGCCGTGCCTGCTTGGCCCGCTGCTCGAAACGGTTCGCATCGACCGCCTCGGGCGGCACATGCAGCCGGTAGCCGGCCTGACCGCGGCTCAGGCAGGGCGACGTTCCTGATGCCCGGGGTGCCAGTGCCTTGCGGAGCGTCGAGACATACGTGTAGACGCTGCCTGCGGCGCGATTGGGGCAGGCCTCGCCCCAGAGTGCTTGGATGATGTCGGACACGCCGACCGCCGTGCCTGCCCGCAGCGCCAGGAGGGCAAACACGGTTCGCGCAGCCGGAGACCCGAGCGGGATCTCTCGTCCCCGGTCGACGACATGGATGCGATCCAGCAGACGAATGTCTCCGCAAAAGCCCCGACTGTCCACCCATCACCGTCCTTGCCGGACCATCCAGATCGCCAGCACAGTAACGGCTGTCCTTGAGCAGTGCTGTGACCTGATGGCGGATGGCTGGGACGGTGCCCTTGCCGCAGGACGGTGCTCAGGCGGGCCGCGGGGACACCGCGCGGCCAGCGGCCTGCGCGATCAGGCGGAGACGGCACAGGGCGTGGGTCGGATCGACCGCATCCGTCCGGCCTTGGACGGCGAGCGCCACCGGCAGCTGATCAGTGCGGGTCGGCACCGGAACGGCGAGGTACGTGATTCCGTCGCCCTCGGCTACGGCGAACCCCTGGCGCCTGATACGCATGAGGTCGCGATTGAGTGAGGCCGCCTCATCCGCCGCCAGCTCCCACGCCTCGGCGACGTCGCAGGTGCTGAGCAGGTCGTGGGCGAGGAGCAGTCGCCCTGCCGCGGCGTGGAAGGCGCAACTGCGCCCCGTGTCATCGCTGGGCGTCCACACGTGGTCGTGCCCGTAAACCCGGTGCACGAAGACCACATCGGCGCCATCGAGGGTGGCCAAGCTGGACGTCAGCCGGGTGTGCATAAAAAGGTCGGTGACGAACGGGGCGAGCCGCTGGAACAGGTGCCCAGAGCGGGCGGGGACGGTCTCTCGGCCGCCGGTCAGGGCTACGAGATACCCGGTCCCGAACCGGACCACCATCCCGGCGGCCACCAGGGCGCCAAGCAGCCGATGGGTGGTGGACTTGGCGAGCCCGGCCTGGCGGCTCAGGTCGGAGAGCCGCATTGGGCCGTCGGCGGTACGCAGCAAGGCGTAGAGCGCGAGTATCTTGTCGATCGCTCGGACACCGGAGTGGTCGTTGTCCGCTCGGCTGCGGCTGATGGTCACGGAGGTGCTCATGCGCCTCAGCGTTCACGAGCCGTCTCAGTGTGATCTCAAGGAAATCTCAAACACCTGGGCGCCCTCGCCACAGCATGTGGCGGGTGCATGCGGGGCGGCCGGCCCGGCCGCCCCGCAGACTCGGGGGTGCCCGATGCCTATCAGAAGCAGCCGAGCCTGCACCCGTTCGGCGAGACATGGCCGACGGACTTGGTCACGCTCGTCTTGGCCGGGGCAGCGGCCGAGGCGGACGTGACAAGGCCGGTGGAGCCGAGGGCGACGGTGGTGAGCGCCACGGCGCCTGCCGTGGTCAGGAACCGGTGACGAAGACGTGCACGCATGAGAACGCTCCCGGGTTCGGAAACTGGGGTTTGGGGATGAATCAGGTGTCCCGCAGGACGCCCGAAGTACAGCAGGCCCTCGGCCCCTGCGGCCAAGCTTGTTCCAGTCCGTGGAACGGACGGGTGCACCACTGCATGAACGGCCGACCCGTCGAGGTCCTGTTGACGAGTCCCTCCCGTGCCACTTCTCTTCCGTGCGCTCGACGGTAGCCGTATGGAGCACGGCCCTCAGCGCCGTTGCCACAGCATGACACCCCACTCACTGGCGGCGATGGCTGGACAGATACTCCCCCTTCCTGCCGACCTGCGAGCGCACGCCCAGCACGGCGTTACTGATCTCGGCTCGTTAGGGTGACGTTTGCTGAACCCCCGCTGTGGGTGTGGTGTTGCCGGTAGACGATGTGTGAGATATGCGGATGGGGGCGGGCTGACGCCCGCAGCACGGCAGCGCCGGGAAGCGGCGCGGATACGGGCGGCAGAGCCCTTCGCTCAGCAGGTCGAACCGGCCGAGGCAGCCTGGCCAACCTCGCCGTCGTCGCCCTCGACCGCCTCGAGACCCTCGTCCGCAACCGGCTCGAAAGCCTGCAGCACCGGCCCGACACACTCGACGGGTCCATAGCAGGCACCGGCCTGCCCCTGGACACCCCCACACCACCCTGACGAGCTGAGATCAGTAACAGCACCTACTCCCGCGAGCTGGATAACAGCTATGGAATTGCGGTAGTTTGCCGCCACGGAAGTCTGCGTCCGTCAGCTGCATGTATCGACCTGCTGAAGTCCATCCGCAAGTTCCTGCAGTTCCCTACACGTTGACCGCCAGAGCTTCCTCGCCTCGTCTTCGCCCACGACGACGCAGCAGCTCTGCGCCTCCTCGCCCTCATCGCTGATCGCCCACCAAGCATTGGTCACGTCCCAGAGGGTGCTGGTCTGCCCATCTCCGAGGGTGAACGTGTGGCACGTAAGCTTCGCCCACAGTCCCCATCCGTCGGGGCCGCAGCTGCGCCGGTACTCGTGCTGCCATGCATCAGCCACTTCGGGCACATGCCGCTGGGCCGCAGCCAGTGCGGCACTGACCTCCTTCGGCACAGGAATTTCCGATGCCCGGATCAGCTCATGTGCTGTCCTGGCGGCCTCGGTGGGGCGAAGGGAATGCTCAGAGATTGCCGCCTGAACCGTGGAGAAGCCCGAGTCTCTCAGCTCGTATGCCCGACTGGCCGAGATGCCGGCTACCGCAAGTGCAGCAGCTTCCGAGGCGCGCCACACCCGTTCTGGATTCGCGTCCCGGAGGGCAACGTGTGTGTTCGGCGACGGGTCCACTTCCCAGCCCTCGCGGCGCCACGATTCAGGTGAGCGCAGTGTCAGGACGGTGGCATCTTCCGCATCAACAACACGCATGAGGGGCAGCAAGCTCCTCAACGCAAGAGGGGTCCATGAAGTGAGGTTCAGCTGCGACGCGGCTTCTGGACCCGCACCGACGCTGGCATAGGCAGTCGTGGAGGCGGCGAATTCCTGATGCATTCTGTTCACCAACTCAGCGCGCTCCGTGGTCACAGGCAGGTCGTACTGTGTCCCGCGGCCATTGCAGCCGTAGCGTCGAATGGCGAGAACACCACCTTCATGGTCAATAAAGACCTCGGCCGCGCCCGTCAACCCGGGGTACTCCGTCGGCACATGGGACAGCACGCGTGATGCTTCCCGTTGCGGGTCGGCAGGCAAGGCATCGTCAGGGACCGGGGGAATGTCACTTCGATACCTGGTGCCGAGAAGAGTGAACGCCTCGCGGCGGATGCTGTCCCCTGGGTCGCTGGTTCTGGAACGAAGGATCGTGTAGGAGTGCGGCGGCAGAGAGTCGAGCGAGGTGGTGGGTACGTCTTCGACCAGGATGCGAGTTCCCGGCTTCCACGCAATTCGGGAGTCGCCGGCGGCGCCTTCAATCGAAAGGCTCCCGTAGAACACGGAGCACCCGTGCAGTTGGGGCGCGGCCCAGCCGGGCTCGGCGCTCATCAAGAGTTCACCCGTGGGGAGAGCGACCGTCAGTGCGGGCGGCGGTGAGAGGAGGTCCAGACTCAGGTGGACATCGAGGTGATCAACCGCCTGCCGCCCGTCCCGTCTCAGTTTGCGGGAGATCTCCACAAAGCGAGGGTCCGCAGTATCGAGAAATCCGATCTCAGCCGCATGCAATTGCACGCTGCTGACGCCTTTGGCTCGTGTCCGTGCGCCAGGTGCAGGATCAGGAGCGTAAACGCTACGGCGAGTGAAGTCCCATGGAGGCTGCCAGTGAAACCCTGCCCTCGTACAACGGTGGCTCTTGAACATCATTTTCCGTTACGACTCCGACCGCACCCGAGTGCTTTCGCGCGGGTGTCGCGGCATGACGTGGCCAATGTCGAACTTGTGCAGGTTCACGGCACTTGTGGCGCACCGTTCATCTCCGAACCCTGACGAGCTCACCGGATCCTTGCGGGAGACTACGTGAACCGCCGTGGGAGCTCCAGCCCGATTGCCTCCGGGGCAAAGTCTTGCTCATCACTGCCGGGAACGTGCACGACATCGCGTTGGCGAGCTCCTGCTGTGTGTCCAAGGTCGGCCCATGCCGACATTGCGTTCCGCTACGGCGCCGAAGCCCTGTACGAGCGCGGCTACGCCCCGCTGCGCGACCAGCTCTAACCGTGCACGACAGGTACCGATGACGCCTGTCCGGGGCCGTCGTCCCGGAGTCTGCAACCGTTACTTTTCCCAGTCGCCCCGGGATTCGAAGGCGGCCGGCTGCAGAGCGGATGTCATTTTCCGTGAGGTCGACGAGGAGGGGCTGGTCAACGGGGTGGCTCCTGCTCCGTCGGAGGAGAGGGGGGTGAAGCGGGCCGGGAGTTCGGCGAGGGCGCGGTGGAAGAAGCCGGGTCGCCAGGTCAGCTCGCTGCGGGGCACAGCGAGTTCGAGGTCGCACAGGCGGCTGGTGAGACGTTCGATGGCTGCGGTCGCGATCAGCATGGCGGGCTGTTTGACCGGGCAGGCGTGCGGGCCGGCGGCCCATGCCAGGTGGGCTCCGCCGCCCGAGCGGACGGATCCGGTGGGCAGGCCGTCGTGGGCTGTGTTCGCAGCGTGATAGGAGACGAGGACGGGCTGGTGTGCGTGTATCCATGTGCCGTGGAAGCGGACGCTGCGGCGGGGGAAGTGGGCGGAGAAGTTGGCCATGGGCGGCTCGTTGTGCAGCACGTCGTTGATGGCGTCGTGTGCCGTCAGGGCCCCGTTGGTCAGGGTGCTGTAGTAGTCCGGGTTGGAGAGCATCCGGGACAGTGCGTTGGAGATCAGGTTCGTGGTGGGTTCGTTTCCGCCGGCCATGGCGATCCCGATCTGGTGGACGAGCTCTTCGGGGGTCAGCGCGGCGGGATGGTCCATGATCCACGAGCTGAGGTCGTTTCCTCGTTGCTGTGTTTTGAGCGTGATGAGCTCGATCATGTACCGCTCGAAGTCCGTGTCTCCTTTGTGGGCCTCCTCTGTGTCGGCACTTTCGAACAGGCTCGTGAGTGCTTCGACGAGGCGAGGGCCGTAGTGGTCGGGCATGCCGAGCAGGGCGTTGAACAGGATGAGGGGAAGCGGGCGTGCGTACTGGCCGACCAGGTCGGCCTCGCCGGCGGCGGCGAACTCGCTGATGAGCTGGTCCGCGGCTTTGGCCACTTGCCGGCGTAGGTGGTGCGGTTCGATGCGGGAGAAGCTGTCGGTGATCACGGACCGGTAGCGGCGGTGCGTCTCACCGTCGTTGAACATCGCGTTGGGGCGCCACTTCATCATCGGCAGGATGGGGCAGTCCGGTGGCAATGTCTCCTGCCAGACGCGGGGGTCCTTGGACCAGGTCTCGGTGTCCTTGAGGAGGTCGAGGGCCGCCCGGTAGTCGGTCACGAGGTGTGCGGCGACGCCAGGGGCGATCTCGACGGGTGCGACCGGCCCGTACTGGCGCAGCCGTGCATAGACGGTGTTGGGGTCGGCGGTGAAGTCCGTCCCGTACAGAGCCACCCGTCCAGGGGTGTAGGAGGTCATGTGGAGTCCATGGCGAAGTGGGCGATCAGATGGGAGACGAGGGCGATCAGTGCGTCGATGGACGAGGTGGTGTCGCGGGCGTCACAGGTGACCAGGGGCGTGTGCCCGGCGAGATCGAGACGTTCGCGCAGCACCGTCGGGGGGTAGTCGGGCGCATCGGGGAAGGCGTTGACGGCGACCGCGTACTGCAGGCCGCGCTCCTCGATCATGTCGATCACCTCGAACGAGTCGCCCAGGCGCCGGGTGTCGACCAGGACCAGGGCGCCCAGGGCGCCGTGGGCGATGTCCTCCCACAGCGGTTTGAACCGTCGCTGTCCCGGCGTGCCGAAGAGGTAGAGGACGAGATCGCCCGGCAGCGTCCGGCGGCCGAAGTCGATGGCCACGGTGGTGGTGTGCTTGCTCCGTATTCCGGCGACGTCGTCGACCATCGCCCCCGCCTGGGTCATGGTCTCCTCGGTGTGCAGCGGGACGGTTTCCGACAGCGCGTCGATCATTGTGGTCTTGCCCACCCCGAAGGGGCCCGCCACCAGGATCTTCACCAGCGACTGGTCACCACTGGGCAGGTACATGGCATTAGCGGATGGAGCGGAGTCCACTGAGAACCCTCTCTAGGAACTGGTGATCGAGTTGTTCAGCGGCGGGGATGGGGGCGCGGGCGCCCAGATGCCCGGCGTCGACGAGGTCGGCCACCAGCACCCGGAGAACGCTCACCGGCAACCGGAGGTGGGCCGCGGCCTCGGCCAGTGACAGCGCACCGCCGTGGACGAGCGTGGCCAGGCGTAACTGTGCCGACTCCAGCCCGTCCGGTACCCGGGCCGTGGTCGCGGTGAGCAGCGTCAGCCGGTCCAGGGTGTTGCGAGTGGGCTGCGTGCGTCCCGCAGTTGCCAGGTAAGGCGGCACCAGCCGCCTGTCGTCGCGGCGAGGAGTCATGCCGGAGTACCGGTGTCCCGGGCGGGAGAGTTCATGACCTTTCTGCCGAGCGTCGCCACCTGGATCTGCATGTGATGTGCGATGACCCCCATGTCGATGTTCCGCGTGGCATAGACCGCCATCACGGTGTTCATGCCGGCCGGGATCGCGAAGACGAATCCGGTATCGGTGTCCACGACGAGCTGCTGGAGCCGCGTGTCTTCGTCACCGGAGAACGAGACAGCCACCGCGCGGGCGGCGCCCTGGAGCGCGGACATCATGGCGGCCGCACCCTCGCCGGCCTCGCGGCTCAAGTCCGGGGAGGCGCCTTGGACCATGCCGTCCGAGGAGAGCACCAGAGCGTGTACCACACCGGGAAGGCCCAGGAGCGGCTCCAGCACCCAGGACACGTCCTTGATCGCGGATTGCTTCGGGGAGGTCATCGAGCGTTCCCTTCGTGATGATCGGTGCATGCCGCGACGCGTCCGGACGCTGTGCCGGCCTGAAAGGCACTCCAGGTCGCCTGCGCCTCCTCAGGTGTCGGCGCCTGGTCGGCCCGGACCGGGGACTGGGCCTTGTGAGCGGGCTGGGGGCTGCGGCGACGGCGCTGCGGCAAGGCGTCCGGCAGGGGGGCGCCGCTCTCGACCGCGGAGGGGGGTGGCGTCTGACGGGAGACCGGCGCCATGGCGGACATGGGCTGGGTCTGTTCGTCAAGGAGCGTGAGCAAATCGTCCGGGATGAAGACAACCGCCCGAACACCCCCATACGGCGCGGGCTTGTCGATGGACACGGTGAAGCCGTACTGCCGCACCAGGCGGCCGATCGTGGCGAAGCCGGCACGTGGAGGGTCGCCGAGCTCTGTCAACAGGAGCGAGTACCCGCCGGACAGCAGCCGGGCGGCGAACTCCACCTCGTCCTGGTGCATCCCCACGCCCGCGTCATCGATGACGACGCAGGCACCGGACTCGGCGTGGTGGAGGCTGACATCGACGAACAGTGTGCCGTGCGAGTGGTGCACCGCGTTCGCGAGCAACTCGGCGACGGTGATGGCGATCGGCTCGACAGCCCGCGCCACCACCGCCACCGGTGACGTCAGCCGGCTGGTGACCTGGACGCGCTGGTAGCCGCGGACCCGGGACTGGGCGCCGACGACGACATCGCCGAGGTGAGAGTCGCTGCGGGTCAGGCCCGGCCACGCCCCGCACAGCACGCCCGTGGCCTGGATGCGCCGAAGGTTCTGCTCGTTGAGCTGATCCAGCTCGAAGAGATCCCTGGCCATCTCCGGGTCCTCGTAGCGATGCTGCATCGCATCGATCTTGGACTGCATCTGGTAGCTCAGCGCCTGGATGACGGTCGTCGCCCCCCGCATCACCGCCTGAGCGGCCTCGTCCACGCGATGACGCTCGGCCACAACGGCCTGTGCCACCTGCTTCAGGGCCGCCGTGTGGGCCTCCTCGACCTCTGTCCCCGCGAACACGAGCTGCGCCAGCTCCGGAACCGGAACATGCTGATGGGAGAGGTGGGCTGCCATCGCCGGAAGCCGGTTGAAGACCAGGTGCCGGGTCTCCTCGTGGAGCGCCTCATGACGGGCGTTCACTCGAGTGGCCTCCTGCACGGCCGCGTCGCGCTCCGTCCGCAGTGCGGTCAGCAGACGGCGGTTGCGGAGCAGAAACCGGGCCGCGAGAAGACCAGCGATCACTAGGCTCATGGTCACGACCACCACGAGCAGCGCCTCCGGTTCCAACTTCATCAAGGGTCCTCGGACGGTGGGAAACGGTTGAATGCGTCGGCGCGGCGAACGGGGGACGGCTCTGCAGCCACGGTCAGGGCCATAGGCGCTGATCCGGGACGTTCACTGCGGACTTCTTCCAGGCCCGTGCAGACCGGCCCGGCCGACGTGAGCGCGGCCGAAGCGCGACCGGGGCACGGCCGACCCGCCGCTTGCCCCCGTCGCGCCCGGCATGGGGTCAGGACTGCAGCGGCAGGCGGTCGGCGGGGGCGACCTGGATCCAGTCGGGATACGGGGCCGGGAGTGCGCTGGCCGCATCCAGCGCCGCCAGGTCCTCCTCGGTGAGCTCCAGGTCGACGGCGGCCAGGTTCTCGGTCAGCTGGTCGGGGCGCTTGGCGCCGACGATCACACTGGTGATCCCCGGCCGGGCGAGGGCCCAGGCGAGGGCGACACGGGCTACGGCCACGCCGTGGCGCGCGGCCACGACGCGCAGCACATCCACGATGTCAAAGGTGCGGCGCCGGTCCACGGGCGGGAAGTCGGCGAAGGCCCGGCGCGCGGTGTCGTCACTGGTGCCGGAGCGGTCGAACTTGCCGGACAGGAACCCACCGGCAAGCGGGCTCCACGCCAGCGTGGCGAGCTTCCGGTCCGCGGCCATCGGCAGGATCTCCCGCTCGATGTCCCGTCCGGCCAGCGAGTAGTACACCTGCTGGGACACGAAGCGGTCCCATCCATGCAGCTGCGAGGCGCCGAGGAACTTCATCATCTGCCACGCTGCCAGGTTGGATGCACCGATGTAGCGGATCTTGCCCTGCCGGACGGCGTCGTCCAGTGCGGCCAGCGTCTCCTCCACCGGGGTCAGCGGATCGAAGTTGTGGATCTGGTAGAGGTCGATGTGGTCCGTACCCAGTCGGCGCAGGCTGTCCTCCAGCGCCCGGGTGACCCACAGCCGTGACAGACCGATCTCGTTGGGGCCGGTGCCCATGCGGGCGAGGAGCTTGGTGGCGAGCACCACGTCCTGGCGCCTGGAGCCCAGTACCCGGCCAAGGATCTCCTCGGACTCGCCCGCCGCGTACATGTCGGCGGTGTCGATGAGGTTGACACCTGCGTCGAGAGCCAGGCCCACAAGCTCGTCCGCGGCCTTCTCGTCCAGCCCACCGATGACGCTCCACGGCGGTGTCCCCGCCCCGCCGAACGTCATCGCCCCCAACGCGATCCGGGAGACGAAGACTCCTGTGGCGCCGAGCTGCTCGTACTGCATGTCCCACCTTTCACCGATACCGTGCTCGTGCCGTGGACGATGCTGCCGCGGCCGTCGGCACGGCTACCTCCGACGCTAGGAGGCTCAACGGAAACGGGCCATGATCAGGCGTCCGGAAAAGCTGCGCGTTCGTCCATGGCGGTCGGGACACGGAACCGAACTGCGGGCCAGCCGTCCGGCCCGGCGGCCGGCGCTGCGGGCGGGGCGTTGCGGTACTGGGCCGGGGAGACACCGGTGACCCGTTTGAACGCGGCGCTGAACGCGCTCTCTGAGGCATAGCCCCAGCGACCCGCTACCGAGGCCACGGTCCCCCCAGCGCAGCGCAGTTCCCTGCCGGCCGCCAGAATCCGCCACCGCTGGAGGTAGACCAGCGGTGGCAACCCGACCAGGTCCTTGAACCGGGCGGCGAAATTCGCCCGGGACATGCCCACCTGTGCGCCGAGCTCGGCCACCGTCCACGGACGGCCAGCCTCCTGGTGCATCAGCACCAGCACGCGCCCGATGAGCGGATCGCTCAGCGCGCCGAGCCAGCCCGGCACAGCCGCCCCCTGCGGTGTGTCCGCTCCGCCCACCACCGCCCGCAACGCCTGAATGAACAGGATCTCGGCCAGCCGCCCCGACAACACCGAGCTGTCCGGGCGCACGGCAGCCACCTCGTCGAGGAACACCCTGAGCAGCGGCTGGATCGCCTTCGCCTGCGGAGTCTCGGCACGGATTGCCAGCACGGGAGGCAGACCATTGAGCAGCAAGGCCGCGGTGGCGTCCAGGAAGTCCACGCTGCCACCGACGACATGCGTGCGCTCCTGACCGGGTGTGCGGTCTGTCCCGTCGGCCCGCACAATGTGGCAGGAAGAGGCTCGGTGGACCTCTTCCCCACTGCGGCAGACCGCATCCAACTCCCCGCGGACCGTGTACGATTCACGCGCCGCCAGCAGGAAGCAGTCACCGGCCTCGAGGGGCACCGGCTCGGCACCGTCGGCGTCAAGCCAGCAGGACCCCTCCAGCACAGCCCCGATCTTGATGTGCTCATGGACATCGAAACGCAGCGCCCAACTCCCCCACCCCTCAAGGCTCGACGGCGACCCCGCCCTGACATTCAACGACGCGACAACATCGGCCAGCAGGTCGACCGAGGACTGCACATCGAGTGGTCGCCCCGGCCTATGGCTGGGACTACGTTCTCCAACCATCGCTCACTACCGTTCCTGAGCCGCAGCGTTCACGGCCCCGCAGCCGCGGCAACGACCACCGACTCCGAAAATCACAGGAACATCCCAGAACACCAGCTATTCGAATCGGATGCCGTCCAGGACCCGTAACCGAGTTCGCTGAGCATGGTTCAGGCTCCTGGACAAGGGTGCGGTCGGTGCCGACGAGAGCCGTGCGCGCCAGGTCGAGACATAAGCCGCTGCCCGGCGGCGCGGGGGCGCAGGGTTCCGCATGGAGGTCAGGCTGGGTGGGCTCCTGAACTGCAAGTTCGGCGACGCAGACAGCTCCGGAACCATAACTGTCCAGTCGTCTTTAAACGAAAGGCCAGGCCATAGGGGCCTCTGCAACCACAGAGCTGCGGTGTCGTGGATGTCAACAAGGTCGGCTGCATACCGAGCAACCGAGGCCGCTGCCCGTGGCGGCCCGCGCGGCTGTTCCCCGGATGGCTAGAAGGGGAAGGCGTGCGCCTGCTCGCGGAAGGTGACCCACTGCCATTGCGTGAATGCGTCCCAGCTGCTCTGGGAACCGAACCGGCTTCCGTTGCCGGAGGCGCCTGTACCGCCGAAGGGCGCGTACGCGTCGTTGTTCAGGGTCTGGTCGTTGATGTGCACGATGCCGGTCCGCAGCCGTCGCGCCAGATCGCGGCCACGCTCCGGGGATCCCGTCTGCAGCGCGGCGACGAGCCCGTACTCGCTGTCGTTCGCGACCGCGACCGCCTCGTCCTCGTCGCGTACGACGACGACCGGTGCGACGGGTCCGAAGATCTCCTCGCGGAATGCGGGCATTGACGGGGTGACATCGGCCAGCACAGTGGGCTGGTAGAAGAGCTTGTCGTACGTGCCGCCGGTCCGGACCTCGGCCCCCGCCCTGACGGTCTCTTCTACGATCCGGTGCACATTGTCCCGTTGCCGCTGGTTGATCAGCGGCCCGAGGGCCACCGGACCGGTGAACGGATCGCCCACCGAAAGTGCCTGCGCCCGCTTGGCCAGCCGGTCGAGGTACTCGTCGGCGACGGATTCGAGCACGATGTGCCGGCCCGCCGTCATGCATACCTGGCCCTGGTGCAGAAACGTGCCCCAGGCGCCCGCCGAGCTGGCGATCTCCAGGTCGGCGTCGTCCAGCACGATGAGTGCATTGTTGCCGCCGAGTTCGAGAGAGACCCGCTTCAGCATTCGTCCGGCGGTGGCGCCGACTTCACGGCCGACCGCCGTCGACCCGGTGAAGGCGATCATGGCGACATTCGGGTCCTCGACCAGTGCCGCTCCGGGCCCGGCGTCCCCCGGCAGCACGTGCAGCAACCCTTCGGGCAGGCCCGCCGCCTCGAACAGTCGCGCGACCATCACGCCTCCTGACACCGCCGTCTGCACGTCCGGTTTCAGGACGACCGCGTTGCCCAGCGCCAGCGCCGGCGCGATGGCCCGGACGGAAAGGATCAGTGGGAAGTTCCACGGACTGATTACGCCGACTACGCCGAGAGGCACCCGGCGTGCCACGCTCTCCCGGCCGGGCTCGCTGGTCGGCAGCAGGTGCCCGAAGGGCTGGGTGGGCAGTGCCGCCGCCTCCCACAACTCCCCCAGCACCAGGTCGACCTCGAACGCCGCCTTGCCCGGCACCGAGCCGCCCTCGCGGACGAGCCAGCGCTCGAACACCCCACGGTTGTCGGCGAGGACGGCAGCTGCCCTACGGATCACGGCGGCACGGGATGCGCCGGTCGCCGCGGCCCAGTCCGGAGCGGCCTGGGCGGCTCGGGTCGCCGCGACCGCCACGTCGTCGGCATCGGCCAATCCGACCTGGGTCAGGACGGCACCCGTCGCCGGCTCGATGCTGTCCAGCACACCGCCGTGTGCGGTAGTCCAGCCGTTGCTGTAGATTTTGCCCTGCCAGGCGACGTCGTCGAGAAGTTCGATCATCGCGGAGATCTCCTTAACTTTCGCATGCACGGTCGTCAGGCGAAGGGCCGGCGGATGAGGTCCGCGGCCTTCCCGGTCATGCTGATGGCGGCATCGGTGTTGACGTGGAGCTCCTCGGCCTGACGGAAGCGTGCGCCGCACGCAAGCCGTGCGACCCGCAGGTCGGGGCTCACGACGGCCTCCGGCCCGGTGCCCATTCGGGCAACTCCCGAGGGTGGTGCGGTCAGGACCTGCTACCGATTCTTGTCAGCCAGGTTGCAGAGCTCTTGACTAATCTCGCCTCTGCCTTTGTCGCGCGAGGACAAGTCTGGTGGAAGGGCACACACAGCGATGTCAACCTCATGGACGCAACAGTCGAGCCCGGCCGAAGTCTGGCGAGAAGAGCTAGGCAGTGCTTTCGGCCGGCTCGCCCCAGAGGCCGTCGGAGAGCCGCCCGCCCATGGGCAGATGGCCGTCAGTCAGCTCGGGGCGATCGCGGCGTACCGGGTGAGCGGCACGCCCCAGGTCGTACGGCGCACTCCCAGGGCCGTACGGCAGACACCGATCGACCTGCTCAAGGTCTGCGTACAGTTGAGCGGGCACGCCACGGTGTGTCAGGACGATCGCGAGATCCCGATCGCGCCCGGGCAGATGGCGATCTACGACACCGCCAGGCCGTACCATCTGTGTCTGGAGCAGCAGTGGTCGTGCGCGGTCATGGCATTTCCCCGTAACGCGTTGAGCCTGCCCGAGCGTATGGTCGTCGCGTCGATGAACCGTGCCCATCCACTCGCGGACGGACCAGGCGCGGTGCTGGCCGGCTTCGTCTCATCCGCGGTGTTGCGGCGAGAACCGATTTCCGGTACATCCGCCAACCGGCTCGGCGAAGCTGGACTGCATCTGGTGGCAGCCGCATTGAGCGACGCCGCCCCCTCGGGAAGCGATGGCGCAGCGGACGCATTGCGGCTGCGGATCCTGCACTACATCAGAGCGCACCTCGCCGAACCCGATCTGACACAAGGGCGAATCGCCGCCGTGCACCACATGAGTCCGCGCACACTGCACCGACTGTTCGAGCGCGAGTCATGTACGGTCACCGACTACATCCGATCTCGCCGCCTGGAAGCGGCGATGCGTGATCTGGCCGACCCTCTCCTCGCCGATCGCAGCATCGCGGCGATCGCCGCCCACTGGTGTTTCGCCAGCCAGGCGCACTTCACTCGCGCCTTCCGCGCCAAGTACGGCGTGAACCCATCGGCTGCCCGTCGCACCGCGGTGTAGTTGCCGTGGCGTGACAAGAGCCGCCCTGCGGTCGGTGACCGCTCTGGGAGGCGCCAGCCATGCGGTTGACGGTGCCTTCCAGGCGTCGTTCACCCGCGTTCTGGCTCACCGTCCTGTGGCAACTCCCGGAAAACTGCGGCTAGTTCGCTACGGGAGCGGATGCCCAGCTTGGAGTAGATGTGCGTAAGGTGGTATTGCACCGTCTTGACGGAGATGTACAGCTCCAGTGCCGTCTGTTTGTTGGTCGCCCCGGAGGCGACCAGGCGGGCCACGGCCTGTTCCTGGGGCGTGAGCCGGGACAGGCCGGGGGTTGTGCGGCTGGTCTGCAGACCTCCGGCCTGCAGCTCTCGGTCGCATCGCGTCACGTACGTCTGGGCGCCGAGAGCGAGGTAGGCGTCGCGCGCGTTGGTCAGGACGGTGTCCGCCTCGCGGCGCTTGCCGGCGCGGCGCAGGGTCTGGCCGTAGGCGAAGTTGATCCGGGCACGGTCGTAAGGGAGCGGTAGGGGCTCGAGGTGGGCCAGGGCCTGGTCGAACTCCGTGCGCGCGGTGTCGATGTCGCCGCGCGCGCCGGTGAGGCGTCCGCGGGCCAGGCCGAGGCGGGCCATGGTGGAGCGGTGGCCGCGGCGTGCGGCGAGATCCTCGTGCGGGGTGAGGAAGGCTTCGGCCTCGTCGAGGCGGCCGGTCATCACCAGGGCGTTGGCATAGATGTCCTGCCACGGCCAGAAACCCGGCTCGTCGACCGACTCCCGGCAGGGCAGCCGCAGGACGGGGGACAGGGCTTCGAGGGCGCGTGTGTAGTCGCCGCGGGCCTCGGCGACCTGGGCGCGGGCCAGGCAGGACGGGACCAGCATGATTTCGTAGTGATGGGCGGAAGCGGCGGCCTCGCCCAGGTGCCGTTCGGCTGTTTCCCATTCGCCGCGCAGGGCGTGGATCTGGGCGCCGGTCCAGTGAACCAGCGGGCGGACCAGTTCGATGCGGACCTCGGCGAGCCGGGTAGCGGCGCGGTGCACGGTTTCGACTGCTTCCGGCCAGGCTCCGAGCGCGAACTGGGTGCGGGCCAGCAAGCCCTGGGCCCACAGGGAGATGCGGGTGGAGCCCATGCGGTAGCCGGTGGGGACGGCGGCTTCGAGTCTGCGGCGGGCGGCTTCCGGGGCGTCCAGGGCGAGGTCGACCCAGCCGCGGCCGAGCTGGAAGCGCTGGGGCTGAGCGCCGCCGGGCAGGTGTGCGACGGCTGCCTCGTACGTGCTGATGGCTTCCTCGGCTCGGCCCATCGCGGCCAGTCCGAGCCCGAGCACGGCCTCCGACTCGATGGCCGATGGATCGCCGGAGTCCGCCAGGTCGACGGCCCGGCGGGCCCAGGCGACCAGGTCCCGCGCGTCCCAGCTGCCCAACGCATGCAGTACCCGGCGCTGGCAGATCCGCGCCATCAGGTCGCGCTGGCGTTTCGGGTCGCAGCGCTCCCAGGCCTGGGTGAGGAAGGCGTCCGCCTCGGCACGTCGGCCGCGCATGATGGCCAGGTAACCGAGGACCACGTCGCGCAGGGTACCGGGCGGGAAACTCTCCAGCTCCGCGGCGAACGCCGCGGCCTGCGGGACGTCCCCGGCGCCGATCATCGCGTCGACGGCGCGCAGCAGCCGGTCCTCGCGGGCGGAGCGCGAGGTGCTCAGCCGGCTGGCTCTGACCAGGGTGTCGGCGACCGCGGACCACTCCCCCGCGGTCGCGTGCTCGCCCGCGTACCGGTCCAGCTCGTCGGCGAGCTCTCCGTTCGCCGTGGTGGTGGCGGCCACCCGGTGGATCAACCGCCTGCCGCGGTCCACGGTGATCGCCGCCGCGGCGCGGTGCAGCTCGGCGCGGTTCGTGAGTTCGATGCCTGTGAGGACGGCGGCCCGGACCAGCGGGTGTGTGAAGGACAGCAGCGCCCGCCCGGGGTCGATGGTGGCGGTCAGCAGGCCCGCCGTGCGTGCCTCGTCCACCGCCGGCAGCGGATCGTCGACACCCGCGAGGGCGGCGGCCTCGGTGAGGAAGGCGTCGTCGCCCAGGACGGAGCACGCCTCCGCCAGTTTCCGCGCGGCCGGGCCACACTGGGCGAGCCGATGCCGTACAGCCGAGGCATAGCGGGCAGGGGCAGGCAGTTCGGGTCGCCAGTCCTGCCAGGTCTCGCGGGGCAGCTCGCGCAGCAACTGGGTGAGATGGCGGGGGTTGCCCAGGGTGTGGTGGCACAGATGCCGGGCCGCGGGCAGTTCGAGGGTGATGCCGTGGCCTTCTCGGGCCAGTGTCCTGACGTCCTCGGGGGTCAGCGGTGCGAGCCGTACGGCGTCGTCGCGGCAGCCGTCCAGAACCTCCAGGGTGCGCAGGACCGAGGGGGGCAGATCCTCGTCCGCTCCTCGTACCTCGTACAGCTCGTAGGGTTCGTCGCGTGCGATCAGGACGACGAGCACTTTCTCGTTCGCCATCCTGCGGATCGCGGACCGGATGGCGCGCAGGCTCTCCGCATCGGCCCAGTGGGCGTCGTCGACGATCACCACGAGGGGCTCCGGCTCCTGTCGGGCCGCCCACTGGAGGCGGAGGAGGCGGGCGGTGTCCAGCACCGCCTGCGGCGACGCCGGGTCGGGCAGGTCCGCTTCGTCTCCGCAGGCTCGTACGAGCTGTCCCGCGATGCCCAGCGGCAGTCCCGACTCCCAGGACACCCCGGCGACGCGCAGGACACGGGGTGGGGTCTGGCCGGCACGTGCCCGGTGCTTTTGAAGAACATCCTCGACGAGGGCCGTCTTGCCGATGCCCGCCGGACCCTCGACCAGCACCATCGACGGGCGGCCGGCACAGGCGTCGTCGAGGGGGCGGGTCAGCGCAGAGACCTCGCCGACCCGCCCGATCAGCTCGCGCTGCAGCTCACCGCGGTCATTCATGTGCCATGACGCTAGCACCGTCCCCGGTGACGGGCCCGGGCACCGAGAGGGCCGGGGCGGGAGTCACCGCGGCGGCCCGGCGCGGGACGAAGCAGGTGACGAGCGCGCCGAAGACGGCGACCCCGGCGAAGATGTAGAAGGCGTGGCGCGGGGAGAATCCGGCGCTCACGAGCGCTCCGCCGATGATGGGGCCGCCTATGCCGCCGAGCCGCCCGAATCCGGCGCACCAGGCGACGCCGGCTGCCCGGGCCACGGTGTCGTAGTAGTTGGAGACGAAGCCGTAGATGAGGACCTGGGTGCCGATGGTGCCGATGCCCGCGATCGCGACCAGGGCCAGCAGGACGGCGAGCGGCAGGCCGACAGTGAGCAGGATCAGGGAGACGGCGGCCAGGACGAACGTCGTGATGATCACCCACTGCGGGCCGAGCCGGTCGGCGGACCGTGAGGCGATCTGTGCGCCGACGATGGCACCGCCGTTCAGGGTGAGCAGGAAGAGGAGGGCGTACGACTTCCCGAAGCCACTCTGCCCCATGATCTCGGGCAACCAGGTGTTCAGTGCGTAGGTGAGCAGCAGGCCCGAGCAGCTCATCAGACCGAGCAGCAGAGTGGCGGGCGCGTAGCGCCGGGTGGCAAGCGCCGCGAAGCCGACCTTGGCGTTCTCTTCTGCCTTGTCCGCCGCCGCGTCGGGCAGGGGAACCCCGGTGCGCTCGGAGAGCCGGCGGGCCCGTGCGGCCTTCCCGCGGGCGAGCAGCCACTTCGGTGACTCGGGCAGGCGCAGCAGGGCGACCGGCAGAAGGACTACGAGGGGTGCGGTGCCGAAGAGGAACAGCGCGCGCCAGCCGTCGTTGCCGGATGTGAGCAGCGCCAGGAGGGCGGCGAGGACACCCCCGGCGGGGATACCGCTGAAGACCATCGCGTTGTAGACGTTGCGACGGTGGGGCGGCGCGAACTCGGCGATCAGGGCGCCGGCGGTGACCACCAGGGCGCCCACCCCGATGCCGGTGAGGAAGCGCAGGATACCGAAGACCGTGATGTCGGTGGCGAACGCGCTCAGCCCCATGGCGAGGGAGAACCAGACGATGCCCGCCACCGTGACGCGCCGCCGTCCTATGTGGTCTCCGACGGCGCCGGCGATCAGGGCGCCCACCATGACGCCCATGAGTGCGTACGAACCGAGGGCTCCGGCTTGCCCTGCGGTGAGCGCGCCGATCTGGCTCGGGTCGCGCAGGAGGACGGGCACGACGGCGCCGTAGACGACCAGATCGTAGCCGTCGAAGAGGAGGGCGGCGGTGGCAATGGCGACGACCCAGCGCAGGGTGGAGCGGTGCCGTGGGTCGGTGGTTCTGTGTTGCTCGGTTTTCATCGTGGTGGCCCCATGTTTCATGTGAGCGGATGGGTCTGCCTCCGCTGCCCCGGCAGGGGAAACCGGGCAGCGGCGTGCGGAACCGGGGGGGGATGAGTGTCGGGTGGGGATGATGGCGAGGCCGCGGATTCAGCCGAGGTCGCCGCCGGCGACGGGCAGCACCGTGCCGGTGATGTAGGACGCCTCGTCGGAGGCGAGGAAGCAGATCGCGGCAGCCTGCTCGTCCAGGGAGCCATAGCGCTTCATCAAGGAGGAATCGGTGGTCTGGTCGACGATCTGCTGGTACCAGGTCTTCTCCTGCGTGGTGCTGGCCACGGGTCCCCGGGAGACACGTCTGGGAGGGGAGTCGGTGCCGCCCGGGGCCGTGGCCACCACCCGGATGCCGTACTGCGCCATTTCCAGGGCGAGTGAGGCGGTGATGGCGTTGATGCCGCCCTTGGCCGCGGCGTAGGGGATGCGGTTGATGCCACGGGTGGCGACGGAGGAGACGTTGACGATGGTGCCGGAGCGCTGCTCGATGAGGTGGGGCAGCGCGGCACGGCAGGTCCACAGGGTGGGAAAGAGGGAGCGCTGGATCTCGGCCCTGATCTCGTCGGGGGTGTAGTGCTCGTAGGGCTTGGCCCAGATGGTGCCGCCCACGTTGTTGACGAGGACGTCGATCCGGCCGTGGTGTTCGTGGGCCTGGGCGACCGCGGCCTCGGCTCCCTCGTAGGTCTCCAGGTCCGCGATGACGGCGTGTGCCTTGAGCTCGTCGGCTGCTTCACGGACGGTCTCGGCACGGTCGACCAGGACCACCTTGGCGGACTCGGCCGCGAGACGCCGGGCGACCGCGAGGCCGATGCCCTGCGCCGCGCCGGTGACCACGGTCGTCTTCCCGGCGAACCGGCCTGGGTGGACGCTCACGCCGCCTCCGCGGTCTCTCGTACCGCGGCCGGGGTGAACTTCTCGTAGTGGAAGCTCGCCGGGGTGATGCCGAGGGCGGTGATGTGGGTGCGGACTGCCTCGACCATGGGGGGCGGGCCACAGAGATAGATATCCACGTCGCCGTCGTGCAGGGTCGAGGTGTCGATCAGGTTCGTAACGAAGCCCTTGTTGCTGGCGCTGCTGGACGGATCGGCCACGCAGTGGTCGAAGGTAAATCCGGGGATGGTCTCGGCGTAGTCCTCCAGGGTGTCCAGGTGGACGAGGTCTTGGTCGCCCGTCACGCCGTAGAGCAGGTGGACCGGGTGAGCGGTCGGCTGCTGGGTCATGGTTTCCAGCATCGACAGCAGAGGCGCGAGGCCGGTTCCACCCGCCAACAGCAGGGCGGGCCTGGTGAGTTCGCGCAGGTAGAAGCTGCCCATCGGGCCGGAGAACTCGAGACTGTCGCCGACCCGGGCGCGTGTGGTGAGGTAGCCGGACATCGCGCCGCCCTCCACGATGCGGACCAGGAAGGAGACCTGCCGCTGGGTGGGGCCGGAGCTGAACGAGTACGAGCGGGTCTGGTCGGTGCCGGGGACGGTGACGTTGACGTACTGGCCCGGCAGGAAGTCGAGTTGCTGCCGCTCGTCGACGTCGAGGGCGAACTCGACGGTGCTCGCGGAGTGCCGCTTGATGGCGGTGACGGTTGCGGTGTGGGTGGCCGCGGCGGTTTTCGCGGCGGCTGCGGAGGAGGGGATGCGCAGCACGAGGTCGCTCTGCGGGGTCATCTGGCAGGGCAGGCAGTAGCCGAGCGCGGCCTCGTCGTCGCTGAGGGCCTCGTCGATGTAGTCGCCGCCGTCGTAACTTCCTGACTCACACAGTGACTTGCAGGTTCCGCAGGCGCCATCACGGCAATCGAGCGGGATGTTGATGCGGGCCTTGTACGAAGCCTCGGCGACGGTCTCGTCCGGACGGCACTCGATGAACCGGGTGATGCCGTCCTCGAAGTTCAGGGCGACCTGGAAGGACATGCGGGTGCTCATTTCAGACGTGGTAGATGTCGACCACGTGATGCACGTAGTCGTTCTTCAGGACGACCTTCTTGCTCGTGATCAGCGGGTCGGGTCCAGAGACATCGATGCGGTAGAAAGACGTACCGAAGTACGTGTCGACGGCCTGGTAGCGGTAGTAGAGCGTGAACCAGTTGAAGCGCACGTCCAGCACGTCGCCGTCGCTGCCGGTGATTTCGACGTTGGTGATGTTGTGGCCGGTGCGCGGCTCGGGCAGGCTCGTGGCGCTGGAGCGGTCGGTGCGGATGCGGAAGACGCGGTCCTCCAAGCCCGCCCGGCTCGGGTAGTAGATCAGGGAGATCTCGCGCTGCGGGTCGGTCGTCAGTTCGTCGTCGTCGGCCCAGGCCGGCATCCAGAACTCGGCGTCCGGGTGGTAGCACTCCAGCCACTTCTCGAACGCGCGGTCGTCGAGGTGGCGGGCCTCGCGGTAGAGGAACTGCCGGACGGCTTCCAGGGTTGCCGGGGCGACGCTGGTCGTGGTCGCGGTCGACGTGGTCACTTGGCCGCCTCCAGGGGCTCGGAGGCCTCCAGGGCCTTGCGCATGGTCTGCAGCCAGTAGCCGTGCTGGATCGGGTACAGTCCCTCGTCCTCGGTGCGCACGCCGCTGACGATCGGGTTGATGCCGATCTTCTTGGCGTCCTCGTCCGGTCCGTCGATCTGGTGCACGGCGCCGCGGCTCAGGTCGTTCCAGGGCATCGACTCGGCCAGGTATGTCTTCTGGCAGGAGCGGAACTCCTCCAGGTCGTCGGGGGTGGCCATGCCGGTGGCATTGAAGAAGTCCTCGTACTGCCGGATACGGCGGGCACGGTCCTCGGCGGGCTCGCCCTTGGGGGCGATGCAGTAGATGGTGACCTCGGTCCTGTCGACGGAGATGGGCCGGAAGTGCCGGATCTGAGAGCTGAACTGGTCCATCAGGTACACGTTCGGGTACAGGCACAAATTGCGGGACACACCGATCATCCAGTCGGCCTTCTCCGCGCCGAACTCGGCCGCCAGTTCGTCACGCCTCCCGTACAGCGGACGGTTGGCGGGATCCAGCCACTTGGTCCACAGCAGCAGGTGGCCGTGCTCGAAGGAGTAGAAGCCGCCCCTCTGCTTGGACCAGCCGCCCGCGTCCATCGTCTTGGTGTCGTTCTTCGACTCCCCCGAGGTGCGGCGGGCCTGGGTGGCGGCGTAGTTCCAGTGGGTGGCGGAAACGTGGTAGCCGTCGGCGCCGTTCTCCGCCTGGAGCTTCCAGTTGCCGTCGTAGTGGTACGTCGACGAGCCGCGCAGCACTTCCAAGCCCTCCGGGGACTGGTCGACGATCATGTCGATGACGACCGCGGCGTCGCCCAGGTGCTCCTTCAGCGGCTTGACGTCCGGGTCGAGGCTGCCGAAGAGGAACCCGCGGTAGCTCTCGAAGCGGGCGACCTTCTTCAGGTCGTGCGAGCCGTCGGTGTTGAACTGCTCCGGGTAGCCGGCCTCGCGGGGGTCCTTCACCTTCAGCAGCCGACCGCTGTTGCTGAACGTCCAGCCGTGGAACGGGCAGGTGAAGGTGGTGCGGTTGTCGGTCTTGCGGCGGCACAGCATCGCGCCGCGGTGGCTGCACGCGTTGACCAGGCAGTGCAGCTCACCCTGCTTGTCGCGGGAGATGACGACGGGCTGGCGGCCGATGTACGTCGTGAAGTAGTCCCCGACCTCGGGGATCTGGCTCTCGTGTGCGAGGTAGACCCAGTTCCCCTCGAAGATGTGTTTCATCTCCAGCTCGAAGAGCTCCTCGTCGGTGAAGACGCTCCGCCGGACCCGGTAGACACCGCTGTCCGGGTCCTCCACGAGGGCGTCTTCGAGGATGGTCCGCGCACGGCTGAAGTCCTCGGCCATGATCCCGTCCCTTTCGCCTCGATCGGCCGGTCTGGTCGACCGGCCCGTTGCCATTGCTTTTCAGCACCATGACAGCGAGGTGACGAGTCGGCCCCGGACATTTCCCCAGGGTTGACCCAGGGGGGTATTGATATCACGGGCGTCTCAATAACATCGAACCAGGTATTTGCGTCGTATGGGATCGGCTCCCTACGCTGGGGCGCATTCGAGGGCCCCCGAAAACGAAAGGGCCAGGCCGATGGAAATCAGGCACCTTCGGTATTTCGCGGCCGTCGCCGAAACACACCATTTCGGAAAGGCCGCGGAAAGCCTGCACATGGCCCAGCCGCCCCTCTCCCAGGCGATCCGCCGACTCGAGACGGAACTGGGCGTGGAGCTGTTCACCCGCACCACCCGGCAGGTGGCCCTGACCGGAGCAGGCGAGGTGTTCCGCACCGACGTGGAGCGCATCCTCCAGGCGGTCGACGAGGCCGTGGCCCGGGTGGGGCGTTTCGCGTCCGGCGTGGAGGGGGTGCTGCGAGTCGGCCTGACGGGCTCCGCCTCGTACCGCCAACTGCCGGCCCTGGCCCGCCTACTCAAACGGGAACTGCCGCACGTGATGATGGAGGTGCACACCGAGATGCTCACACCCGCCCAGGAGTCGGGGCTGATCGAGCGCCGTCTCGACGTCGGTGTCCTGCGCCCGCCGATCCGCCAGGAGGGCATCGCTCACCGCGCCCTCGCGGACGAACCGCTCGTCGTCGCCGTACCCGAGGAGCACTGGCTCGCCGAGCCCGATTCGGTCCGAGTCGAGCAACTGCGGCACGAGGACTTCATCATGTACGGCGCCACGCTCGGCTCCGTCGTCAACGACGCCGTCGTCCGCAGCTGCCTCGCCTCCGGCTTCTACCCCCACTGCGCCTACGAGGTCACCGAGACCTCCGCGGCGCTCGCCCTGGTCGCCGCCGGACTCGGCATCGCTGTCCTACCGGACTCCATCCGCTCCGCGCCCCGCGAGGGCGTGCTGTGCAAACAGCTCGAGGGTGCCCTGTCCGTGCCCCTGGTCCTGGCCTGGCGTGCGGACGACGACTCGCCCCTGCTGAAACATCTGCTGGAGGTTCTCGAAAAGAACGCAATGTTCCTGGCTGGTGCCGGACCAGAAATTCAAGAACCCACAAGGGGGGCGCAGTGAAAATCACCGGAGTGGATGCGATTCCCTTCGCGATCCCGTACCGAAAGCCGCTGAAATTCGCGAGCGGGGAAGTCCACACCGCGGACCACGTCCTCGTACGCGTGCACACCGACGAGGGTCTGACGGGGACCGCGGAGGCCCCGCCCCGCCCGTACACCTATGGCGAGACACAGGAATCCATCGTCGCGGTGATCGAAAAGATCTTCGCGCCCCAGATCCTGGGCCTGACACCGCTGGAGCGCGAAGCCGTCCACGCGACGCTCGAACGGACCGTCGGCAACCCGACCGCCAAGGCCGCCGTGGACATGGCCCTGTGGGACATCCTCGGCCAGGCCGCCGGCATGCCGGTCTCCGGCCTGCTCGGCGGCTACACGGACCGCATGCGGGTCAGCCACATGGTCGGCTTTGCACCCGCCGACGCGATGGTCGCCGAGGCCGAGCGGATCCGCGACATGTACGGCATCACCACCTTCAAGGTGAAGGTCGGCCGACAGCCGTACAGCGACGACGTCGCCGCCTGCCGGGCGCTGCGCGAGGCCCTCGGCCCGGACACCGACCTGTACATCGACGGCAACCGAGGCTGGACGGCATCCGAGTCGGCGCGCGCCCTGCGCGACATGGCCGACCTCGGACTGACCTTCGCCGAGGAACTCTGCCCCGCGGACGACGTGTTGGGCAGACGCTGGCTGGTCGCCCAGAGCCCGGTGCCCTTCATCGCCGACGAGAGCGCAACCAGACCGGGCGAAGTGACCCGCGAGCTCCTCGGCGGGTCCGCGACTGCCATCAGCATCAAGACCGCCCGCACCGGCTTCACGCAGTCCCAGCGCGTGCTGCACCAGTGCGAGGGACTGGGGGTGGAGGTGGTGATGGGCAATCAGATCGACGGTCAGATCGGCACGTTGTGCACCGTTGCCTTCGGCGCCGCCCACCGCTCCGCCTCCCGCCACGCCGGCGAGCTGTCCAATTTCCTCGACATGACCGACGACCTCCTCACCGAGCCGCTGACCATCGAGTCCGGCACCCTGCGCATCCGCGAAGGTACCGGACTCGGCATCGACATCGACCCCGACAAGCTGGCGCGCTACCGCCAGGACCGCTGACACACCTTCACGGAACACATTCAAGGGAAGGCACAACCATGACCGACATCATCACCGAGCAGGCCACCGCGGCCGCCTCCGGAGCCGCCGCCACCGAGCAGTTCCGCACCAAGCAGCGCACCGGCACCGCCGAGGCCGACACCAAGCGCGTCGACACTCTGGTGTCCGAACTCCTCGCCGCCGCACACGACATCATCCGCCGACGCAAGGTGACGTACGCCGAGTACGACGCTCTCAAGTCGTGGCTGATCCAGGTCGGTCAGGACGGTGAGTGGCCGCTCTTCCTCGACGTGTGGATCGAGCACGTGGTCGAGGAGGTCTCGAACGAGAACCGCGAGGGCAGCAAGGGCACCATCGAAGGGCCGTACTACGTCCCTGACTCTCCGCTCCTGTCCCCCGAGGCCACCTTGCCCATGCGCGACGCCGAAGAGGGCACGCCGCTGCTGTTCCAGGGCCAGGTCACGTCGGTGGACGGCACCCCGCTGGCCGGTGCCAAGGTCGAGATATGGCATGCCGACGCCGACGGCCTGTACTCCCGGTTCGCTCCGAACCTGCCCGAGTGGAACCTGCGCGGCACCGTCATCGCCGACGGCCAGGGCAACTTCAGGATCCGCACGGTGGAGCCCGCCCCCTACCAGATCCCGACCGACGGCTCCTGCGGCAGGCTCATCGCCGCGGCCGGCTGGCACGCCTGGCGCCCGGCACACCTGCACCTGAAGGTTTCCGCGCCCGGCCACCAGCTCATCACCACCCAGCTGTACTTCCGGGGCGGTGAGCACGTCGAGGACGACATCGCCTCGGCCGTCAAGCCCGAACTCGTCCTGGACCCGGCTCCGGCCGCGGACGGCACCGGGAACGAGGTCACGTACGACTTCGTGCTCGACAAGGCGTGATGAGCGGTGCTGTTCGCGGTACGGATGAACGTTGCGATGCCGCGCGACCTCGACCCCGAGGTCCGCGCGGACCTGGTGGCCCGTGAGAAGGCGTACTGCGAGGAATTGCAGAGGTCCGGGGAATGGGTCCATATCTGGCGGTGCGTCGGGCAGTACGCCAACATCAGCGTCTTCGACGTCCCCGACAACGAGGCGCTGCACCGCATCCTGTGGGACCTTCCGCTCTTCCCGTACATGACGATCGAGGTCACACCACTGGCTCAGCACCCGTCCGACCTCGCGACGGGAGAGGGCGTGGCGTGATGGACAAGGTGGTCGCCACCGCCGCCGAGGCGGTGGCCGACGTGGCCGACTGTGCGTCCCTCTCGGTGGGCGGGTTCGGGCTGAGCGGCGTGCCGAACGTGCTCATCCAGGCCCTGTACGAGCTGGGGGTGTCAGGCCTATCGGTGGTGTCGAACAACTGCGGGGCGATGGACTCGGGCCTGGCGGTGCTGCTGACCGCAGGCCGCATCGCCCGGGTGACCGGCTCCTACATCGGAGCGAACAAGGAGTTCGCCCGCCAGTACCTGGCCGGGGAGCTCGAGGTGGAACTGATCCCGCAGGGCACTCTGGCCGAAAGGCTACGGGCCGGCGGGGCAGGCACCCCGGCCTTCTACACCCCCGCGGGCGTCGGTACGCAGGTCGCCGAGGGCGGCCTGCCCTGGCGCTACGACGGCTCGGGCGGGGTCGCGCTGGCCTCACCGCCGAAGGAGGTGCGGAAGTTCGACGACACCGAGTACGTGCTGGAACACGGCATCCGCACCGACTACGCGCTTGTCCGGGCCGCGAAGGGTGACCGGCACGGCAACCTCGTCTTCAACAAGTCGGCCCGGAACTTCAACCCCCTCGCGGCCATGGCGGGGCGGGTCACGATCGCCGAGGTGGAGGAGCTGGTCGAGCCCGGCGGGATCGACCCGGACGCGGTGCATCTGCCCGGCATCTTCGTGCAGCGGGTCGTAGCGCTGGCCCCCGAGCAGGCGGCGGACAAGAAGATCGAACAACGGGCGGTGAGCACCTGATGCCCTGGACACGCGAGGAGATGGCCGCCCGCGCCGCGCGCGAGCTGAAGGACGGCCAGTACGTCAATCTCGGCATCGGCCTGCCCACGCTGATTCCCAACCATCTTCCGCCGAGCGTCGAGGTAGTCCTGGAATCCGAGAACGGGATCCTGGGCACCGGCCCGTATTCGACGGAGGACGCCGTCGACCCGGATCTGATCAACGGCGGCAAGGAGACCGTGACGGTGCTGCCGGGAGCCTCCTTCTTCGACTCGGCGCTGTCGTTCTCGATGATCCGCGGCGGACACATCGACGTCGCCGTGCTCGGCGCCATGCAGGTCTCCGAGAAGGGCGACCTGGCCAACTGGGCGGTGCCGGGGAAGCTGATCACCGGCATCGGCGGTGCGATGGACCTCGTGCACGGCGCCCGCACCGTCATCGTCGTGATGACCCACACCGCCAAGGACGGCTCACCGAAGATCCTCACCGAGTGCACGCTGCCGCTGACCGGCAAGGCGTGCGTCGACCGGATCATCACCGACCTTGGCGTCCTGGACGTGACGGACGACGGCCTGGTACTCGTCGAGACCGCACCGGGCGTCACGACCGAGGAAATCACCGAGAAGACGGCCACCAGGATCCGTATCGCCGAGGAGATTCCGTCATGAGCCCCAAGGGCGTCTACATCGTCGATGCCGTCCGTACGCCGATCGGCAGGTACAACGGCTCGCTGGCTGCCGTCCGCCCGGACGACCTCGCCGCCCACGCCATCCGTGAACTCCTCGCCCGCACCCCCGACCTGGACCCGGCACGCGTCGAGGACGTCTACTTCGGCAACGCCAACGGCGCCGGCGAGGAGAACCGCAACGTCGCCCGCATGGCCGCTCTGCTGGCCGGTCTGCCGACGTCCGTCCCGGGCGTGACCGTCAACCGACTGTGCGCCTCCGGGCTTGAGGCGGTCATCCAGGCCGCCCGCGCGATCGCCGTCGGCGATGCCTCCATTGCCGTAGCGGGTGGAGTCGAGTCGATGACCCGCGCCCCGTACGTGGTGCCCAAGTCGGACCGGCCGTTCCCGGCCGGACATGCCGAGCTGTACTCGACCACCCTGGGCTGGCGCATGATCAACCCGAGGATGAACCCCGAGTGGACCGTACCGCTCGGCGAGTCGGCCGAGCTCATCGCCGAGAAGCACAAGATCGGCCGGGAGCAGCAGGACGAGTACGCGCTCCACAGCCACCGCAAGGCCGCTCGGGCGCAGGCGGACGGACTGTTCGACGCCGAGCTCGCACCCGTGACCGCCCCGCGACGCAAGGGCGACCCGGTCGTCTTCACCGCAGACGAGTGCGTACGGGCGGACGCGTCGCTGGAGGCGATGGCCGGGCTCAAGCCCTCCTTCCGCCCCGCTGGAACCGGCACGGTGACGGCAGGCAACGCCTCGCCGCTGAACGACGGCGCGGCAGCCCTGCTGCTGGTCGACGACCAGGGCCTGAAGGCCCTCGGCCGCGAACCCCTCGCCCGTATCGGCGCGTCGGGCGTCTCCGCGATCGACCCGCACTACTTCGGACTCGGCCCCGTCGAAGCGGTGGGCCGCGCCCTCGCCAAGGCGGGCAGGACCTTCGGCGACCTGGACGTCCTGGAACTCAACGAGGCCTTCGCCGCCCAGGTCCTGGGCTGTGTGGCCGAGTGGCCCGAGTTGGACCCCGCGATCCTCAACCCCCTCGGCGGCGCCCTCGCCCTGGGCCATCCCCTGGGCGCATCCGGCGCCCGCCTCGCCGGCACCGTCGCCCATCAGCTCGCCCGCAAGGGCGCCGGCACCGGTGTGGCCACCCTGTGCATCGGCGTGGGCCAGGGCCTCGCCCTCGTCCTCGAACGCTGAGCCCGGAGGAGCCGCGATGACGTCATCACCCTTGCTGCACCACCACGTGATCGGCCCGGACGACGCGCCGCCACTGATCCTGGGCCCTTCCCTGGGCACCTCCAAGGCGGTCTGGGAACCCCAGCTGCCTTCCCTGACCCGCCGTTTCCGGGTACTGCGCTTCGACCTGCCCGGACACGGCGGCTCCGCGACCGAACTCCTGTGCGACTCCGGACCCGGCCGTACAACGGTCGAGGACCTTGCCTCGCTGGTGCTCTCCGTCGTCGAGCACCACGGCTGGGACCGCTTCCACTACGCGGGCATCTCCCTGGGCGGAGCCATCGGCGCGCACCTCGCGGTCCACAGCCCCACCCGCGTCGCCTCGCTGGCCCTGGTCTGTTCCTCCGCGCACTTCGGTGCCGCGGAGCCCTGGTACGAGCGCGCCGCGCTGGTGCGCTCCGAGGGAACCGGGCCACTGCTCGCGACCAGTGCGGGCCGCTGGTTCGCCACCGCCGCCACGGCGGACACGCCCTTCGGCCGCAGGCTGCTCGGCAACCTCGCCGACGCCGACCCGGCCGGGTACGCGGCGTGCTGCGATGCCCTGGCCGCGTACGACCTGCGCGCGGACCTGAGCCGGATCTCCGCCCCCACCGTCGTCGTCGGGGGTTCCCACGACGCGGCCACGCCGGTGGAGGAGCACGCCCGGGAGCTGGCGGAGGGCATTCCTCGCGCCGCCCTGGAGATCATCGCTGCTGGGCACCTCGCGATCGAGGAGCCCCGAGCCCTGCAGGCCGTGCTCGACGCTCACCTGGTCACGGCATGTGCCGGGAACCGGGCGCGGATTCCAACGGCGGACTGAGCCTTACGTGCGCACATGCGCACCGGGGGAAGGCATTCTCGACATGACGCGCCCACCCCGGGAGGACCGCTCCCGCGAGTAGTACGCGCCGACGCCGACGGCACCTCACTCACCCCGCAACGACTTCTTACGCCACCTGATGAACTCATCCCCCGGATCCCCCGTGCTCGACCAGGGCATTCTTGTCGCGCGGTTGCCGAGCAGCGAGAACAGTCCGGAGGCCATGTCGGGGAGTCCCGCGTGACAGGCGGCGTGGGTCAGGCAGTTGACGGCCTGCACTTCCCCGGGAACGACAGTGCCGTCCACGCGTGAAGTGATCCAGCGTTCCCAGGTGCGGCGTACGTCGCTGACGGCACCTTCGTGGTTCCAGTGCCGGGAGATGGCGACGAGGGCGGACTGCTGTCCCCTGGCTTCATCCAGGAGGCAGCGGTACTCCTCGACGCGGGCGTACTGCATCAGGACCGGCAAAGGGGAACCTGGAGGGGCCACTCCGGCCGCGTCGCGGGCGAAGTCGTACATGAATCCGTGGGTGCCGTGCCAGCGTGCGGAGTAGTAGTGCAGCACCTGGAGGTGGCCTTCGAGACTGTACGGGTCGCGCTGGTACAGCTCGTCCCACCACTGACCCATTTCCTTCCGGCGCACACCCGAGGGATAGAGCCGGGCGACGGAGATCAGTGAGATCCAGGGCGTGGGGTCCTCGAGGTAGGCGTTGGCGGCTTGGTAGCAGGCCGCCACGGCGGCGTCGATCCTGTTCCTGTCGATCGGGGCGCCCCGGCCCGCCGCGATGGCGAGGTGGAAGGCTCTCGCCGTCTCGGTCGCCGCCCTCAGCACCAGGGCGTCGGCGTTGCGGGGCTCGGCGGCCAGCCAGGACTCTGCCGTGGAGGTGCTCGCGCAGGACTGCGCGAGCTGCCGCATCCGGTGGCCGCGTGGGATCCAGGCGGTGCCGGTGGCGCGCAGGAGGTCCCGGACACCTTGCCAGCGACCGATGACGATGTCCTGGCGAGCGGAGGTGAGAAGCGTGTCCCCGCAGTCCGGGTCGAACTCGGGGGTGAAGCGGTGGCGCACGGCCATGAGGGGCGGCCTCTCTCAGAAGTCGGTGGGGAGGCCTTCGTACGCGTAGGACCGCTCCGTAACCGGGGCCGACCCGCCATCGGCCACGTAGTCGGTCATGATGGCGCGGGACGCGTCGAGCTTGGCGGGCCGGTAGTAGTCGCTGCCCCGCTTCCAGTACCAGAGCATCGGGATCAGCCCCACCGCCAGACCGCCGAGACCGATCGCGATCGCCGCGCCGCTCAGCTCACCCAGGGACTCGACGAAGATCCAGAACATGAACAGGGCGCCGAACAGCGGCCACAGCCCGCCTAGGAAGAAGTTGCCCACGGACTTCAGCAGCATCTTGCGGTAGGCGACGACCACCGCGAGACCCGCGAGACCGTAGTAGACGGCGATCTGCAGACC